>CAZSIF010000001.1:0-124904 GCA_964607155.1 uncultured Oscillospiraceae bacterium
CAGGTAATATAGCCGTAGTATCGATTTTTTAGCGATACTACGGCTTTTTTGCGCATTTTTGCGGAAGTGCAGTGTTGACTAAATACATTATTTAGTGTCATCCTGAGCGGAGTGCGATAGCACGCAGTCGAACCCGTAGGGCGATGCGTAAGCATCGGGATCTAGTATATTCTTTTTCGTAAAGCTGTTTAATCGCTCAAAAGGCTCCCTTGTGTAAAGGGAGCTGGCAGCTATGCTGACTGAGGAATTGTGGTAATTAAAAAATCCATACGGTTAGTCATTGTAAACATGGTCGAACCGTAGGGCGGGGGCTTGCTCCCGCCATCAAAAAGCACAAGATTATATATTACCTGTGCCGCCCTTAGATTCTGCTTCGGCTCACGCCTCGCACTGCTACGCAGTTCGACTTCGCTGCGCTCCGCTTAGAATGACAAGAGGGCGGATAGTGCAAAAGATGTGGTTTATAAATACACTTAATGTCATTGTTAACATCGCAGAAAAAAAACAAGAATGACATTAGGGCGGCGAGCCTACATCTTAACAATAATTATGGTACAAACACGCATTGCGTGAGAGTATATAAAAAATACAATATTTTAAGGAGAAAAATTAAAATGAACAAAAAGCAACACAAGCGTGGCTTTACGATTGTTGAGCTGGTAGTGGTCATAGTAGTTATTGCCATTCTTGCGGCAGTGCTCATTCCTACCATCAGCAGTTTGGTAAGCAAAGCTAATAAGTCGGCTGACGAGCAAGCTGTACGCATAATGAACGAATTCCTTGCAATGGATTCCGTTGACGGTTCAATTAAGAACGTTGCCGATGCCGTTAAAGCACTTGATACGCACGATATCAACCTTGAGGACTACAGACCTTTGCAAAAAGACCACTATTTCTATTTTGTATTGGTAGATAACCGCCCGATGGTAATTTATACCGATAAGGACGGCGAAATTGTTTATCCCACAAACGTAACTGTTGCTGATAACGTACAACGTATGTCCCTTTCCGGCGACGTGCCCACGGATAGTTCATGGGAGAAAAATGTTGATACATCTGTTTCAAATACAGCAAAGGTAAATGTGTCGAGTGGCGCACAACTTGCACATTTGATTGAGAACGTAAATAAGAATGTTACTTTGAAAGATGTTAAAACGATAGAGATAACGCTTGATAAAGATGTTGATTTACTTGGCTCTGATGCTTCTTTTGGAACATTAAATAAGAACGTTACTATTAATGGAAACTCACATACTATCTCCGGCGTGCGTTCGGATACAAATACAACGCTTGGTCGTTGGCAAGATGAGCCAAAGGACTATTACTATGGTCTTATCAATAAAGTGTCAAAAGGTGCTGTTGTTGCGTTAAAAGATGTTACGATAGCTAATACCATTGTCGAAGATACATCTGACTCTGGTAACGCTTATGGACATTCCGGTATATTGTTTGGTCAAGTTGCTGGTACTGTTCTTATTGAAAATGTAACAATTAGGAATTGTGTAGTCGATGGTTGTGATAAAGCCGGAGCATTAATTGGGAGTATTTCAGAAACAGGTAAGGCAACTATTAAAAATGTGACGGTCACAGATACTAAGGTTTTGGGCGCTGCATATGTTGCAAAAGTTGCGGGATATATTGAGGACAAGGGCACTATCATTTTCGAAGGAACTAACTCATTCGATGTAATTACATCTATCAATGAGGCAACTTGGTCACGTCTTTGGTATGGTGGGGATACAAACTGGGAAGATGATGTGATTACATCCTCATCGTTCTGTGGAACATATGAGAGTATCGCAGCGCTTTCAACAGACATTTATTTGCCGTATCAAAGAACAATGCAGACAAAAAATGAAAGCGGTCAATTAGTGACGGACGAAAAGTTGATTGGGCAACTCGAGGGTATTTGCACAAACAATTACTATTGGTATTTAGGAAATAAACAGGAAATAACTATTAATGGCAAAACAGGTCGATATATGAAATCGGGAAGTGAAACTATTAATAATTAACAATAACTTAAAGACAATAAATCGTTGTCGGCATTTTATAAAGTGTAATATCGTGTAGTGAATTTTTTTTGTAAAAGATAAATTAAACTACTTAAACTCAAATATATGCGGATTGAGTATCGTATTAAGACGATAATTTAAACATCATTGGGGCAGGCAAAATTGTCTGCCCCTTAACCATAGTAAACGCAGCGTTCGTTGGTTTTTTGGGTAAACGTATTTTATATAATTTGTTGTTTTGTTTGTTGCGATTATATTAATTTCTGCTTGTTTGACGGCTTGTGTGCATTTAAGCTTACTTATCGTTGTGCAAAAAATACCACTTGCTTGCAATTGGCTTGATGTTTTTTTTATACCTAAAATGCAAATATTAATCATTGTGTCGAAACTGCAAATTTGTAAAATGAAAATAATTTTGACATTTTAGTTATTATAAGTAGCAATAAAAAAACTTCTTATAGCACAAATTTAGTGTAAACGGTTGTCAAGCAAATATTTATGTGATATAATAAATATACATTGAAACCTAAATAGCAATGTCAGCCACAAATTTAATTGGTTTTTGCCGAGTTGTGTGTTGTGTTTGCCGCTCTTATGAGGCTGTTGCTGTGATGGTTTTCTTACCAGTGTATCAATCTTGTTTACTACGGTGAGAGTGGAGGCTTTTTTCTCCACTCTCAACTTACTGTTAGGAGGTTTTTATGGGAAAAGTTTCCGATAGTGTGATGGCGTTAGTTGCGCCCATTGCCGAGCAAATGGGCTTAGAGGTCATCGAGGTTTTGTACGAAAAAAAGTACGATGGTATGAACTTGACCATTGTTATCGACAAGGACGGCGGTGTTACGATAGATGACTGCGAACGGTTGCATAGGGCAATTGACGCACCGTTAGACGAGCTTGACCCGATTGACGTATCGTACACGTTAAACGTGTCGTCGCCGGGGATAGATAGACCATTAAAGTTGGCGCACGATTACAAGCGCAATCTTAACAAGGAAATATCCGTAAAGCTTTATCAGCCCCATAACGGCAAAAAGGAGTACAAGGGCACGCTGGTTGCCTACGACGAAAATACCTTTACGTTGTCGGTAAAGGGTGAACAAATTATTTTTAGCAAAAAAGATACGGCAAAGGTTGAGCCGATAATCGTTTTTTAGGAGGAAACAGCAATGACAAGCAAAGAGTTTTTTCTTGCTTTGGATCAGTTAGAGGACGAAAAGGGAATCAGTAAGGAAAGAGTTATCGAATCGTTGGAACAGGCGTTGACCATTGCTTGCAAAAAGCAGCTCGGCGAGGCGTGCAACGTTATCGTAAAAACCAATCCGGAAAAGTTTACCATTCGTGCCTATACATGCAAATACGTTGTGGAAACGGTGGAAACGCCTGAAAAGGAAATTTCGCTTGCCGATGCCAAAAACATCAAAAAATCGTATAAAATCGGCGACGAGGTTTTGAACGAAATCGATCCGCGCACCTTTGGACGTATTGCTGCACAAAACGCAAGGCAGGTTATCATTAACAGCCTGCATCAGGCGGAAAAGGACGTTACGTTCAGCCAGTATTCCGATAAGGAAAACGAGTTGCTTATCGGCGTTGTTACCAGAGTTAAGGACGACGGCACAATTTTTGTTGAAATCGGCAAAAATCAGATGGAAGGCGTGCTTGCGCCGCAGGACCAAATTCCCGGTGAAAGCTATCACCCCGGCGACAAAATCAAAGTGGTAATCAAGCGTGTGCGCGATGGCGTGGGCGGAACGCAGGTTGTACTTTCTCGTAGCAATTACCAGTTTATCAAGCGTTTGTTTGAAAACGAAGTGCCGGAAATTAGGGCGGATATCGTGCAAATAAAGGCTATCGTGCGTGAAGCCGGCTTCCGTACAAAGATGGCGGTGTATTCAACCGATCCGGAAATTGACGCGGTTGGTGCTTGCGTTGGTAACAAGGGAGCAAGAGTTAACGCCATAGTTTCGGAAATCGGCGGAGAAAAAATTGACATCATTCCTTGGAGTAGCGATATCTTAGACTTTATTGCTCGTGCGCTTTCTCCCGCTACGGTGCTTATCGTACAAGCCGATGAGGAAACAAAGGAAGCAAAGGTTATTGTTCCTGACGAAAAGCTGTCGTTGGCTATCGGCAAGGAAGGACAAAACGCACGTCTTGCCGCTAAGCTTACCGGCTGGAAAATCGACGTTAAATCATATACGGCTGCAATGAAGAGCGGTATGTTCGATAGCATCGCCGAGGAAAGCGAACAGTAATTTTGTGGCGAGGTAATCGTGAAAAACAAAAAGATGCCCGAAAGAATGTGCGTTTCGTGCAGAGAGATGAAGCCCAAAAATCAGCTTGTTAGGATTGTTAACACGTCTGACGGCGTTAAGCTGGATACTACGGGCAAGTTGCAAGGCAGGGGCGTTTATCTATGTCCGTGTAAAACGTGCATCGAGCGTGCGCTAAAAAGCAAGGGCTTTGCGCGTGCAAACGGCTTTTCGCTTGAAGCGGTAGCCGCAGACTTGGAGAGTATAATTGAACAGCAAAATTGAAACCTATATCGGGTTTGCGATAAAAAAAGGCGCGGCGGTTTTCGGAGTAGATAACATCGTTCGTTACCGCAAAAAAATGTATCTCCTTGTTGTGACGGAAAGTATTTCCGAGCGGTCGCTTGTCGCAATGGAGGAGTGCGCGCAAGCAAAGGGGTTGCCGATTGCAACGGTGCAGGATTATCCGTTGTTGGCGCAGCGTAACTGCAAGGCGTTGGCTATTTGTGATAAATCGCTTGCTGACGCAGTGCTAAATAATGTAAAGTAATTTGTAAGGTAGATTGTTGGAGGTAAAGATGGCAAAAACTACTAATACTCAACAAAATAAAAGCTTTGAAAATATCAAGGGCGTTAAATCAAACGTTTTGGGCGTTGCTAAGGAATTGCAGCAAGCTGCTGCCAAGGCAAGACAGCGCGCAAACGAAATAGCTTTGGTAATTTCACAGCGCAAAGCTCTGCTAAAGCAGGCAGAGGCGGCGGAACAAGCTGCTGCCGAGCAAGCAACCGTTGAGAATATTGCTCAGCCTTCGCAATCCGTAGAAGAAGTTCAGGCTCAGCCTGCACCCGTAGTAGTTTCGGAGGAGGTTGCGCCCATTGTAGAGGAGCCTATCCAAACTAAGGCTACTGAGCCGAGTGCATCTGTTGAGAATGAGCATAAGACCGCAACTGCAAAACTGCCGCAGCAGGATAAGCCAAAGGCACAGCAACAGGATAAGTCTGCCAAAAAGAGCGCAGATAAGCCGGAGCAGCCCGCTAAACCGAGCAAGGTGGCGGAGCAACAACAGCCTACTGTTGAGCAGCCTAAACAGGATGTAAAGGCTACGCCTACCGTTGTGGTTACGACCGAAAACGGCAGAGAGGTTAAAACCTACACCGACGAAAAAGGCAACGTAAAGGTGCGTAAGTTCCTTGACACATCCGCTTTGAGGCGTAATGCCGCTGCGGATAAAAAAACAGATCCAAAGCAACAGAGAGGGCAACGTCAAGGCGACGCGTCAAAGGATAACCGTGGACAAGGACGCGCTAATGATAAGGACGGAAGGCGTCCTGCTCAGGGGCAAAATTCCGTTAAGCCGAGTGCAAAGAAGTTTGTTGTTGCCGAAGCACCCCGTCCAGAACCTCAAAAGAATTACGGCAATAAAAATAAGACCAAGGAACATCCTGACGAAAAACGTGTTTCGAGCAGGAAGAATCTGCTTACCAAAGATTTTTCGACAGATTACGACGAGGACAAGGTTGTTCGCCGCAATCGCAATAAAAAATCGAGTGATACCAAAACGGTGGTTGCTCCCAAAATTACCAATGCCGTTATTACTACGCAAGAAGTTTCCATCAAGGGCTTGAGCGAAAAAATTGGTATTTCCGCATCGGAAATTATCAAACAACTGTTCAAGGAAGGCGTAATGAAAACCATCAACGATACTGTTGATTTTGACTACGCCGAATATATTGCCGGTTTGTACGGAGTAACTTTGGAACTCAAGCTGGAAAAAACAGCCGAAGAAATTATCAGTGGTGCGTCGGAGGACGACGGACTGGAAAACAACACAAAGCGTCCGCCTATCGTTACTGTTATGGGACACGTTGACCATGGTAAGACGTCACTTTTGGACGCTATTCGTAACACGAGCGTAACCAGTGGCGAGGCAGGCGGTATTACGCAGCACATTGGTGCATACACAGTTGAGTGCAACGGTGAGCCTATCACCTTTATCGATACTCCGGGACACGCCGCATTCACGGCAATGCGTGCAAGAGGCGCAAAGATTACCGACGTGGCAATTATCGTGGTTGCAGCCGACGACGGCGTTATGCCGCAAACAATTGAGGCAATAAACCACGCAAAGGCTGCAGATGTCTCCATTATCGTTGCAATCAACAAAATGGATAAGCCGCACGTTGATCCGGAAAGAGTTAAGCAACAACTCACGGAATACGGCTTGCTTGCTGAGGAGTGGGGCGGCGATACTATTATGGTTCCCGTTTCAGCTAAAAGCAAGATGGGTATCGAACAACTTTTGGAAAGTGTTTTGCTTGTTACTGAAATCAAGGAACTCAAGGCTAATCCCGATAAGAAGGCGACCGGTACCGTTATCGAGGCAAAACTGGATAAGGGCAAGGGACCGGTTGCAACAATCTTGGTTAGTAACGGAACGCTTAAAATCGGCGATAGCGTAATTGCAGGTTCTGCTACAGGTAAAATCAGGGCGATGTTCGACGACAAGGGACGTAAAGTGAAGTCCGCTGGTCCGTCTATACCCGTTGAGGTTTTGGGCTTCTCCGAAGTGCCGCAGGCTGGCGACTTTATGTATGTTGCCGATGAAAAACTTGTCAAAAAAGCCGCTGAGGAACGTAAGGACAAGATTAAGTTGGAAAATGCACGTCAAGCACCATCGATGAATCTTGGCGATTTGTTTGGACGTATTTCCGAGGGACAGCTTAAGAACTTGAACATAATCATCAAAACAGACGTGCAGGGTAGTCTTGAAGCGTTAAAGGGCAGTTTGGAAAAGATTTCCAACGACGAAGTTAAGGTATCTGCCATTCACGGAGGTGTGGGCGGTATCAACGAGACTGACGTTATTCTTGCCAAGGCATCTGATGCAATTGTTATCGGCTTTAACGTGCGTGCTGATTCCAACGCAAAAGCACTTGCGGAAAAAGAGGGCGTGGATATTCGCTTGTATAGCGTAATTTACGATGCCGTTGATGACGTTACCGCTGCAATGAAGGGTATGCTTGCGCCCAAGTATAAGGAAACAATCACCGGTTCCGTTGAGGTGCGCGAGGTCTTCAAAATTACCGGTGTGGGAGCTGTTGCAGGTGCATACGTTACAAGCGGTAAGGCTGTACGCAACGGCAAGGTGCGTATTTATCGCAACAATATCAGCATTTATGACGGCAATATTAACGCACTTAAACGCTTTAAGGATGACGTTAAGGAAGTTGCAGCAGGATATGAGTGCGGTATTTCCGTTGTCAACTACAACGATATCAAGGTTGGCGACGTGTTTGAAATTTATCAGGTAGAAGAAATACAACAATGAGCAATCGTGTAGACAAGCTTAATTCGGAGTTTAAGCGTTACATTGCTGAACTATTGACAAAAAAGGTCAAGGATCCGCGTATTACTGAAATGTTTACCGTTTTGGAGGTGGATTGTGACCGAGAATTGTCGACGGCAAAGGTGTACGTTAGCATATTCTCCACTGACGCGGCAAAGGGCGCGCAGACCTTTATGGCAATAAAGGAAAGCGAGCCACTGATTCGCCGAGAAATATCCAAGGCAATGCATATTCGCAAGGTACCGGAGTTTATCTTTATTTTGGATACCTCTATGCAGTATGCACAAAAAATAACGGAAATCTTAAATGAAGTATCAAAAAACGACGATTAGTCAAGCGGCAACACTTCTACAAAATAATAATGCAATCGCGCTTTTTGCGCACACAAACCCCGACGGAGATACAATCGGCGCAAGCGTTGCGCTTTGCCTTGCCTTGCGCAAGGCGGGAAAAACCGTCGAGGTTTTTTGCGATACCGAGCTTAACGACAAGCTTAAACGTTTTGACAAAACGGCGGTAGTGCATGAAAATTTCTTCGGCAAGTACGACCTGTTTGTTTCGGTTGATTGCGGAGATATTTTTAGAGTAGGTCAGTATAGCGGACCTTACGCCGCATTCAAAAATACCCTTACCCTCGACCATCATTGCGGCGAGTACTTTTCCGAGTATAACTGTGTGTTAGATTATGCAAGTACATGCCAAATCATTTACGAAATTTTACGGGCGGGTGAAATGCCCATTGATAGCGAAATTGCAACGTACCTTTATATGGGGCTATGTACCGATACGGGCAACTTTGCCAATCGCAACACCGATTCCGCCTCGTTCTTGATGGCGGCAGAGTTGGTTGAGCTTGGTGCGGATATACAAAAGGTATACACCGTATTCTTTAGAGATACGACCATTGCAGAAACCAAGTTAATTGGCAGAGTGCTATCTCGAATTAGAAGCTATTACGATAATCAAATGCTTCTTTTGTACGTTACAAAGGATGATTTACGGCAGTTTGACCTCGATATGTCAGCAACAAGTGGACTTGTTAGGTTTGCTATCGAGGTGGACACTGCAAAAATAGGCGTGTGTATATCGGAATATGCCGACGACGTTTACAAGGTGAGTATGCGCGGCAAGGATTTCTCTGTTCGCAAGGTCTGCGAGGAGTTTGGCGGCGGTGGACATGAACTGGCAAGCGGATGTATGATTAACGGTATGTTGGAAGAAGTTATCGAAAAAATCGTTCGAGTAGTTGGGTATTGGCTATGAACGGATTTGTTAATGTACTAAAGCCTGTCGGCGCAACGGCAAGCGACGTCGTTGTGTGTGTAAGGCGCATTTTGAAAGAAAAAAAAGTCGGACATCTCGGTACGCTTGACCCCGGAGCAAGCGGCGTTTTGCCCGTAGCCGTCGGACAAGCAACAAGGCTGTTTGATTATCTAACAAACAAGGTTAAGTATTATCGCGCATTTTTTACTTTTGGTAAAACAACGGACACATTGGATGCTTATGGTAAACTTACTGCTACAAGCGACGTTATTCCGACCACTCAGCAAATAGAAGATGTTTTACCAAGCTTTTTGGGCGAAATTGACCAAATTCCACCTATGTACTCGGCTTTATCCGTGGGCGGCGTACGTTGTTATGAGCTTGCACGGAACGGCGTTAGTTTGGAACTAAAGCCTCGTAGAGTTACGATTTATCAATATACACTGCTAAGGCAGCATTCGCACGACACGTTTGTGCTGGATATTAAATGCAGTGGCGGAACATATATTCGCTCGCTGGCAAATGACCTTGCCGCATGCTTGGGTACGGTTGGATACATGAGCGGGCTTATCAGGCTTGCATCGGGCTGCTTTGATATTTCCGATAGCGTTACTCTTGACGAACTACGCGAAGGCAACGCTACGGACTACCTTAAGCCTATAAGTTATCCGTTAAATGACCTGTCGGAAATTGTGTTTGACGAGGCACTGTTCAAGGATATCGACTGTGCGCGTTACGTTAAGGCTCCTGAAGTAAACGGGTATTTTAAGGTTATGTGCGGGGGCGTATTTTTTGGGCTCGGACGCAACGACCATGGACGTCTTAAGATAGATTACTATCTAAAAAATGCATTATAAAAATGAAAACGGTTCAATTTGGACAAAAAGTTGATGAGCCCGTGGTGGTCTGCTTGGGCTACTTTGGATGCTTGCATAAAGGGCATATTGCGGTTATTGACCAAGCAAAAAAGCTCGCCACAAGGCAAGGCGCACGTCTCGCATTATTTACATTTAGGGGTAATAAGCTCCGCAAAAGCTCGCTTTTTACCTTTGAGGAGCGATTAGAGCTTTATTCTAAGATTGGTGTTGAAATTGTTCTATATGCGGATTTTACGCCCGAATTTGCGGCAATAAGCGGCGCAGAGTTTGTGCGTGAGTTGACTTTGAACGTGAAATTAACGGGCGTTTGCTGTGGCTTCGATTACAGCTTTGGCTCGGATAGACTTTCTGCGAAAGACCTTGGGCGGCTTTTGACGGATAATGTTGAGCTTTGTATTACGGATTGCGTTATGGCGGATGGTCAAAAAATAAGCTCGACGCATATTACCGAGCTTGTTGATCAAAACAAGATTATCGAGGCAAACGAGTTGCTTTGTGAGCCGTATTGCATTAGTGGTACAGTTACGACGGGCAGACACGTTGGTAGAAGGTTAGGCTTTCCCACGGCTAATCTATCGGTACAAAATGATAAGCTTTTGCCAACGGGAGTTTTTGGCGGATTTGTACAAACAGCCACAGGGGTATATAAATGCATTGTCAATATTGGTGCAAAACCAACCTATGGCATTGCTTCACCTACGGTAGAAGCGTATTTGCTGGATTTTGACGGGAATCTGTACGGTCAAAAGATAACGTTGTATCTTACGCGTTTTTTGCGCCCGATACAAAAATTTGATAGCGAAAACGAGCTTATCCTACAAATTGAACGAGATAAGCAGGCGGTGAAAAATGATTAAATTCGGTCCGAGTGGTAACTCTAAAAGCTTTTATGCCGAAGGAAACAAATCAACTCTTGATGCACCAAGTTGGTTGGCGCAAAAAGGGCTTGATGCATACGAATACTCATTTGGCAGGGGTATTAATATTGGTGACGAAAAAGCTGCGGCTTTGGCGAAAAGGGCGGCAGAATATGGTATTGAGCTTTCCGTCCATGCACCATACTATATAAATTTTGCAAATCCTGATGACCAAAAGGCGGAAGGTTCGTATAAATATGTTTTAGATAGCCTTGCAAAAGCAAAGGTGATGGGCGCAAATCGTGTGGTTTTTCATCCTGCAACGGTTGGCAAAATGACCAGAACGGATGCCGTTAAGCTTGCTAACGAACGCATTAAAAGGCTTGCTGAGCTGATTGCTCCGCATATAGATAACAATATTTGGCTTTGTCCGGAAACGATGGGTAAAATCAATCAGATAGGCGATGTCACTGAAGTTACGGATTTTTGTAGAGCGGCAGATTTTTTGTTGCCGACAATTGATTTTGGGCATATAAATGCACGAACATATGGTAGCTTGAAAACGCAAGAGGATTTTGAGGCAATTTTGGCGCATGTTGAAAATGCTTTGGGACACGAGCGTGCAAGCAAAATGCATGTGCATTTTTCAAAAATAGAGTATTCACAAGGCGGCGAGGTTAGGCATTTGACTTTTGCCGATACAGTATTTGGTCCCGACTTTGTCCCTTTGGCAAAAGCAATAAAAAAAATTGGGTTTTCGCCTGTGATTATCTGCGAATCGGACGGGACGCAGGCAGAGGACGCTTTGGAAATGAAGCGTATCTATGAAAGTTTGTAAGGAGGAAATATGAAAAATACAAATAAGCTTTTTGAGTTGGCTGATATCGACGCTTGTTTAGTCGTTAGTGATAAAAACCGTTTTTATTTTACGGAGTTCGCATCGACGTTCGGATTTCTTGCCATTTTGCGTGATAAATCGATTTTTATTACCGATCCGAGATACTACGAGATGGCTACCGAGCTTGAAAGTGAAAGCCTGGAGGTTGTTCAAATTGCCAACGGCACAAGTGCTTACCAGACACTTGCGGAGATTTTTAAGGCAAATAACGTTAACAAAGTCGGTTTTGAGGATACAGAGCTTACGGTCGCAGAGTTTGACGATATGAAGGCAAATTTGCCCGATTTTGAGCTGCATCCAGTAGGTAAGCATATAAATGCCATGCGTAGCGTTAAAAGCGACGAGGAAATTGCATATATAAAAAAGGCACAGTCTATAACGGATAAGGCATTTGCACAGGTTTTGGATATAATCAAAGTGGGAATGACCGAACGTGAACTCAAGGTCGAGCTTGAGTATCTTATGGCAAAAAACGGTGCAGACGGTCTTGCTTTCGATACGATTATCGCATCGGGTATCAATTCGTCCAAACCGCACGCTCATCCTACGGACAAAAAACTTGCCTTGGGCGATGCAATTACGATGGACTTTGGTGCGCGTTATAACGGGTATTGCTCGGATATGACAAGAACGGTATTTTTGGGCGAGCCTTCGGAAGAGATGCGTAACATCTACAACGTTGTGCTGATGGCACAAAAGGCTGGTATCGCAAATGCATACTGTGGCATGAGCGGCAAAGAGTTTGACGCAATTTGCCGTGAGGTGATAAAGGCAAACGGTTACGCGGAATATTTTACGCACAGTACGGGGCATAGTCTGGGTATTGATATCCACGAATCGCCTTATGCATCTATGCGTTCGAGCAGCGTAATTGGACACAATCAACTGATAACATGCGAACCTGGTATTTACGTTGCAGGCGTTGGCGGCGTTCGGATAGAAGATTTGCTTGTAATTAAAGAATCTGGTGTTATTGATTTGACAATGTCCGACAAAAATATTATAATACTATAGTAGTTGTTTGGTTTATTGCGAATTGATGTCGAACGCACAGTTGTGTGTGCTTACAAACTTGTCAACAAAACGAATTTATTGATAATAATTGAATGGAAATATAAGGGAGGAATCATTTAATGATTTTAGCAGGTGATTTTAGAAAAGGCGTAACCTTTGTTTACAATAACGGCGTGTATACTATTGTGGACTTTCAGCACGTTAAGCCGGGTAAAGGCGCAGCTTTTGTTAGAACGAAAATCAAAAACGTTATGACGGGCGCTGTACGCGAGGAAACTTTTAACCCGTCGGAAAAGTTTGAGTTGGCACATATCGAAAATAAGGAAATGGAATATCTGTACTCTGATGGAGATATCTATTACTTTATGGATAGCGAAACATACGAGCAGGTTCCCCTTAACAAGGAAAAAGTAGAGGAAGCTTTGCAGTTTTTGAAGGAAAACATGGTTGCAACCATTAAATTCTACAAGGGTGAGGCTTTTTCTGTTGAACCTCCCAACTTTGTTGTATTACAGGTTGTTACCTGTGAACCCGCTGTTGCCGGCAACACAGCAACAAACGCGACCAAGCCCGCAACGGTTGAAACAGGCTATTCTCTCATGGTGCCTATGTTTGTTAACGAAGGCGATATGATTCGTATCGACACTCGTACCGGCGAATACATGGAAAGAGCAAAATAATTTTACGCTATTTTCAACTGGAATATCTTGTATAATCAAAGAATAACTCGACCTTTTATAGGTCGAGTTTTTTATTTCCAGAGAATAAACTTATAGAAACTTTTAATCAATTTGCAAATTATTATTATACTGTCTATTGGTTTTAGATAATCGGTTCATTGTATTAGGCGAAGTATTTTTGATTAGGTGTATCGCTGAATTTATTTGCCTGAAAATGTCGAAGGCGTATATCTTTTTAATGGTCAAAATAGTGTATTGTATGAGGTTGCTTGAGTGTATCCCTGTTGATATTGCAAGAGTTATAAGTGGTGTTGACGGAATTACGGAGCTGCGGATTAGGGATTATGGCGTAGCACGGGTGCTTGTACAAGGCGTTTGGTTTTGGATTGGTAAAACTAATCTCGAAAGTTCAATTGCTTTTGGACGAAGGCTTGGCGCTGTGTGTGACGATATCGTGCGGGCTTGTTGCGACGGTTCCGTGTTCGCTTTTGAAAAAATGCTTGTAAATGGATATTTCACGCTGGATGACGGCGTGAGAATCGGAGTTTGTGGTGATATAGGTAATGATAATCCGATAAGCTTTCGTCATTTTACGTCGTTGTGTATTCGTTTTCCTCATGACGTACGATGCGTTTCCGCGCAGATTATGGAACAATGCGTAGATAAGAATTTATTAGTTATCGCTCCGCCCGGTGGTGGTAAAACAACATTTTTGAGAGATTTTGCACAAAGACTAACTGCGCGAGAAAATGTGGTAGTAGTGGATGAACGTGGAGAGCTTTTTCCTATTTGCAGCAATGAACACAATCTCGATATTTTTAGGTACGTTCGTCGCGATTATGCCTGCGAGGTGGCAATTCGATCCCTTAGCCCTGATAGAATAGTGTGTGATGAGCTATCGCAGAATGACACGAAGTGGATTGGTCGTACAGTAAATTGTGGAGTTCGGCTGGCGTGCAGTCTGCATGGTGAAAATGTAGAGGACGCTCAAAATCTGTTAGGTAACGTATTTAATAGTTTTCAGATAATTACTGTTTTGGATAAAAAGCATCGAGGGCAAATTTATTCTGAGAAAATACGTTCAACTATGTCAGAAAAACAAGAAATCTAAACTAATATGACAGAAATAGTAATATTGTTTTGCACAATTACTTGTGGGATTTTGGTCGGAAGTTATTTGCAGGAGCGGCTGCGGGCTAAAATAACCTTTTGTGAGGATTTATCTCGATATGTGTCGCTTTTGCGTGTAAATGTACGTTCAAGACAAAAATGTATTAAGGATTTTAATGCTGAGTTTTCGCTTGGTTGCAGTAAAATCTTTGGAGAATATATTTGTGGGGTTGAAAAACAAAACGCTGTTCTTTCCAAACAAGACCGCAAAACTCTTTCGACTTTTCTCAAAGAAATTAATTGTATGTCTGCCGACGAATTAAACAAGCAGTTGGAGTATTATCAAAAGGTTTTTGATGAGCTCAAGATCAATATCGAGCAGCAAGCCAAGCAGAAAAGTGGTTTGTATATCAAGCTTGGAGCGTTGATAGGGGCAATGATTGGTATTTTATTGCTGTAAGCAGATGGTGTGTTTTGTGCGTGTTTTTGATTGTTATATATGTCGTCTTGTGCGAAAGTGCTTGAATGATATTGATAACCGAGCAAATTACGTTCATTTTTCAAATGAGATATGCGCATGTTTTAAGAAAACGAAATACCTTGTTGGTCGAGCTTATGTTTTGCCGAGTGGCTCGTGTGGAGTAGTGAAATGGATATAGCAATTATTTTTAAAATTGCCGCAGTTGGTCTTATTACCGCAATAGTCGGCATGATGTTAAAGCGTGCCGGTAGGGAGGAAATTGCAACCGTAATATCTGTTGTCGGGCTGGCTATTGCCTTTATTATGATGCTCGATGCGCTTGTTCAGCTGTACGATTCCTTGAGTGGTTTATTTGGGTTATAGCTATGAATATTGTAAAAATTGTTGCTGTTGCAACCCTTTCAGCAGTGGTTGTGTGTATTGTACGTCAAACCAAGGCAGAGTTTGCCGTAGCAGTAACTATAGGCGCATCTGTTGTTGTGTTATCTCTTGTGTGCGATAAGCTTTTTGAAGTTGTTTATTCTTTTTATAGTTTATCTGAGGAGGCGGCAATTGACTCTGCTGCAATAAGTTGTATTATTAAAGTTGTCGGTATCGGCTATATTGCCGAGTTTGGCAACGGAATTTGCGTTGATAGTGGCTGTAAAAGCTTAGGCGATAAGCTTATGCTTGCGGCAAAGGTGGCAATACTGCTGTGTGCATTGCCAATTGTTACGCAGCTTTTCCAGACGATAAAGGCGTTGGTGGTATGAAGTGCGTATTATTGTTTTTGCTTGTTGTAATGTTGACCTTTACTCCTATGGCACAAGCAGATATAACGGACAGTATTCGTGACAGTGTTGAGGACGGGCTTGGTAACATGGATTTTAGCAACTTTGATGCGGTCGGGCAAAACGACATTGGCTCGGTTGCCGATAAAATACGCAAAATTATCAACGGTGAATTTGACGATGCTGCAGATTTTTTGTCGTACTTTTTGTCGATTTTTTTTGCGGACATTACCGAGTTAATCCCTCGATTGATATCGATTTTTGCCGTGATGGTTATTGTCGGCTTAGTGCGCAGATCAAGCGGTGGTTTTGTTTCGTCGGATACAGAAGAGGTTATATCCTTTGTTGGAACGGCTGTTGTAATCCTTATGTTGCTTTCACTCATTAAAGGCGTGTATGTTGTTGTGTCCGATTTGTTGAAAAAAGTTGAGGCACTTTCCGAAGCGGCAACACCCATTGCATTAACGTTGTTAATTGCTACAGGTGGCAACACTTTGCAATCTGTTTGTCGTCCGTCGATGGTAATGCTTTCCTCGCTGATAACGGCTATTCAAACGGGCTTGTTACCTTTATCGTTATTCTCGTTGATATTTGCTATGGTAAGCAAACTATCGGGTAGTTTGCGTGTGGAAAAGCTTTCATCCTTTCTAAATAATCTCGGCGGATGGATTCTTGGTGTGGTTTTTATGATTTTTTCCGCCTTTACGTCGGTGCAAGGCATCACTGCGGGGGCACTTGACGGCGTTTCGGTGAGGGCAGCTAAATTTGCTGCAAAAAGCTATATACCGTTTCTCGGAGGATACATAGCCGACGGGTTCGATATGGTGTTGGCTGGCTCAACGTTGATTAAAAACGCATTCGGTTTGGCTGTATTGGCAGTGTTATTAATTTCTGTTATCAAACCTATTTCTTACGTTTTGTGCGTCAAACTCGGCTTGCAGGCGGTTGCAGCTATAAGTCAGCCTATTGTTGAGGATAAGCTTGTTGCGCTCTTGACTGCCGTTGAAAAATGTTTGAGCTTTTTTGTGGCGCTTATAGCTGCTGTGAGTTTTATGTTTGCCATTCTTATGTTAATAACAATCGGGACGGTGCTTTGATGGCGGGATGGGTGATTAGTATAACGGCAATAGCGATTCTGTCAATGCTGTGTGACGTAATTTTGCCCGACGGAGCAATAAAAAAATATGCTCGCACGGTTTTTGGCGTGGTTGTGACTTTTGTGATTGTGCAATCGCTTGGGAGCTTTGCAGGGCAGATTGATGAAAAAGTCGACGGCATTGCAGTTCAGCAAGCGTTTCTTGATAGTGTGTCTGTTCGTTCGGAAGAGCAACTGCAACAATGCTTGCGCTTTGTTTTGGATTATAATGGGTACAAGTCGGTGCAATTTGCTATTGACGGTGAAAGCGTGTTTATTGTTGATGACGGAATTGATGAAGAGGCTCGCGCTAAAATACGTCAGCTCGTAGAGGGAATTTACAAGAAGGTTGATGTGGTTTTTGGTTCATCGATAACGTCTGCGGCGGTGCGCATGGCAATGATGATTGATTTGTAAGTAATGGGGCTTATTATGGGAAACATTAAGGAAAAACTTAAGTCGATAAAGGGATGGAAACTTATATTTGCCGCTATTCTGGCTGTCGTTGCAATGCTCATCGCTTTTGGTGGAACGTTTTTCGACAAAAAAAGTGACGAGCAAGCTGAGGCCGAGCAAGCATATATCGAAAGGATGCAGAATAAAATTGTTAGCGTAGTACAAAGCATGGATGGTTGCGGTAAGGCTGAAGTGGCAATCTCATGCTCGGCAGAGTGCGGCAAACAATATGCGTACAATACCGCTGCGGATGGTTCCGTATCGGTCAGCCTTGTTAACGGTCAGCCTGTTGTCGTTAGAGAACTTTTGCCTGAAATTTACGGTGTTGTGGTCGTGTGCGAAGGGGCATCCGATCCGGTGGTACGAATGAAAATTACACAGGTTGTTGTTACCTTGTTGGACGTAGACATCAGCTGCGTGCAGGTGTTTGCATATAAAGCTTAGGGAGGATTTGACATGTCAAAAGGAAAGAAAATTGCTCTGATTGTTTCAATGGTGCTTGTGTTGGCGGTTGCGGCAGTGTTGAATGTTACACTGCTTACGGGGGAAGACGCTGAGCCAGAGGTTACGCCTACGGGATTTTTTGCAACCTCACGCACGGATAGGCAGACAACGCGTGATTACGAGATTGCCGAGCTTAATGCCATTATCGCCATGGAAGGCGATGAATATGCTGAGGCGAGAAAAAGCGCGATTGCCAAAAAGCAAAGCATAGTAGAAGCAATGGAAACGGAATTGCTTTTGGAAACGTTGCTTAAAGCGCAGGGCTTTGAGGACGTGCTTGTAACTGTAAACTCTGCATCGGATAATGTTAGCGTGATTGTGGATAAAGATGAGCTTTCACGCGAGGATACTGTGCGAATTTACAATATAATCGCAACCGAAGCCGCAGTTTCGCCTGATTATGTTAAAATTCTGTCCGTTTAATTATTGTAATTTATCAAAATATGTGGTATAATATCTCATAAAGTAAATTTGCATTTACCGTTTTCGGCGCTTAACCGCAGTATGCCAATGTTGTGAACGCACTTGTCGTTTGCATGTTGGTAGTTTGGAAGCACCGTAAAACTAAAGGAGATAGTTATCCATGAAGGTTATCAATAAGCAGGATCAATCGGGTAGATTAGTTTACAACAGCGATATTGCTCACGATATTGTGGATTGCGCCTTGGGTGAGGTTGAGGGCGTAGTTAAGTTTGCGGAAGGCACTCGTCAACGCAAAGACTCGATAAAAATCGAGCAAATAGGCGACGAAATGTACATTGACGTTTACGTTAAGATGATGCATTCCGTAGAAGTTGCGGACGTTGCAAGCCATCTGCAAAATACAGTCAAAAACACAATCGAAAGCATGACGGAATTCAAGGTTAACAGTGTTAACGTACACGTCATCGACGTTGAGTTTGTTGACAACAATTAGGTTGGTCGGTCGATTTTTTCACAGTAAAGCCCTTTGAAGCACCAAAGGGTTTTTGCTGCATTATTACGGAGTTAGTATGAGAGGATACGCAAGAGAAGCTGCTTTTTGCAAAATGTATACATATGTCATGACGGAAGTTTTTGACGGTGATTTTTCACAATTCGATGCCGATAAGCTTACGGAGGAGGATTTGACTTTCGCTCGTGAGCTTGTGGAAGGAACTATCGGACATAAATCGGAATTGGACGTTATTATTGCAGAGTATTCCAAAAGCTTTAAGCTTAACAGAATTTACCGTCCCGATTTGGCGGTTTTGGAATTGGCTTTGTATGAAATGCGCTATACACAAACGCCGCATCCGGTTGTTATCAACGAGGCAGTTTCCATTGCAAAAAAGTATTCTACTGAAAAGTCTGTTTCGTACGTTAACGGTATACTTGCCGCATACGAAAGGAGCCTTGCTTGAGTGCGCAGTTACTTTTGGGTAAGCCCGTCGCGGACGATATAGCCGATAGGGTTCGGCAAGTTGTGCAAAGGCTTGGCAGGCAACCTGTTTTGGCAACAATCGGTTTTGCGGAGCCTCGATGGCAGCAATACGCTTGTAGTCTTGCTCGTTCGGCGGAAAAATACGGCTGTAGAACGGAAAATATTATTTGTGACGAGGGGATGAGCCCGAGTCTTTTTTTTGATAAGGTTGCCGAGTGCTGCGCTCGTTGCGATGTGGACGGCGTTTTGCTGCAACAGCCGCTGCCAGCAGATTACGCAAGGGCAGTGGAGTATTTATCTGCGGATAAAGACGTGGATTGTTTGTCCCCCTTATCGGTTTTCAAGTTGTATAACGTGCAAGCGGGTTTTCGTCCTGCAACGCCCACAGCGGCACTTACACTTTTGGAACACTACGGATGTGAGCTGCACGGCAAAAACGTCGTAATTATCGGCAGAGGAACAGTCGGCAAACCGTTGGCGTTGATGGCCATTCAAAAAAACGCTACCGTCACGGTTTGTCACACAAAAACGCGAGATCTTGCAAATGTGTGCCGTCAAGCAGATGTTATTATTTCGGCTTGCGGCGTTGGCGGATTGGTTCAGCCGTGCTTTGTGAATTCTCAAGCAATCGTCGTAGACGTTGGGTTGAGCTTTGATAACGGCAAAACTTGCGGAGATGTTGCGACAGAAGTGTACGACGTCTGCAGGGCTGTTTCCCCCGTGCCCGGTGGGGTTGGTCCTGTTACTCGAGCCGTGTTGTTTGAACAGTTAATTAAAAAAATAGACATTTAATGACAATTAGCGTAACACAACTGAATAATTATCTGAAAGGGATTTTGGATTTAGACGGCGTATTGGATAATGTTAGCGTTTCGGGTGAAATTACAAACGTCAAGGCTCACAGTAGCGGATGGTATTTTTCGTTAAAGGACGAACAAGCGGCAATCAACTGTTTTTGCTATGCAAGTAATGTCCGTCCGGAGCAAGGGGCAAGAGCTGTTTGCGAGGGCAAAATCAACTATTTTGTAAAAAGCGGAAGTGTATCATTTTTTGTAAGGCGTTTTAATGTCACCAAGGACCTTGGCGACGCGTACTTGCGGTTTGTTCAACTCAGGGATAAGTTGGCTAAGGAAGGGTTGTTTGAAGAGTTGCGCAAGCAACCAATACCGCGTAGCTGTATTAAAATTGGTGTGGTTACAAGCCCCACAGGAGCCGTTATCCACGATATTGAAAATGTTGCCTTGCGACGGCAGCCGTTTTCGCAAATAATACTGTATCCCGTAAAGGTACAGGGGGTTGGCGCGGCGGCAGAAATTTGTCAAGGCATAGCTTATTTTAATTCGTCGGACGTTGACGTGGTAATCGTAGGTAGGGGCGGCGGCTCGGACGAGGACTTATCGGTATTTAACGATGAGGGGATTGTGCGCGAGGTTGCTGCATGTGTTAAGCCGATTGTTTCCGCAGTCGGGCACGGTGTTGACTACACCCTATGCGATTTTGCCGCCGATAGACGAGCTGTAACACCGTCTGAAGCAGCAGAAATTGTAACAATTGATGCCGCCGAGGAACGCATGCGTATCGTTTCTACATTGCGTACACTTTGCGATAAGCTTTGTAGCAAACGTGAGGCTTACGCCAATCTGGTAGCAGCGGATATCAGGCATATTGCAAGTGAGAATAAAATTAAAATCGAGAACTGTAAGCAGACAGTCTTTAATGTTGTCCGTGATAAAGGGGGGGCTCTTTCTGCCCAACTTGAAAAATATCGTGCTCGTACTGAAAAATCAATTGCCGCTTTATCTGCAGCAAACCCTGCAAGTATTTTGAAAAAGGGATATGCATACGTTAGCAAAAACGGACAAACTATTTGTAGTATATCACAGTTGAGTGGCGGTGACGAACTGGATCTGACGCTATCAGACGGAAAAATAACGGTTGTTGTCAAATAACGGTTTGCAGCTTGGTTGGCTAAAATTACAAATAAGTTTTCACAAAGTCATAGTAAGAAAACGAATATTTTTAATAAATTGTATTATCGGAGAAAATTATGAAGCTGGAGGAAAAGCTTGATAAGCTTGATAAGCTTGCGCGTCAAATAGATGACGAGCAATCGCTGGAAAAATCACTTAAGCTATTTGAAGAAGGAGTTGAGCTTGCTGCTGATTGCATCGCTATCTTGGACGATTGTGGCGGTAGGCTTACTGTTTTACAACAAAAGGTAAAGGAGATGGTTGATAATGGCAACTAAGCTTGATCGCAATTATA
Organism: uncultured Oscillospiraceae bacterium; assembly: GCA_964607155.1. GTDB lineage: Bacteria > Bacillota > Clostridia > Christensenellales > CAG-314 > Fimimonas. The sequence goes on from CAZSIF010000001.1 coordinate 21,331, forward strand.
TCGACGAACTGTTAAAGGCTCATTTGCCCGTTACTCACAACAAAGTTGGGCAGGCAATGGAATACAGCCTATTTACGGGTGGCAAGCGTATTAGACCGCTGTTGCTTTTGCTTACTGCGCAGTCTGTGGGCGGAAAAGTGTCTAATAATGCCAAACTGCTTGCAACGGCGTTGGAGTATATCCATACCTATTCGCTTATCCACGACGACCTACCTTGTATGGATAACGACGATATGCGTAGGGGTAGGCGTAGCTGTCATATGCAATTCGGAGAAGCGACCGCCGTGCTGGCAGGGGATGCGCTGCTTAACCTTGCATGTGAAACGGTTTTAGGCGGAAGCTTCGATAAAAACTACAGGCAAGCCTGCAAAAGTCTGCTGGGATATGCTGGTATCGGTGGTATGATTTTGGGACAAAGCCTTGATTTGTTTACCGAAACGCACGGAATAGACGATGCTAATCAGGTTGCATTGCACAAAACTGGCGACCTCATTCGCGCGGCATTCGTCTGCGGAGCACTGTGCGGAGGCGCGTCCGACGAAGAAGTGCAGACCTTTGATAAAATCGGCGCAAGCTTTGGTATTGCATATCAGGTTGTGGACGATATGCTGGATAAAGAAAAGTGCGAGCGTTCATTCTTGGATATTTTGGACGAATCGGATAGTATAGATTACGTCAAAAGCCTCACGGACGAGATTAACCGTCTTTGCGACAGCCTTCCGTACGACCTAAGCTTTATTAGGGAGTTCGCTCGAAAAAATTCAGAGCGTAAGTTTTAGGATTGTTTAGCGCGGACTTTCGATGTGAATTATTGTTGACTCGTGCCTTTTGCTTATGATACGATAGGCGGGTTAACATAAACCGCTTGTCATCAATGATAAAGGGCAATAGGTCGGTAAAAGAAATGTATTCTTTTTAATAAATCGATAGTCGAAGCGTATATTAAAAACGTCTGAAATATCCGTTTGACGTTTTCTGCTTGTAAATAATTGCAAAAAAACGGCAAATGTGATATACTATGAATAATGACATACGATAGATACTTTAGTGTATGTATTGTAATGTCGTGCCCTCAACTGGGCTACAACTTAATAAAAAACTTGGTGGTGCAGTATTCTAGTCAGATTCGGATGTATTCAAGACGGGACTAAAAGATCGTTAAAGAGCATATCGATGAAGTTTCTGGTGGAGGCTTTCGTTGCCCAAACGGGGGCTTGTGCTGGAAGTTAAGATTGATGGGTAAGGCGTAATGGCATGCGTTCTATCCCCATCTTTCGTGGAGACTCTACAGGGTGGTTGACGGATCGACCGGCAATTACTCTCTGAGATTAAACCTGCTATGCGGTGAATAAAAAGCTGTGTACAGAGTAGCTTGTTTTGAGTGGAATTTTGGGAGTACTGAACGGCGTTGGCTTGTTGGCCGACAGCATAACGTCGAATGCTTTACGAAATGAATTCTGCAAAAGAAACTAAAATACGTTTGTTTCTGCAAAGGAAATCTTCTAGGCTGCAAATCAGGCTTGTCGGGGATTATAGTACGGACTAAGTGGCGATTCAGTTGCGCAAGTGGTGACACTGCGCGTGCGAAACGAAAAGGAAACTGCTCTTTCGGCGACGGGGAGTTTTCGCGCGGGAAATCCTACTGAACCTATGCCGTAAGGTTTATCCGACGAGTCACCACCTTTTTTTTATACAAAAAAGTTTTGTGTGCATATATTGTATTAAGCAAAACTACTTGATATGGCGACTAACGTCGTAAACGGAGAAAAATGAAAAAGGACGATCCTTTGCCTAAGGAACAGGCAAAAGTAATTGACGAACAATCTCAATCCAAAAAAGAAAAGGCGGATAAACCCGTCAAAAAAAAGAAAAAGAACTATTGGCCGCTAAAAGCAATGCTGATAACTTTTTTGCTTTCCGCGGCAATTAACGCAGGCTCCGAGGTGGTGCTTAACGATGCGCAGGCTTGGCTTGCCATTTTGCTTACTTGCGTTATTTTGACGATAGGCGTGTTGTTCGATATGGTTGGTACAGCGGCAACGTCGTGCGATATTCAGCCCCTTTTGGCAATGGCATCTCGCAAGGTAAAAGGCGCAAAAACCGCCGTTAAATTAGCAAAAAACAGCGACGTCGTATCTTCGGTTTGTAACGATATTGTTGGCGATATTTGCGGAATTGTTTCCGGCGTTTGCGCGGCGTCTATTGCATCTAACCTTATAAATCCGCCCAGTTTTTGGTTATCTGTGCTTGTTTATGCAGTAATCTCAACTGCGACGATAACCTTGAAGGCAGCGGGGAAGGGTTTTGCTGTTAACAATGCAACAAACATTGTTTTTACAGTATCTAAAATTCTCAGCGTTTTTGTAAAAGAAGGCTAACGTGAAAGTTAATAATATTACCAGTCTAAAAAATATCCCGATTGATAATCTCTCCGAGGTGTGCGAGGATATTCGCAAACAGCTTGTTTCCTGCGTTACGGAAAACGGCGGACATTTGGCTTCCAGCCTTGGTGCGGTGGAGCTGGCTGTTGCGCTGCGCTACGTTTTCGACGAGAACGATAAGGTTTGCTGGGATGTGGGACATCAGGCGTACGCAGACAAAATTCTTACCGATCGTGGTGAGAATTTTTTTTCCTTGCGTAAAAAGGGCGGCATAAGTGGATTTCCCGATGCAACGGAAAGTAGCTACGATTCTTTTACGGTCGGGCACGCCGGAACTGCAATATCCCAAGCGTTGGGTTTATGTCGTGCGAGAGATGTTCTCGGCGAAAAATACAACGTTATTGCCGTTGTTGGGGACGGCTCGCTAACATGCGGCTTATCTTACGAGGCGTTGAACAACGTTAAAGATACAAACTTGTTAATTATCGTTAACGATAACAATATGTCCATATCGGAAAGCGTAGGCACGTCTACGCTCAATTTGTCCAAGTTGCGAGTAGGTAGTTACGATAGGCGTAAGCAACGGCTAAAACGAACGCTCAACGCAATTCCGCTTGTGGGTAAGCCTGTATACCGCTTTTTACGGTGGTGTAAGCGTAGGGCAAAGCTTGGCTTTTACAGAAACAGCTATTTTGACAACTTTGATATAAAATATATAGGTATCATCGACGGAAACGAAATAAAGGATCTTGTTTATTATCTAAAAAAGATAAAGCAAAACGTTACCAAACCGACGGTTTTGCACGTTGTGACGAAAAAAGGAAAGGGGTATGCGCCCGCCGAGGAAAATCCTGAGATTTTTCACGCCGTAATGCCGTCAGATAAATCGGCAGAGCCTTTGGATTGCAGTGTTGTGGTGGGCGATACACTTTGTGAACTGGGCAAAAATGGCAGAACGGCTGTGGTTTGCGCCGCAATGTCACAATCGGTGGGCTTTGATGGCTTCAAAAAACAGTTTCCGAATAGATTTTTTGATGTAGGCATTGCGGAGGAGCACGCTATTACCTTTGCCGGCGGTCTGTGCAAAGGTGGAATTAAGCCGTATGTCGGCATATATTCAACCTTCATGCAGCGAGCGTATGACCAAATTATTCACGATGTTGCCCTGCAGGGGTTGCCTGTTACGCTGCTCATGGACAGAGCCGGACTTGTTGGAGAGGACGGCAAAACACATCAGGGGCTTTTTGATTTGGCTTTTCTGCGCAGTGTGCCAAATATGTTGATATGGACGCCCGCAACGTATTCGCAGTTGGCTGCTATGATAAAGGCAAGCGAAACACTTGCTTTGCCCAATGCAATCAGATACTCTAAAACGCTTTTGCAGATGGAACTTCCTTTTGACGGCTCGTGGGTGGTTGTGCGCAAACAACAAAAACCGAAGCTATGTATTTTGGCGGTCGGAGCAAGGATGTTGAACAATGCCTTGGAGGCAGATTTGCCTGATACGGAGGTCGTTTGTGTGACAACTGTAAAACCTTTGGACGAGGCGTATTTGACTTCGTTGTCGTGTCCTGTTTTGACGCTTGAGGAGGGTATGCTGGACGGTGGTTTCGGAGAAGCGGTAAGCTGCTTTTTGAGCAGTCGTGAGGCAAAACTTACCGTCCGGTCGTTGGGGGTAAGAGATAAATTTGTCGCCCACGCAACGGTGCAAGAGCAGCTTGTTGAGTGCGGCTTGGATGTAACGTCGATACGGAATGCAGCATTGGCTTTATTGCAATAGGTTTGATTTGAACATCGGCGTGTGTCGGTTGCGCAAGGGTTTGTTACAAAGTATTGCGTTTGTGCGTTCAATATTTCAAAGTTTTACATAATAAATGTCGCAAAATCATTGAATTTGCGGCATTTTTCTTGTATAATATAATATATAGTTTTTGTAAAAACGTTCTCACGCGTTATTCTCATTATAATGATGTGAGCAATAATTTAGCGTGGAAACCAATATGCAGTTGGTCGTATTAAATAACGCGTTGATAAAAAAATCAGCTTTTTACTATATAAAAGGTGAATACATGACAAGGTCGTCAAGGCAATCGAAAATACTTAATATAATTTCTGCGCACGATATTGAAACGCAAGAGGAGCTTGTTTTTGAGCTTAGACGTGCCGGCTTTGAAGTAACGCAAGCTACAATCTCGCGCGATATCAAGGAGCTGGGCTTGCTTAAAACGCAGGGGGCTAACGGTGCATATAGGTACGTTACAAAGCAAGCAATTGATAAAAACGTGTCGGGAAAGCTGCTTAATGTCTTGCGAGAAGCTGTGGTTTCTGTGGTGACAGCGGAAAATCTTATTGTCGTCAAGACTATTGGCGACAGTGCCGCGTCCGTTTCCGGTACGCTTGATGGTTATGCCATGCCAGAGGTGGTTGGAGTGCTTGCAGATAGAAGTACTGTATTACTGGTGTGTGGCAGTGCTCGCGATGCGGAAAAGGCAGCCGAAAAAATCCGCGGTCTTTTGTGACGGCTTGTCATCACTTTGATGGCATGTCACGAGCGAAATAGGTAAAAAGAACGCATTTTAAACAATAATAGTTGATTAACCAAGGATAATAATGTTAAAGAATCTTGTTATTAACAACATAGCTTTAATTGACCATGTTGATATCAGTTTTGAAGAGGGACTGACCGCTCTTACCGGCGAAACGGGAAGTGGCAAATCTATCATTATAGATTCGCTTTCGTTTGTGTTGGGCGACAGGGCAGATAAAACTCTGATAAAGCATGGCGCAGATTTTGCCGAAGTCACCGCCTTGTTTTGGGTGGACGAGGGCTCGTCGGTGGCAGATAAGCTGGAAGAATACGGCTACGGCAGAGATAGCGAGGTGCTAATTAGTCGCAAAATGTCCGTTCTCGGCAAGAACGAAATTCGCATTCAAGGACGGGCCGCGACATTATCGATTCTCAAGGATATTTGTGCCGAGCTTGTTGATATTTTCGGGCAGGGACAACATTTGGCGTTGCTTGACGAAAAAAAACAGCTTGCTGCGTTGGACTCATTTTGTCAATTTAACGGTGAAGATACCTTGTTAAGGCAGGCAGCTGCAGAACTTTCCGCGGTTGACAGACAACTTAAAACGTTTGGCGGAAGCGATGCCGAGCGTGAACGTCTTATTGATATTTTGAGATATCAAATTGACGAGCTGACTGCCGCAGAACTGGATGAAAAAGAGGAGCTTGAGCTGATTGCCCTTCGTAAAAGAATGATGAATGCGGAAAAACTTTCTGTTGCGTTGCGGCAGGCGGTTGACCTTTTGAACGGCGATAACGGTGCAACATCACTTTTGGGCGAGGCGCGCGAGCAGCTTAGAAGCATATCGAAAATCGACGAAGCTGTTTGCGAGCAAGAAAAGCGCTTGGAGGGGGCTATAATCGAGGCGGCAGATGTTGCCGATACTGTGGAACAGATGCTTTCCGCCGTGGATTTTTCGCCGTCAGAAATTGACCGTGTTGAGGAAAGGTTGGATCGAATAAAAAATCTAAAGCGTAAATACGGTGGCACGATTGCCGACGCTTTGAATTTTTTGAAGAATGCGCAACAGCAGCTTGATGAACTATCCAATTCTGCCGAACGCATTGCCGAACTTAAGGATCAACGCACCGATATACTTAAAAGAATGTTTGCGCATGCTTGTGCAAAATCCGCAGAAAGAAAGCGTACCGCAGACGTTTTATCTAAAAAAATACTTGCCGAGCTTGCTGAACTTGGCATGAAGGGAACGGATTTTCAAATAGAGTTTACGAGCGTAACGGATTTTGATGAATATGCTCGTTCGCCCTCCTCAAATGGTTTGGACGATGTGCGATTCTTGATGTCGGCAAATGTCGGAGAGCCATTAAAACCGCTAAGTAAGGTAATTTCCGGCGGTGAAATGTCTCGTTTTATGCTCGCGGTAAAAAATATCACGGCGCAAGCAGAAAAAATACCGACAATGGTGTTTGACGAAATCGACACCGGTATATCTGGTGCGATTGCGCAAAGGGTTGCGGAAAAACTTTCAAACGTTTCCGCGGATAAACAAAACGGATATCAATGTATTGTCATTACTCATTTACCGCAGCTTACGGCGATGGCTGATGTAAATTTGTATATCGAAAAGATTCAAGAAAACGGGCGCACACAAACGCACGTTAAAGCACTGCCGGATAAAAAAGCTAAGGCTGCAGAGGTGGCACGTTTGATGGGTGGAGTCGGCGAACATGCGGAAGTGAGCGCCAATGAGCTGATTGAGTGGTGCGATAACTATAAGGGTAATTTGTTGTTGCATTAAGCTAAATTTTTTTAATAATAACGTCTATGTTGGGATTTTTTTTATGGATTCCGAATGTAGACGTTTTTTTGTGCTTATAACAAAAATACAGCAAAGTATAGCGTGATATCGCTTTTTGTAATGTACTATTGCAGACATAAAAACCTATATTGTTTGATAATTGCAAAATTGGTATGTGGTTAAAGACAAATAAGTTGTTTTTTTGATTTGCCTTTTTATTTAAACGTGTCAGAATGTTGAGTAATGCTAATTTTCTAAAGCTAATATTTTTTTTTGTGGGCATGATGAGAATACTATTACGGTGCGAACAACTTTTTATCATTTTGCCATAGGAATTGGAAGTTTTTGGTCAACAAAGCGGTTTGTGTATAAATGCGTTAATTTAATCTCAAAATAAGCTTAACGATGAGGTGAAAATGAGTGCAATAAAAAAAGCGTTATGCGTTGTATTGTTGTTGGTTTTACTTGTAATCCCTGCGAGTGTGAACCTTGTAAATATATGTGATGGGTTATGCTTGTATGTGAGTGATGGAGCAGATTTAGTAAAAGAATCTGTCGAGTGCAGTACCACGGCCACGTCGGAGCCGATTTTGTTCGATTATGAGTCCGAAAATAATTCTACAGCCCTTGCCGATTTACGACATCAAACAGATAAATCCGTTTTATCGGCAAATTTTTCTGGGGGTGATTCAAGTAGTTCAGATTTTGTCGCAGATAAATTGTCGTGCAACTCCATAAGTAGTAAATCGAGCGACTTGACGGAAGTCATAAACGGATTGTTTTCGTCGGGGGCCTTGACAGAAAAAATCGACGAGCAGGTCTATCTTGGAGGCTATACAATTGGCATGACGATAGACGGCGATGGCGTAACGGTTATTGGATTAAACGAATTTTTCTGTGAGGATGGCGGTTTATGTTGTCCGTCGTTGCTTGCAGGCTTGCAAATTAATGATGTGATTATTGGCTTGAATGGAAAAAAGATTTACAGTTCGGCAAGACTATCGGAGCTGGTGGGGCAAAGTGATGGTAAAAAAATTGAAGTTGATTACATTCGCGACGGCGTGCAGTGCAGTACAACGATTGTGCCGCAGCGTGACCTGAAAGCGGGGCAATATCGTATCGGATTATGGACGCGTGATTCCTCGAGTGGAATTGGAACGATAACATACGTTCGCAAAAACTTAAAATTCGGTAGTCTTGGACATGCGATTGTTGACACCAAGGGCGTAACGGTTAACTGTAAAAACGGTGGTGTGTTTGAGTGTAGCATTTTGGGGGTTGAGCGCGGAGTGAAGGGCGCGGCAGGAGAGCTTAAGGGCACAATTTCGTTCGATAGTAAGTTGGGCAGTTTATATGCTAACAATAAATTTGGCGCTTTTGGTTCGTTTGATACATTGCCGAGTTTCTGTAATCGTTTGATAAACGTCGCGGATATATCAGAGGTTTCTCCGGGCAAGGCGGAAATTTACTGTAGTTTGGACGGGAATAAATCGGAGGCGTATCGTATCGAGATAGTTAAAGCGGCATACCAAGCAGGTAAAGAGGACCGTGGGCTTGTTATCCACGTTATCGACGACAGACTGCTTGAAAAAACCGGCGGAATTGTGCAAGGAATGAGCGGAAGCCCGATTGTGCAAAACGGAAAGCTTGTTGGCGCAGTAACTCATGTTTTTGTTAATGATCCAACGCGAGGTTATGGAATTTATGCCAAATGGATGTTGACAAATTGACGGCCTTAAATATTTTTGCTTCCTTGCTTGTATAAGCTCGAATATAATTTGCGAGAGGTTCATACAATTTTGTATGAGCCTATCACGTTTTTTCTCCGAGCTGTGGCAAGACGTTTGTCAAACTATAAAAAGACGTCCGCTTTTGTCGCTTGCCCTTACAGCGTTTGCGATAGTCGGCTGTATTATTGGGTTTGTGGTATTTAATCTATCAAAAGCATATTGGTGGCAATGCAACAGGCTGGATTACGCTTCGAGCCTGTTGTATGGCGGCTTTTTCTCGGTAATGATGTCTTTTGTGTGCAGCGGTGTGTGTTTGTTTTTTGTTGTGGTACTCGCCTATCGTTTTGTGCCTTGTAGGGGAATGTGCTGGTTGGGCGCTTTGCTGAGCGGAATGTATTTCGGTGGCGTGTTGCTTGCGTTGTTCAAAACGTCGATGATAATGGCAATACTATATTGTGTTTGCGTGTTGTCTGTTCAGCTTGTTGTTGGCGTTATATCAATGATTTTGGGTTGCTGCGGAGAACGTTGCCACACATTTGCGGAAGCTTTTTGTCAATCAAAAACGGTCGGATATGTTATCGGGCTGTCAGTCTTGGCGCAAATTATTATAGTTTTTTTATTTTTACGGATAATTATTCTCTTAATTTGATTGTTAAAAAGTCAATTATTTGGTATAATTATACTGAAAATGGAGTTTTGATATTGCCTTTGGCGAATTTGAGGTATGGAATGAGAGCTTTTATTCTCGTGATTGACGGCTTTGGTATTGGTGCAATGCCTGATTGTAAGCTTTTTAACGATTATGGTGCGAACACCCTAAAAAACGTTCGCAATGCATATGACCTTAATCTCCCCACGCTAGCGGAGATGGGACTTTATAATATTGATGGGACGTATAACGATGATAGAATGCCCATTGGCGCTTATGCAAGACTGAAGGAGCTATCCAAGGGCAAAGATACTACTGTCGGGCATTGGGAAATGGCAGGTGTTATTACCAACGAGCCGTTGCCAACTTTCCCCAATGGCTTCCCGAAAGATTTTATCGCTCGTTTGGAAAAGGAACTTGGAACACATGTTTTGTGCAACAAGCCGTATAGCGGCACAGAGGTTATAAAGGACTTTGGCGAGGAGCACCTTGCTACGGGTTGTCCGATTGTTTATACCTCTGCAGATAGCGTTTTGCAAATTGCGGTGCACATGGATAAGTATTCCATTGAGCAGTTGTACGATATGTGCGAAAAGGCTCGTGCACTTTGCAAGGGCAAGTTTGGTGTGGGGCGTGTCATTGCTCGTCCGTTCACGGGTAAATATCCCTTTACGCGCACTGCGGAGCGCAAGGATTTTTCACTTGATCCCACGGGCGTTACGCTCTTGGATGAAGTTAAGGATGCCGGACTGCAAAGTGTTGGTGTGGGCAAAATCGAATACATTTTTAATGGCAGAGGTCTTACTCGTAGTATTCATACCGCAAGCAATCTGGAGGGACTGAACGCTACGATTGATATAGCTAAGGAAAGCTTTGACGGCTTGGTGTTTGTTAACCTTGTGGATACAGATATGAAATTTGGACACAGGCGCGATGTGTTTGGCTACGCGGAGGCGTTGGAGGAAATCGACGTTAAGGTTGCGGAACTTATAAAGTGCCTCAAGCACGATGATATTTTGTATATCACGGGCGACCACGGTTGCGACCCGACTCACAAAGCGCACACCGACCACACAAGAGAATACACTCCGTTGCTTATTTACGGAACAGATGTTGTGCCCACAAACCTTGGCACGCTTGTTGGGTTCGACGTTATTGCAGATACCATACGAGAGCAGTTGGAAATCGGTGTTGGTGCTAAGTCCGTTTGGGAAAAAATTACACGCTAATTTATTGTTTAATATGAACCGTCCTTGTGGGCGGTTCTTTTTTATTTTGGGCTATTTGTTTTTAATAAAGGGCAGTTTGTATTTATATTTTTGTGTGAATAGATTATGTCGATAAATGGTTTAGCATATACGGCGGTGTTTTTTTTGAAAAGTGAGTTATTGTGAGAGTTGCGCTCGATTTATCTTTTGTATATTTGTTTTGTTGATTTTCTTAAAAAGGGTTGAAGTTAACTTAATTTTTTGCTATAATACTATAAATAAAATTTGCGGATAGCTATAAAACTTTTTTTAACGCTTTTGCTATTGGCATTTTTGTATAGTTTTTTATTGGTCGGGAGATTTGTGATGAAGTTATTGCAAATGAGGTATTTCCAGACGGTTTGTCGGTACGGCAGTATAACAAAAGCGGCAGAGGAGCTTTTTGTGAGCCAGCCGACGATATCGTTTTGTATCAAGGAGCTTGAAGCGGAGTTTGGCGTTAGGTTATTTCATCGTAGACACAACAGGTTGCAACTTACGGTAGAGGGGGCGTTTTTCCTTGACAAGGTGAATTATATTTTGCAATCGGTTGATACGCTTTCTACCCAGATGAAGGATATGGGAAGTAACCGTAATCACGTCAAGCTTGCAATGCCGGCAATGCTATCCACATTTCTTTTTCCGCAGATATTTAATGCGTATTCGCAGGTGTATCCGCAGGTGGAACTGGAAATGCTGGAAACTGGCTCGTTGCAGGCGAGAAAGCTTGTTGACGCCAATTCGGTGGATATTGGTATTACTATTTTGGATGATACCGTGCAGGATAGCTATAATGTTTTGCCGCTTGTTAGCACGGAACTTGTTTTTTGTGTTAGTAAGTCGCATCCGCTTGCCGAGCGAAAACGAATATCCTTTAAGGAGCTGTGTGGTGAGCATATAATTTTGTTTAAGGCGGATAGTTATCAAAACATCATTATTAAGCGTGCATTCGCCGACGTTGGTGTTGAACCAAAGATTTTGCTGTATTCTTCGCAGCTTTACACAATAAAAAAGTTTCTTTCGTATGGAAATGCGGGTGCATTTTTGTATCGACAGGTTGCCGAAAGCGACAGCGAACTGGTGTGTATCCCGCTTGAACAGCCTATAATACAGGATGTTGTTTTGATTTGGACAAAAAGCGGTAGTATGTATTCTGACTGTGAAAAGTTTATTCAGTTTGTGAAAGGGTTGCCCTTGCAATAGATTTGATTGGCACAAAAAAGCGGTGCGTTGTGGGGTTGTCGCTGTTATAAGAACGTGTGGAGTGTGGAGTTTGCGTTTGTAAATAATGCACGCACATTATTATTAAGAGATTAGAAAAACATTAATAAAGGGGAAAAATATGAATATTTGGCACAATATAGCTCGTGACAGAATAAAGAAAAATGATTTTTATGCGGTTATTGAGATATCTAAGGGAACTAAAATGAAGTATGAGCTGGATAAGGAGACCGGATTGCTTGTTTTGGACAGAATCTTGTACACCTCAACGCATTATCCGACCAACTACGGTTTTATTCCTCGTACACTTGCCGATGATGGTGACCCGATGGACGTCTTGGTGCTTAGCTCGGAATCGTTGCTTTCAATGAGCCTTGTTAGGTGCTACCCGATTGGAGTTATAACTATGACGGACGGCGGCGCAAAGGACGAAAAGGTTATTGCAATACCATATAATGATCCGACATATAATGGATACAAGTCCATTTCAGAGTTGCCGCAACACATTTTTGAGGAGATGCAACACTTTTTCCGTGTGTATAAAGAATTGGAAAATAAGCAAACTTCGGTATCGGAAGTGTTTGATGCAGATGTAGCAAGTGATGTGGTGCAAAAATCTATTGATAACTATATCGAAAAAATACTTTCGAAAATGTAGTAAATTGCGTGCGCTAATTAGTGTATTGTATTGTTCTTTGGTTTGGTGTAGAGTGTAAAAACGCCGAACTATATTATAAATCGGCAAAACAGATAATACTATTTTTGACATAGCTTTATTTTGGCAGTTATTGATGCGTCTTTTAGTAAAAAAATGGCATATTTGCTCGCATGCATTGATTACAGTTTTTTTTATGTAAATAATTGTGTCGTAAGTTTGTGCGCATTTTGATGTTCCCACTTGGTTGAAATGGACGTTTTGGCAGAAAATAATTCATTGTCAAATGGAATTTGATATCCAATATATATTAAAAAATATCGATGGCGCTTTATGGGTGAGATAATCATTAATGGTAAGCATTTTGAACAGGTGCGTTTGCTTGGTCGAGGTAAGGGCGGATATTCGTATTTGGTGACAGACGGAACAAGTGAATTTGTTGCAAAGTGTATCCATCATGAGCCGTGTAGTTATTACAATTTTGGGGATAAACTTGGTACAGAGTTAAACGATTATCAACGACTGACCAATGCAGGCATTGCTGTTCCCAAATTGCTCGATGTTGATGTTGAACGTGAAATTATACTTAAAGAGTATATTGAGGGCGACACGGTTTTTGAACTTGTAAAAAAAGATTGTTTGCCATCACATTATTTGGGTGAAATAAAAAAGATTGCTGCGCATTGCAAAGAATGTGGCTTGAATATCGATTATTTTCCGGCCAATTTTATTATGCAAAACGGCACTTTGTTTTATGTTGACTACGAGTGCAACGCTTACATAGATGAGTGGTCGTTTGAAAACTGGGGAATAAAATATTGGAGTAAAACTGCTGATTTTTTAGATTATCTTAAAAACAATTGTTAATTGATTTTAGTGATAGTTTTTTGTTGTGACTATCTTGGCGTGCCATTACATTTTACCTATTTTTGCACACGAGCGCATGACTTCGGGAAAAAATGATTTTTTCTAATTAGCTTGCAAGGTTTTATCGCTTCTATATTTTCTTATAAAAAGTGCCTCGAAGTTATTGGATCGAGGCACTTTTATATGTAAGGTTTTGCGTTGCTAACCCTTGCGTTTGTGTATTGAGTTTACTTTTTTTATTTGCGTATTGCAACTATTAACAAGACACCGCCAAGTTGTTATGTGGCGCTGCATAACAACAAGGTGTGTATTTTTGTGCTTTGTTTATTCTGCAATTTCAAAAATGAAAGTATAGTAATGCAAATCCGTAAAAAACGATTCGATTGTTATACGGCCATCGGATATTGTTATGTCCGAATCGATGTATCCATCTACAGGGTTTTCCTCACGATAGTAGTAATAGTCGTAATCTTCGTAGTACTGAAAGTTCTTGTAATTAGCGATGCGTACAGAAAGGATAGCTATTATCTTTTGAATTTCTTCAATAAGTGTATTGTCTGATGTGCCCCAAGTAGACGAAATTGCTCCGTCGGTAATTTTGTAGGTGCAGTCATCTTCATAACGATTTTCAATTTCAACGGTGCAGTTGTTGAAATCAACTTTTTCCATTGCAGCATTCCATTGCTCGGCTGTTACGGCATTACTTTCAATTACTGTGGTGTTATAGTCATAGAAAGAATATGTGATTTTAATTGTTTCTGCTGTGGTTTCATCGCCATTGGCAATTGATGTTTGTTTTCCTTCGATTTTTTGCAATTTATTGTCGCTTGATAGTGTAATTATTGCGTCGTATAATTTGTAATCGTACGTCGTATTAAAAATAGTCGCGGTGTGAGTGAGAGTTCTGTTTGCTATGTAAGTTTTTGTTGTGGCATCAAAGTCGAAGTCGTTAAAGTTATTAAGCCATCCTAAAATCATATTGTAGGAAGCCGTAGTTGTTTCTTCAGCAATATATCCTTGCTGTGTATCTATATAGCCGTCTGCATATATATTTGAAATTTTATCGATTGTTGTTTTGAAAATGACTTCTGTGGTTACTTCGTCGCCATCAATCTGATAAGTGTATTCATTTTTTATTGTATAATTTGCAAAGTTGGACTTGTCAATCATTGCCGCCCATTGCTCAGTGGTAACTCCATTGTAGGCTACCGGTTCGGTTTTTGTTGCATTGCAAACGGTGCAAGTATAGGTTTTGACGCCATCGGCAGTTTCTGTGGCGGGAGTGGTAATTTCGCCGTCGTCCCATGTGTGTTCGGCAAATGCGATGGTTTCGGTGGTGTGTTCACAGGTGGCAGCGTGCCAGTGCCCTTCGTTATTGCTTGTCCATGTGGTTTCGTCAAATGTGTGAGTGTGCGTAAGTTTGTCGATGCTTTCTGTTTTAGTAGCATTGCAAACGGTGCAAGTATAGGTTTTGACGCCATCGGCAGTTTCTGTGGCAGGGGTAGTAATTTCTCCGTCGTTCCATGTGTGGTTTGCTTTTTCGGAAATTTCCGTGCAAGCTTCACCTGTGCAAATATGCCAATGGAACTGCTCGTCGGACGACCAATCTGCACTGAAAGCGTGTTCGTGTGGCTGTTCTTTAACGTTGTCGCAAGCGCAAAAGACCACAAGTGTGCATGCACACAGTATTGCGATAAGTAACAGTAGTAAATTCTTTTTCATATGTTTCATCTCCTTTTATTTTTTTCGGTAATAAAAAAAAGTGCGCCAACCGAAGTTAACGCACCGAAAAACGCAAACTCCGATAGTCGCTAAACAAACCTCAACAAAAGGAACTCTTACATTCTTTTACGGAGTGGAATTTGCATTTTTGTCAAATTCTTGACCGTAAAAGAAAATGGGCAAAAACAGCCCTTAAATGTAAGTGCTTCCTTTTGGTTTATTTGGTTTGTTTAGCGTATTTATTATACCTTATATGCCTTAAAAATACAACAGTTTGCCTAATTTTTTTTGCAAGATTTGTCTGTTGATATGCATGTTTGGTGTGCAAATATGTTGTTTTTGCAGTTGGAGGTTGTAAACTGTATTTAATTTAATGATGGAAAATTTAAGCGAAAAATTGTCCAATAAAAAATATATATTTAATTTATTTATAAATAACGAGATATTGTCTTGCAAAAAAAGCTGTAAAATGGTAAAATGATAATATGCCAATTTTTGAACAGAATTCCATATTCGAAGTGAATAAACAGTCCAACATTCCGCTTGCGGAACGTATGCGCCCGATGGTGTTATCGCAGTTTATAGGGCAGTCGCACATTATTTACGACGGCTCACTGCTTTGCCGCGCCATTAAAGCCGATAAGCTTGGCAGCTGCATTTTTTGGGGTGCCCCCGGGACGGGCAAAACATCGCTTGCAAATGTTATAGCCAACACGACGGGCAGCCATTTTGAACGACTTAATGCTGTAAGTAGCGGTGTTGCCGATGCAAAAAAGGTTATCGACGATGCAACCAAACGCTTTAACGCCTACGGACAAAAAACTTATCTGTTGCTTGACGAGTGCCATAGATGGAGTAAAGCGCAATCCGATTGTATGCTGCCCGCAATTGAAAAGGGGTATATCACTTTTATTGGTTCGACAACGGAAAATCCGTATGTGTCGATGACGAGAGCGATAGTTTCTCGTTGCAGGGTGTTTGAGTTTTTGCCACTTACAAAGGCAGATGTCGTTAACGGACTTTACGACGCATTAAAACGAGATAAAGTTTTTGCACGAATGAAAATTGTTGTTGACGATGACGCGATTGAATATATTGCCGAAACCGCATCAGGGGATTTGCGTAATGCCTTTAATGCATTGGAGCTTGCCGTTATAACCACGGATTGCGGTGAATACGGTATGATTCATGTTACCAAATTGATTGCAAGCCAGTCTATGCAAAAGAAGGCGCTATCGGTAGATACCGGAATGTATTACGACATGATTAGCGCATTTATAAAAAGCATGCGTGGCTCTGACGCGAATGCCGCATTGTTTTGGTTTGGCAGATTGCTTGAAGCCGGTGTTGATCCGTTGTTGCTAGCAAGGCGCATAGTTGTTCATGCCGCAGAGGACGTTGGGCTTGCCGATCCGATGGCATTGGTTGTTGCTACAAGCGCGCTAACAGCTTTCCAGAATATTGGTTTGCCGGAAGGGCGCATTCCGCTTACGGAAGCTATATTGTATATTTGCAACTGCCCCAAATCGAACAGCGTGGTTGATGCAATGTATCCGGCAATCGAATGTGCGGCACAACATCCCACGGCAAGAGTTCCTGCGTATCTAATGGACAAAAACTATTCACGCGGAACGGAAAATATCGACGATACGCCGTACAAGTATCCGCACAATTATGGCGGTTGGGTGGAGCAGCAATATTTGCCTGATGAAGTAAAGGACGAGGTGTTTTACCGCCCGACAGGAAATGGGCAGGATATAGGCTGTCGCCAAAAGAAAAAATAGTTTTTTGTGCAGTGTGATGCGCTGTGTGAATATCGAACGGTATATTTGTTCTGTTGAGTACGCAATCAATGCGGCGTGTCGTTGTTGCTTGTATCTGTATGGGTTGCGTGTATATATAATTGTGTGCATTGCAGTGTATTATTGTAAACATTGTGTATTGATAATATCCAAGCTCTGATGTACGATTTAAGGTAAAAATGATTAGATTTAATAACGTATCGAAAACATATGCCAAATCGGAGGTTAAAGCCGTAAACGATTTGTCGCTTACTGTTAATGACGGTGAGATATTTGGATTTTTGGGACCGAACGGTGCCGGAAAATCTACAACTATAAAGATTATGACGGGCATTTTGACCGCAGATTACGGTACGGTGGAAATAAATGGTGTTAATCTTGCCGAAAATCCCATTGCGGCAAAAACGCAAATAGGCTTTGTGCCTGATAATCACGAAACCTTTGATACTCTTAAGGGCATTGAATACTTGAATTTTATCGGTGTGATGTACGGTGTTCCGTCAGATGTGCTTGAACAACGAATCGAGCATTACAGCCGTGTGTTTGAAATGACGGAAGCGGTGCCGAATTTAATATCTGGTTATTCGCACGGAATGAAGCAAAAGCTCATGCTAATTGCTTCCCTAATCCATCAACCTAAGGTTTGGGTATTGGACGAGCCTCTTACGGGGTTGGATCCCCAGGCGGCGTATCAACTAAAACGGTTGATGCGTGAACATGCCGATGCCGGCAACACGGTATTTTTTAGCTCGCATGTTATCGACGTGGTGGAAAAGGTTTGCGATAGAATTGCCATTATCAATCACGGCAGACTTGTTGCGGTGGATACGTTGGATAATATTCGTGCCAATCCAACGCTGTCGTTGGAGGATATCTTTTTGACTGTTACTGCCGATGGCGGCAATGTTGGCTGACGGAGGGAGTATGAAAAAATTTCTTTCGTTGGTAGGCTTGGTGCTAAAGCAGCAATATCGCATAAAGCCTTCGTCGACGGATAAGCCCAAAAAAGGTGGCGCAATTGCGCTTATCGTGCTGATTGCACTGTGCTTTTGCCCGATTATAATCGGAGTGGTGTTTTTTTGCTACGCCATGGGGCAGGTTGTGCCGTCGGATGCCGGTGTTGTAACCTTGTTACTGCTTGCAAACAGTGGGGTTACTTTGCTTTTCGGTCTGCCGTCGGTTATATCGCAAGTTTACAATGGTAATGGTAACGATAAGCTGCTGCCTTTGCCTATCACTTCGCAGCAGTTGTTTTTCGCTAAGCTATTTGCGGTGTACATTAACGAGGCAACAACCTCGTCTGTACTTGTTTTGATAACGCTTCTTCCGTTCGGTATCGGCTCGGCGGCAGGCTGGCAATATTTTGCTATGCTTTTGCCGACAATGTTGCTTGTGCCGTTGCTTCCGTTGTTACTATCGGCTTTGCTGGCGATGCCTATCGCTATTTTTACAGCACGGTTGGGCAAAAAAGGTGTTGTAAAAAATGTAATCTCACTTGTGGCATTTGTCGCAGTAATGTTGGTGTATGCGCTTTTTATGCAGAGCCTTGGAATAAATGAAAGCGACGAGCTTGCTATGGCAGACCTTGCGGTGATTATATCTGCATGGTTGGCAAAAATTGCCGACGTTATGGCTTGGATGCACCCGCTTTACACGCTGGCTTTGGCATTGACTTCGACTGATTTTATCAGTTGGTTGGGGCACTTTGCATTAACCTTAATTGAGTTTGCAGCGATTTTTGTTATTTTGTATGCTGTTGTAAAACCGTTTTTCGGCAAAGTTGTGTCGTTATCGTTGGAAAGTGGCTCAAACAGCGTGCGTGCGTATCGACGTTCAACCGAGCATGTAAAGGGTTCTGTGGGTGTGGTGCGACAACTTGTCGTGACAGATTTTAAGCGAACGATAAGAGATACACAAATGGGTTTTCAAGCGTTGGCTTCTTTGGTCGCTTGTCCATTGGTTGTGATACTTTTGTCGTTTGCGTTTAGTCAAACGGGGGCTGAGGAGTCCGACTTGAATGCAATAACCCAAATTCCAAGTTTGACTGCATTGGTACTGCTGGTGTATTTGCTTCTAATTACCGGCAGCACTAATGTACTTGGGCTATTTCCCGTTTCGCGAGAAAATAGAGCGTTTTATCTCATCAAGACTTTACCGATACCGTTTGAAAAGTATTTACATGCAAAGGTGATTTTGTCTGTTGGCTTGCAATTGATTGCGGTATTGTTAACGGCAGTTGCCGCCGTCATTTTTGGGGGTATAGGCTTACTCGACGTGCTTTTGATGATGATTGTGTTAGCGTTTATCGGCTATGGCGCAACCTGTATTACAACGCTTGTAGATTTGAAGTCGCCAAAGCTCAACTGGACGAATTTTCAGCAGTCGCTTAAAAACGGAAAAAACGCTTTTGTTGGAATGGCTATCGGCTTTGCGTCCACGCTTGTTGTCGGCGCGATAGGGGCTGTGTGTTTCGTTTGGTACTATTATTGTCGGCAAATCATTTCAATTGTCGTTATGTGGACTGTCTTGATTGTCGTTTCGGTCGTCTTTGCATGTGTCGCAAACAAAATTATGATATCAAACGGCGCACGATATTTTGATAAAATCGAGCCGTGATTAAATGCTTTTGAAGCAAGGCTAAATAGTAAATTAAGTAAAAGAAATCGGAGGAAAAATGAAAAACGTTTTTGACGTACTTAAAGAAAGAGGATATATTAAGCAAACTGTTTACGAAGAGGAGCTTTATGAGTTGCTTGGCAATGAAAAAGTCACCTTCTATACGGGCTATGATCCTACGGCGGATAGCTTGCATGTGGGACATTTTGTTACGCTTATGGCTATGGCGCACATGCAACGTGCGGGGCATCGACCGTTAGTACTTATCGGAGGAGGAACAGGCATGGTCGGCGATCCGACGGGGCGCACCGATATGCGCACAATGATGACGCGCGAAACGGTTCAACATAACGTTGAATGTTTCAAAAAGCAAATGTCACGTTTTATAGACGTTTCGGACGGAAAGGCTATTTTCGTGGACAATGCCGATTGGTTGCTTAACCTTAACTACGTTGATTTTTTGCGTGATATCGGCGCAAGTTTTTCCGTTAACAAGATGCTCACAGCCGAGTGCTACAAGCAACGTTTGGAGAAGGGCTTGACATTTTTGGAATTCAACTATATGTTGATGCAGGCTTACGACTTTTTGCATCTTAACAGAGAATATGGTTGTGTTTTGGAAATGGGCGGTGACGACCAATGGAGCAATATGCTTGCAGGCGTTGACCTTGTGCGCCGTAAGGAACAGAAAAAGGCATATGCGGCAACATTCCAACTGCTTACCACGTCGGAAGGCAAAAAGATGGGCAAAACGGCAAAAGGTGCGCTGTGGCTTGATGCAAACAAAACGTCACCGTACGATTTCTTCCAATATTGGCGTAATGTAGAGGACGAAAAGGTTGATACCTGCATGAAGCTTTTGACCTTTATGGAACTGGACGAGATTGCTGAATTGACTGCGCACAAGGACGAACGTATGAACGCCGCAAAGGAACGTCTTGCGTACGAAGTTACTGCAATCGTGCACGGAAAGGAGGTTGCGGACGACGTGCTTCGTCAGGTTAGAGCGGCTTTTTCGCAAGACGCAAATAATATGCCTACGGTGGAGATATCCAACCCAACGAACATAATCGACATTCTTGTGAAGTGCGGACAGGCAAAATCAAACGGTGAAGCTCGTAGGCTGGTTGAAGGCGGCGGTGTATCGGTTGACGACGAAAAAATTACTGCAATTTCGTGGACTTTGCCGCAATCTGCGTTGGATAAAGGCGAATTTGTGCTGCATAAGGGCAAAAAGGTGCACATGCGCGTTATTGTTAAGTAAGCGATGAGGGAATATTCCACAATTCAAGCGGAGATGGTAACTACGGAGGTTGTTATTGAAAAATCCCGCTTTATCACTTGCGCAAAACACGTTGAAACTGTCGAGGAGGCAAATGCCTTTATTGCAGAGCGCAAAAAAGAATATTACGATGCAACGCATAATTGTTATGCCTATATAATAGGCGATAAGGCAAAGTTTTCGGATGACGGCGAACCTCAGGGAACGGCAGGTCTGCCTATGTATGAATGCATCAAAAATAACCGTTTGGATTTTATCTGTGTGGTTATTACGCGATACTTTGGTGGAATTAAACTGGGCGCAGGCGGATTGGTGCGCGCGTACAGTGGCGGAGTGTCGGATGTGTTGAGGGTTTGCAGGCGCGTTGAAATGCGTAGCTGTGTGCGCGCCGATGTAATATGTGATTATACGCTGTATCAGTCGCTTAGGCGTGCGCTATCCGCAAAGTGCGTTATCGAGAGGGTGGATTTTTCTGATAAAGTTGCTCTAAGTATTCTCTATTTAACTGATTTGTCAAATACTATTGCAGACATAGTTGCGCAAACAAGCAATGGACGAGCGATTTTTGAGGAAAAAGAAAGTATTTTGTTCGATTATCCATGTCAAAACAACTAAGTCTGCGTTTCATCGACTTTTTGCAATTTTTACACTTAAAAGTGAGGTTATTATGTCAAAAACAACGTTAAAGGCATCCACGTTACTTGCGCCGTTACCGGCTGTGATGGTTTCGGTGGGAGATATGGATGACGCAAATATAATTACGGTGGCTTGGACGGGTATTGTTTGTAGTTATCCGCCTCGTGTTTATATATCCGTCCGTAAGGATAGATTTTCGCACGAGTATTTGAAAAGACGTGGCGAATTTGTTATCAATCTTACTTCCCAACAGCTTTTGCCCGCTTGCGATTACTGTGGCATTCGCAGCGGTAGGGAAATAAATAAGTTTGAGGAAATGAAGCTTACAAAGCTTGCATGTGAAAATATTTCGACGCCTATGATTGCGGAAAGCCCTGTTAATTTGGAATGCAAGGTTTTTGACGTTATCGAGCTTGGCTCGCACGATATGTTTCTTGCCGATGTTTTGTGCGTTCACGCCGACGACGAGATTATGATTGATGGCAAGGTGGATTACAAAGCGGCGAACTTAGTGTGCTACCAACACGGCGATTATTATGCGACAGGCAGGCAGCTTGGGCGTTTTGGCTTTGCGGCACAACGCAAATTTATTGCAAAATATGGTAAGGGCTGGGGCGTTGATATGTCTAAGGCACGCCTTACAAAGCGCAAGCCGACAAAAAAATAGTTTTGTGTAAGCCTAAGTTTTTTATGTAGAAAAAAGGTTGTATTTTTTACAGCTTATTTGACCTAAGGGCTTTATGGCATTTTTGTTGCACGGTTGTGCAATTTTTATATTTAGTTAGGAGATGTATTTTGAACCTACAACAGCTAAACGATGCTCAATTAGCCGCCGTTACTGCGCCACTCGGTCCAACGCTTGTGTTGGCGGGAGCAGGCTCGGGCAAAACGCGTGTGCTGACCAATAGAATTTTGTATCTTGTGCAAGAGTGCGGTGTTTCGCCAAGTGAAATTCTTGCAATAACCTTTACTAATAAAGCCGCAAACGAGATGCGTAGGCGTTTGTTTGATTTTTGTCCGGACGCTAAGTACATGCACATTTCGACAATTCACTCGTTTTGTGCAACTCTTTTGCGTTACGAGGCAAAGCTATTAGATAGAAACAGCAATTTTACTATTTATGATGAGGACGAAAAAAAGAGCGTAATCAAAAAAATCGTAAAAGAGGCATTTGACGACGGCGACGCCAAAGCAGTGGATGGTTTTTGTGATAGCATTTCATCGATAAAAAACAATGCGCCGGAGCTACTTGACGGTGACTTGTCCGCATTGGCTAATTCCGACGAATATTTCGGTTCGCAAATCGACAAGTTGAGCAATATGTTTGATGGCGACATCGGCAATGACAAAATAATTGATATAATACAGTCGTACACAAAAAAAATGACGGAAAACAATGCGTTGGATTTTGACGACCTTTTGTATTATGTCCATAAGCTTTTTGCAAACTCACCTGAGGCGTTGGATAAGTATCGCGAGCGGTACAAATATATTTTGATAGACGAATTTCAGGATACGAATAAGGTGCAGTATAATATTTTTCGTATGCTGGGTGAAAAATACGGCAATATTTTTGTTGTGGGCGATGACGACCAATCTATTTACAGTTGGCGCGGTGCAGACGTTAACAATCTCAAAAAATTCTCGGTGGATTTTCCGCAATGCAAGATTTATAAGCTGGAACAAAATTATCGTTCGACAAAGCAAATTTTGAACGTTGCCAATGCTGTGATTAAGAAAAACGCAGGTCGCTTTGAAAAGGAGCTTTGGACTAACAACGATGCCGGCGTAAAGCCACAGTTGTTTTCCGCATATAACGAAAGTGACGAAGCGTACTATGTTTGTGAGCAAATAAAACAAATTTATTTACTTAATCGCTCAGGACGCTGGAAGGATTTTGCCATTTTAATGCGCGTAAATGCACTTTCGCGTAGCTTTGAACAGGAATTGCAGCGCAATCGCATTCCATACAAGGTTTTTGGCGGCTTTAAGTTTTTTGAACGTAGAGAAATAAAGGACGCATTGGCATATATGCGCCTGATTGTTAATCCGTATGATAACGAGGCTTTTATACGCGCACTCAATGCGCCACAAAAGCGCGGTATAGGGGATACGTCGATAAAAAAGCTACTGGATTTATCTGCGGAGTACGGCATATCGTTACTTGACGTTTCATCTGATGAACGAAATCTGGAAATATTCAACAAGCCTACGCGGCAAAAAATTCTTGCCTATCACGAACTGATACAAAAGCTTATCGATATATCGAAACGCACATCCGTAAAAGATTTTGTGCATGCAATGCTTGAGCTTTTGAATTTTAGGCAAATTCTTGTGGCGCAAGGCGAAGAGGATAGGGCTTTGAATATCGACGAGTTTGAGCAGTCTGTTATCGATTTTGAGGAAATTCAACCAGGGGCAACGCTTTCTGACTATTTGCAAAATGTTGCTCTTGCGGCAGATATCGATGAGGACAGTCAAACGGATTACGTTACCATTGCGACTATTCATGCCGTAAAGGGGCTTGAATTTAACACCGTGTTTGTTGTCGGTTTGGAGGATGGGCTTTTTCCCACATCGCGTGCCACATACGAAAGCGATGCGTTGCGTGAGGAGCGACGACTGATGTACGTTGCGGTTACTCGCGCGGAAAAACGCTTGTACCTAACTAAGACGAACAGTCGTTTTATGTGGGGTAGGCGTGAAAAAAATGCACCGAGCAGGTATTATTCGGAAGTGGAACAATTTTTGTGTGCTGCTAAACCTGCGCCTACAGAGCGGCAGCTTGCGGACGATAGATTTTTGGACAAGCTCATTAACGATGATCCGATTCCCTCTATGCCGTCGGTTAATCCGGGCAAAAAAAAGGACGAACTCAAAGTTTACCGTGTCGGGCAAAAGGTTCAGCATAAAACTTTTGGCAACGGTATGATTTTGCGTATTGGCGGAGATATTGCCGATATCATTTTTGAGAATGTGGGTAAAAAATCGCTCGATTTGCGTTTTGCCCCTCTTACTATTATTAAATAGGAGTTTTCGATATGACAATGCAGCAGATTGTCGATCAGCTAAATAAGTGGGCGTACGAATACTATGTTTTGGATGCTCCGACTGTCGCGGACACGGAATACGACGCTCTGTACGATAGATTGACTTTGCTCGAGCAGCAAACAGGTATTGTTCTGCCTGATAGCCCCACGCGTAGGGTTGGCGGTCAGCCGCTTGCTCAGTTTGCGCAACACAAGCATTTAGGGCGGCTATATAGCTTAGATAAAGCTCAAAGCTTTGGTGAGCTACAGGCGTGGGTTGAAAAAGTCAACAAGCAGCTCGGCAAGGTTGCTTTTACCGTAGAGTTGAAATACGACGGCTTGACAATCAGCGTAACATACCGCAACGGCAAGCTTGAGTGCGCTTCAACTCGCGGCAACGGCATTGTCGGTGAGGATGTAACCGAACAGGTAAAAACCATCCGCAGCGTGCCTTTGACCATTCCGTTTGACGGCGTTTGCGAGCTGCAGGGCGAGGGGATAATGCGCCTATCGGTGTTGGAACGGTATAATAAAAAACATCCGGACGAAGTGCTCAAAAATGCTCGAAATGCCGCTGCCGGTGCGATACGAAATCTAAATCCTGCCGTTACGGCGGAGCGCAAGTTGGACGTTGTTTTTCATAGTAACGCATATTCCAACGGACTGCCAGTTTCGTCGCAAAGCGAACTTAACGACTTTTTCAAGTCATGCAAAATGGCAACCAACTACGTTTTTGAACGTGTTACCGAGTTCGATGAAATAAAAGCTATTATCGAACACATTGCTGACATTCGCTCCTCGTTGGATTTTTTGATTGACGGAGTGGTAATCAAAGTAGACGAGTATTCTCATCGTGAGGAGCTTGGATATACTGATAAATTCCCAAAGTGGGCAATTGCTTTTAAGTTTGACGCAGAGCAAGCTTCAACTACGCTTTTAGATGTCGAGTGGCAAGTTGGGCGTACGGGCAAGCTTACTCCGGTTGCGAATTTGCAACCTGTGGAGCTGTGCGGTGCTACTATCCGCAGGGCAACTCTCAACAATGTTGGAGATATACTTCGTAAGGGTGTGAAAAAAAATGCCCTTGTTTGGATTAGGCGCAGTAACGATGTTATTCCTGAGGTATTGGGAGCAGCCGAAGATGGCGGTGATGAAATATCCGTGCCCGAGTTTTGTCCGAGCTGTGGTAGCAGACTTGAAAAGGTTGGCGCGCACCTGTATTGCGTTAATGCGGAGGGTTGTCATCCGCAAATTGTTGCAAGAATTTCACATTACGCCTCAAAGGGCGCGTGCGATATTGACGGGCTTTCGGATAAAACCGTGGAGTTGTTGGTAAATAATCTTGCCGTAAAATCCGTGGCGGATTTGTATGGCCTGACCGCAGACGAGTTGACTAAGTTGGATAGCTTTAAGGAGCGCAAGGCAACTAAGCTTGTTGAGGCGATACAAAAAAGCAAAGGTGTTGATTTGGCTCGCTTTATTTATGCGCTTGGGCTGGATAACGTTGGAAGCGTTACTGCCAAGGAACTGGCAAAGCGGTTTGGTAGCGTCGGCGGGGTGGCGCAAGCTACTGTGGAGCAGCTGTGCGCAATAGACGGAATAGGTGATGTTGTTGCCGAGGGGATAGTGCAATTTTTTGCGGAACAACAAAACGCTGAAATTGTGGAGCGGTTACGCAACCTTGGTATCGATCCGCAGTACGATAGTGCTCAACGAAAGGGCGCGCTTGAAGGCAAAAAAGTGGTCCTGACTGGCGGCTTGGCAACAATGACGAGAACGCAGGCGCAGCGCCTTATTGAGGAGCGCGGCGGAGAAGTTTCGTCGACGGTATCTAAGAGTGTAAATCTTGTGGTTGCAGGAACTGACGCAGGTAGCAAGTTGGACAAGGCTCGCGCAATGGGAATTGATGTTATCGACGAGGCTGCATTTATCTCTTTGCTTGCAGAGCGTTCGAACGAAACCTGACGTTTTGGTGCGTCTGATAACAAATTGCGTAGGACTATGCTAAATAGCGTGAAATGTTTTAGTGGACGTTTTAGCCTATGCCTGTATTTTTTATATGCGAGCCAGTGAGCTTTTATAAATTGAAAGGTAATTGCTTGTGTATAAGTCACGCAGGAACTTGTCTATTTTGTTTAATATATAAAATATATTATCCTAAAATATGATTTATCGATTGTGTTAATTTTCAATTTGTGGTAATATATACATTTGAAAGAGAATTTTGAGGGAGGCTTTGCCATGAAAAGCATGACCGGCTACGGCAAAGGTGTTGTGTGTCGTAACGACAGGGAACTTTCAGTCGAGCTAAAAAGCGTTAATCATCGTTTTTTGGATATATCGACTAAAATTCCGCGTATATTTATTGCGCACGAGGATATTATTCGCACCGAGGTAAGCAAAGGCTTGTCGCGTGGGCATGTGGACGTTTTTATCAATTACAAACGTATCGAAGGGACAGGCAAGGTTGTAAGCGCCGATATGGAGCTTGCGGCAGGCTATGTTGAGTGTGCTAAGCAACTTTCTGATAGATTTTTGGAATTGCACAATGATTTTACAATAAATAGCCTTATGCGTATGAGCGACGTTCTTTCTGTCGAACAGGCAGAGGATGATGAGGGTGAACTGCGCGATATGCTTGCCGAAGCCTTGCAAATAGCTGTAAGTAACCTCAATGTCATGCGCGAAACAGAGGGCAATAAGCTTAAAGCTGACTTGTTGCGCAAGCTTTGTGTGGTAGAGGAATTGCTTAACAAGGTTAAGCAATATGCCCCGCGTGTTGCGGAGCAATATCGTGATAAGCTTACGCAGCGTGTAACGGAGGCACTTGACGGTGTTGATATTGATTCCGCACGTTTGGCTAACGAGGTGTGCTTTTTCGTGGATAAATCCTGCATTGACGAAGAGATAACACGTTTGGTGGGGCACATAGCGCATGCGCGCGAGATTTTTGCGTCCGAACAGCCCGTCGGGAGAAAGCTTGATTTTTTGGTTCAAGAGTTTAATCGTGAAGCTAACACGATTTGTAGTAAATCCAATTATATCGAGCTAACCGACGTTGCATTGGAAATGAAAAACGAAATCGAAAAAATCAGAGAGCAGGTGCAAAATCTCGAGTAATTTACGATTGTAATGCGCGTAGCCATCATACGGGCGACATGGTTAAAGTTACACAAAAAGCGGTGTATGAGTTTTATTACAATGCAATTGTATTTGTGAAATCCAATGCTTGATGTTTTGATACGGTCTATGTCAAGATATTAAAAATATAACAAAGTACAACAGAAAATCAAAATATAAAAAATATTATTACAAACATAATATCGTTTTGATGCGATATTTTCAAACAGGAGAAGAAATGGAACAACAGGTTACTACTACAAAAAAAGGCAATCTTATTATTATTTCCGGTCCGAGCGGGGCAGGAAAGGGAACAATCTGTGCAGAGTTGTTAAGATTGATGCCCGACCTTGTTATCTCTCGCTCGGCAACAACTCGTGCGCCGCGTCCCAACGAACGCAAAAACAGGAGCTACTTTTTTGTTTCGACTGAAACGTTTTTGGAAATGGTTAAAAACAACGAGCTGTTGGAGTACGACCAACACTTTGAGCATTATTATGGCACGCCCAAAAAGTTCGTTGTTGATATGTTGAATTTTGGCAAGGACGTTATTCTTGAAATTGACGTGAAGGGCGCACTGCAGGTAAAAGAAAATTATCCGGATAGTTTGTTGTTCTTTATCGAAGCACCAAGCGAGCAGGCGCTGTACGAAAGGCTTATTAGTCGCGGTTCGGAATCTGAGGAAAAAATTCAAATTAGATTGGCTCGTGCAAAATTAGAGTTAGCACAAAAGAATCGCTACGATTACTGCATCATGAACGACGACCTTGATAGAGCCGTTGGAGAGATTATTGAAATATTAAAAGGGAGGAATTAACAATGATTACAAATCCACCTATTGACGAACTCACAAAAAAGGCAGGCGATAAGTATTCGCTTTGCTGCGTTGTTGCAAAGCGTGCTAAGGAGCTTAGCATCAATCCTGACCAGCCACAGAATATCAAGCCGATATCCTACGCTGCCAAGGAGTTTGACGAGGGCTCGACAGAAATTTCAAAAAGATAATTTTTTGCACGCCCGTTAAGGATTGTTTGTTCCTTGCGGGCGGCATTTTTCGCAAGGAGTGTTATGGAAAAGCTGCTTGAAGGAAAAAACATCGTGCTTGGCGTGACCGGTGGCATTGCTGTTTATAAGGCGTGTTTGGTGGTGCGGGGCTTAAAGAAGCTTGGCGCAAACGTGGACGTTATTATGACGAAAAACGCGACTGAGTTTGTTACGCCGCTTACATTTGAAACGCTTTCTGCCCGCCCAGTTACGACGGATATGTTTGCTCGCCCCGAACAATGGGAGGTCGGGCACATTTCTCTTGCAAAAAAAGCCGATTTGTTTTTGGTTTGCCCCGCAACGGCAAATATAGTGGGAAAGCTTGCTAACGGTATTGCCGACGATATGCTTTCGACCACGCTTATGGCAACCAATGCGCCCATCGTTATTTGCCCTGCAATGAACACGGGTATGTACAACAGCGCGGCATTTACAGAAAACTTAGCCAAGCTTGTCAAGCGCGGCGTTAAAGTCGTGGAGGCAGATAGCGGCTATCTTGCGTGCGGTGATGAAGGCAAAGGGCGTCTTGCCGAGCCTGACGAAATTGTGCGTTTTTGCGTGGAGTTATTAACAAAGGCAAGGGATTTGGTTGGAAGGCGCATTCTTGTGACCTGCGGCGCAACGCTGGAAAAGCTTGACGATGCACGGTTTATTTCCAATTTTTCAAGCGGTAAAATGGGAGCAGCAATTGCGACTGCTGCAATGAAACGCGGGGCGGAAGTTACCATAGTACTTGCAAGGCATACGGCACAAATACCGGCAGGAGCGCAGGTTGTGGACGTTACAACCACACAGCAAATGTATGACGAGGTTGTTAGTCGCATAGACGATTTTGACGCGTTTATTTTTGCGGGCGCGCCATGCGATTACAAGCCGCAGCAATTTAGTCAAAGCAAAATAAAAACGGATAATCTTACCGTGAGCTTTGTTAAAAACCCCGATATAGCTGCAGAGGTCGGTAGGCGCAAAGGGGATAAGCTTGTGTGCGTGTTTTCGGCAGAAACCGACCATTGCATTGAAAATGCTCAAGCTAAACTAAAAAAGAAAAATGCCGATTTGTGCGTGCTTAACGATGTTAAGACTAACGACGTTTTTGGCAGTGATACCAACGTGGTTACTTTGATTACAAAAGATGGCTGCAACGAATATCCGCAAATGCCAAAAGCGGAAGTTGCCGACCTTATTTTGGATAAGCTTATTTGTAAATGATTTACTCTGTTATAGTGGACGTTGCCGCTGCCGAGGTGGACAGAATTTTTGACTACAAGGGCGAGGGCTATGAGATTGGAAGCCGTGTTACGGTTAATTTTGCAAATCGCAAAATAGAAGGATATATTATCGGAGAAAAAGAGCAATCGGATTGTCCGCCTGAAAAATTAAAGGAAATTATAGGCTCGCCAGATGATTTTCCTGCGGTTTTGCCTGAATTGATACAACTCGGACAGTTTATGCGTAAGGAATATAACTTGCGTTGGGTGGATGCCCTTAGGCTGTTTGTGCCGTCGGAAATGCGCAAATATCGCGTTAAGGCTTTATCTCGTAAGCAAGCATGCCTTGTTAAACCGTTTGACAAGGTTTTTGTGGCATTAAAGTCCAATGCCGTAAAGCAAAAAGAGCTTGTGACGTATCTAAACGAAAACGGAGCCACGCTATGCACAAAACTGAATGAACTTTTTGGCGCGTCGGCATTAAAGGGACTTGTCGAAAAGGGCTTTGTTCAAGTCAACGATATAACGATAATCCGCATTCCGTACAAAAATATTGATGGCGGAAGGAAAATCGAACGAGTGTTGACGACTGCGCAGCAAAATGCTGTGGATACTATATTGGCGGATAGACAAGGGCGTTATCTTTTACACGGCGTTACGGGGAGTGGTAAAACGGAGGTTTACCTTACCATAATTGATAAGCTGGTGCAAGAGGGAAAATCTTGCATTATGCTTGTGCCGGAAATTGCACTCACTCCGAACATGTTGCGGCAGCTTAGGCAACGTTTTGGCAATAACGTTGCGTTGTTACACAGCGGACTTTCTGTTGGAGAACGTTTTGACGAGTGGCTGCGGTTGCGCAATGGTGAGGCGCAAATTGCCATCGGCGCGAGAAGTGCGATTTTTGCGCCGTTGCAAAACGTGGGCGCAATTATTATCGATGAGGAACACGATGGTAGCTATATATCGGATTTTAATCCGAGATATAATACAATCGAGGTTGCAAAACAGCGTGCGGCTCAAAGCGGTGCATTGCTTGTTTTGGGTAGTGCAACGCCGTCGCTTAGTAGTTTTTATGAAGCAAAAACGGGCAGACTCAAACTGATTTCTATGCCGGAGCGCGTTAATAAACATCCGTTGCCGCAGGTTGAAATCGTGGATATGTCGTTAGAAACAAGGCGCGGAAATAAGGGGATTTTTTCCGAGCTACTAAAACAGCGACTTGACCAAACTATTGCCGACGGCAATCAGGCTATGCTCTTTTTGAACCGTAGGGGCTACTCGTCATTTTTAATGTGTACTAAGTGCGGATATGTTGCAAAATGTTCCGATTGCGATATTAGCTTGACTGTGCATCGCGAAGACAATATGCTAAAATGCCATTATTGTGGCAAGCAGTATTATATGCTAACAAAGTGTCCGTCTTGTCACGAAGCAAGCTTTAGACAAGGCAAAATCGGTACGCAACAGATTGTGGAACTTTTGCAGAAAATGTATCCGAATGTTAAAATTTTGCGTATGGATGCGGATACGACCAAAACAAAGGAAAGTCACGGTAAAATTTTGGAAGCATTTGGTAGGAACGATGCGCAAATTCTTGTTGGCACGCAGATGATTGCAAAGGGACACGATTTTCCAAACGTGACGCTTGTTGGAATTTTGGACGGTGACCAAAGCCTGCATCACGACGACTATCTTGCAACGGAACGGACGTTTCAGCTTATAACGCAGGTTGCGGGGCGGAGTGGACGAGATAAGCAAATCGGTCGTGTGGTTATGCAAACGTATACGCCAAATCATTATTGCCTTCAACTTGCGGCAAGACAGGATTATATGTCCTTTTACCGTCGCGAAATTAACCTGAGAGAAGCAACGATGTTTCCGCCTTTTTCCGAAATTATCCGCATTTTATATCAGGGCGAAAACGAAAAGGCTTGCATTGACCTGTTGACTGAGCAATACGCATTGCTTAGTGATTTAAAACAGCAAAATTCCGCAGATTTTTTGTATATGGATAAAATGCGTTGTCCGTTACGGCGTGCGGAGAATAAGTATAGATTTCAAATTTTATTGAAAATTACAACAAGCAGTGTTGAGCGACTGCTACCGCATATTTTTGAGGCGTGTTCAAAAAAGAATAATTCCGTACAGGTTTTTGCAGAGCGCAATCCGCAAAATTTATCCTGATAGGGATAATGCGGTAAGATAAACGATAGAGGAAAATATGGCAAAAAGAAATATTGTAAAAATGGGCGATCCTGTTTTGCGTAAAACTTGCAAACCGGTGGAAGTATTTGATGCAAAGTTGGCGCAATTATTGGATGATATGTGGGATACTCTGCATTATGCCGAAGGATTGGGCTTGGCTGCGCCACAGGTGGGTATATTAAAACGTGTTTGTGTTGTTGAGTACAATGAGCAACGATTTGAGCTTATTAATCCGATACTAAAAAAGAGTTCGGGTAAATGCGTTGATAACGAGGGGTGTTTATCGGTTCAAGGTTTTAGGGGATTGGTTGAGCGCCCACAAGTGGTGGATATAGAGTACTTTGATCGCAATGGTAAAAAACATTCTCAGCATGCGGAAGGGTATTTTGGTAGAGTTTTTTTGCACGAAATGGATCATCTTGACGGTATCCTATTTTGTGACAAGATGATAAAAAAGATTGTTGACGACGATTAATTCTGACTGACGTCCGCTTTAGAGGAGCTATTTGAAAAATAGATAATTTCAAATCACAAAAATATAAATATTTATTTTAGACATAGCAAAATAAATTTGTAAAATGGTGGTAAAATGAAGGTTATTTTCTTGGGAACGCCGAATTTTGGCATTCCTGCGCTTAATATGCTGTACGAAAAGCACGAGTTGCTTGCGTGTGTTTGTCAGCCTGATAAGCTCGGCGCAAGGGGCAAAACTGAGTTTTGCGCAGTCAAAAAGTTTGCTTTGTCGCACAATGTGCCGCTTTTTCAGTTTGAAAAAATTTCCCGCGATGGTGTTGACGTACTAAAGCAGCTTGCGCCCGACATTATGGTAACGGCTGCATACGGACAGATACTTTCACAGGAAGTTATCGATATTGCACCTCACGGCATAATTAACATTCACGGTTCTCTTTTGCCTGCCTTGCGCGGTGCGGCACCGATACAATATGCTGTTTTGCAAGGATTACAGGTAACGGGCGTTTCAATTTTGAAAACCGTCAAGCGCGTGGATGCGGGCGACGTTGTTTTGCAAAAAGCTATCGATATTTTACCGTATGAAACAAATGGAGAGCTGTTTGAGCGAATATCCGTTTTGGGTGCGCAGGCGCTTGAGGAGGCACTCGAACAAATAACTACTGGAACGGCTGTGTTCACTCCGCAGGACGAGGATAAGGCAACTTTTTGCTCTAAAATTACTGCTGATATGGAAAAAATTGATTGGAATAAGCCGTGTTGTAAGGTTATCAATCTGGTGCGTGCATTGTGCCCGTCGCCGTGTGCATGGACTACTTTGGGCGGCAAACGATTGCGTATTTATAAGCTTACGAGCTGCGAGCAAGCCTTTGACGGTGTTCCCGGGCAAGTTGTTTTGCGTACAAAAAAACAACTGGCTGTAATGTGCGCGGACGGAGCTGTTTTTGTAAATGAGCTTCAAAAGGAAAACTCAAAGAGAATGGATATTGCCGCTTTTTTGTGCGGTAGCAATATTTCGGTCGGAACAGTTTTAGGAGCGGATAAATGAACGCTGCTTTTGTGAAGGCATTCGAAACGCTTTCCTCTGTATATAATGATGGCGCATTTTCCACATTAACGCTAAACAAGCAGTTGTTGTATACTCGCAAACAGGATAAGGCGCTTGTTACACGGATTGTTTACGGCGTGCTTGAAAACGACCTGCATCTGCAATGGATAATATCTAAATTCGTTAAAAAGCTGCCTAAGGGTGATACGCTAATTTATCTAAAAATCGGCGTTTTTTGCTTGAAGTTTCTATCTATTCCGCCGTATGCTGTCGTTAATGATGTGGCGGAACTTTCAAAACTGAGTGAGGATAGGCGTTTGGTCGGTTTTGTGAACGCAACGCTAAAAACAGTTGCGGCGCAAATAGCAAATTTCAATGACTATCCGACCGATATGGACGAACTATTGTCAGTTAAGTATTCATATCCGTTGTGGGCTGTTAAAAAGCTTATCAAGGATTACGGGCGTGAGGTTGCTGAAAAAATAATATGTAACCCGTCGGATAACCGTTCGGTTATTCGTTTTTACAATCCGAACTTTGCTACAGATTTTGAACGCTCGCGCGGGGTAGAGCTTGTGCCCACGGTGTTTGAGGACGCCTTTTATGCCCGTGGTAGTGCGGGGGAACCAAACGAGCAATTTACCTATCAGGCGTTAGCTTCTATGGCTATTGCAAGAATATGCGCTTTCGATGTTGGTGATAAATTTTTGGATTGCTGCTCGGCGCCGGGCGGAAAGTCTGTCTATCTAAAACAGCTTTGTCCGCAAGTGCAAGTGACGACTTGTGACGTTCACGAGCACAGAGTGGCGTTGATTGAGGCATATGCAAGGCGCATGGGGGTTGAGCTATCGACCTTGTGCCACGATATGACTGTTCCTATCGAGGCTTTTGCTGACGGCTTCAATACGGTGCTGTGCGACGCTCCCTGCAGCGGTTTTGGGGTATTGGATAGCCGCCCCGATATAAAGCTTTTCCGTGAGAATAAGGATATATCGGATTTGATGAAGCTGCAATACGCACTGTTGGATACTTGCTGCAAATATGTCAAGCGAGGCGGACGCCTTGTTTATTCAACCTGTACTGTGTTCGATAATGAAAACGGGCAAAATGTGCGCAAGTTTTTGAAAAACCATTCGGATTTTAAGCTTGGAAAAATATCTCTGCCGCAGTTTCCTGAAGCTGACGGACAGGGTTTTTATCAATTTTTGCCGTACAAGGATAACACGCAAGGGTTTTATGTCGCCGTATTGGAACGCATAGAGTAATGTGTTGTATTTGTAATGCGAAAAAGCGGAAAGCAAAATAACTCGCGAATGGCGTGGTGTAGCTTAATGTATTTTGCTTGGTTGTTTTTGTAAATCCGAACGTTTTTATGTGGAAAACAGTCACTAAAATAGACTTTATGTCCTCTTTAATTATATAAATGATAATACTAAACGATTTTAATCGAGAAGAATTGACGACATTTGTCGTGGAAAAATATGGCGTAAAGCCCTATGTTGGTAAGCAAATCTTTGATTGGCTTACAAGAGGGGCGAATTTCGACCAGATGTCGAACGTCGCAAAAGCTTTGCGTGAAAGGCTTAAGGCGGATTGCGTTGCCGTTTCGGCAAAAATAATCAAAACTTTGACTTCTGAAAAGGACGGCACGGCAAAGTTTTTGTTTAAGCTTTGGGATGGCAATGTGGTCGAAGGCGTGCTGATGAGCTATAAATATGGCAACACGTTGTGTGTTTCGTCGCAGGTTGGCTGTAGAATGGGCTGTCGCTTTTGTGCAAGCACGTTGGGCGGACTTGTCCGAAATTTATCTGCAGGCGAAATTTTAGGGCAAGTTTTGGCTGTCAATGCTTTGGGCGATGGCAAAAAACGTCACGTTACAAATATCGTGATGATGGGTAGCGGTGAGCCGTTGGATAATTTTGAAAACGTAACAAAATTTTTGCGGTTGGTTTCTGCGGAAGAGGGGCTAAATATCTCATTGCGAAATATATCCCTTTCGACCTGTGGGCTTGTTCCGCAAATGCAACAGCTTGCCGATATGGGCTTTCACGTTAACTTGACTTTGTCCTTGCATAATGCAGATAACGAGCAGCGCAAGCAAATAATGCCTGTTACAAAAGCGTATTCGGTTGAGCAAGCGGTTGCGGCTTGCAGATATTATTTTGAGCACACGGGCAGACGGGTTATCGTGGAGTACACCCTTATAGATGGACAAAACGACAGTTATTCACATGCACTAAAGCTTGCGCATTTGCTGCGAGGAATGTCTGTGCACGTCAACGTGATTGCCTTGAATCCTGTCAAAGAAACGGGGCTAAAGGGAACAAGCGAGGCAACGCTACGCAAGTTTTTGCAATATTTGCAAAAGCTGGGTATATCTGCAACTCGCCGTCGGACGATGGGACAAGATATAGAGGGCGCCTGCGGGCAACTACGAAAGAGATATTTGCAGGGAAACGACGATGAAAACGCTTGATGGAGTTGTGGTAAAGGCGGTCGGCGGCGTTTTTAACGTGTTGACCGATAGCGGCGAAATAATTTGCTTTTCGCCAAAAAAAATACGCTACAAGGCTGATGACCCTGTTGTTGGCGATAGGGTTTGCGTTGAGATGCTCAACAATAAGCGTGGCGTTATCCAAAAGGTTTTGCCGCGGAAAAATCTGCTTTCACGTCCCGAGCTTGCCAATGTTGACGTGTGTTTTATTTCTATAGCTCCGTCGCCTCAGCCCGATTTTGGTTTGGCGGATAAGATTCTTATCAACTGCTTTAAGCAGGGGATTACTCCTGTTATTTTGGTAAATAAAATTGATATTTCGTCCGATTTATTGGAGCGCGCAAAAAATAATTACGGAAAAATCGCCGACGTTATTGGCGTGTGCGCTGCACAAAACGACGTTAATGCCATTTCGCCGTATATCAAAGGTAACCTTGTTTGTTTTGCAGGGCAATCGGCTGTGGGCAAAACCTCGATTTTAAATGCCATTTCCGATGGGCTGGATGAAAAAGTTGGCGGAATAAGCCAAAAATCGGGCAGGGGAACTCATACCACGCGACATATTGGTATTCATAGCATTGGTGGAGGTTTGGTTGCCGATACCTGTGGTTTTTCTCTGTGTGATATTGATGGGGTTCGCTCGGATGAGATAAGATTGTATTTTGACGATTTGGTTGAAATCGGACACGGTTGCAGATTTTCATCATGCACGCACACTGTCGAGCCTGATTGCGCCGTTAAAACAGCAGTTGCCGGCGGACATTTTTGCAGTGAACGCTATGATAGATATGTTGAATTGTGTAACGAGTTGTTAGTGGCAGAAAAAACAAAGTTTTAGCTTATTCGCGCTTGTTTTTGTCTAAAATTATTATTGGTTTTTGCAATTTGCAGAATACTATGCCACACATATATGTCATGTATATATAAAAACCTCAAGCGATTAAATGGCGCGTGCTTAAATTTGTTTTAAAATTAAACGCACAACTATTCAGCTTGGCAATTTGCCAAGTGTGCGCTTGAAAAATAAGGAGTTATTTATGGTTTACATTAGTCCGTCGATACTGAACTGTAATTTTGCAAGGCTTGAGGAGGAGTGCGTATCTCTTGAAAAAAGCGGGGCGGATTGGATTCACTGTGACGTAATGGATGGCAAATTTGTGTCCAACATATCCTTTGGCGCGTCCATTGTCGGTGCCGTGAACGGTTGCGTGAGCATTCCGCTGGACGTGCATTTGATGATAGATGAGCCGATACGATATGCAGACGATTTTGCAAAAGCAGGTGCGAACATAATTACATTTCACGTTGAGGCAACCGATAAGGTTCAGCAAACTATTGAACGCATTAAGTCACACGGTGTAAAGGTTGGGATTTCTGTAAAACCGAGCACTCCTGTGAGTTCTATTGCGCCTTATGCAAAGGACATCGATTTGGTTCTTATTATGTCTGTTGAACCCGGATTTGGAGGACAAAGTTTTATGCCGCAGGTTGTGGATAAGATAGCTGAAGCTCGACGTATGTGTCCGAACGCCATTATCGAAGTGGACGGCGGCATTAATGAAAGTAATGTTGGGCTTGTTTTGGCGGCTGGCGCAAACGCCATTGTTGCCGGAAGCTCTGTTATAGGCGCAAGCGACCGAACGGCAATTATAAAAAAATTGCGTATGCGGTAGCATTTTGTGAAAAACACGCATATATTGTAAGGCGTGAGGTTATTATTTGAAGGGTAAAATTATTTGCATAAAATTGCCGCCGGTAATCGGAAAAATTTTGCAAATCGTTGCGGCAAGGCTTGTGTGCGGTAAATGATTTTTTGATTGAAAAAAGGGTGACGAGTAGACGCTTTATCCGTCAAAGCTTGTTTTTGCAAGCGGGCGGTCGGCGCATCCGTCATCCTTTTACTTTATTGATATTTTTTTTGTGCGTTAATTTGCGTTTGCGGTGTCGGAATTTTGTTTGCTAAATACTCGTTTAAAAAGTTTATTTATCGGTGTAAAACAGCGTGGATATAAACCGACAAGTACAAAGGTTACAATAGCATATCGTGCGACTCTGAAATATCGCTCAAAGATTTGATTTGTGGCAATAAGTGTTGCAAACGGCAACTTTATCAGTTCGTTAAGCGCAAGAAAACCGCCAAGCCCAACTGCCGAGCGTAACAGGATTTTCCACCAAACGTTTGTTGGGGGAAAGCCGCCGAGTTTTTTGTTACACGCGATGGCTACCGTTATGCCGATTGCCGCGCCATACCCTGTAAAGAAATCTGACGAATCGCAATAGAAAAATCCGACGAATCCTATTGCAAGTAAACCTAACCAAAGCATAAGTGCATTTTTAACGTGCGTGAATGCAAAATCTATTAGAGCAAGGAAAACAAAGCCGAGCAGTAAGCCGCAAAGCACGTCGGTGAGGTAGTGTGCTCCGACGTACATTCGGGCTAATGCAACTAAAACGGACAAAATAACCGCCGATATTGCGAGTGTTTTTCGTCTTGGCGAATTTACTTGTATGGCTGCATACGGGTACAAGGCGGCTGAAATCATCGAGTGTCCGGACGGAAAACTGTAGCCTGATTCATCGCGTAAATTCTGTATACGTTCGTCGCTATTAAATGGGCGCTCCCTGCGAACGATGTTTTTTATTAAACTATTTGCAATAAAGCTTGTAAGTAGTGCGTATGCTAATTTTTCTCCTTTTTCTCGCGATGGTCCCCAGTAAATCACTGCAACAAGCGCAACGGCAATTTCTTTGCCGAACATGCTCAAAAAATTCATGACGTAGTATAAAAATGTGCCTTCGTCGCCAAGCGATTGTAACCAAATAATTAGATTGTTTTCAAACGGCATTGACCAAACGGCACAGAGTCCTTCAAACATTTGTTGCTCCTTTTTTTGTCTTATTTTGATTTATTTTATCATATTGTGTCGCGTCATTCAACCCAATTACTCAAAATAATATCGATTTTCGTGCTCCTTTAGTGAAATTACTCTCAAATTCGACAAAATGTATAATAATACGTCTGACATAATTTGCCTTTTGTGATGAAAAATTGTAGCATAATGGGCATAAAGCGGCTGTTGTTGCAAATACTACACGCAAGCAAGGACCTATGGAGGTTTATTATGAAAAGAATGTTTTATTTATTTTTATGCGGCGTGTTGCTTGCTTCATTATTGTGCGTTGCGTGTTGCGCGCAAGCATCGGACGAGGTGGCTATAACCGCAAAAGAGGCAATTTTAGTCGCCGAAAACGGTGAGGTGCTTTTTGAAAAGAATAGCTGCGAGCAGCGTCCAATTGCAAGCATGACTAAAATTATGACGTTGCTTTGTATTTACGATGCGATTAACAACGGCAGACTGGACTTGAACGACACTGTAACCGTAAGCTCGCGAGCGGCGTCGATGGGCGGCTCGCAGGTATTTTTGGAGGCGAACGGAAAATACAAGGCGGATGAGTTGATAAAATCCATTGTGGTTTGTTCCGCCAATGATAGCTGTGTTGCTTTGGCGGAGCATATTGAAGGCTCCGTCGAGGCTTTTGTGGATGTTATGAATAAAAAAGCCGCAACGCTTGGTTTGGATAATACATTGTTTGAAAACTGCACGGGTCTACCTGCCGTCAGTCAGCACTCTTGTGCTAAGGACGTTGCTATGATGATGCTTGAGCTTATCAAGCAACCGCATTATTTTTCTTGTGCAAAAATCTGGATGCAAGATTTTACTCACCCCGACGGCAGAGTTACAGGAATGACCAACACCAACAGGCTTATTCGATTTTATAATGGCTGCGATGCGGGCAAAACCGGATACACTTCAGAGGCGAAGCATTGCTTATCGGCAACGGCAATGCGAAACGGTATGCGCGTTGTTTCTGTGATTGTGGGCGCAGATGACAGTAAAACTCGTTTTAACGAGGTATCGGCACTTTTTGATTATGCGTTTGCGCGATACGAAAACAAAACTTATATTTCTAACGGAGCACAGGTTGGTGAAGTGGCGGTTAAGGGTGGCAAACAAAAAAGCGTTAACGTTGTCGCCAATGGAGCGTTGCAATATTTTGGGCGCAAGGGTGATGTGCAATGTGAGGTTGTTTGCGAACTAAAAGATATTGGCGTGCCAATAAAGAAGGGCGAAAAGGTTGGGATTGTGAGGCTTGTTCATGACGGAGCCGTTGTGGCAAGTGTTGATGCAGTTGCAGCTTGTGACGTCGAGGAAAAAACGTTTTGGGACTATTATAAACAAATTATTTGTGGATAGCTGTTTTAAAACGTCATCGACAATAGAGTATCTCTTGTAGCTTACGAAACGTCTGGCGTGTGCATATCGGGTAAAAACTTGCGGTATCTTTTTGTGCGTGTAACATTTGAGAGATTTTATTGAAATATTCTTGTGCAAAAGGAAACGACATTGGCTATGCGATAGGGCGGAATGTTTGATAGCTGATTTGCATTCTTTTTAAGATAAAGAGCTTGGTGCCATGCTGAGCTCTTTTTATTGTAAAAAACCAAAGGATATTACTGTTTGTGTGGCAAGATACGATTGACTTTTTTATTGCAATTTGATAAAATAAATCTATGTATTTTTTCGAGATATTAACAAATTATGGTAATGGCGTCACGAGAGAAAGTCTTTTATACGTTATTGCGTTTTTGATTGCGCTGGTTGTTGCGCTTGTCTGTCACGAGGTGGCACACGGTTATGTTGCTCTGTTAAACGGTGACGATACCGCCAAAATGAGCGGACGCTTATCTTTTAATCCGCTAAAGCACTTTAACCTGATAGGGTTTTGTCTTATGCTGCTTGTTGGGTTTGGATTTGCAAATCCCGTGCCAGTAAACCCCAACAATTACAAAAATCGCAAGCTGGGTAGTGTAACAGTTGCATTGGCGGGCGTTGTAACTAACCTGTTGTTGGCATTTGTGTCGGCACTTGGATATGTGCTATTGTTGCAGTATATGACTTCATTAACGGAATTGAGCTCTGCGCAATATTATATTATCCTTTTTTTGACTGCATTTTTTAATTATATGCTGTCGTTTAACATATCCTTTGCGCTGTTCAACATTTTGCCGTTGTATCCGTTGGACGGATATCGTCTACTTGAGGCATTTGTTGATGAAAACAACTCGTTTATGCGTTTTTTGCGCAAGTACAGCATGGGTATTATCCTTGTGCTTGTGTTGATGGGTAGCGTGTCGTTCTTGTCGGCATATTCGCCATTGGATATTTACATTAGTAAGGTCGGTAATTGGCTGTATATGCTGTTCTTTAAGTTTTGGGGGTTATTGTTCTGATGTCGGAAGAATTTAATCAGGCTGTCGATATTGCGGCGGACGGTCAACAGGTCGAGCCGATGTTCGAGTTTCAACAAGAGTCGGGCTTGGAGCTTAAGCTTGCGAATTTTGACGGACCGTTGGATTTGCTGCTAACGCTTGTTAAGGAAAATAAAATAGAAATTAAAGACATATTTGTTTCGCAGGTTACGGAGCAGTTTTTGCAGTATATGGATCAAGTGGCAGAGCTGGATATCGAGCAAGCAAGCGAGTATATGGCGATGTCCGCAACACTTTTAGAAATAAAATCGAGAGCGTTGTTGCCCATTTTGCCCGAGCTGGAAAAGGACGAGGAATCGCCCGAAGAGGTGCTTATCAGGCAGCTTGAGGAGTACAAGCTTTTCAAGGAAATTGTTACGGAGCTTAAAGAACAGGAAAACGTTGACCGTTTTTACCGTGAACCGGATAAAAGCGTGGGTAAGGAAGTTAGCGTAATTAAGGATACGCTTAGCGTTGACGGTTTTTTGAAGGCGTTTAACAAATTTTTGCTTAAACTACAAGCGCGTACAACGGTTGAGAATGTGTCGCGCACGATGGTCAAGGAAAGCTTTTCTGTTCCGCAAAAGATACGCTACATACAAGAAGTTTTGAAAACGGAAAATCGTTTTAATTTTTTGGAGTTGTTTGACGAAAATGCAACAAGAAATGAGTTCGTTACCACATTTATTGCCGTTTTGGAGCTATTGAAGCTTCAAATTATCACGGTGAAACAGGACGCTCTTTTTGAGGACGTTATTATTGAAAAGAAGGCGGGCGCGGACAACATTCAGGCGGTTGTGGAGGATGATTATGAAACGGTGGAGTAATATAATAGAATCGATTTTGTTTGTTTCCGGTAAAGAGGTTGAAGAAGCATTTATCAAAGAGAAATTGGAAATTGGCAATGCGGAATTTAATGACGCGGTCAAAGAACTGACGGAAAAATTTAGCGGCGAATCCGGCATTAAACTAATTCGTTTTAATAAAAAGCTTCAATTTTGCACGAACGAAGATTATTCCAAAGAGGTGGAGGCAGTTTTGAATCCTATAAAGGAAAAAGAACTTACCAATGCAATGCTGGAAACCTTGGCGATTGTCGCTTATAAGCAGCCTGTCACTCGCTTAGATATTGAGGATATTCGCAGCGTGGACTGCACATATGCAGTGCAAAACTTGCTTAGACTTGGGCTTATTCAAGTTGTGGGTAGAAAAGAAACTATCGGAAAACCTCTTTTGCTTGGTACGACCGATGACTTCTTGAAGCGTTTTGCAATAAGCGACGTTACTGATTTGCCCGATTACGAAAGCTTATTTGAAAAACTGCAAGAGCTTTCTGCTGCGGCTACGGCACCCGTTGAGGTGGTGGAAAAACCGATGTTCGACAAGGTGGAGGACGTGCCTGACTTTTTAGTTGGTGAAAATGTTGAAAAGGTTGAGTAGAACAATATTACATATTTGGAATTTAATGCGTTGCAACACAAAAGTTGCAACGTTTTTTTGTGATTTGACAAAAAATGAATTGTTAGTGGTACAGAGAGTGTGTGGGGGTTAATTTTGTTTCGTTAGTCTGGTGACATTAAATGTATAATTTTTATCAAAATCGTATCAAGAGGAATGAATTATGTCAGAAATCGACAAAATAAAGAATACTATGTTAGTAATAACAACAAAATAACGGCTTTTTTTATTCTTATTTAAGTCCGATTAGGTATATTTAGTGACACGAAAATGCATGCTAAGAATAAATGTTATCGGTGACGATTGTGATGTTATTTGTGCTCTGTCTGTTTGCCCCTTTGCGTTTAAGTTTGATTGGCGTAATTGATTTTGACAAACTGTTAGCTAATATAACGGTGCGTTTTTGGGGATTGCGTTTTTTTGAAGAGAGAATACGTCTGACACGCAAGGGCGTGCAGTGTAATGGCTCAATCAATACGCAAATTAATTATTCGGGGTTGGACTTCACGGGTGGAGTGGGTTTGGCAAAATGCGTTACCGTTGACAGCG
Source organism: uncultured Oscillospiraceae bacterium (assembly GCA_964607155.1). Classification (GTDB taxonomy): domain Bacteria; phylum Bacillota; class Clostridia; order Christensenellales; family CAG-314; genus Fimimonas. Next base: position 64,405 of record CAZSIF010000001.1, read on the forward strand.
TGTATTGCCGACTTACAATGAATGTTGCGGGCCGCTCGCCTTTTCTACTGCAAGTTGGCAATGCATCTTGCTTTGTTGCTGCTTTTTGCGGCGTAACACTAACGCATACTAAAATTGCCACCGAGTTTTCTGTCAATTTTGATAAAAACAATCTGTCGTGTGCAGCTTACGTCAGCTTTAATATCTTTGAGGTTTTGTGCTTTACAACACAGCAGCTTATTTTGGGAGGTAACAATGGACGGAGTGCAAATAAATGAAATTGTGCAATCTGCAATCACGAGTTTGAGCAAGGCAGCGGAGGTAAATACAATTATCGGCGAACCGCTTGTAACAATGGATGGAACGACAATATTACCTGTATCGCAGGTTACGTTTGCGTTTATGGCAGGTGGAGGCGAGTACGGTAATATTACGGAAAAACGTTTGAGTAAGCTTAAACCTGACGCAAACTTTGCAGGGGGCACGGGCGGTGGCGCTTCGTTGACGCCGGTGGGTTTTCTTGTTATTGATAAAAATGGCGTTAGAATGATTGAGGCTGAAAATGAAAGTGTGCTATCCAAAATCTTGGATATAGGCAAAGGGTTATTTGGTGCGGATGCGTAAATTATGTTGGTTATCGGTGTGCGTTGTTGTTCTTTCTGCTTGTTTTTTGCTACAAGTCGATATTAATGCTAACGCCGAGCTCAATTTGGATGCAAAAGCCGCTATCGTTATGGAAGCGACAAGTCGTCGTGTTTTGTTGGAAAAGAATGCCGATCAACGTTTGCCTATGGCAAGCACGACCAAAATTGCAACTGCATTAACGGTTATAAAGTGTTGCACTGATTTGAACAAAGTGATATCTGTGCCGGCAGAGGCTTGTGGCATAGAAGGCTCGTCGGTTTATCTTGTTGCAGGGGAAAGGCTTTCCATTATGGATTTGCTTTATGGCTTGATGTTGCGTAGCGGAAACGACTGCGCTGTTGCGCTCGCTATTACCGTCGGCGGAAGTGTATCGGGGTTTGTCGATTGTATGAATTCTGTTGCGGCGGAACTTGGGTGCAACAATACCCATTTTGCCAATCCGCACGGCTTACACGATGATAATCATTACACCTCGGCTAAAGATTTGGCTACAATTACTTGTGAAGCGTATCGGCAGAATATTTTTGCCACAATCGTTTCGGCACGAAGCTATCGTGTTACAACTGATGCAAGCAACAGGGTTTTTGTGAACAAAAACAAATTGCTTAGTAGATATGCGCTTGCCGACGGTGTAAAAACCGGTTATACAAAAAAGGCTGGACGTTGCTTTGTCGGGAGCGCAACCCACAATGGCATGCGTCTGATTGCAGTGGTATTAAACTGTGCGCCCATGTTCGAACAAACGCAACAGATGTTTGAGTGGGCTTTTGATAAATACGGTCAAAAACGATATTTCAAAAATCAATTAATCTGTGCGGCAGGCATTGAAAAAGAAAAGCGCGCATTTTTATATCTGGCGTGTGAGATTTATTTGCCCGTGGGTGAAAACGAGCAAATTACGGTTGAAGTAACACATGACAGGGACTACTATATACGCTTTCACGTTGGCGATTTTGTTACGCAGCGTTATCGGTTGAGCGAAACGCCTGTGGGCTAATTGCTGTGCATGCTTAAGACTCGGCCCGTCGTTATTGACGGGCTTTTTATGCTTTGCGAATAATGCCGATTTTTATATCGTTTTTACACATTTTTTGTCTATTTATTTTGTTTGTCGATTAAATTTGCTTGAATTGCGCGAATATCGTACAGAAAATGTTCACTGTTATTCTGATGACCGCAAAAAGGTTGCTTTTTTTATCAAAATAAATTATTATTATAATTAAGCAATTACGCAAGACTTTTTGCGTAATTTTTATTGCTTAGAGAGGTTTACTATATGCGTATCAATAAATATCTTGCCGAATATGGCGTGGGCAGTAGGCGTGAATGCGACAGGCTTGTTGAAGAGGGAGTCGTTAAAATTAACGACAGAATTGCCCGTCCCGGCGATGACGTTTCGGATAATGACCGCGTGACGGTTAAAGGAAAGCGTCTTTCGGATAAAGAGGCTTTGTGTTACATTATGTTGCACAAACCCAAGGGATATATTACCACCGTTAAGGACGACAAGGGGCGCAAAACGGTTATGGAGCTGGTTAACGTTAATCGCAGATTGTTTCCGGTGGGGCGTTTAGACTACGATACAGAAGGACTGCTTATACTTACAAATGACGGCGAGCTTGCAAATCGTTTAACTCATCCGCGCAATGAGGTGAATAAAACATATATTGCGCGCATTTCCGGTATGCTGCAAGAAAACGAACGTGCACAACTGGAGCGTGGAGTGGAGCTTGATGGCGTTAAAACTGCGCCTGCAAGAGTTAAAATTTTGGCACGCGACCAACATCATACGAGAGTGGAAATTACGATACACGAAGGACGGAACCGTCAGGTAAAACGAATGTTTGAGGCGGTGGGCAAGGAAGTGGAATTCCTTAAGCGCGTTGCCGTAGGAGAACTTAGGCTTGGCGGCTTGAAGCGAGGCGCATATCGTTTTTTGAACGAACGTGAAATTGACTACCTAAAGAACGTTTGAGCGTATCGCGAACAAGTTAATGTATTTTTTGATGGCTCGGTTGTATTGCCGATAATGGTTTTATTTGCATAAATAATTGTTCCCAAAAATACATTAGCGCATAGTGTGTTTGCAGATTTTTATTGCCACGTTCATTTTTGAATTATGTCGTAATGTATATGGCAATGCGATACCGTTCATTTTTTTTAAACGTGCAAAAATACGCTTTATTGCAGCATATTTTGATTGTGCGCTAAAAACTTTTTATAAGGATTGAAATGAAAATATTACTAACAAATGATGACGGATATTTGAGCGAGGGGTTAATGCTGTTGTGCAACGAGCTTGCACGCTCTGGGCATGAGCTATGGGTTGTTGCTCCGGACGGACAGCGTTCGGCAACATCGCATGCAGTTAACTTCCACAGAAATCTAATAGTAAAGCAATTGAATGATTATTGTGGAGCGAAAAAGGCTTTTATTTGCTCCGGAACGCCAGCCGACTGTGTTAAATTTGCCGATAGCATGCTTGACGTTGAGTTTGACTTGCTTGTTTCCGGGCCAAATAACGGCGAAAATTACGGTTGTGCTATGTTGTACTCCGGAACGGTTGCCGCCGCAGAGGAGGGAACATTGTGCGGAATAAAAAGTATTGCTTTATCGCGACTTGGCTATAATCGACCGTTTGGCGGCTGCGTGGATTATTTTGTTTCTCACTTAGAGGAACTTGCGTTTTTTTCTAAGCCGAACTCCTTGCTGAACGTCAACGTGCCCGATTTGCCACTATCGCAAATAAAGGGAGTGCGTGTTGCTCCGCAAAGCAAAAGTAGACTTTTTGCGGACTATTTTGTTGAGACGGACGAGCCTGACGTTTTTCGTGTTGTGGGCGATAGGGTTTCCGATGCGGAGGAGGGGAGCGATATTTTGTTCGCTGACGAAGGCTACGTTACAATTACGCCGATAACTGTGTTGCGTACGGATTTGGCGGCAATGGACGAACTTAAAAGACTTGAAAAATGATTTGCACGGTTGACATTAGCATAATGTTTGATATGAACATCTGCGTGATGACGGCAAACTTACAATAGTAGCAAAAATTTTGTTAGTAAACTTAAGGGAGAAAGCAATGAGAGTTGCCGTAATTGGCGGAGGTCCTGCCGGGTTAATGGCTGCAGCTTCTGCTGCGCAAGGCGGAGCGGACGTTACTCTTTTTGAGAAAAACGAAAAGCTCGGAAAAAAAATGTATATTAGCGGCAAAGGGCGTTGCAACCTTACAAATGACTGTGATGTGCGTGATTTTTTGCAAAATATAGCAACAAATCCCAAATTTGCCACAAATTGCCTATATAAGTTTCCGCCTAAAAGTGTTATGGAACTTTGCGACCAAAACGGTTTACGCCTTAAAGTGGAGCGTGGAAACAGAGTTTTTCCGGAATCGGATAAATCCAGCGACGTTATCCGCACGTTCACTGATTTAGTAAAGCGAAGCGGCGTGAAAATTGAGCTTAATTCACAAATTTGCAACATAGTATATCAGGATAACGCTTTTATATTGCATACTATTACAGACATACTAAAATTTGATAAAGTAATTATCGCTACGGGCGGCGTATCTTATCCTGCCACAGGCAGCACGGGCGATGGATACAAGTTTGCAAAAAATCTTGGACACGCTGTGGTTGCCCCAAAGGCGGCTTTATGCAGAATTTTGTGCAAAGACACTAAATCTCTGGAGGGGCTTTCTCTAAAAAACGTTGAGGTTTCGCTGCGTGAAAATGACAAAACAATTCAAAGCGAGTTTGGCGAGATGCTTTTTACCGATGACGGCGTTTCCGGTCCTGCCGTGCTTACGTTGTCCTCAAAAATCAACAAACGTCAATATAAAAATGCGACTATTGTTATCGATCTAAAGCCTGCTTTGAACGAACAGGAATTGGACAAACGTGTGTTGCGAGATTTTTCCGAGCGCATGAATAAAGATTTGTGCAATGCGCTTGACGCTCTGCTACCAAAGCGAATTATCGATGCCGTTATTGCTCAAAGTAAAATTTCGCCGTACAAAAAAATTCATCAGATTACAGCAAACGAGCGAGCTCGACTTGTTTTTGCATTGAAAAATTTGTCTTTTCCTTATATCGGCTTGGGCGATGTGCAATCGGCAATCGTAACAAGCGGTGGCGTAGATGTTGCGGAAATAAATCCTGCAACAATGCAAAGCAAGTTGGTTAACGGTCTGTTTTTTGCCGGCGAGGTAATTGATGTCGATGCCTTCACCGGCGGATTTAACATTCAACTTGCGCTTTCGACAGGCTACGTTGCAGGCATCAATGCGGCAAAGCAATTGTGATTTTTGCTATTTTTGTGTGGCATAACACGTCAGACTGTGTTTGAAATTTCGGAGTTAGTTATGGGATATATTAGAGGTGCGGTTTTTACCGAAAACAATTTAGAAAGCATACGCGACGATACATGTCGTCTTGTAAGAAAAATGCTTGATAACAACAACGCAAGCGCGCTGACAATTTCCGCAGTATTTTGTACTGTAACACAGGATATTACAGCACTAAATCCCGTAAGCGTAATACGGCAGGTATTCGATTTTGAGAATGCTGCGTATATGTGCTTTGCCGAACCGCACTTTGACGGCGCGCCGTCGAGTTGCATTCGCGTTTGTTTGATTGCAGATAACCTTGAGCAGACACATGTTGTTCACTATTACGACGGTGCTGCGGCGGTCCTGCGTCCGGACCTAACGCGTTAGCAATTGTGGTTGAATTGTATGCGCGATTTTGCACGAGCTCGATGCGATTTAATCTGTCTTTCAGCAACGGCTCGTATTCTTTAAGAAACGCTTAAACGGCGTATCCCTTGGAGGAGAAATGAAAAAGTTTATAGTCGGTCTTGCCACAGTGGGCAAGGTTGTGTTGCGTCCGTTTTTTCCCGTTAAGGTAATCGGACCGAAAAAAATCGAAAACAAAAAAAGCTTGCTTGTGGCAAATCATGTTAGTGGTTGGGATCCAATTATTTTCACGATGTCAACAAGAGGCTTTCATTCTTTTGTATACAAAGCGGAGTTTGAAAATAACTGGTTTTTACGGTGGGTTTTTCACGGCTTAGATTGCGTCCCCGTACACAGAGGGGACGTTGATATGGCTGCCACGCGTCAAATTTTGCGATTGCTGAAAGAAGATAAATCCGTAGCGATTTTTCCTGAAGGTACACGCAATCCCAATGTTGATTGCCTACAACAATTTCACACGGGACCTGCGCTGTTTGCCTTAAAAACGCATGCGCCTATCCGTCCATATTATATTTGGGATAAATCAAAGGCGTTTAGGCGCAACTATATCATTATTGGCGACGAATTTACGTTGGAAGAATTTTACGATCGCCCAATAACCAAGGAGCTTTTGGAGCAGGCGACTGAAATTATCAAGCAGCGAGTTGATGCGTTGCGAGTGCAACTTAACGAAATTCTTGCCGAAAAGGGTGTTAAAAGGCGCAAACGTACAAAAAAAGAAATCGAACGTACGCATAGCTACAACGCCAAGCAAAAAACGCTTTATAAACGCGAGCTACAAGCAGATACGGCGAAATCGAGCGAGGAGGCTCGTTCGGCAAACGCAGAAAGCAACGAATAACTTTAGCTTGTGCGGCGTATCGAGCGAATTTTAGAGGAGTGAAATGAACGTTTATATTCCAAAGGAATACGGTTTTTGTAAAGGCGTCGAACGCGCGGTCGCAAAGGCTCTGGAAGCACCAAAACCGTCGTATTGTTTGGGGCAGCTTGTGCACAATAAGAGCGTCGCTGACGAGCTTGTCGCTCGGGGCATTGTGACGGTTAATAGCATTGACGAGGTGCCGAACGGTGCAACGGTAATAATCCGTGCGCATGGCGAGCCGCCCAAAGTATATCGTGCAGCAGAGGCTCGCGGCATAACTGTGGTGGACACAACTTGTCCGTCGGTGCGTGCAATCCAACAAAAAGCAAAAAAATACAATGCTTTGGGATATCAAGTGGTTCTTATAGGGGACGCATCGCACCCCGAAATAAAAGGGATAAACGGGTGGTGCGATAATTCGGCAATTATTACCGACGGAAAAAGCCCGATAACCATTTGTGGGTGTGAAAAGGTTCTTGTAATGTTCCAAACCACCTACGATACGCGTTTTTTTGAAAAAAGTTTGCAAAATATTTGCGCAGATGGCGTTAAAACGCTTGAAATATTTAACACAATTTGTTATACTACTACGGTAAGGCAAAATTATGCCCAAAGCTTATCCGAAAAATGCGACCTTGCAGTAGTTGTCGGTGACAAAAACAGCAGCAATACGCGGCGGCTGTACGATATCGCAAGCAAAAATTGCAGGACGGTTTGGGTGGAAGGCGTTGAGGCTGATATTGATTACGCAAAATGTAGAAACGTATGTTTCATTTCAGGCGCATCAACTCCGAGCGAGTTGATCAAGGGGGTTTTTGAAAGAATGATTGAAGAAACAAAAGACACCGCTGTTGTAACAGCAGTATCCGACGAAAGTGTCGCGATTGCTCCGGAGGTTGTCGCTTCCGAAGAAAATGTAATGGACAAAGACGAAGCCATGCTTGCAAAAGCAGTATCGGAAATGAAGGAAGGACACAGATACAAGCTGGGTCAAAGAGTAAAGTGCCGCGTAGTTCTTGTTAGCGATGATGGCGTTTACGTTAGTATACCTTCGTCTAAAAAAGAAGGCTTTATTCCAAATGACGAACTTGCAATGGATGGTAACTTTGATGCCGTAAAGCACACGTTGGATTCCGACTCCGTATTGGAATGCGCCGTTATTTCCGTTGAAAAAGGTATTACCCTTTCTAAAAAAGCTATCGACGAGCGTTACAAGGATGACGAACTCGTAGAAGGTATTAAGCAAGGAAACGAATTTGAGTGCACAATGAACCGTGTTGGTAAGGAATGTCTTACCGGTAAACTCGGTAGCTATACCGTTATCGTACACGCATCTCAAATCAAAATCGGTTATGTAAAGAATCTTGACCAATATCTTGGAAAAACTTTGCGTTTGGTTGTTACCGCTCCCGAAAAGGTGGACGAAGCTAAGCACGTTATCTTTGCCAGCCAAAAGGCAATTCTCGTAGCTGAGAAAAAGGCTAAGGAAGATGAATTTTGGAACAATATCGAAGTTGACGAAATTGTTGAAGGTAAAGTTCTTAGATTTGCTTCCTTCGGCGCATTTGTTGACGTAAGAGGTTTTGACTGTCTTGCTCACACAAGCGATTTGGCTTGGTTCCATGTGAACAATCCTGCAGAGGTTCTTGAAATCGGTCAAACATACGAATTTGTTGTTCTCGCTTTGGATAGAGAGAAGAACAGAGTATCGTTGGGATACAAACAACTTCAACCTCAACCTTGGGAACTTGCAGCAGAAAAATTCCCTGTGGGTGCAAAGGTTGTAGGAAAAGTTGCTCGCATTTTGCCCTTCGGCGCATTTATCGAGCTGGATAAGCACATCGACGGTTTGCTTCACGTTTCCAACGTTTCGTGGGAATGGCTTGACGATATCAACAAGGCACTGAAAATCGGTGACGAAATTGAAGTTGAAGTGCTTGAATTCGACGCTGAAAACAAACGTATTACACTGTCGAGAAAATCTTTGCTTGAAAAACCCGCACAGGTTACAAGCGCAGAAAAGGACGCAGAGTAATTAAAAATAACGTTATTTACCGTTTTCTACGACTAAGGATCACTCCGACCTTTGTCGTGGATTGCGGCGAAAATAAAATAAGGAGGAAAACATCATGACAAAGCAAGAAATCATTGCTAAGTACGGCAGAAAGGAAGGCGACACAGGTTCACCGGAAGTTCAAATTGCATTGCTCACAGAGCGTATCAACCACCTCACAGAGCACCTTAGAACTCACCAAAAGGACCATCACTCCAGACGCGGTTTGCTTCAAATGGTAGGTCGCAGAAAGGGCTTGCTCGATTACCTTAAACAAACGGATATCGACAAGTATCGTCAAATTATTGCCGATCTCGGACTTAGAAAATAATGAAAACAAAAGGAGAAGGGCTTGTGTAATTCTTCGCCCTATCTCCTTTTTTTCGTTTTTTCTAAAATTGTAAATAATTATCATAAATAAAATAACTTTTTTTATTATAAATCGTTTTTATTCGTGATACGCTTACAGGAAAAATCATATGCGATGACATTCAGTGTTGTATTTTACAAAGTAAGCGGTGTAAGTAAAAGCTTGTCTTTTACAGGGCGAAAGCATGAGCCTACGCCTGTGGGAAATATAGTGTGAAGGAGAAAAAAGATTATTATGCAACAGTTTAAGAAAACAGAAGGAAAAATCGGCAACAGACCGTTTTATATTTTCGAAATGGAAATCGGTGGCAGATCGGTTCAAGTAGAAATTGGCAAATATGCTGAACAGGCAAACGGATCGTGTATGGTTACCTGCGGCGAAACGGTTGTTATGACTAACGTTACTCTTGCAAAGCAACCTCGCGACGGCATTGACTTTTTCCCCTTGGGGGTTGATTTTGAGGAAAAAATGTACTCTGTCGGCAAAATCCCCGGAGGATTTAAAAAGCGTGAGGGCAGGGCAAGTGACAAGGCAATTTTGACAAGCCGTCTTATCGACAGACCTATTCGTCCGTTGTTCCCCAAGGGATTTTTGAACGATGTTTCCGTTATTGCAACGGCTATGTCGGTTGAGCCAGATATACAACCGGAAGTATATGCAATGATGGGTAGCAGCATTGCTTTGTCCATATCGGATATTCCTTTTGCAGGACCTACCGGTAGCGTTGTTGTTGGATATGTTGACGGAAAATATATTATCAACCCGACGCAAGAACAAAAAGAACGCAGTCTGCTTAACCTAAACCTTGCAGGAACCAAAGACGCCATCATGATGGTAGAAGCCGGTGCAAATGAGATTTCCGAAAAGGAAATGCTTGATGCAATCATGTTTGGTCACGAGGCAATCAAGGAGCAATGTGCGTTTATCGAGTACATTCGCAGTGAGGTTGGTAAGCCCAAGGCCAATATCGAGCTGCATCTGCCCAAAACCACGTCTGAGGAAATTATTCGTCCTTATGCAGACGAGCTGCTGACTGAGGCATTAAAAACTTTTGATAGATACGAGCGTCAGGCAAATCAAGACGCGGTGGAAGCAAAATGCCGTGAGCACTTTGCGGAAACCAACCCTGAGGTGCTCGATGACCTTGGCGACGTGTTGTACAAGATGACCAAGGAAAAGGTAAGAGCAAGAATTTTGAACGAGGGCATTCGTCCCGACGGCAGAAAACTTACCGAAATTCGTCCCATTTGGTGCGAAGCAGGCGTGCTGCCTAGAGTTCATGGTAGCGGTGTGTTTACGCGCGGAATGACGCAGGTTATTACAACTGCAACTCTTGGTACGATATCTGAAGTTCAAAAGCTTGAAAACCTTGATGAGTTGGATACGTTCAAGCGCTATATGCATCACGACGATATGCCCGGATATTCCACGGGCGAGGCTAAGCCTTTGCGTAGCCCCGGTCGTAGAGAAATCGGTCACGGCGCATTGGCAGAAAGAGCACTTGAGCCTGTAATTCCCAGCGAAGCTGATTTCCCGTATGCAATCCGTACCGTATCGGAAGTCGTTTCCAGTAACGGTAGCACGTCGCAGGCAAGTATTTGTGGTTCGACGCTGGCACTTATGGATGCAGGTGTGCCCATCAAGGCTCCTGTTGCCGGTATCGCAATGGGTTTGATGAAGTCCGAAGATGGTAGTAAGGTTGCAATCCTTTCCGATATCCAAGGCTTGGAGGACTTCCTTGGCGATATGGACTTTAAGGTTGCGGGAACAACAAAAGGTATTACCGCAATCCAAATGGATATTAAAATCAAGGGCATCGATGAAGATATTCTTCGCACGGCTTTGGAACAAGCTCGTCAAGGTAGATTGTTTATTCTTGACCAAATGCTCAAAGTTTTGCCCGCTCCGCGCAAAGAGCTTTCAAAATATGCGCCCAAGATTATTTCCTTCAACATCGATCCGGATAAGATTCGTGAAGTTATCGGTAGTGGCGGAAAGGTTATCAATAAGATTATTGAGGAAACCGGAGTTAAAATCGATATCACCGATGACGGCACAGTGTTTATTGCAACGGCTGATCAAGCAATGTCCGACAAGGCAAAAGCAATGGTGCTGGCTATCGCTAAGGATCCTGAGGTTGGCGAAGAGTTTACGGGCAAAGTTGTTCGCATCCTTGATTTCGGTGCGTTTGTTGAACTTGCTCCGGGCAAGGACGGCATGATCCATATTTCGAAGCTGTCCAAACAACGCGTCGAGAAGGTAACAGACGTTGTTAATATTGATGACACGGTTGTTGTTAAAGTCGTTAAAATTGACGAAAAAGGCAGAATCGACCTTAAGCTTATTAAAAAGCTGTAAACTTTAATGTCTAAATTAAACCACGCTTTTAATGGAGGCGTGGTTTTTTTTGTAATTATTTTACGGAATGAGAGAATATTACGATTGAAGCAGATAAGTGGAATATTTATGACACTATAATAACAAATAATTCTTTGTTTATCCCAAATAAATAATACTATTATTGTCATAGATTGGCGATTTATTGGAAAAATACGCGAGATTAAGGTAGCAGCTGACGTTAGATGCGTGTAAAAACCTTATTGCATTGCAACGAGTTTTTGCGTGCCTTTTTTTGTGTTTGCAACAGATAAAAAACTAAACAAGCTTTTTTTTAACAGATAAAACTAAACCGGCTTTTTTTAATAGAAAACATGCAGCCACAATACTGTAATTGCGGAATGACGTATGGTAATTGGTCCCTTCGATTTTGTGAAGTATTTGCTGTGCAAATTGCCTAACTATCAAATAATAACTATGGCTCACTGATTCATTCCTTAAGTAGGGCGTGGCTTGTTTTCCTCGGGCGGTTATGGAGCAAACGAATGACAACCGAAAATAATAAAATTTAACAAAGTGTCATAGAATAATTTGCGGAGCCGTTTATGAAAGGCAGATTTTTTACCAACGTGATTGCTAACGTTGTGTTGATTGTAATTATTTGTGGATTGTCCATATTCACGTTGTCGTCCGCATCTACCAGTGTTTTTAATGCCAACGCCTATGCGCCAATTTATCGAGGCGGCGGAGATAACGTTTCGTTGATGATAAACGTTTATTGGGGAACGGAATATTTAATTGACATGTTGGCGATATTTGATAAGTATCAAATAAAAACGACCTTTTTTATCGGCGGATGTTGGGCAGTAAAAAATCCGGATATTTTGTGCGATATCGTAAATCGAGGTCACGAAATTGGCAATCACGGCTATTATCACAAGGCTCACTCTGATTTGACTTTCGAGCAAAATAAAACGGAGATATTTTCAACAGAAAAAGTTTTGTGGCAGCTTTCCTCGGTCAGAACATCGCTTTTTGCGCCGCCGTCGGGAGATTTTTCGACCGACACGCTCAAGGCTGCCGAGGAGCTTGGCTACACAACAATTATGTGGTCGCGGGATACAATCGATTGGCGCGACAAGGACTCCGCAGTGATATACGAGCGTGCAACAAAAAACACCTGCGGTGGAGAGTTGATTTTAATGCATCCTACTCAACATACTTTACAAGTGTTGGAAAAAATAGTACAATATTACATAAACAATGGCTTTTGTCTTACAACGGTTTCAGAAAATATTGCCGCATTAAAGTAGACGTAAATGATTATGTTTTTTGCGATTTTTTTTGCAAATCGACAATACTTGGTGTGTTTTTTTGTACGAAGTCGTTTAGACATAAAGGAGTAAAAATGGAATATTATAAGCAATACCCAAGCGGTCTGCGACTTGTAGCAAAAAGGCTTGATGGATTTTACACGGTTTCTTTTGGTATCTACGTTAACGTTGGCAGCTCGTGGGAAAACGAACAAACAAACGGATTTGCGCATTTTATCGAGCATTTGCTTTTCAAGGGTACGCCCACGCGAACGGCGCAAAAAATCTCGGAGGAGATGGACGATATTGGTGCAAATATAAACGCATTTACTTCAAAGGATTCCACCTGCTTTTACACCAAGTGTATAAGCAAAGATCTTGAAAAATGTGTAGACGTGCTATCCGATATGTATATCAATGCGCTGATTCCTCAAGACGAATTGGATAAGGAACGCGGTGTGGTACTGGAAGAAATCAGCATGTCGGAAGACACGCCCGACGACATAAGCGCAGAATTAATCTCGCAGGCGCTCTATTTTGACCAACCCTTAGGACTTACTATTCTTGGAAATCCCAATAACATAAAGTACTCTGATAGACATAGTATACTGGAATTTAAGAATAAACACTATATCCCGTCCGAAACCGTCATTACAGTAGCGGGTAACTTTGATTTTGATACGCTCGACAAGCTTGTTCTCGATTATTTTGAGGCTCATTTGAGCGATAAGGCAGACTTGCCGCATATTGCCGAGCCGATTTCACAGTATACGTCTAAGTTTTTAAGTCGTTTTAAGGATATCCAGCAATCGCATTTGCAAATAGCTTTCCCTGGATGCGAATTTAACAGCGAGGACTCCTATGCTTTGACTACGCTTTGTTCTATTTTGGGCGGAGGGCAGTCGAGCAGATTGCACCAGACCATCCGTGAAAAAAACGGTTTAGCCTATGCTGTATATGCGTATCCTTCGTTTTATCGCAAAAGCGGTACATTTGAGATTTATGCAGGCGTTGCGCCTGAAAATATTGGCAAATGTTGTGAACTTATGGCGGACGAAATCAACAAACTTTTGCACGATGGCGTTACGCAAGCAGAGCTTGACCGTGCCAAAATGCAGGCGGTCAATTCGTTGCTGATGAGTTCGGAAAGCAACTTAACACTTATGCGCGCCTATGGCAGAGCAATGCTCAAGGCAGATAAGGTGTTTAGTATTGACGAAAATAGGCTCGGCTACGAGCGGTTGACGGTGGACGACCTTAATGAGGCGGCGCGCAAATACATGACGCGTCCGTTTGCTTTAAGCTATGTTGGACCAAAGTGCGATGCTTCCGACGCGATTTGTAAAATTACCATAAAATAACTTACAGCAATGCAATGCGAGCTCGGTTGAAAAAGCCCGGGCTCGCATTTGATTATCTGCTTTGGTTTGTTAGAACGTTTACATATTTTTTTGTGATAAAAACTATTCGTATCGATTATTGCGACAAATATTTGCGTAAATCAACCAAGCATATTTTTATTACAAAAAACTTCTTGTAGGCTTTTATGCACAACAAAGCTTTTTTATTCTAAAAGTAGCTCAATAATCTTGTCGCGGACTTACTAAAAAATCGAAAAAAAACAAGTAATGCAATGGTTTGTAAGGGTTGATTATTTTATTATTTTATTGTATAATATAAAAGTATTTCTAAAAATCTTTAAGCAAGGCGTTACGTCTTGCAACGGAGGCTTACTCGATGAAAAATAATTTGTCGAAAAAGGCATTTAATATTACGGGAATAGCTGTCTGCTCGGCATTGATAATCTTTGTCTTTAGCGGACGGTATTTCCAGTCATTCTTAAAAGACGTTGCCAACTTCTTTTTGGGAAGTTTTGGCATGGCGTTTTACGGAATTATGGTCGCGTTCATAGTTGCGTGCTCATTTTCTCTTTCGCACAAGCGTATTCGCATTCCGACAAAGTATATTGTGCATTTTAGCCTGCTGTTTTTGACGGTTGTTTTATTTGTGCACACGCTAACGACAATGTACCTGCCGACGGAATACTCGGAATACGCACACCTTATTTATAACTATTACGACCTTGTTCCTACAATGGGCGGAGTGGTTTTCGGCTCGATAGCCTATGCTATCAAAACCGTGCTTAGCACAGTTGGCGCAATTATTTTATACGTTATTTCGTTGGTGATAAACGTTTTTGTTATCGGCGACTTTTTCTACTGCTATGCCACAGGCAATCTTGTGCTAAAAACCCCGTCGGAGCATCACCGCGATGACGAGAACGTGCAACCGCAACAACAGCAGCCTGTTTCAGTCGTGCAACAGCAGACGCAACCGCAACAGCCACGCTCACCAAGAGAAAAGGCGTATTCCGTTCTTTTTGAAAACGAGGCGGACGACTACGAGCGTCAATCGGATAATACGATGCAATATCCCGATTTACCGCAGGATAGTGATACGCCCATAAGTCGTCAGGACGCAACAAATATTTTGTTTGGTACCGCGGTGGATACCTCGCGCCAACAGCCGTTCACTCCCATTGAGCCTTCGTCACTGTTCGGCGGCAATGTGGAACCGACGGACGTACGGAGCGATGACAGACAAGCTGCAAGCTCGTTTTTCGACGTAAAACCGCAGACTTCTGCAAATCAAGGACGTCAGGATATTTCCGCAAGTGACTATTTTTCGTCGTCAGGCTTTGTTCAACACCCCTCGACGGACAATAGCTCGTGGCTCATTTCCAATAACGATAGCCCTGAACTTTCTCGTCCGCATGAACCAACTCAACCTAAGGAGGAGTTTGGGTTTGGCTCCGTCGGCTCAATGCAAAAAGACGATGGCGTGGTTGAGCCGTTTATTGCCCCTAATGCAAATACCACAAAGCCGCAGGAGCCCGTGCAATCGGCTTGGCAACCTACACCCATAGTCGATTACGATGGTGTGCAAGAGGGGTATATACCTGCCAAACCAGTTGTTCCTGTTGACGAACCCGCTGTTGATGAACGTCCCGTTGTTGAGGCAACACAAACACCTGCTGCCGAGCAGCCCTTTGTGGAACCAGCACCGAGCACGGTTGCTTTTGAACAGCCGAAAGAGGCACCGATTATTATCGAAGAAAAGTCGCCTGCATCGCAGCCCGAGCAAGTTGATATAACGGAAATTGTTGTTGATGAACCGCAAAGTACAATGCCTTCGGACGAGCCTGCAACAACATTTGAAGCAAGTGCTCACGTTGACGAACCGACCATCGAGGTCGTGGAGCCCACACAGGAACCCGACGAGGACGAAATGGTTGTGGTGCCTACGGAAAAAATGGTCAAGGGCGGCATTCAAACGGGCTTTGACGTTGTTTCCAAAAAGGAAGCGGAACAACAACCCAAAATTCACAAATATCTAAAATACAACGAACCGCCAATGGAGTTGCTTAGCGAACCGCAGCCCTATGTTGACCTTGAGGAAGAAGATAGGCGAGCTGCCGCAGATGCAATTATTCGTAAGCTTTCTGTTTTCGGTATCGAAATTGAATTAGACAAGATTATTGTCGGACCGGCATTTTCTCGTTACATGTTCAAAGTGCTTTCGCTCAAAACGCGTATGGGCGACTTTGCAAGATATAGCGACGACATCAAAGCTTGCCTTGAGGCACCGGAAGATATTCGCATTGAGGCGCCGGTGCACGGAACAAACCTTGTTGGCATTGAGGTTGCAAACAGAAAGAAAGGCTCCGTTGCTTTGCGTGCCGTGCTTGAATCACCGGAATTTCAAGAATCTAAAGGTAAGTTGACGTTTGCTATCGGGCAGGATATTATGGGTAAGCCCATTATTCGCGACCTTGCAAAATTCCCACACTTGCTTGTTGCGGGTCAAACCGGCTCGGGTAAGA
The DNA here is from genome assembly GCA_964607155.1 of uncultured Oscillospiraceae bacterium. Classification (GTDB taxonomy): domain Bacteria; phylum Bacillota; class Clostridia; order Christensenellales; family CAG-314; genus Fimimonas. The sequence goes on from CAZSIF010000001.1 coordinate 80,600, forward strand.
GTGTTGCGCTTAACTGCCTTATCGTAAGCTTGATGTACAAATATGGTCCGGAATATCTGCGTTTTGTTATGGTTGACCCCAAACTTGTGGAGCTATCTCGTTACAACGGCATACCTCACATGCTCACGGCAGAAACCATAACCAAAACTAACGATGCGTTGGCGGCAATGGATTACCTTGTAAACGAGATGGAAAATCGTTACAAGCTGTTCCAAAGCATGCGCGTCGGTGATATAACGGATTACAACAATCGTATCAATCCGCAAACCACGCAAAAGTTGCCATACATTGTTTATATTGTTGACGAGCTTGCCGACCTTATGATGACGTGTAAGCAAGCGCTTGAGCAAAAAATCGGGCGTCTTGCTGCAAAAGCAAGAGCTGCAGGCATTCACTTGGTACTTGCAACGCAGCGTCCGGATGTTAAAGTTATCACCGGTAATATTAAGGCTAACCTTAACGCGCGTATTGCTTTGACCGTTTCGTCGCAATTCGATAGCCGTACGATTATCGACTGTGGCGGTGCAGAAAAGTTACTTGGCAGAGGCGATATGCTGTTGATGGATCCGTCGGCACCCGATTTGGAGCGTATTCAAGGCGCATATGTTGGCAATGACGAAATTCGCGAGATTGTTGAGTGCTTAAAGAATCAAAATGAGTCATTCTTTGATCCGACCGCGTCCGAACAAATATTTGTAACGGATGCGCAAGAGGCTGAGGCAGAAAGGCAAGCGCAAGAGGAGGCAGAAAGCACCGCCGGTAAGGAAAACGGTCCGGATAGATTGGCTAGAAAGGCGTTGCGTTTTTGGCTTGAACGAAACGGAGGCAAGGCATCTATATCGTCGCTGACTCGGTCGCTTTCAATCGGCTTCAGCCGTGCAGGCAGAATCTTTGATTATATGCAAAAAATGCACTACATCGAGGAGCCGCCAGCAAACGAACCTAGCACAAAACCGGTCAAAGTTCTTGTAACTTTGGACGATTTAGATAAGCTATTCCCCGGTTTTGATGATGAACTGTAAATGAACAAAACTTATTGCATTCGTCGATAGAATAATTTTTAACGTCGAATGCAATTAACACATTAGATGAAACTATGAGTATAAAAATTGGAGTTGTTTCGCTGGGGTGCGATAAAAATCGAGTCGACACTGAGGTTATGCTAAGTAAGCTGGTGCAAGGCGGCTACGAATTGACATCAAGCCCTGCTGATGCCGATGTTATTATTGTTAATACTTGTGCATTTTTGCAGTCCGCTAGGCAAGAGTCCATCGAAACTGTGCTTGAAATGGCACACTACAAAAAAGAGGGGCATTGTCAAAAGATTATCGTTACGGGTTGTTTGGGACAAAAATTTGGCAAAGACGTGTTTGACGAGCTTACGGAAGCAGACGCGGTAGTGGGAACTAACGACTACGACAATATTTGTGAAATTGTTGCTCAAACATTACAAAATGATAGAAAATTATATAATAATTGCAATCAAAGCATAACCTTTGGTGAACGAGTGCTGACGACTGCGCCACACGTTGCATACATAAAAATTGCCGATGGTTGCGATAATTTTTGCACTTATTGCCTGATTCCGTATATACGAGGACGTTTTCGCTCCGTGCCGATGGAAAGTGTTGTTGCTCACGCAAAAAAACTTGTCGAGGGCGGCCTTGTTGAGCTTATTTTGGTTGCGCAAGACACCACAAAATACGGAAAAGATTTATGTGGCGAGCCAAAACTTGTCGAGCTAATTAGAGAGCTTTCTAAAATCGACGGCTTAAAATGGATTAGGCTGCTTTATTGCTATCCGGAGCTGATGGACGACAAGCTTATTGCCGAAATTGCCGCAAACGATAAGGTCGTTAACTGCGTGGACATTCCGTTGCAGCACGTTAATGACGAAATTCTTAAAAGAATGAATCGTAAATCACGCAATGCCGAAATTCGTACACTTTTTGATAAACTTGCCCAAAATAATATCCAAGTGCGCTCGACGTTTATCTGCGGATTCCCCGGAGAAACGGAGCAATCGATTGCACAAATGCAGGACTTTTTGCGTGAATATAAGCTTAGAAACGTTGGCTTTTTCCCCTATTCTCGAGAGGAAGGGACAAAGGCATACGATCTCGACGGGCAAGTGCCTGCACGCAAAAAGAATGCTTGGGTAAACAAAATGTATAAAGCGCAGCACGAAGTTGTGGCGCAACTCAATCAAAGCGATGTGGGCAAAACATATGCTTGCATCGTGGACCAACTCGATAAAAAGGAAAACGACACATTTGTGTATTTGGGCAGAACGTTTTATATGGCACCGGAGATTGACGGCGTTGTTTATATCTACTCACAACGTGAACTCTGTGCCGGCGAAATCGTTAACGTCAAAATTACCAATGCTTTAGAATATGATTTGATAGGAGCTTGTGAATGAATTTACCAAATAAGCTATCACTATTGCGTATAGCATTAATACCCGTTTTTGTTGTATTATATTTTTTGCCATACCAATGGTCTGTTTTTGCGGCAATAGCGGTTTTTGCCATTGCGGCGTTTACCGATTTTTTGGACGGTCACATTGCTCGCAAGTATAATTTAGTTACCGACCTCGGCAAGTTGCTTGATCCGATTGCCGATAAGGTTTTAGTAACTGCAGCATTGTTTTGTTTGGTTGCAACAAATCCATTGCAATATGTCGGTGCGGAAATCGTTGACGGCGCTGTACTTTGCAAAGGTGAACAGCTCGCATTAATTATTACTGCCGTAAGTGCAATAATTATCATCGCAAGAGAACTTTTGATTAGCGCAATGCGTCAAATCGCCGCAGCAAAAGGCGTTGTTGTGCATGCGAATATATTCGGTAAAATAAAAACTTTTCTGCAAGATATAACCATTCCCTTGACGGTTTTGTTGAACCTTGGCGGATTTGCCACAAAAAGTATTCTGCCATGGCTAAACATTATCGGTGGAATTTGCTACTTTATGTTAGCCATAACCGTCGTTGCAACAGTTTTGTCCGGTGTGATTTATTTGATACAAAATAAAAATGTGTTTTCGGCAGAGTAGTGACTTTAAAACAATGGCTATTAACCAAAATTGTTTATAATAACTGTTCGATGAAATTCGGCTAAAAAAGCAAAGCGATATATAAATTCGCATTGAGTATCAATAATGCCGCATAATCATAGCAAAACATTTGTTTTAAGCAATATTTTGGCTGTTTGGAATAGAAAAATACACAAAGATATTCTTTTGAGATATATAAATGATAAAAATAGTCTGTAAAAAAATCTCGCACGCGGTCGAAAAAATTGACGATCTGCTGCGTGAAAAATCGGTAAATGCAGACGTATTAGCATCGTGCTCGGTCAAAACGCTTGCTGAATATATACAGAGCGGAGTAGGCAACTGCACGGCAATGTTTTTGGTCGGCAATGTGGGCGAACTGACTCGACTGTTGTCCGAAAGCCTTGGCTTGACAATGTTTTACGATGTTTTTGCCGAAAAAATACTTTTTCACTATTGCAAGTTAAACGGCTCGGAACCGCCCAATCAAAGAGTAAGAGAGGATATTTGCGCCTTGCCGGAGAGTTTTAACCATTTTGCGTGCGTGCACGGTTTTCAATGTGCGGCATATGGCGTTATAAGAAAGACACACGTTTATGTTATTCCCGATAATGCGCAGGAATGTGAGTGCGTATTTGAAAACTACGTTAAACCGAATCTTTTTAAAACGTCAACCTTGAATACAACTTTTACGCTAAAGGCGTTTGGCTTTACACAATTGGAGTTGGAACAAAAGTTATCAAGGCTCAATCCAATTGTCACTTGTAGCATTTCTACGGAAAATTTAGATAATACTATCAAGATTACTTTTCCGAAAAAATGCAATAAACAGGTTGTTGCGGAAAATCTCGAGCTAATAAAAAATAGTCTTGGGAGTAGACTGTACGACCTCGACGGAGCCACGCTTGCACAATGTGTGGTAACTCGCTTTTCGGCGGCAAATAAAACCATCGCGACGGCGGAATCTATGACGGGCGGTTTGATTGCGTCCACAATTGTGAGCGAATCCGGAGCAAGTAGGGCTTTACTTGAGGGCGTCGTTACCTATTCCGTGCAGTCAAAATGTGAACGATTGGGTATAAATCCGCATTTTATCGATGCGTATGGAGTGGTGTCGGGTGAAGTCGCCGTTGCAATGGCAAAAGGCTTGCTCAAAAACGGCGCCGACGTTGCAGTGAGTGTAACCGGATATGCAAGCGCAACCCGTGATCCATCGGAGCAACCGGGACTTTGCTATATTGGCATCGCTACCAAAAACGGAGCTAATGCGTACAAGAATTGTTTTGTCGGAGATAGAAATGCGGTGCGAATGCAGGCTACTAATATGGCTTTATTTTTAGCGCTAGATGCTTTAAAAGGTCTTATTTAGCTTAACTGGCAGACATATTACATCATAAAATGAATTTTTGTAAAATAATATTTTAGACATAATAACAAACAGGAGAAATAAAGATGACGGACGATAAGAAAAAAGCGTTAGAACAAACCATTCTGCAAATTGAAAAGGAATTCGGCAAAGGCTCGATTATGAAGCTCGGCTCTTATGCAGAAAGTCGCTCCATCGAAGTTATCCCCACCGGGTGCCTTCCCTTAGACGTCGCACTTGGCGTTGGCGGACTACCCAAGGGACGTATTATTGAAATTTACGGACCAGAGTCCTCTGGTAAAACGACCGTAACCCTGCATGTTATCGCACAGGTTCAAAAAATGGGCGGAACGGCGGCGTTTATCGATGCCGAACAGGCGCTTGATCCTGTATATGCAGCAAACCTTGGCATAAATCTCGACGAGCTGTATATTTCGCAACCCGATAGCGGCGAACAAGCTTTGGATATTTTAGATTATCTAATTAAAAGCAACGCCCTTGACCTTATCGTTGTGGACTCGGTTGCTGCGCTCACACCCAAGGCGGAAATCGAAGGCGATATGGGGGACAGTCACATGGGCGTACAGGCTCGGCTTATGTCCCAGTGCTGCCGTAAAATTGTCGCGGCGGGCAATAAATCCAAAACTTGCGTTATATTCATCAATCAGTTGCGCGATAAAATTGGCGTTATGTTCGGCAACCCCGAAACGACAACCGGCGGTAAGGCATTAAAGTTCTATTCCAGCGTTCGTCTTGATGTTCGCAAAATCGACCAAGTTAAAGACGGCTCGGAGATTGTTGGCAATAAAACAAGAATTAAGGTTGTCAAAAATAAAGTTGCGCCGCCTTTCAAAACCGCGGAGTTTGAAATTATTTTTGGTAAGGGCATTTCTAACTCGGGCTGCATTCTCGATATGGCTGTGAACGACGGACTAATCGAAAAAAGCGGTTCTTGGTTTAGTTACAACGGTGAAAAAATCGGTCAAGGCAGAGAAAACGCTAAAAAATACCTTGAGGATCATCCCGAGCTTATGGATTTTATATCCGATAAAATCCGCGCAAAGCTTTCACCGAGCGAGAGTGAACCGATAGAGGACGAGCAAAATTAGTCATCTTGCCATAAAAGACGTTTTTGGGGCGCGTGCTCTATTGCGCAAATATGCAGCAATGCAAGTATGCTGTATATTTTTTACACTAATCTTATGTAGCAATTCACTTCAATCGGCAATAAATTAACTGCAAGGAGTTAAAAATGAAAGCCTTAATCGTTATGGCAGCCGGTATGGGGAGTCGGTTTGGGGGATTAAAGCAACTGCAGCCCGTAACACCAGATGGCAAAACGCTTGTCGATTTTTCGGCATTCGATGCGCTTCGTTTCGGGTTCGAGCACATTGTTTTTGTTGTTCGGCAGGAAATTTTATCGGAGTTTAAGCTGTGCGTTGGTGATAGAATTGCCATGCACGCTCACGTCGATTACGCTCTGCAAACAAGCGAGCTGTTGCCGCAAGGTCGAACAAAGCCTTTGGGCACGGGGCACGCACTTTTATGCGCCCGCCCTTTTGTTGGGAACGAGCCTTTTGCCGTTATAAATGCAGACGACTACTATGGTGCTAATGCATTTTGTGGTATTGCTCGTCATTTAGATGCAGCAAAGCAAGGAGAATATGTGATGGCTGCATATCGCTTAAAGCAAACTTTGAGCCACAACGGAGCTGTTTCGAGAGGGATTTGTCGCATTGAAAACGGTAAACTTAAAGCTATTGACGAACACACAGGCATTGCGCCCAACGGAAGTCTTTGGCTTGGCGGACGACACGTTGTGCTATCGCCGAACACCCCAGTATCTATGAATCTTTGGGGGTTTACTTCGGATTTTTGGGTGCATTTACAGCAAGCATTTGACGAGTTTTTGAAAAATGCGCAATTGAACGAGGACGAGTTTTTGATACAAACGGCGTTAACCGCACTTATCGAAAAGAACGAAATTAGCGTTTCGGTGACGGAAGCCCCAGATAAATGGTGCGGTTTTACCCATCGAGCCGACCTTGACGAGGTGTGTAAAACAATGACCGCACTTCAGCGCACACCGACGTACGAAAAAATGTGGTAACACCGCAATAGCAATAAGGTCAAACCCAAAATATATTCGATGCGTTAATAGCGCAAGTGTTTTGCGTATCGAATTGCACTCTATTTCGGAAATGCGCATCGCAAAAAGCGGTGGCGTTTCTTTTTGAAGCTATAAGGCGTTTTTCAGTCAGTCCAAGCGGCCTGCAACCGCGATAGATAAAAATGTAACGGAGGTACTATGACTGATATACAAATTGCAAGACAATGTAAACTTGAAAACATCGTTGACGTGGCGGCTCGTGCCGGTATTGCAGAGACTGACTTGGAGCTTTTTGGCAAATACAAGGCTAAAGTTACCTCTAAGCCGCAGCCCAAACAAAATGCAAAATTAGTGCTTGTTACTGCCATAAATCCAACGGCAGCTGGCGAGGGTAAAACAACTGTGTCCATCGGGCTTGCGGATGCGATGAATATTATCGGTGCGCAAACGACGCTTGCCTTGAGAGAACCGTCGCTTGGTCCCGTGTTTGGCATAAAGGGCGGTGCAACAGGTGGCGGATACAGTCAAATTTTGCCGATGGAGGATATCAACCTGCATTTTACAGGCGATTTCCATGCCATTACTGCAGCAAACAATTTGCTCTGTGCAATGTTGGATAATAGCATTTTTCAGGGCAATCCGCTAAACATCGATCCGAATAGAATAGTTTTTAATAGAACATTGGACGTAAACGACAGGGCATTGCGCGGCGTTACAGTTAACAGCGGCGTTAAAGACGCAGTTGCTCACGCTGAACGCTTTAATATCACGGCGGCGTGTGAGGTGATGGCTGTACTGACATTGTCAGAGGACATTGCCGACCTAAAAAAGCGTTTGGGCAATATCTTGGTTGCGTACGATACAAGTGGGAAGCCAATTTTTGCCCGTGACCTACATGCAGAAAATGCTATGGCCATCTTGCTCAAGGACGCGCTTAAACCAAACCTTGTACAAACCATTGGGGGGACAGCTGCTTTTGTGCACTGCGGACCGTTTGCCAATATTGCTCACGGATGCAACAGTGTTCAAGCAACAAAGCTTTCGATGACATACAGCGACTATACCGTGACAGAGGCTGGTTTTGGTGCTGATTTGGGAGCAGAAAAGTTTTTGGACGTAAAATGCAGGTTATCCGGATTAAAGCCCGATGCTGTGGTGCTTGTTGCAACAGTGCGTGCGCTGAAATTGCACGGCGGCGCAAATAAGCTGCAACTAAATGACGCTAATATCGACGCTCTGAAGGCAGGCTTGCCTAACCTGATGAAGCATTTAAGTAATATTGTTGACGTTTATCGCCTGCCGTGTGTCGTAGCAATAAATAAATTCGCCGACGACCGCGAAGAAGAATTGCAAATTATCGAACAGGCTGTAGCAAATATTGGCGCAAAAGCTGTCGTGTGTAACGTTTGGGGCGAGGGCGGTAACGGCGCAACTGAGCTTGCACAATCCGTCGTGGATTTGTGCGAAAAACCCAACGGATTTACTTTTGCATATGCAGATGAGTTGACTCCACAGGAAAAAATCAGGCAAATTGCTCAAAAAATATACGGAGCACGAGACGTTGAATTTTCCGAACAGGCGTTAAACAGCTTAAATGCGTTGAGTGCATTGAATATCGACAGACTTCCCGTTGTTATTGCAAAAACACAATATAGTTTTTCCGACAACCCAAGCTTGCTTGGCGTGCCATCGGACTTTGTGTTACACATACGCGACGTTGAATATCGTGGCGGAGCAGGCTTTTTGGTTGCATTAGCTGGTAGCATGTTGCTTATGCCGGGGCTCCCCAAAAAACCAAACGCCGTGGGTATGACTATCGATGACGACGGAGTGATAGACGGTTTATACTAAGTTGAAGCGGTGCTTGGCAAATAAGCAAGCTTCCTTAAAAGTAATTGCATTGCCGCTATGGATAATCTTGAAGTAAACATAATTTGTTAAGGAATTTTAAGGTTTTGTAGAAACAAATCGCTATAAGCGGCGCGATGAACAAGCTTACGGCGAGAAAAAATAAGGCTATTCTAAAAATATTACTATATAAAACGTTAATTTGCATAATAATATTTCTGTAATAGTATCAAAAGCAAACCAACAGAGGATGAAAATGAGTAATAGATTATATTTTAAGTATGGAACGATGGGCAGTAGTAAATCTGCTCAAGCGTTGATGTGTAAATTCAATTATGAGCAAAAGGGAATGAGGGTTATGCTCGTAAAACCCTCGTTGGATAATCGCGGGGACGCGGATGTGCCTATGGTTCGTTCCCGCATAGGTCTATCGTCGGAATGCGTTACAATAGCACCTACCCAAAGTTTTTTTGATATTTTCAACGAATTCAAGCAACAACACGGTTGCAACTGCATAATCGTTGACGAGGCTCAATTTTGCACAACCGAGCAAGTAAATCAGTTAAAGGCACTCACGCAACAAGTGCCGGTTTTGTGCTACGGATTAATGACAGATTTTAAATGCCAACTTTTTGAGGGCAGCAAGCGACTGGTTGAGCTTGCAGATTCCTTGCAAGAAATCAAATCGGTATGTCGGTGCGGTCGAAAATCCACAGTTAACGCTCGTTTTATAAACGGTAAATGTGTGGACGACGGTCCTGTGGTGTTTATCGGTGGCGACGAAAGCTACGAAAATATGTGCTATTGGTGCTGGATCGAGGAACTAAAAAAGAGTAAATAGCTTTAGCGTATACGCAAATCTCCGTGATAATTCGCATAACAGGTCGATGCGGTGACGGTAAGTCTTATACCAAACTCAACTAACGGTTATTTTTATATGCCGTCGCAAGCATGTGCCCATATTGCTAACGGTCAAAGATGGTGCACGCAAATCAAGCATATAATTAAAAAAAACAAAACTCCTATGACTACTTAGATGCGGCATAAGCTGTACTACGGCATAGGAGTTTTTTAGTTACAATTCGGTAATTTGGTTTAGGCTTGAATGAGTTTTCGCTGATTTTTTTTAACAAATTGTAGGTGATTTTATACAATTTTCACATACTTTTAATGTTAACCATATTCAAAGATATTTTTACTTTTTGACAAAAAAAACGTCATCATGCGACAAAACTTACATGATGACGTTTTTGTTCATATTAGTGTTCGGTCGGGCTTTTGCGCGACTTAGCAACAGCAACTTGAAAATGTTCATACGGATAATTCGCATGAAATAAGTTTACAGTAGGTGTTATACCACCCACAATTATCGATAGCAATATTTCACCCAATAATATGTTGCGTTCCAATTTTTGACAGCGTGTGAATTTGCTATTTTCTTTTCGTGTAACAACCTTCCAAAGCATTACTGCAGCCTTTTGACCATTGTTTCAGATATGTGTTACCGTAATTCTGTACGCTTTGCGTATTGTTTTTTACGCGTTGTGCAAGTTCCTTGGCGTTTATCGAGCAGGTAATGCGTCCTTTTGGAACATTAATTTCCACCTCGTCGCCATCCTGAATAACGGTCAAATATGCCGAATCAACCGTTTCCGGCGTAACATGTCCGACAATTATGCCGTCGTAGATATCAGCAATACGTCCGTCCGTTATAATTGCAACTTTTTCAGACAATCCCAAACCCTTTAGCAGTGCAGGGGCGGCATAAATTTCTCGCATACCGGGGCCACTCTTAGCACCCTCGGCACGGATAACAATAATATTGCCCTCTTTAATTTCCTTATGCAAAATTGCATCGATCGCCATTTCTTCGTTGTTGTACACGCGAGCATTGCCCACAAAAACAGGCTCGTCGCAGCGAAATTGAACAAAAGCACCCTCTTGTGCTATATTTCCGCTGACTGTCCGCAGTTGCGAGCTATTGCGTACAGCTTCCGCAACGGAGCGAATAACTCTAACGTTGGCAATGCGAGTAGCGCCAACCGCCTCCGCAAGCGTTGTATCCTCGTTAACATAAACATCGCCGTCAATAATCTTACTTTCAACAAGTCGGCTTATCATTGCATATACGCCGCCCGCTTTGTGAAACTGTGGCATAAGGCATAAATTGGAATTTTCCTTTGAAAGCAGCACGGGGGTACTTTTGCCAAGGTCGCCAACGGTTTTGAAGTCAATGCCGCGTACGCCAAGCTCTTTTACAATTGCCGTAAGGTTTAGTTGTGCGGTTGCGCTACCTCCACAAGCAAGGTCAAAGCGAATAAGGTTGGTTAGCATAGCCTGCGTTAATATGCGGCGAGGCGTAAATTTATCTGAAAACAGCTTTGCCGCAAGCTGCCCTGCGGAGTAAGCTATTCTTTTGCGTTCTACACTTCCTGCCGGTGCCGTTCCGTTCCCTTTGGGAGCAAGCCCTGCAACTTCCAACATACAGTTGATGCTATTTGCGGAGTAGCTGTCGCAATCCGTTCCGGAAACGATGGGCAGATTGCTTTCCAACTCGGAAATCATATCATACGGCGTTTTGCCGGATTTAATGCGAGCAATTTGCTCGAAATACAGCGAATAACCGTACTCCTTTTTGTCATAACGGACGGGAGTGGCGGTGCCCTGTGCCACAAAAGCACACGGAACGTTCAGTCTGATTGCGCCAATAAGCATGCCGGCAACCAAACATTGCTCGCTTGCGACAAATACAAGTGCGTCATAATAGTCGTTGGCACAAATTAGCTCAACGGCGTTTGCGGCAAGCTCACGAGAGGGCAAATCGTATTTTGTGGCATGTGCGCCGTGCAATGCATTACAATCGATGGACGGCAAATACGCAACCGATGCGTTTGCTCCGGCAGCAACAATGCCTTGAACGACCTGATTAACCAAATCGTCCAAAGAATTATGAGAAGTTGTAAGTTGATTTGCAGCCGAAATGACACCGATAAGCGGCTTTTTTGCATCAATGGCTGCACTGTTTATAAGCGCTCTTTGCGGAAGCTTGTCAAGTTGTTCAATAAATTCTCTCAGCATAAAATCCCACCTCTTATATACTATATTTTATAATAATATATAGGGCTTTGTCAATCGTAAAAACCAGTATATAAAAACTTTTTTCGGACAAAATATTTATGTGAAATGGTTATGGATTCCGCATTCGGTTTGCTTCAATCCGTTGCAGATTAATCGTGCCGATATTCGCTAAACAATAAGCCATTCTCAGTATTCGTTGAAAGCCATCGCAAGCATAACGGATAGACGTGCGCACAAGACAAACAATATCAATTTAGGAGAAACTATGGGCAAAAAGGTTACAATTTGCGGAGTAGACACATCGTCACTGCCTAAGCTTACGCAAAAGCAAGCGTTGCAATATCTTGAAAGAATAAAACAAGGAGACGAGGAAGCTCGCACCTATTTTATAAATTGCAATTTACGATTAGTACTTTCGGTTGCACAGCGTTATGCCTACCGATATAGTTGCGCCGACGACCTGTTTCAAATCGGTTGTGTGGGCTTAATTAAAGCGGTGGAGAATTTTGACTTATCGCATGGCGTCAGATTTTCAACCTATGCGGTACCCTTGATTGCGGGTGAAATCAGACGTTTTGTTAGGGAGTCTAATTCTATGCGTGTGAGCCGAAGCATACGCGACGTGGCATATCAAGCATTGCAAGCACGAGAAAGACTTGATGCCGATGGCAAGCCATCAACTATAGATGATATCGCGGCGGAAATGAAGTTACCTGTTTTTAACGTTTTGTATTGTTTGGATGCGATAAGCGATCCGGTTTCGCTATCGGAAAACGTTTTTGCCGATGAGGAGGATTGCTTTACTCTTGAAGAAAAAATTGCCGACGACAAAACCTGTGAACAGGCTTGGGCTGAAAGAATTTCTCTGTTTGAGGCAATGAACAAACTTGACGAAAAAGAGCGTAGCATACTTGAAAAAAGGTTTTTTCAAGGGAAAACACAAAATGAAGTGTCCGGCGAGGTCGGATTAAGTCAGGCGCAAGTGTCACGTTTGGAAAACAACGCCGTCAAACATTTGCGAGAAAGCATGTCGGCGGAAAGGGTGTAAAATGCATTAGATTGTTTGCCTATTTATGTAGTGAAGGAGCATCGACGCATAATTCATTTAAAAAACGACATGCTGAGCATAAATTTATTTTATTCCCTTAAAAAAGTTGCTTTTAAGCTTTTTATTTGATATAATACAATTAACAACGATGACGAAGCAAAAGAATCTGCGATTTGCGTTGCACAGCGAGCGGGGAACGGTGTAAGCCCTGCCAACGTCGCGGAAAGATATTCACTTCAGAGTTCGGTCGGTTAACGTCCTGTCGACAAGTAGCCGATTGCGTGTCGTTCGCGTAACGAACGTAAAGAAGGACAAAGTATTGTCCTTGAATTTAGGTGGTACCGCGGTATTTTTTTGTCGCCCTAAGCTTGTTTTGGGGCGATTTTTTTATTTTGCGATTGCAAATAATTCTGCCACAGTGACACGATTATTACAATATCTCGCTAAATATAAACTACTACGATACACATAGTAATGCAAATATGTCCGTCGAGTGTGTTTGCGGCAGCAAAATATCAACGACGTTTTGCGCTCAAAGCGATAATTTATTATTTTTGCCCCACAAATAGGGGTAAGGAGTTACATATGGATAAAATTAGTCAAATTAAAGCCGCATGCCTATCGGAAGCGGAAGCTTGTTCGAGCTTATCAGCATTGCAAGAACTCAAGGTGAAATACTTGGGCAAAAGCGGCGAACTCACGAGCTTACTAAAAAGCATCAAGGATTTACCTGCAGAGGAGCGTCCCGGTTTCGGCGCAAAGGTAAACGAGCTACGCACGCTTTTGGAAAACGAGCTCGCACAAAAACAACAGCAACTAAAAGCAGCAGAGTTGGAGCGCAAACTTAATAGTGAGAGTGTTGACGTTTCGCTTAACACAATGAAGCCTTGGGGCGCACTGCATCCGATAACACTTGTTGAAAACAAGATGATGGAGCTGCTTGTATCGATGGGCTTTGAGGTGCTTAGCGGTCCGGAAATTGAAACGGACTACTACAACTTTCAAGCGTTGAACATTCCTGCCGACCATCCCGCAAGAGATATGCAGGACACATTTTATCTTGCCGACGGAATATTGCTACGCACTCAAACTTCCGCAATGCAGGCGCGCTTGATGGAAAAGAAGCAACCGCCCATCAAAATGATTTGCCCCGGTAAAGTGTTTCGCTCGGATAGCGACGCCAGTCACTCGCCGGTGTTCCATCAAATTGAAGGGCTTGTCGTTGACGAAAATATTACGCTGTGCGACCTTAAAGGCACGCTTGAGTACATTGCCTCGAACTTTTTTGGCAAAAATACCAAAGTGCGTTTTCGTCCGTCCTTTTTCCCGTTTACCGAACCCAGCGTTGAGGTGGATTTGACTTGTAGCAGCTGCGGCGGAAAGGGCTGCTCGCTTTGCAAAGGCACGGGCTGGATTGAAGTTCTCGGCGCAGGCATGGTAAATCCGTTCGTGCTGGAAAATTGCGGTATCGACAGCAAAAAATACACAGGCTATGCCTTCGGTTGGGGCGTTGAGCGTATCGCAATGATTAAATACGGCATTCCCGATATACGCCTCTTTTACGAAAACGACCAACGCTTCTTAAAGCAATTTGGCAAATAGGAGAATTGTGCAATGAAATTACCTCTTTCATGGATTAAAGAATATGTAGACGTTACCGAAGATATCGATGTTTTATGCAAAAAAATGGTCGATATCGGCTTGGAAATTGAAGAAGTAGTGTATCTCGGAGAAAACGTTACGAATATAGTTGTGTGTCAAATCACAGAAATATCGCAACATCCCAATGCAGAGCGTCTGCTTTGCTGCAAAGTGGATATCGGCGGCAATATTATCCCCATCGTTACCAACGATCATAGGGTTAAAGTTGGCGACAAGGTGCCCGTGGCATTACATAATGCAAAAACAGCCAACGGCTTGCATATAACCAAAGGCAAAATGCGCGGCGAAGAATCGTGGGGTATGTTTTGCGGTCCCGAAGAACTTGGCATAAACAAGGATTACTACGAGGGCGCAGATGTTGACGGCGTTTTAATTCTTAACCCGTCGGCTGTCGTTGGTGAGGATATACGTAAGGAAGTCGGCATCGACGACTACGTTTTGGACGTTTGCGTGACAAGCAATAGACAAGACTGCAACAGCGTTTTGGGCTTGGCTCGTGAAGTTGCCGTCGCTCTCGGAAAAACCTGCAAGGAGCCTGACGTAAGCTTTAACGAAGGCATTGTGAATACCAACAGCTTGGTGTCGGTGGACGTCAAGGCAAGTGATTTGTGCCCAAACTATTATATGCAAGGCGTAACGGACGTCAAGGTTGCGCCGTCCCCACTGTGGATGACATCGCGTTTGGCAAAGGTCGGCTTGCACGGCATAAACAATCTCGTGGATATTACAAACTATGTTTTGTACGAAATCGGACAGCCAATGCACGCCTTTGATTATAACGATATTACGGACAACGCGATTATTGTGCGACGTGCCGAAAACGGCGAAAAAATTGTTCCATTGGACGGAAAAGAATACACGTTGACTGCCGATGACCTTGTGATTGCCGATAAAAACCGAGCAGTAGGCTTGGCAGGAATAATGGGCGGAGCAAATTCCGGAATTAAAAATGAAACAAGCTGCGTTTTGTTTGAAGCGGCATCCTTTGCAAGGGGAAACGTACGTCGCACAAGCCGTCGCTTGGGACTGCGCTCGGATTCGTCCGCACGATTTGAAAAGGGTATCGAGGCGTACACAAATCAGCTCGGTCTGAGCCGCGCGCTGCATTTGGTTGAACAGCTTGGTTGCGGAAATGTTACCGCTAAGCGAATTTGCATCGGCAAACCTGCCACAAACAAAATCGTCACATTCGAAAAGAACCGTGTAAAAAAGCTGCTCGGAATTGAAATTCCTGATGAAAAAATAGCATCGATATTGCAATCCTTGAATATCGCGGCAGTTATTACAGAGGATACCATTAGCTGCAACGTGCCTCCGTACAGAGATGATATCTCACGCGATTGCGACATTGTTGAGGAGCTTATTCGCGTGTACGGATACGATAACATAAACGGCACACTGATGGAAAACTCGCACATAACCTGCGGAGGACGGACGCAAGAAGATAAACTTGCCGATAAAGTAAAGAGTATTCTTACGGGGCTTAGATATAACGAATGCATTTTTTATCCGTTTGCAGGGAAATCGTTGTTTGAAAAGGCGTCGATCGCGCCGATTGACGAGAGTAAATACATCAAGGTGCTCAACCCGATTGGCGAGGACTTGTCCTTAATGAACAGAACGCTTGTGCCTAACATGTTGCAATGCATTGCACTTAACTTGGCACGCAAAAACAGTCAGTTGCGCTGTTTTGAAATCGGAAAGGCATATTTAGCAGACGAGCTACCGCTCAAAAGCTTGCCAGTAGAGCAAAAGCGTATTTGCATTGCCGCAACTGAGGTGAATTTTGATTGCTTTAGGGATGACGTTTTGCAAGTTGTTTACGCCTTTGCCGATGAAAACGTTAAAATTACACGTTGCAAAAGTGATGTGTTGCACCCCGGTATTGCTGCGGAAATTTTTGTGGACGGTGTATGCATAGGCGTTTTTGGCAAAGTTCATCCTCAAATTTGCGAAAACCTTGCAATAGAGGTTGAATGCTATATTGCAGAACTTTACTTGGATAAACTTATCGAAGTTAAGCGCAGCGAACTCGCATTTTCGCCCATTGCACGCTTCCCATCGGTCACAAGAGATTTTGCATTGGTATGCGACGAAAGCGTTGCCGCACAGGATATTTTGGACGAATTTTTAGCATTGCCATTGGCAGAAAATGCGGAGCTATTTGACGTTTATCGTGGCGCACAGCTTGGCGACGGAAAAAAATCCGTGGCGGTAGCGGTGTCTTTCCGCGACAATACCAAAACATTGCAGGATAAGGATATCGAAAAACAGGTTGGCAAGGCACTGAAAAATATATCAGATAAACTTGGCGCAACACTCAGATAACTGCCAATTTATTGCGCGAAAGTATTTTTTTGCTTTTGGAACGCAATTCACTGACAAATCGAATCCGAAGCTTGTTTTACGCAGAATTACTCTCGAAAATAACAAAACGCAGAATACTATTATAGGCATAACTTGCCTTTTATGAAAAATAACATGGACAAATATGAAATACTTGCTCCTGCCGGTAGCATCGAACAGCTTAAAGCGGCAGTCAATAACGGATGCAATTCCGTATATTTAGGGCTTGATAGCTTCAACGCTCGAATGAAAGCTCCAAATTTTACAAAAGATAATTTGCGAGAGTGGGTGGATTTTTGCCATGTTTATGGAGTTAAGGTTTACGTCACGGTAAATACCTCGGTAAAGAACAGCGAGCTTTGCGCAGCTTTGGACAACGTATGGGTTGCCTACAAAAGTAATGCCGATGGCGTTATTGTAACAGACCTACCCCTGCTTAGATTTGCCGCAACATTGCCAAAGCCATTCGACGTCGTTGCAAGCACACAATTAAATTGCCACGATGAATACGGCGCACTTTTTTTGAAAAAATTAGGCGCCACAACGGTTGTGTGCGCAAGAGAATGTACACTCGATAATATTAAGGCAATATCATCGACAGGCGTAAAAACAGAGTGTTTTTTACATGGCGCATTGTGCGTTTGCCAATCCGGACAATGTTTATTTTCATCGATGGTGGGCGGCAACAGCGGAAACAGGGGACTGTGCGCACAACCCTGCCGAAAACAATATAAAGCAAGTAGCGGCAAAAAAGGATATTTGCTATCCGCCCGCGACCTTAACGGGCTTGGCATGGCAAAAAGCCTCAGCAATGCAGGCGCAAGGGTTTTCAAAATCGAAGGAAGAAATCGCCGTCCGGAATATGCTGCGGCTACATCAGGAGTATTTTCAAAACTATTTGCAAATGGATTCACGCCTGACGAATATGCGCAAGATATGCTCAGCGAGGTTTTTAATAGAGGCAACACATCGAGTATATCTTACCTAAAAGGCGGGAATGACAACATTATCTACCCGAAACAGCAAAACAACGTCGGACTGCGTATTGGACACATCGAAAACGACAAAATAATAGGCAATCGAAACATCGAAAAAGGAGATTGTTTTAAGATTTTTGATGGCGAGCGCGAAGTAGGCGGTGCAGTTGCCACGTCAAGCGGCACAACGGTGTCGGCAAGTTTTTCGGCACGCGTTAGCAACGGAATGACAGTAAACCGCACAACAAACGTTGCACTCAACAGGCAGTTATTGACCGCATGTAGAAAGTTGCCCGTTTCACTTGCTTTTGACGGATTTATCGGGCAATCACCAATTCTGCGAGCACGTTGCGGAGATGTTAATACAACGATTGAAGGTAATTTTCTGCTGCCTGAAAGTACGTCGCAGCCAACTTCTGAGCAAGAAATTGCAACACAACTTCAAAAAAGTGGCGATTCGTATTATACTATTGCAGACATAGCAATACGCAAGGGCAATATTTTTATAGCAAAATCGCAGATAAATGCTCTACGCAGAGAAGTATTGTCCAAGCTACAATGCAATATGCTTGAAGCTTATAACGTTCGTTTTGCAACCCGTACAACGGCAACAACGCCTGATTTTAATGCGTTTTTGCAGAGTAACGGTGCAAGCTCCTTTGCCGCCGATGCTCACACATACGTTACAAACACGGCACAAACGTCCGATATCAATAGCGAGTCTTGCGTTGCGGCATCTTGTTTCAACGAACAGCAGCTTGCGCAGGCTGCAAAGATGGGGTGCAAATATTTAATATACAAACCCGAACTCATAGACAAATCGGCATTGTCAGTCGCGCGTAATTACGGCGCATATGTGGACGTTCCGCCTTTTGTCGATTCCGATTACCTAAGCAAGCTTTTAGGCGAAGTGGCGATTGGTTTGGTTTGTCATAATGTGGGACACGTCGAATTAGCGCGGGCTTTACAACTTCCGTACATAGCCGGTCGCGGCTTGAATATTTTTAACGACGGAATAGCTCAAGCTTTCGACGACGCAGTTACGTTCGTGTACTCGTTAGAACTATCCTTAGCTGAAATTAACAACTTCGAGCATAAAAACGGACTTATATTTGTTGACGGTGAGTTGCCGCTAATGCAGCTTGTTCATTGTCCGTACAAGGTTGCCTTTGATTGTAGCTGTACAACATGTAAGGCTAACTCTCGGCTGACCTACACAGACGAGCAAGGCAATTCTTTCGCAATCAGACGTCGCAAGGCAAACCGTTGCACATTTGAGCTTATCAACGGGAAAAAGCTTTCCGTTATGGCTCGAATCAAATCAAGCGGAAGGTATTTGGTGGATTTTCAACCGGAAGTTATCCGGCATTATTTATTACTAAACAACGGTTCCAGCGACCACTACGCATGCAATGAACCGTACACAAAGGGGCGGCTTTACGATAAAATCAACTGAATGCGCGCCAAAAGTGTGACTGCCATTAAATAGTTTTACCGATGCGACAAAAACTTTACCGACATCTACACAATAAAACAACGCAATAAGTAAAAGCGTTATTAGAATAAAATGATAAATCAAAAAACGTTAAAAAAACTTCAATATTTTGATATATTGCGAGATGTATCGAGCTTTACAATAAGCAGTATAGCAAAGCAAAAAGTGCAAGCGTTGCTACCCGCAAATACCTTTGACGAGGCGATTGAGCTTATATCCGAAACTCGTCAAGCGTACGACCTATTTCGCTTCGAGCAATCTTTTGACCTATCCGTTGACGACGTAAAAGATGCATGTGCATTGGCAAAAGTAGGCTCTACGCTCTCAATGAAACAGCTTTTGTGCGTCATGCGTTTGCTGCGCACATCGAGATGTCTGCAGGCGGCGCTGTTTGTAGATTACGGAATTGACACGTCCCTTTTACAAGCAAAAGCATATTTGCTGTTTAACGATAAACAGCTTGAGGAAGACATAGATTTTGCCATAATTTCCGAGGAGGAAATGAACGATAAGGCGTCCTCTGAATTGTTTGCAATACGCAAAAAAATCAAGGGAATAAACGCCGATATCAAGCAAAAGTTACAAAGCTACACGAAAAACGGAGAAATGGCAAAATATTTGCAGGATAGTATTGTAACAATGCGCGGCGATAGATACGTTATCCCCGTAAAGCAAGAGTATAAAGCATACGTTAGCGGCATTGTGCACGACCAGTCTTCGACGGGCGCAACCCTTTTTGTGGAGCCGATGGCTATCGTGCAACTCAATAATGCGCTTCGAGAAGCCATACTGCAGGAAAAGGCGGAAATCGAAAGAATCTTACAAGCTTTTACCGACAGAATCTCGCCCGTGGCTCAACGCATTTGCGTGGCGCAGGATACAATCAGCGACATCGACGTTATTTTTGCAAAGGTTAAATACGCCCTTGATACAAAAAGCACGTTGCCGTTACTCAATAATGTCGGCAAAATCGCATTAAAAAAGGCGCGTCATCCATTGCTTGATAGGCGAAAGGTGGTGCCGATTTCCGTCAATCTGGGCGACGAATATGATGTAATTGTTGTTACAGGCCCAAACACCGGAGGCAAAACCGTTACACTAAAAACAATCGGGCTAACTTGTCTTATGGCAATGACGGGGCTTTTTGTGCCATGCGCCGACGAAAGCGCTGTTTCTTTCTTTGACGATATCCTTTGCGATATCGGCGACGAACAAAGCATTGAACAAAACCTTTCGACTTTTTCCGGACATATAACCAATTTGCGTGATATTTTAGATATTTGCGGAAAGGGTAATTTGGTGCTCATCGACGAGGTTGGCGCAGGAACGGAGCCCAACGAGGGCACAGCTCTGGCACTTGCCGTGACGGAGTTTTTGCGTAGAAGCGGCGCGCAAGCCGTTATTACCACTCACTACGAAAAATTAAAAGAATATTCACTCTCGACGCCTCGTGTGGAAAATGCATCGATGGAATTTGACCTCGACACCCTTGCGCCTACTTATCGCTTGATCATGGGCGTGCCCGGTAGCTCCAATGCTCTTGCGATTGCAGGCAAGCTGGGGTTGCGTGCTGACGTTGTTGAATATGCAAAACGCAACGTTTCGCAAGAAAAGCAGGAATTTGAGCGCGCTCTGGCTCGCGCTGATGAGATTCGCAAGGACTACGAACATAAACTTGCAGCCTTGGAGGAACAAAAAAAGCTTGTCGCGCAGGAAGCAGAACGAGCAAGACGCTTAAACGACAGTCTACAAAGCGAAAGAAACAAGCTGTTGGACGGATCGAGGCAAGAGGCGGCTCAGCTTGTGGAAAAGGCTCGGGAGCAGGCAAATGAGCTTGTGGAAAAAATAAAGGAAATATTGGAAAAGGACGAAATATCCGATAAAGAGCTTTTTCAAGCGAGAAGCTATGCAAAACAAATTTCCGACGTTAAACCGCAAACAACTAACGACGGCGAGGAAATTATTTTTACGGGAGATAAAATTGACTACTTTAAGCTTAAAGTGGGCGATGTTGTGTATTGTAAAAAGCTGTCCATGCAGGTAAAAATTTTGAACATACGCTCCGCCTCGAAAATATCCGTAAAATGCGGCAATCTGACTACCGATGTTACCGCTGATGACCTATATAACTCACGAGTAGAGACCAACAAGAAGGTTGTCAAAAACAGACAATATAAGGGTAACGCTAAAAACGAGGTGGCAGCAAGAAGCTCGTCTAACGAAATTAATGTTATCGGTCAAACGGTCGACGAGGCAATTGCAAACGTGGACGCATTTATTGATCAGGCGGTTTTGGCAGGATTAAACAAGCTTTGGGTTATTCACGGAATGGGTACCGGAAAACTGCGTGCAGGTCTGCACAGCCACTTCAAAAAACATCCGAATATTGCCGAATTTAGACTGGGCGTGTACGGTGAGGGCGAAAGCGGTGTAACCGTTATTACGTTAAAATAACCAAAACAAAGATAACTAAAATGGAAATTGTTTCTTGCAAGGGGCGCATTTTATAAGTGAACACAAAACTATTTACTATAAATAATCGCTCAACTTCTGACGAAAGTGCCGTATGCAAACTCCGCCCACTTTACTTTACAAGCAAGCAACTTTTAGTTAACCTAAATACACCAAATTATGTTTAAGATATTAAATTATTTTTAAGAAAAACAAATAATACTATTTTAGACATATTTCAATTTTGAGGAAAAATGACAATACATTATTTTGACAACTGTGCAACAACGCCAATTGATTCGGACGTGTTACAACAAATAAACGAATATCAGGAACATAATTTTTATAATCCCTCGGCGCGCAGTAACCATAGTCTTATGGTGGCAAACAACATAGCTAATGCGCGTGAAAGAATTGCCAAACATTTGGGTGCAGAGCCTCGCGAGATTTATTTTACTTCCGGTGGAACCGAATCTGATAACATCGGAATAATGGGAGCAATCCGCGCCAAAGGCGGAAACATTGTTGCTACCGCCTCGGAGCACTCGGCTGTATATAACACTTTGATGCAACTACAAAATAAAGGCTACGAAGTGCGCTTAGCAAAAGTGCATCACGATGGACATATCGATGTTGATGATTTCATTTCAAAAATAGACGAAAACACACTTTTGGCCTGCTTTATGCATGTGAACAACGAAACGGGAGCAATAAACGATGTTAAAGAAATTAATCGTCTCATAAAAAATATAAACGCGCGCACGCTCACATTTTCCGACGGAGTACAAGCCGTAGGAAAAGTTCCCGTCAATTTACGCTCGTTAGGCATCGATATTTATGCAATGTCCGGACATAAAATCCATGCAGGCAAAGGCATTGGACTTTTATATATTAAAAACGGCGTTAGACTTCATCCGATTGTATACGGTGGCGGACAAGAACTCGGTATGCGCTCCGGCACGGAATACGTTGGCGGAATTATCGGATTGGCGACAGCTCTTGAAAAAGCCGTTTCGGCTTTATCGTCAAACGCAAAGACTTTTATCGACTACAAGCAACAAATCAGAAGCTCGCTTGCCAACATATCCGATTGGCGTGAAAATTGTACGGATAACTGCTCACCCGCAATCATGTCGCTTGCCTTTGCAGACATAAAAGGTGAAGTTTTACTACGCATGTTGGAGGATAACGACGTAATTGTCGGGACGGGCTCGGCTTGTAGCTCCAAAAATAAACAGAGTAGAATAGCTAAGGTCATTGAACTGCCGCAAAACTATTCCGAGGGTTTAATACGAATAAGTTTTTCTCGCTTGACATCACAGCAAGACGTTCACGCACTAATCGAAGCATTACCAGATTGCGTTTTACGTCTTAGAAAAACAATGTTAAAGTAAAGTGCTATTTTAGCAGTTTATTTTGTATTTTTTAATAAATAACAATATATTTATCCTTTTGAGACATATTTATGTTGGACATATGTTGCAACGCATCTAACTTAAATTTTCAACGGATAATGGGAGTAATAAATGAAAGTAATTATTATTAGATATTCCGAAATTCACTTGAAAGGTAACAATCGCGAGTTTTTTGAAAACGCGTTGATATCCAATATAAAAACAGCGCTTGCGGACTACACCTTTGATTTTTCGAGAAGTAACGCTCGATATGTAATTCGTAATTTTGACGAAGCGCAAACGGACAATATCGTAGAGGCAATCAAAAACGTTTTTGGAGTACACTCGCTGAGCATAGCGGAGGAAGTGCCCTCGAACTACGACGAGATTTCCAAAGCGGCAGTGGCGTTAGCACCGACAAGCGGAACCTTCAAGGTTAACACAAACCGCGCAGACAAAAAGTTTCCGATACACTCGATGACATTATCGGCAGATATCGGGGGCGATATTCTGCAAGCAAATCCCAGACTTGTTGTCGATTTGTTTAATCCGCAACACACAGTGTCTATCGACATTCGCGAAAACGGAAAAACTTTTGTGTACTGTAACGTGATAAAAGCCGTTGACGGAATGCCTGTTGGCACGGGCGGCAGAGGTATTGTGATGCTATCGGGAGGTATTGATAGTCCCGTCGCCGCCTACATGATGGCAAAACGCGGTATGTATCTTAGAGCGGTTCATTTCCATAGCTATCCTTACACCAGCATTCAAGCAAAGCAAAAAGTGCTGGATTTGGCAAAAATTATAAAGAAATACACGCAACGCTTAACTGTTGACGTCGTTAGTTTTACCGAAATTCAAACTGCCATTCACGAAAAATGCCCAGAGGAATATATGATTACAATAATGCGCCGTTTTATGATGCGCATTGCCGAGCGCATTGCAAAAAATAACAGTGCTGGCGCAGTGATTACCGGTGAAAGCCTTGGGCAGGTCGCCAGCCAAACATTGGAAAGCATCACAAGCACAAATTCCGTCGCGACACTGCCGGTATTTAGACCATTAATCGGCTTCAATAAAGAAGAGATTATCGAGATATCTCAAAAAATTGGGACGTTTGAAACCTCGATTTTACCATATGAGGATTGCTGCACGATTTTCCTGCCCAAAAAACCCGTTACCAAACCAAGGTTATCTGCAGTTGAAAAGGTGGAAAGCGCACTTGACGTTGATGCGCTTGTAGAGGGAGCACTTTCCAATATCGAAACGATAGTTACTTAATGTTGAAATCAAAAAGAACGGACGCAAGGTTAACAATAATCCTTGCGTCTTTTTATAATTTATTTAATGTTGCGCTACATTTGATAGCTCCAATCTTGCAATTTATTTTTTGATAGCTTGATTTTTGTCCAATTTTCGGGTTACACCGAGTACGCTTTGGGCAAATTTTTCTTATCAAAAGCGTACAATTCGCCACGTTGACATAAAACAACTTGTTGTTTTTTGTTAAGACGCTCAACATCAACTGCAAAATAGCCGACATCGGGTGGTACACAAAAATCTCTCGGCAGATTTGCTTTATAGATTATATCAAGAAGCTTACATGCAAATTCACACGGTGCTGTGCTGCCTTTAATTTCGTTAGATAAGTTGCCGCTATATTCCACAACAAATGTGTGTTCGGTAGTGTATCCTGCGGCAATAGCTGCGCTGTTTCCATTTTTATCGCCGACCGTCCCCGTTTTGCACGCGACCTTGAAGGGTAGCGATTTGAGCTTTGCCGCAGTTCCGCTTTTTGTCGCCTCGCACAATAAATCCGTCACAAGATATGTCGCCGCCGATTCAAAAACATTAGTAGTTTTATTTTCTCTCTTATAAAGTAGTTCACCATTTTGGTTGTAAATCTTTTTGATATAATTTAACTTGCCAAATTGCCCGTTGCACGCCAACGCAGAGTAGCACTCGCACAACATTCTTGGGGACATTCCACCTTGTATGTTACCCAAGGCAAGGGATAAGTCCTGCTTGTCATTAAAGCCCATTTTTTTCAAATATTCCTCCGCCTTTTTTAGGGTTAATGCGTTCAAAATTTTTACAGCGGGAACATTCAAACTCTTTGTCAACGCCGTTTTGACCGTCGTCCACCCATAATATCGACCGTAATTAGAGGGGCAATATCCGTTAAAGTCCGTTTCCTCATCCAAAATTGGCGACGCTTGCGTAATAAGTCCTTCGTTAAAAGCGGGCGCATAAACAGCAATGGGCTTTATCGTGCTACCGATTTGTTTTTTTGCTGTTGCTTCTCCGCGATAATACGACGCAACAATTTCCTTGTGGTTATTGGCAATAACGCAGGCGAAATCCGCCCTTGAAGCCGTGGCGGTGGTGGTTGTATCCTGCTGCGCCAAAGCAGTTAAAGCTTGTTGAATTTCGGCATCGCAATAAGTTTCTATTAAAAAACCGCTTTTAAAAAGCTGACTTTCAGTCATATTTAGTATCGAACACGCCTCATCAACAACCCCGTTCATATAAGTTTTATTGCCATTATCACTACTCGGCAAACAAATAAGTTCTGACGATAACGCAGTTTTATAATCTGCCTGATCGATTACGCCTTGATTTAACATAAGCTTTAACACAGTGTTGCGCCGCAATAAGCATTTTTGTGGATTTTTATCGGATGCATATGTGTTGGGTGCTTTAATCATGCCTGCAAGCGCTGCGCTTTCGGAAAGGGTTAAATCGCATGCAGATTTGCTAAAATATACATTTGCTGCATTCTCGATTCCGTAGGCATGACGTCCAAAGTAAATCGTGTTCAAGTACATCTCCAAAATTTCCTCTTTAGAGTAATTGCGCTCCAGTTGATTAGCCAATATAATTTCGTTGAGCTTTCGCGAAAATGTTTTGCAATTTGATAAATGCGTGTTTTTTATCAACTGTTGCGATATCGTTGAGGCTCCCTCTTTCAAGCAGCCATTTGATATATTTTTTATCGTTGCAGCAATAATTCTTTTTACGTCCACCCCGTTATGTTCAAAAAATCTCTTGTCCTCAACGCAAACAAATGCCATATATACATGCTCCGGAAGGGCGCGAAGCGGAATTTGCCGATTGTCGTTTAGATACGTCGGCTCGCAAACTGGCACGCCCTTATCATCCAAAACAGTTAACGTTGCGCAAACGCTCGCCAGTCTGTTTTTGTCGAATGGCACAAAATCATCGCTTTGCTGCCATGCCGTAATCGCGCATAGCCCAGCAACGGAAGCAATTAAAATGAGTGCGCAGGAGATTATCAAAACATATCGAAAAACTTTTTTCATATGTAGTTATTATTTGCAAAACACTTAAAAATATCATCCTGAGATGTGCGAAAAGCCTTATAAATAATAATATATAGCAAATATCCTTGTAAAAAAATAAAAAAAATAGTAAAATAAAATAGAAATAAAAAGCGTCGCCAAACAGTTTGGCGGTGCGGAGGTTTACTTGAAATACTTTATTCACACCTACGGCTGTCAAATGAACGTGCACGACTCGGAAAAAATCGCAGGCATTTTGGAAAAAATGGGATATACATCCTGCGAAGCTGTTGAAAACGCCGATGTGGTGGTGTTTAACACTTGTTGCATACGCGAAACTGCCGAGCAAAAAATTTACGGGCATATAGGTCAACTGAAAAAGCTTAAGCGAAAAAAACCAAATATGATTATTGCCGTTTGCGGCTGTATGTCGCAACAAGAGGGCGTCGCCGATGCAATACGCAAAAGCTATCCGTATGTGGATATCGTGCTTGGAACTGCAAATCTAAATTTGCTTGAGCAAGCCATCGAAAGTGCAAAATCTCGAAAAAAAATTGTCGATACACGTTTTTTGGATTGTTCGGAGGAAAGCTTTGCGCAAGCTCGCACAAGCTATCCCAATGCGTGGGTAAACATAAATTTTGGCTGCAATAATTTTTGCACATATTGTATTGTGCCATACGTCAGGGGACGAGAACGTAGCCGTAGACCGGAGGATATACTTGCCGAAGTCAAGCAGCTAATCCAACAAGGCTACAAGGAAATTACGCTTTTGGGGCAAAATGTTAACAGTTATGGTCACGACCTTGAAAACGTGTGCTTTGCTGACCTACTGCATGCAATAGGCAAGCTCGACGGAAAGTTTAGGCTTCGTTTTATGACCTCTCACCCAAAGGATTTATCCGATGACGTTATCGACG
Organism: uncultured Oscillospiraceae bacterium; assembly: GCA_964607155.1. GTDB lineage: Bacteria > Bacillota > Clostridia > Christensenellales > CAG-314 > Fimimonas. The sequence continues at coordinate 107,651 of CAZSIF010000001.1, forward strand.
CCATTGCAACATATCCAAATATTTGTGATAATATTCATTTGCCTGTGCAAAGCGGCAGTACGGAAATTCTGCGTCGAATGAACAGACGTTACACGCGAGAACAATATCTTGAATTGATTAAGAAAATAAGAAATAAGCTACCAAACGTTGGCATCACGACAGATATCATGGTGGGCTTCCCCGGGGAAACGGAACAAGATTTTGAGGATACTTTGGATTTGGTTCGACAAGCAAGATATAGCTCGGCTTTTTGTTTTGTGTATTCTCGCCGCAAAGGCACGCCCGCCTATTCTATGGACAATCAAATACCCTATGCGGAAAAGAAAAGCAGAATAACACGCTTGCTTGCCTGTCAAAACGAAGTAACAAAAGAAATAAGTAAAAGCATGGTGGGTAATAGCTATGAGGTTCTTGTGGAAGGAGATAATTTCCACTACAAAGACACCATGTGCGGAAGAACAGAAAGCGGTAGATTGGTCAATTTCAAGTGCGAACACGCTCGCATCGGAGAGTTCGTTCAAGTGCAAATAGACCGAGCAAGCTCCGCGACGCTATGGGGACACATCGTAGATTGACGGCAATTTTAGAAATTTTGTTCTAAATTGCTGACTGAGGCAGTATTTGAACCACATTAACTTGAAATGTGACAGAATACATTATCATTTCCAAAACATACAGGGAGCATATGTTCGTCAAAGAATAATCATACATATGCTATATGTGCTTCAACTGGTTAAATGGGGTGTTTTAACAGAGCTTTTTTTAGATGAACTAATACTCATTGAAAAGTCAAAAAAAGTTCTATAAAAGCCAACTAAAGCATTTACAAACAGCCTTACAAAGGAGAACATCTTGAGAGTAATTGAAAACTATTCGCCAATGATGCAAAAATATTTGCGTACAAAGCAACAATACGAAGACTGCATTCTATTGTACCGTTTGGGCGATTTTTACGAAATGTTTTTTGAGGATGCGGAAAAAGCAAGCCGCATTCTCGACCTAACTCTAACAGGGAAAAATTGCGGTGTAGAGCAGCGCGCGCCAATGTGCGGATTGCCATATCATGCAGTTGATACATATGTGGCAAAACTGCTGGCGGCGGGTGAACGCGTTGCAATTTGCGAACAGCTTTCCGAACCGACCAAAGGCAAAGAACTTGTCGATAGAGATGTGGTGAGAGTTATTACTCCGGGAACCGTTATCGACAGCGAAATATTAGACGATGGAAAAAGCAATTATATTGCGTCAATTTTCCTGTCCGAAAAAGACAACCTTGGCATTGCTTTTTGCGATATATCCACGGGCGAATTTCTATGTTGCAAGCTTGATGCCCCAACAATGACAAAGGATTTGCAGGAGCTGCTTGTGTCATACAAGCCATCGGAGATTATCGCAAATTCGTTAGCAATGCCGCTTGCGGAAAATCTCGATTGCATAAAAGCAGGCTATACGCCCTCGTTCACACCATGCGACGACTCCATGTACAACGTGCAACGCGCAAAAGATATAATTTGTGAACAATACAAAATTTCGACTACCGAAGGCTTTGGATTTTCCGCTAAAAGCAGCGGTGCTGTGGCATCGGCTGCATTGCTAAAATACCTTCGCAATACGCAAAAACGCGAGTTGCCACACTTAAAGCCCATCAAGTTCGTTGACAAAAATCGTTTTATGTCAATCGACGTTAAAACGCGCCGAAATCTCGAGCTAACCGTTTCCTATCGCGAAAACAAACGCAAGGGCAGCCTTTTGTGGTTACTTGATAAAACCCAAACCTCAATGGGCGCGCGTACTCTTGCCGATTGGATAGACCGACCGTTGCAAAAGGCATCTGCAATAAACGCACGGTTAGACGCGGTTGATGAGCTATGCGTAAATTATATTTTGACGGCGGATATATCAACAAAGTTAAGGAGTGTGGCGGATATCGAGCGAATTGCAGGAAAAATTTCCTACAACAATCTTATGCCAAAAGATTGCATTGCACTCAAAAACTCGCTTTATGCTTTGCCGGCAATCAAAAAGACGCTGGGTCGATTCAAATGCAAGCTAATACAGGATATATTTGCGGGCATCGACGAACTCCCGCAGGTTGCAGACTTACTCAATCGTGCAATAATCGACGAGCCGCCGTCAATTATTAAGGACACCGATTTTATCAAGGCGGGCTACAACGCAGAATTGGACGACCTTTTTGATATTTCTCGCAACGGTGCGGCTCGTATACAAGCGTTGGAGGAATATGAGCGAAATCGAACGGGCATAAAAACCCTAAAGCTTGGCTACAATAAAGTTTTTGGATATTATTTTGAAATCTCAAAATCTTTTGTGGGGCTTGCACCGAATAACTTTATTCGCAAGCAAACGCTAACTACAGGCGAGCGCTTTGTCAGTCCGGAGCTAAAAGAACTTGAGGAAAAGATGCTGACTGCGGCAGAAAAGAAAGTTCGGCTACAAAAAAGCCTATTCGACGAGTTACGCAATACTCTTTTGCAATACATTCCGTCGCTACAGGCAACGGCAAAAGCAATAGCTGCGTTGGATTGTTTGATATCATTTGCCAACGTTGCGCAAGCAAACAACTATTGCAAGCCAAAGATTAACACTAAAAATACCGCACTCAACATCGTCGATGGTCGACATCCCATTGTCGAGGCATATCTAAAGCGCGATACGTTTATTACAAACGATACTTATCTTGACACACAAGATAATCGCACAATGATAATAACCGGACCGAATATGGCGGGAAAAAGCACTTATATGCGACAGGTAGCACTCATAACATTGATGGCGCATATTGGAAGTTTTGTGCCTGCTCGCAGTGCGGAAATTCCTATTGTCGATAAAATTTTTACTCGAGTGGGCGCAAGCGACGATTTGGCATTTAACCAAAGCACCTTTATGGTTGAAATGGTGGAGGTCGCAAATATCCTAAACAATGCCACATCAAGCAGTCTTATTATTCTTGACGAGGTCGGGAGGGGAACCTCAACCTTTGACGGGTTATCTATCGCTTGGGCTGTTATGGAGTTTGTGTCCTCACACATACGGGCAAAAACTCTTTTTGCAACACACTATCACGAGCTGACAGACCTCGAGGGCTTGGTGGACGGAGTGAAGAACTATCGAATTACCGTCAAAGAATTTGCCGGCTCGGTTATATTCCTGCACAAAATTGTTCGCGGCGGTGCAAACAAAAGCTTTGGCATCGAAGTGGCTGCACTCGCGGGTGTTCCGGACGAGGTATGCGCTCGAGCAAAGCAAATCGTAAGGCTACTCGAGGCAGGGCAGCCCAAAGGACGATTAAGCGAAATTAATCTTGACGATATTGCCGCAGCAAACGAGTTGACTGCAAAAGAAAAGGAAGTTGCATCGATACTACGAGATTTGGACATAAACCGTCTTAGTCCAATAGAGGCATTTGATATACTAAACCAGTTGATTAACAAGGTAAAGCAATGAGTAAAATTAACATTCTTTCTCCCGATATCTACAACAAAATTTCGGCAGGAGAGGTGGTGGAAAACCCTGTCGGAGCTGTCAAAGAGCTTGTAGAAAACAGCATCGACTCGGGTGCCAACTATATTACAATTGAAATCGAAAACGGTGGCTTTGGGCTTATTTCCGTAAAGGATAATGGCTGCGGAATAGCCGATGACGATATCGACAAGGCATTTTTGAAGCATGCAACAAGCAAGATAAAGGAAATTGGCGATTTATATTCCGTATATACGCTTGGCTTTAGAGGTGAAGCACTATCAAGCATCGCTGCCGTTTCCAACATCACGCTGACAACAAGAACCGAACAAAGCGATGCCGCCGTGAAGGTTGAAGTGGTCGAGGGGGTTGTTAAGGAAAAAACCTATGTACCTGCAAATACAGGAACGCGTTTTGAAGTGCGTGACTTGTTCTTTAACACGCCGGCTCGAAAAAAGTTTTTCAAGTCGGAAACAAAAGAAGGCACAGAGATAACAAAGTTTGTAACAAAACTGATTTTGACAGACCCAGATATTGCAATCGATTATATTCTGAACGGAAAAAAGATTTATTCCGCGCCCGGAAGGGGCATAGAATCGGCAATTTTTGCGGTGTATGGCGGAGAAGTGCTCGATAACTGCCTGAAAGTCGATAGACGCGTTGGAGAAAATGCCGTTAAGGGATATATTTGCATCCCCGAAGCGTGCAAAGCAAACCGTAATTATCAGACGCTTTCGGTCAATGGTAGATGTATATCCGATATCGGCTTACAGAGTGTTATATCCCAAGCATACAAGCCCTACTTGATGGCGCACAGATTCCCCTTACTGGTGTTAAACATTTCCGTTCCAGTTGACCAAGTTGACGTAAACGTGCATCCTAAAAAGACCGAAGTGCGCTTTGCCAATCAGGGACGATTATATTCGCTGATATACCACGTCATACAGGATCGCCTGAAGGATTATTCCGAACACAAAATCGATGAAATGCTGGGCGCAACAGTAGAAACAGATAATGCGAGTTCCGGCGAAGTTGAAAATGACACTTCGGCAAGTTCGACACAATCCGAGCATAAAAAGGATTATGCGTGGTCAAGCTATGACGCAGGTAAAAAAAATTATGGAGAGCAGCAAAGCATTTTCAATGCAGAAGATAAAGCTGTTATAGACAGTCTAAACCCAGACTTCGATGATTACGATAAGGTCGTTAGACACTTTAACATTGACGGTAGACTATTAGAAATAAGAGACTTGGAGCCTGAACCTCAAAATATCAATGACCTGCCTGTGGATTATCACACATTCGATTTGATAACGCCTATTCCTCGCAAAGGAAGCAAGAACATACTGACCGACGAAATCATTGAAAAACTTGATAAGGAAATCTCCGTTGAAAATTCTCGAAAAATGCTTGAAAGCGTTCGCGGAGAGAATTTGGCACAATTACGTTTGGGCTTAGACTTGCAAGACCCAAGTGTGCCAGAGTTAACCCCCGAAGAAAAATTTGATAACGACTTGATGATACGCGCGCAAGTTATCGGAGTTGCTTTCAAAACATATTTGATAGTGGAAATTGACGATAAAATATTGCTCATCGACCAGCACGCCGCGCACGAACGTTATTTGTTTGATAAATTTATGGCGGGAAAACGCGGAAATTACCAATCAGTAATGTTCCCTTATGCATTTACCGTTTCCGAAGAGGAAGCGCAATTTATCGACGAGAATTTGGAAAATATAAAAACAGCAGGCGTTGTGTTAGAGCCTTTTGGCACCAACACATATCGGATAGTATCTGTTTGCACGCTTCTAACGGACTTGAAAATGGAAGAGTTTGTGGAATTCTTTTTGAGTAGCATTGACGACTACAAATTAGATACGCAAGCCATGTTCGTTGAAAAATTGGCTAAAATGGCATGCAAAGCCGCAATAAAAGCAGGCTATACTTTGAATAATTACGAGCTTAAGTTTGTTCTACGCATGGTGCTGCAGGACAAAATCGTTCAGTGTCCGCATGGTAGACCTATTACGTTTGTTTATACTAAAAAACAAATTGAAAAATTGTTTAAGAGGATAGTATAGATGGAACGTTTTATCGGAATAACCGGCACAACAGGCGTTGGGAAAAGTCGGGTTGCCGTTTTACTTGCAAAAAAAATCGGCGGAGAGATTATTTCTGCCGATTCAATGCAAATATATAAGGGAATGGATATAGGCACCGCCAAAATTACTCCTGCAGAACAGGAAAATGTTGTCCACAGAATGCTGGATGTCGTCGCTCCAAGTTGTGATTATTCGTCATTTTTGTATGGCGAAGCTGCAGCAGAGTATATTAAAAAAGCCGAAAAAACACCCGTCGTTGTTGGCGGAACAGGCTTTTATTTCGATTCGTTGCTTTTTCCGCCCGAATTTGGCAACGTAGACCAAGCTCGACGCGACGAACTCAACGCGTTGCTTGAAAAAAACGGGTTAGAATATCTTGCAGAATACTTAAAAAAAATCGATAAAGAAACATACGGCGTTATTGATTTGAAAAATCCAAAACGTGTTATCCGTGCAATCGAAATAGCAGAAGGTGGAATAAAAAAATCCAATGGACTTGGTAAAAAACGAAAGCCGAGGTTCGATACACGCATTTTCGTCCTGCAAACTGACAGGGAAAATCTGTATAAAAAAATTGACGCACGAGTAGATAGCATGTTTTCCAACGGATTGGTGCAGGAGGTTCAGGAGTTAGTTAATAAATATGGTTTTTTGCAAACGTCGGCTTTTCAAGCAATAGGCTACAAAGAAGTTATTGCCTACATAAAGAGAAAGATTTCCTTGCAAGAGGCACAAGAACTTGTTAAAATTAACACTCGACACTATGCAAAACGACAAATATCCTATTTCAAGCGAATGGATATATTTGAATTTGTCAACATTGACAAATTCGATACGCCTGAAACTGTAGCGGAGTATCTCTACGAAAAAGTATCGGATTTTATTTAGAGTAATCACAAACATATTATATCGAAAAATCGCAAAATAAAGAATACTATTACAGTCATAATCAAGAAAAGGAACAAAGAATGAAAAGCCAAAACCCAATAATCAATAAAGCGTTAGTAAATTGCGCAGACAAATTCGAGCAACTTGACGAAATATCATTGTATAACCAAAACAAAGTTTTACAAGCATTTATATCCAATAAAGTTGCGTTAAGACATTTCGTCGGCACGTCCGGATACGGGTACGATGACGACGGTAGGGACACGCTGTGCAAGGTCGTTGCAGATATTTTCGGAGCAGAAGCCTCTTTGGCAAGTCCTTTAATCACGTCCGGCACGCACGCAATAACGTTAGCTCTTTTTGGTAGCTTGCGCCCCGGAGATAAAGCCGTGGCAGTATCGGGTGAGCCCTACGACACGCTCCACGAGGTTATTTACGGCAAAAACAACGGAAGTCTATCTGATTTCGGCATCGAATTTGACTCCTTGCCGTTAAAATCCGATGGCAAATTCGACCTTGAGCTTATTAGCAAAACTTTTACAAAAACCAAAATTAAGCTTGCATACATACAACGTTCTCGCGGTTATTCGTGGCGACAAGCATTTTCGATAGCAGAAATTGCCGAAGTATGCCGCGTAATAAAACAAGCGTCGCCACAGACCTTGATTTTTTGCGATAACTGCTACGGAGAATTTGTTGAAAAGCTTGAACCGACCAATGTCGACGTGGATTTTTGTGCGGGCTCATTTATAAAGAATATTGGCGGCGGCATTGCGCCCATGGGCGGATACGTTGTCGGCAAACAGTCAATTATAGATCTCGTTGCCGGCAAGCTTACCGTTCCGTCAATAGGTGCCGAAGCAGGCGGTTTTCCATATGGGTACCGCACGTTATATCAAGGACTTTTCAACGCGCCGCATACGGTCAATCAGGCGTTAAAAACGACGGTGCTGTTCGCCACAGTTTTTCGCTCACTTGGCTATGAGGTTTTGCCTGACGCGAACGACAACATAGGCGACATTGTTTGCACAATCAAGCTTGGCAGCGCGCAAAAAATTATCGATTTCTGTCAGGCGGTTCAAGCCTCATCGCCCGTGGACGGCTTTGTTTCCCCAGAGCCGTGTGAGCAGCCCGGATATGCCGATAGCGTCATCATGGCGGCAGGCTGTTTTGTGCAAGGGGCGTCCATCGAACTCAGCTGCGACGCGCCAATCAGGGAACCATATGCCGTTTACATGCAGGGCGGGCTGACTTTTGAGCACGGCATTTTGGCACTGGAAAACGTACTTGAACGCCTGAAAATCTAAAACACATTCATTCTGCCTAAAGGTCTGTATCAACCAACCTTTTTAAGGGCAAAAAATTCCGAAAGAAAACTTCAACACGGACAAATGCAATAAAACATAATAAGCGGCTTCTTTCATAATATTTTTTGAACCTCAAAAATTATATTGTGATTGTTACAGGAGTCAATGACCACATGAAAAAGTCTAAAAAAGCTGATAACCTATACGATCTCGCGGCGTAACAGCAATGCGAATGCCGTTTTGCAAGATAATCTCGTAAATCCAAAATTCACGGATTTCTTTTGAAGCCCTATCAATGTAGGACTTTTTGCTTGCAACAAGCGTAAGTGGAACTTCTTTCATAACAAACAACTCCTTTGTCCTGAATTGGACAGGTAAAATAATGACCGAATTTTTTCGGGTAAATATATAATACACGAATTTTTTCGAGCAGTCAACTATTTACCCAAAAATAATCGTATATTTTTATAGGGCAATCAAAATGAAAATTTTCGCAGATAGACTAAATCAATTAATGAGCATAACAGAAACTAGTGCCTACAAACTAGCAAAAGCAATAAATGCAGACAATCAAACAGTGTTAAACTGGTTAAAAAATAAAAATGAACCCAAGATATCATACCTATTAGAAATCGCAAAATATTTTGATTGTTCTGCCGACTATCTATTAGGGCTATCGGACATATAAAATAAGATAACCTCGTAAATCAAAAATTCACGGATTTCTTTTGTAGCCCTATCAATGTAGGACTTTTTACTGGCAACACATGTTAATGGAACTTCTTTCATAGGTGTACCCCCAAATAAAATATAATCTCTAAAATCAGAGAACGATACCATTATACTCTCTGAAATCAGAGAAGTCAATACTTTTTTTAAAAAAAACTCTAAAATTAGAGAATGAACAAAATAAACGAAAGGTTAACAAGCCTAATAAAGGAAGAAAAAATAACAGTAAATAAATTAGCAAAAGATTTAGGGATAGCAAACAGTGTAGTATATAATTGGGTAAACGGAAAAACAACACCAAATGCTGATTACATTATAGCCATTTGCGACTACTTCAAAATATGTGCCGACTACCTTTTAGGTCGTAAAGACTACTATTAAAATCAATAAGTTTTAACGCTTAAGACGTGGGGCTTATCAAGACAAAGCCCCACGTCTGCGAGAGTAAATAAGATGTGAACGTTTGGTAGTTTCTTTAACAGCGTGGTTAGTTAGTTTGGCTACATAGATTGCAACTCGTGAACGGTCGGTAATTTTATTAGGAACAAGCTCGAAATCTATACTGCCGTAATTTTTGTTGTAGTAGTCAATATCTGCCTTAGATACACGGCAAGAAATTAAAGCGTGGTAATGTTCACGATGGTTAATTTTGCCAAAATCAATATTGCCACAGTAAATGCCATCAGGGCAGATACGCTTTAAAAATTCACGAATGGAACGCCTGCGTTGTTCAGCGGTAGTATTAAATAGGTAGCTATCACGAAAAGTCAACGTAAGGAAAACTACGTTTTCGTATTCGTCAAACATTGATTGTATCTTGTGCTTTAACCTGCGTGTGCGTTCCCAGTCAGCACGCAAGATTTTCTCGCATTCTTTTACAAGGTCGGGAAATTCAAGGTAAAGCTTGTGCAGGTCAACAGTACATTTTTTGCGTAGCTCGCTATTCATGAACTCGTCCCAAGTTATGAGATGATATTCAAGCTTATAATCAAAATTGCGTATGCAATTCATTAGGTCTATTGCGTGGTATTCCTCGTCAAAAGCCAAAGCTTTGGATTTAAGGGCATAATCTGGTTTAGTTGGTTTCTTAGTCATAATCTATTCGTAAAACCTGCCTTTTGCGAATAGATTTTTTTTGTCGCCAAGCAAACGTTGTCAAGCTGTCCCATGCTCGGCAGGGCGAAAAAAAACTTGTTTTTTTTCGAGCTTGACAACATGTGGCTGCTGCCACCACACTCTCGCACGGGGTGAAACACTTGTGTTTCGCCCCTAAACCGAAAACGTGAAGCTCTATCAGGTAACCAGCTCTGCACAGCCTAAAGCCCCACCAGCTATCTCACGCGGAAGCAAGCTTAACAAGGCTATAAGCTCCATCGCTCATTATAGAGCATCCAATTCCAGCTCGGACTCGGAGAGTGGAACGCAAGGAAATCGCTCCCTTATTATTAATATATATATAAATAAAAGCTTTACTTGTCTTAACTACACATTTTACCCAACTTGTTTTTAACTTGAGGTGTGTATGTTATGTTCAATATCTAAATCGTTATCCGGCAGATACCGTGTCTCTTTCTTTAATGAGCGCTTTATACCGGTTGACGATTCAACCCCCACCGCTTTTTTAAATTGTTTGGATAGGTTAGACGTTTACAAAAAGTTATTTGATAAATTATGCAACAATGAAACCAGAGATTATGATTACGAGGCTTTGTGTCGCAGTAAAAAACAAGTGATTGAATACGGAGAAAATAACGAGTGGACATACTTTGTAACCATTACTTTTGATGTGCGAAAAATTAACCGTGATGATTGCAGGCTTGTTTACGATAAAGTACGCAAAGCTTGCAACCATTACAAAGAACGTGTAGATAATTGCTTTAAGTATGTATTACTACCCGAGTACCACTCCGACGAAAAGCATATTCATTTTCACGGCTTATTTTACGTTTCAAGCGGAAATGCCGACATTACTGGTCCTTACACGGGATACAACGATAAAACCCGACGTCGTTTCGATTATTACCGCTCAGAGTTTTTTTTTCGTCGCTTTGGAGCAATTAACCTTCAACCTGTTGCTACTAATTCGCTTTATGTGTCTGCTTATATTACCAAGTACATCACCAAGCAACAGTTTATGATATTTGGTAATCGCTATTGCTGTAGTCAAGGTTTGCAAGTTTCGGAAAATTGCTTTGTTAGAGAACGTGAGTTTGCAGGTAAGCTCTACACTGCTTTTAATCATCTTACGTTACCTGACGGTAGTCCTATTAAACCCGTATCTCTTAACAAGTATACCTTTTCATACAGCTTGGACGAAACACAATTTGAATTGTTAGGTATGCAATTACTGAATGAAGTTGAAGTTTAAAAAAATAAAGTGTCTATTTGTTCGATAGGCACTTTTAATTCTAATATATATCTTTTCGTCCGAGTAGGTAGTCTGTGCATACATTGAAGTAGTCGGCGAGCATAATTATATAGTCGGCATTTGGTGTTGTTTTTCCGTCTAACCAGTATTTGATTACACTACCACTTATATTTAAGTCTTTAGCAAGCCTGTATGCCGTTATTCCTTCTTCTTGTAATAAACTTTTTAATCTTTCTGCTATTTTGTTTTTCATAATTAAAATTTTAGAATTATTTTCTTTTTTTGTCTTGACAAATTCTAAAATTAGAATTATTATATTTGTAGACTTCTAAATTTAGAAGTAATATTAATTTAGTCCGTTAAGCCATGCGGACGAAGGAGATAATTATGGCAAATCAGGAACTCATTTTACAAGTTGCACACTCTACATTTACAGATTCTACGGGCAAGATTGTACCTTTTACTTCTTATTACGTTGTAATTGCCGGTATTGCGATTAAGCTTAAACCTGTAGACGGTACCGCTAAAGCTATCCTTGATGGTTTCTTTAAGTAGGTAGGCTATGGTTGTTATTCGAATTATTTTCGGTGTCCTTATTGTTTCTTTTTTTGTTTATGAATCCGTTTCACTTATTAAAGCGCTAAATAAGAAACGGAAAAATAAAAATATTAAAAAGGAGGATAATCAAAAGAATTGACTGGCTCTGCTATTGTAACCGCTATTGTTGAAATTCTTGTATCCGGTATAACCGCAATGGGACAAGGTATTGGGACTGGACTTTCCTCGATAGCTTCCGCTCTTTTCATTTCGGGAACAGATTCTAAAACTCTTTCCGTGTTCGGTACACTTGTAATAGTCTTTGCTGCTATTGCTCTTGCGATGGGGCTAACACGTTGGGTTGTAAATTTTGTTTCTTCTCTTGGTCAACGTAATCGTTAGTTCAATTAAGGCAGCATAGTTAATATGTTGCCTTTTTACTTATTTTGCTATAGGTGATTTATGAATACTTTAATTTTTTTCTTAGTTACCGGTGTAATTGCTTTTTTCGTTATTCGTTGGCTTTCTAAGTTCAAGGCTCCTAAGTGCTCCGCTCTTACTTTTGTTAATGGTGGCGTTAAGACGGGTAAGACTGCTTTTGCACTTTATCTTGCTTACACCAATTACAAACGTTCGCATCGCTCTTGGCGTATACAATGCTTTTTTAGAAAGATTTTCAAGCGTGAGTTACCTGAGGAACCGTTGTTTTATAGTAACATTCCGGTTGCTTTTCCTTATGTGCCGTTAACTCGTGAACTATTACTTCGCAAGCAACGATTTAATTACGGCAGTACTGTTTTCGTTTCGGAATTCAGTTTGCTTGCCGATAAAAATCTATTTAAGTATCTTTCTGCAGACGAATTAAAAGAAATATCTTTATTTTTTAAGTTATTCGGGCATGAAACGAAAGGTGGCAAATTCTTTTCTGACAGTCAAGCTCTTGGGGATATTTGTATTGAGTTCAGACGTAATATAGCTCAATATTTTTACGTCCATCATTTAGAAAAGCGTATTCCCTTTGTTTTATTCTTTAACGTTCGTGAGGAGCGATACTGTGAGGATAACTCTGTTCTTTCTACTTATAACGAGGATGTCGAGGATAGTTTAAAACGTGTTTTGTGTTCAAAACGATTGTGGCGACTATATGATCAATACTGTTATAGTATATTAACTGACTCTTTGCCATCTGCTACTATTATTACTGATGGTTCGCAGCTTGCTGATCTTAAGGCTCGTTATATTGTAACTTTTCACGACACTAAAAAGAAAGTAAAGAAACAAGTGGACTTTATGCAGTTAGAATCTATTTTGGAGGTAAATAATGAGAAAACGTAATATTTCTTTTTCGTTGCGTAATATTCTATGGACGTTTATTTTACTATTTCCACTTATAGCTTACTTATGTGTTTGTATAGGCGGATTTAGTAATTCTGATTCCGACGTAACGCCAACTGTTCCGTCTTTTGAAAATTTCATGTCTAATTTTTCAATTTCAGGCGCTGGTTATAATCCTATTTGTTTTGATTTTTTAAAAACATACTTTTGCGGTGGTTATTTTTATTTTTTCGAAACTGGCGTTTTATCGTATATCTGCTACTTTGTAGGTATAACTCTTTTGCGTGTGGTATTGGATTTTATATTGTTTATCCCTACTTTCCTGCATAAGATGTTTTTACGAATTTCGGACGGTGAATCATGTACATAGATTATTTTAATGATTTATTGAAGCAGGTTTTTGCTTTTTGGGATTATTTTTTCTCTTATATATCCAATGATATTTCTGTGTATTTATTGGATGAACCTTTATTTTCTTGGTTCGTTGCTATAATGACCTGTTCCCTTGTGCTTTTTCTTGTTCGTAGGTTATTAAATCTTTTTGAGGTGAAATTATGAAACGCTTTTTAACATGCTGCGTACTTGTATTTGCTTTTTTACTATGTGCGCTATCTTGTATACAAGGTTTTACTCCTGTTTATGCTGAGGAATCCGATGCATTGGTTTACATCAAGAATTTAACTTTTTATTACACCGGTTCTTATGTCAAGCTTTCTTTTTCGGCTCCTTTTACGTTTGACGATTCGAATGATTATTATTTGCGTATTTACTCCGATACCTATGGCGGTTATGTTATTTCTGTATATTTTTCGGCAAGTGGCACCCGTTCTTTTTTGGAAGTAATTTTATCTGATAGTCAAGCGCATAATTTTTTTTACACCACTAATGATTTTTTGAATTGGTACATCTCCGGAACGTTTGAATCGGACGTTTTTATACATAGTCAAGGTGAGTATTTGGAAACTCAATACAATTATTCCAATGGATACTCTGATGGGTATGTTGCAGGTACTGCCGATGGATATACATCTGGTATAAAATATGCTGATACACATGTTAATAAAAAAAGTCAAAGTTATTTGACTGGGTATACCGACGGTATTGTTTCTGTAAGTGATTTTGTAACTATACCAAATGGAGATTTTTCTAGTAGTCGCTTAAAGATTTATACGAATAAAAGTTTAGGGTTAGATTGTAGTTTGATTCAATCCGTATTAGTTGACGGATATTCCGGTTTCAAGCTTATAAGTACTGGTTCTGCTTATCCTGCAGCTGTTTTTGAGTTAGTACAACCCATAAAGTCTGGTACGAGAATTCGTATAAATTTTAATAGCTTATCTCCAATTAGTGATTCGGCAGTTTGGAAGTTCGGTTACGTTGATGGCAGCTCTTTTGTAACTCTTGCTTCTATTTCATCCGCAACCGATATTGCTCTTTTTGAAACTACAACGGATTTGTCTCAGATAATCTTTTATTGTACAACTTTGCAGGATGTTCAAGGTGTTAACGTTTTTCTTGAGACTTCTGATGGTTTGTATGATTCCGGGTATAATGCCGGGCTTGCTGCTGGAATTACCTATGCAGATGGTAGGTTAAATGATAGTTCTGTTTCGTATTATACCGGTTATAACAACGGTTGGACGGAAGGTATCGAGGATGCTAACGATTATACTTTTTTTTCGTTAATATCCTCTGTCGTTGATGTTCCTATAAAAGCATTAATGGGTTTGTTGGATTTTAATGTATTTGGAATCGATATGTCGAGCCTGTATTTATCTCTTTTTACAGCTTCGATTGTTTTCTTGGTTCTCAAAGTTGTATTAACTAAGTAGGTGCTTATGAATAAATATTCTCGTGGTACTACTACTCGTACAGTTAAGTCCGTAGACACTTCAACCGGTAAGGTGTCTACATATTTCGTTGAATCAGATTATTCCTCATCCGGTAGCTCTATTAATTCTGCATTTGTGGTGAAACTAATTTTTTTAGTTTTATTACTTGTTGGTATGTTTGTTGTATTGCTTACTGGTTCTACTAATAACATTCCCACGCTGCGTTGGTTTCTTGAAACGTTATCTAAAGCTCCAAAGTTTGATTACTCTTGGATTTTGGATTTGTCCGTACCTAATATACCTGTTATTTCACAGTTTGTTGGTTTAGGTCAAGTCTTGCTCATGATAGGTCAATCTTGCGTTTCTTTAGTTACGTTTGTGGGCTATTTTTTGTTAGCCTTGTTTGGGTTTGCTTAATAAAGGGGTTTTGCTTGCAAAACCCTATGCAAGCTATGTGATATGAAAAAAATAATTTACTATCAATGTGAAAGTTGTAGAAATAAGACAAGAAATAAGCTTGAATTAGAAAAACATGAATCAATTTGTAAGGAGTTGCGATTTAATCAAATGATTGCTGAACAACGTATAAATACTCTTATTAGTTACTATGTAAATAAAGGCTATAAAGTAACCGTAATTTGGCATAGCCTTGACGAAAATATAATATCTATTGTTCATCCTAATTATGGGAAAATGAAATAGAACTATTCTAAATATGCTGCCTTTTGCGAAGAGATGAACCACGATTGAAGAATAATACATCAAAAATCAGTTTTTGTCAATAGTTTTTTCAATTTTTTATTGATTTTATTACGTCGCAACTCCAAACCACCACTTTTAGCATATAATTCCGCAACTCGCTGCTGTTTATCATTCAAAAAAGCCACATCAAAAGCATGACCATCACGCTGCAAAACCTTCTTATAATATCTTGGCAAGGATACGCTATCACCATTGCGGTATAATCGACCATCAGATAATAACTTGGAGCTTATTTTGTCGAAACCAATACCGGGACGATTAGACATCAAAGTAAAAGGTTTCTCTAAATCACTTGGAATTGTATTCAACTTCTGCATATATTTAGCACAGTATTTTGCAGAGCTCAAAGTAACCTCACCAACACTTGAAAAACCAAAAGTCCAAATTTTTTCAAGAAATGGTGACCGATAAATCACTGCGCCACTTTTATCTTTTTTGAGATATTGCAAATCATCAGGACACCAACCAAATATAATTGCATGGTAATGCGGACGCAAACCCTTTGAACCATACTCGCCACAAGCGAAAAAACGCACCTTAGACGGCTCTAAATGAAATCTCAGTCGCTTCATAAAGTCTTGAAAATCTTTCTTGCGTAGAGTGCCATTCTCGGGCAAATTCTCGTTATCATAAGTCAAGGTAAGAAAACAATTCTTATCGTAAAGCGAACATTCGTCCATAATCCGAAAGCTCCACTCTTTGGAACGTTTTGCCAAACACTCTGCACATTTTCCGCAAGAAACTGTCATTCTTTCGGTGACGCCATAAGATACATCATCGGATACATCATACACCATTTTTTTAACAGGTATTTCAATAGGATAAAGACACATTTTCACAAACTCCTGTCACCTGGCACATATATATCAAGTAGTTATATGCCATTCAAATGCAGTATTCGTCTTACAATTGTGTGGTCTCTTCACTTACGCTGATGCTGCCGAACTGCGCCTATTATTATTTTTGATTCTTATTGTAGGCTTGTTCGATGCCGTTCAGTAAACCACACAACAGACCGACGAATACTGCACTCTCATTCTATTGCAAAATCTAATAGCACACGGTGCCCGTGCAGTCAAATACAAAAATTTTATGCTAAAATTTTTGCCCTGACGGGAGATATTTGACAACACATTCACCTTTGTGCTATAATACAGGTACCGCGGAAGCAGGACTCTGCTTCCGCCAACAACACTATTTTGGGGGCTAATTTTATGTACGAAAACGAAAATCAACTTGAAAAGTTAACTCGAATCATACAAGCAGGATATGCCGAAGGGCACACCACTGCGAAAGACCTTGCTGCATATTTGCTCGCAAATGGTGTAAGTTACACAGAGGATCTAAAAAAAACTATAATTTTATCGAACTACCTATTTAGAAAACACTAAAAGAATAATTTCGAAAGCAAATAAAGATCAAACGCATTCGAAATAACAGAACTTGCAACTCTTGATACAGACGAAACAATATTATTACTCCGAGACGTTTCACCTGTATAACTCGACGGAGTACTATTACTGTAAGCCGACGAACCAGCAACAGAACTTCCCGACGGCGTAGACGCAGAGCTTAATCCAGACAAAACCGCATAAGGATTTACACCATTTGCTCGCAAATCAGCTATCGCACGGCTATAAGCACTATTACTCATACTTTCTTGCCAATCACGATTCTTTTGCGCTTCATCGGATTGAAATTGCCTATTCAATGCAGCTTGTTCAGCATTATATGCTTACAAATAACAGTTTTAGGTTTGCCTCCCCCGTGTCGCCCGGCATAATAATATTAAGCAATTACGCTTATATATACTATATAAACGAAAACTCTCAGAATAACTGAGAGTTTTTTTTAACACTGGTGAATTATACTATCAAGTGCAACAGGCAAATAAAAATGGAAGTTCATGTAAAT
>CAZSIF010000002.1:0-119718 GCA_964607155.1 uncultured Oscillospiraceae bacterium
ACATATGTCGGCGTGCTTGGCAGTGACGATACTCTTACGCTGGACGAGTTCGGCTTGGCAACGGCACGCATAAACGGCGTTGACTATCAGGGCACCTTTATGACGGAGCAAAACGGCTTTGTTGCGCGCCTTACAGGCACAAGCGGCAAGCTTACGCTTATCGGTAAAACCGTTGCGGATGGCATTTTTGAGGCAACCTATTCCGGCACGGTAAGCGGCAAAACGGTGCTTAGCAGGGGCACAAACCGCACATGCGGCACGTCGGGCAGTTATCTGACGGAGGTGGTGTGCAACGGCGTTACAACTCACTTGTTCGGCAACAAAGTTAACTATTCAACTGTACAGCTAACGCTCGTTGAAGGCGATAATTTGCGCGATAGCGGCATTATTGTTACGTTTACGGCTTTCGGCACCGATTACGCCGTAAGGGTTGACGATTGGAAAAACGCTTCCGCAGGGTTGACCTTTGCCGACGTTAACCGTGGCGAGTATTCGGATGCGGACGGTAACACGCTTGTCGTGGACGGCTTTGGCACGCTTGTGTTCAACGACGTTTCGTCGGAATACGTTATCAACGCCAACGGTACGCTGTATGCGGTGGTGGACGGCGTTCCCACAATAATTTCGTTGAGCGGAGCGGCGTTTATGTCGAGTAGCGCGCCAACTGCGGAACAAATGCTTGAGGGCAAGGCTTTTACGGCGCAATACAAGTTTTCCTGCGGCTATCTTAGCTACGAAGCAACCACAACGTTTGTGTTTGCAAACGGCAAGGTAACGTGCATATCGGTGTGCCCCGACCACGACGAGGGCGATTACGCCTGCGAGGACGATGTTTATTCCTGCCCTGTGGGTAACGCTACGGGTATCGACGGCACTTATTCCACAAGCGGCAACGTTGTAACGGTGGTTATCGGCGAGTATACGTTTACGTTTGTGCTCAACGACTATGCCGATGCGACGGCAATCATATGCACGTCCACAACGTTAACCTCGTCCGACCACGGATATTTCAAAATCGGCGTGGCGTTTGCGGTGGCGTTATAATAATCAACAAAAACGGAGGGCTGTTTAGCCGATAGCCTTCCGTTTTTTTTGTGCCAATTGTTGCGCTGTTTTGTTTGTGGCAAAAAAATTGCCAACGATTAAAAAAAATACTTTCAATCGGTTGCGCAATTGTTGGCGGAGTGGTATAATTTTTTCATATTTATTTTTCGAAAACGGCTATCGTTGGCGGCAAAATCGTCGGGCAGCCTCGAAAAAGTTGCATTGTTTAGCTATTAACTGAATATGTAAATTTTTGGATGTGCTCGGGATATTGTCGGTTTACAGGTCGCGCAGTTTTTGCGTGGTCGGTTAAGCTGCGCTACTCGGGCTATTTTGTTTTTCGGATAATAAATTGCATTTTATGGAGGAGGAAATCCTATGAAAAGAAACAAGCTATTAACCCTGCTGGTGCTTGTAGCGTTGTTATCTTTGGCAGTGCTTGCCACCGCGTGTGAGCAGGTGTACGACCAAAAGGTAACCACGTCGGAGTATCTTGCATCACCGGCAACTTGCACCTCGCCTGCAAAGTATTATTACAGCAGCAAGCGCGGCGACAAGGGTACGGAAACCTTCACCGACGGTAGCCCTCTGGCGCATACCTTTACGGTTTTGGTTGAAATCTCTACCCCCCCCACCGTAACTGAAGACGGCGTGGCGACCTTCAAGTGTGTTAACTGCGACGCTACCGATACGGCGGTGGTAGTGCCCAAACTTTCGGATACGTCTGTTTGGGGAGCAACGCCCAACCCTGCGCCCACGCACACTGCGGACGGCAAAACGGACTACACTTCGCCCGTGTACGGCACAATAACGGTGAATGTGCCCAAGCTTGGCGATAACCACGTTTTCGACCAAAAGGTAGTTTCGGCAGACCATCTTGCAAGTGCGGCAACATGCACGGCGGGGGCAAAGTACTACTATAGTTGCGCATGCGGAGCAAACGGCACGGAAACGTTCAGCGATGATAAGGCTCTTGACCACGCCTTTACAACGTTTGTGAAAATCACCACAGATCCCACGGTGGATGCGGACGGTGTGGCAACATTCAAGTGCTTCAACTGCGACGCTATCGATACGGCTGTTGTAGTGCCCAAGCTTTCGGATACGTCCGTTTGGACGGCAACGCCCAATCCTGCGGCAACCCACTTGACGGAAGGCACGATGGAGTACACTTCCGCAAGCTACCCCGATGTAAAGCTTACGTCCCCAATTGCAAAGCTTGCCGAGCACACTTTCGATAAGCAGATTGCGGAAAGCAAGTATCTTGTGAACGGCGCAACGTACACAAGTGCCGCAACGTATTATTACAGCTGCGAGTGCGGCGAACACGGCACAGAAACGTTTACCGTTGGCGAACCTCTTGCTGCGCCGTATCTTGGAAAAACGTATACTGGTGATGTTGTTTATTACTCGGGAGCACAAGGTAAAAAATTCACCTTTACTGTTGGCAACGACGGCACAGCTGAGGATACTTTCAAAAAACCCAACGGCACAACAACGCAAGAGGATTGGTATTCCGGTACGGAAACAACCACAACCATTAGTAATAGCACAATTACTCTTACGATATTGGATGATAACGGCAAAGTAAAAGTTAACTTTAGCTATCACCAATCGGAGCAGGAAAGCTATGGTTCCCCCACAACCAAGGATGTATCGGAGGACTATATTGGCTTTGTTTCAAGTGACGGAAATTATCTCATAATAAATTCAACAAGCGGAACGGACGCTGTAATAACAAGCGGCTACTATGTATTTACCGCGCTGGAAAGCCCTGCAATCAAGGCATTGCGTTTTAATGACTTTAGGTTGGCAGTGGTTTCTGCAGGTGAAACAACTTGCTCTATCTACATTGGCGCAAATAACAATGTTGTGTTCGATGCGGCTCTTACCGATATTGGTGGCAATGTAATCGCCGTTGATGACATCGACAATGCAGACTATTTTGCAATCGTTGTCGGCGGAAGCAAAATTGCCGGTTACTATCGTGACGGTAAGGATTTGTTGCCTACCGACGGTATCGAGGGTATTTATGTTAATGATGGAACAACCCTCACACTCGATGGTCACGGCGGAGCGGTAATCGGTAGCGGCAGCGCAACCGAAGTTGGCACCTACAAGCGTGCTGCGGATGGAGCCGATTATGATATCGACGTTACCACGGCTAACCTTTACTGGCAAGTAACGCTTGATGGCAGCAGCTTTACAAAGTTTGCTCCTGTTGTAACAATCACGTTCAACGCTAACGGCGGCGTTCCGGGCAGCATAACAGTGAATGCCAACGTTAACGTGCCTTGCACGCTTTTGACAGTAACGCGCAGCGGCTTTAAGTTTATTGGTTGGTATTCCGATGAAGGACTTACGCAGCTTGTTCAAGATCCCTTTGTTCCCACCGAGGACGTAACGCTTTATGCAAAGTGGTCGTCTGCTGTAACGATTGTGTTTGAAAACCTTGTTGACGGCACAAGCACGAGCCACAAACAATATCTTGAAGAGCTTGTGTTGGCAAACGCTCCTGCGTATACGCTTACCACCAAAAACGGCAACAAGCTGTTCCGTGGTTGGTATGTTGGCGAAGTTGAAGAGCCTACGTTTATCGATGAAAATCGGGCTCTTACGGCGGAAGACGTTGAGAGCGGCACTATCGTAGTTAAGGCTTACTGGGTAGACGTTGCAACTCTCACGGTTGTTTACGGCAACGGTATCAAGAATACAGTTGTTGAGTATGCAGTTGGCGACGAGCTTGTTTTAGACGAGTTTGTTCCTGCGTACACCAATGGCAAGCTGTTTGACGGTTGGTACGCAAACGAAGGTTGTACAGAAAGCTTTGTTGCGGATTCCATTACGGAAAACACAACCGTTTATGCAAAATGGCAAGATTCCGTTGTTCCGTTTGTTGGAACGTACGAAAACGCGGTGTACTTCTCTCTTGGAAGTGGCAGCTATGACGATGAAAGTATCTCCTTTGTTAACTCCTCTACAACAATCGCAACGGATGGTACCGTAAGCGGCTACATTAGCGGCACTATTACGTCTTTCAATGCTACTACTGGCAAGTTTGTGATGAGTGGCAACGAGTGTATGTATGATGCCGAGCACGGAATAATTGTGTTTGTTTCCGGCAAAACGTACAAGGTTTTGTTTGTCAATGCAACAGCTTCGGCTTATGGTAGCAAGAGTGACAATGTTAGATTTTGGAACTACGGCAAGGCAATACTTACGAGAGTTGCTTTGACGGGCGGCGAGCTTGATAACGTAATGTTGTTTGTGCACAACGGCGAGCTTTACGTTGACGTGCATGCAACGTATACATATAATGGCAAAACAAATGTTGTAGACGACATTGCAAACATGAACGGTTTGCCCGATGTGCTTACCGTTTACGACGTAAACAATAACGTAATTGCAACACTCAAACGGAACGGCTACAACCTATACGATTTCGATAACCTCAACGGCACTTACACGGGTGACCGTGGCGAAGTTGTTTTGGACGGTTTTGGTGGTATTACTGTTGGCGGCGCATCTGCAACCTACACGATTGTTGGCAACGGCGTTATCGGATACATCTTGAGCAACGAGTATGTGGAGCTTACTCTTGGCGATGGCACCTACACAAGTGCTGTGCCCACGGTTGATGTAAAATTCAACACTGGCAACGTTGGCGCAAGCGGTTTGACGTTTGTGGAAAACTACAATAAAAACGTCGAGCACACATTGACCGACCTTGACGTGGCAGATGGCTACATCTTTATCGGTTGGTACTTGACGGCAGATTTCAGTGGTGACGCTGTTACAAGCATTGTTCCTACCGAAGTTATCACACTGTACGCAAAGGTAGTAAAGGGCGTAACGCTTAGCTACACTACGGAACACGGCGCGGCTCCGCAAAGCAAAACCGTGCTTACAGGAACGGTTGTTGAACTTCCGAGATTGGAAAATATCACGGGCTGGTCGTTTGTTGGTTGGTATGTAAGTGGCGATACAACGCAAGCAATCGTAACATCCGTAACGGCGGACGTAGATGTTGAATTTGTGGCTAAATGGCAAATCGCATTGAAGCTTACGTTGGTGTACGGCAACACTTTGGATAGCGAAGAAAAATGGTATTCCGATACAGACACGTTCGACGTGGCAGAATTTGCTCCTGAACAAAAGTTTGTTAACGGCAAGGTGTTTGCTGGTTGGTGCTCCGACGAAGCTTGCGAAATCGCATTTACTGCAACAAGTATTTCGGAAAACACCACAATCTATGCTAAGTGGGTTGATCCGCACCCGATGTACGGTGAATATGGCTACGGTGCAAATCTCGATCCGAGTGAAAGCGGTATTGTAAAAGAAACGGATACATTAAGTAGCACAACTACCAGTTATAGATTTGTAGTAGATGCTTATGGTAATATTACGATTGGTGTAACATCCAGTGTTGCCGAATTTGATGCTGTTACAGGAGTGTTTAAAACTGCCAATAACTATTATGGTGGGTTCAATGCTGCGGCAAATGTGATGTATACAGAATTCAGCGCAAATAAAACGAGTGCTTATCACGATATTAAATTTGCTGTTGGTGCAATTGGCGATGTGTATCCCACAAATACATACAATAACGCATGGGATAATGGTATTACAAAATTTGTTCGTATTACCTATAGTGATAACAGCGTAAGATACATACTTATCAAGGATAGAGTTGTTTACGCAGTGGCGGCAGATGGTTGGACAGCAACCGACGCTAACGGCAACGATGTAACGTTTGATAACGTGTACTCTAACGCTCAAACGTTGATTATCAGCGGTGCGCAAAACGACGGCACGATTGTTACCTTTAAGCTTGGCAGAAGCAACAATAACTTTGTTGAATTGGATGGATTTGAAGGCACCTACACGCTTGAAGGCGGTGCAAATCTTGTTCTTGACGGCGCAGGCGGTGCTAAGCTTGTTTGGGAAACCACCGTTAGCGGAACATACGCAGCAATCGATGGTGGTATCGAGTTGTATATGAACAACAACACGGAGTACTACACGGCAGTGCTCGACGTGGAAGCTAAAACTTACACGATAACCAAACCCACCGTTGAAATTACGTTTGTTACCGACCATGGTACTCTTGCAGAAACCACAGTACACGCTAACATTAACGTTAAGTACACGTTGCCCGCCGCACCTGTAATCGAAGGCAATGCATTCATATTCCGTGGATGGTACTTGCAAGGTGACGAAAGTCAAACGCTTGTAACAAGCGTTGTTCCTGCGGCAAATGCTACCTACGTTGCCAAGTGGGATGCACAAGTTACCGTTAGGGTAAACTACAACAAGGATTCTCTTGGCTCGACCACAAGGACGTTCTATGTCGGCGACAAACAGGATATTGCTTTGCCGACGGATATCATCGATAACCAATATGCCGCAGGCTGGTTTACAACGGCTGACTTTGCGGAAGGCACGGAGTGGACAATTGGTTCTGCAGCTCAAACGGATATCGAAATTTGGTGCAAGTGGGCAGATGCGCATGCGCTTAACGGAACATATAAAGGCTTTGAAATTTGGAGTTTGGCAAGTGGCGCAACAAAGTATGCAACGACTGAAGTGTTAGTGCTTAAACCGGACGGAAAGTTTACTGGTGTAAGAAGCATAAGTGGCGAATTAAGTGCAGATGATTTCAGCATTACGAACGGCAACATAACTAATAGCATCGGCAGATATGCATATATAAGTGATGTTTTTGGCGGAATTGTTTTGATTCCGTATGGAACAAGCACAAGCACGTTCTCCAATGATTTCTATATCGGATTTAGAAATTATGCTAATATCACAAGCATTGATTGCTCCGGAAATACATTCAATAAAATATATGCTGCTTGGCTCACTGTAAATTATACTGACGGTGAAACCGCCAAAACGCTTAATTTGTTTATTTATAACGACCAGTTGTATACAAATGTGACGTGGCTGTCGGATGGTGAAGCAATCTCTGCTAAGAACTGTGCTGGAACTAAAAATGTGGTTATTTACGATAGCAACAATAACGGAATTATAAAAAAGTCTGGTGATGCATTTGTTGGTAATGACGGTTTGGGCGGTACATACGTTTGCGATGGCAACGATACGCTTGTTCTTGACGGATATGGGTGCGGTACGGTTGGCGCAAATACGACGGTTGTTTACACCGTGCTCGAAAACGGCAATGTATACTATGTGCTCAATAACCAACAACACGTTGTTTCGCTCGGCGAAGGCACTTATACCGTTGAGTTGGACGGCATGCAAGGCACTTGGACTTTGCCCGATAACGCAGGAACGATTGCTCTCGATGGCTACGGCAGCGCAGGCGACGGCAGAACATATGTTGTAAGTGGCACAACCCTTACTGTGTACGACGGAGAAAACAGCACGAGTTATGGCATTGGCGATAACTTTACATTGCTTGGAAAGAGTGTGTTCGCAGGCTTGACGTTTACAAAGAGCTCGACGATTTATATTACGTTTGCTGATGGTGTAGACATTTCGGGAAAAATGGTTTGCGGATATTCGAGTTGGTACTTTGAGTTTGATAACGGAAGTGTGGTTGGCAATGAGTTGACCGTTACTGTTACAAAACAATCTGGTACCGGTGCAAGCGGAAATATCGTATTTACAATTAGCGGAAATAAGCTGATACTCAAATCCGGTAATATTCCGTATGTGTCAAGTGATGTTCCTGTTGGCACTGAATTGATTTGCGAAGGCTTTTCGCTGTAAAACTAACGACGTTATTGCGGTTGAAAAATCGTATTGAAATCGACAATGCGTTGAAAAAATGCAAAAAGGCAAGGATTTTTTCCTTGCCTTTTGTTTTGTTTGTAGCGTGTTTTGCTTGGCGATGGGCATGCGTTTAATTTGCGGATACGCTATCGGCGTTGTATTATTGATGGGCTTATTGTGCGTCTGTATTTATGTCGTGTTGTTTTTGATTTTACTCTATCAGCATTGTGCCGCCCAAAGTGGGATCGAAATCCCTATCGGAGTGCAAAAAGTATTCCGATAGCACAAATTCCTCCGGCAGTTCCTTTGGCGTGTAGCCTGTAAGTTTTTTGAACGTGCGGTTAAACGTGCGTATGCAATCAAAGCCGCAGCTTAGGGCGATATCCGTCACGGTAAGTTGCTTTTGTTGTAGTAGGCGCACGGCGTTATCCGTTTTGACGTAATTTAGGTAGTCGCTAAAGCTCATTCCGACGTATTTTTTGAAGTATCGGCTAAAATACGCCTGTTCCAGCGACATAAAGCTTGCGGCGTCGTTGAAGGTAATATTGTCGTATTCCTCGTCGATTTTGTCCAACAGCTGTCGTAGCAGCTGCGATGTGGAGCTTGCCTTTTTTTTATCACGGATGTCCTCATTGCGCAGCAGCTGCACAACAAGCTCGCATATTTTTGCGGAAAGCATTTCGCCATAGAACGGCTTTTTTGCGTTTAGCTCGGCACGGATTTGGTCGTATAATTGCGGTATGCCGTAGTCGTGTGTAAAGTGTGGGCAAGCAAAGCTTGTGTTGCGCAGTAGGCTTTCGACTAATTGGTAATCGAATATGATTGTGATAAGCACGGTTTGTGGCGTTTTGGCGTGCATATAATGTATCTGTCCGCCGTCCACAAAAAAAGCCTCGCCTTTTTGCAGTAGATATTCGCCGTCGCCGCAAAAAACGGAGATTTCCCCTTCGGAAACAAACAGTAGTTCGCACTCGGTGTGCCAATGCGGCAGGTTGTGCGAATTTTTATATTTGCCTGCCCAAACTCCGACGGAATTTTGACGGTTCCACACCTCTCGTTTTGCAATCATTGCCAACCCTCCTTTTTGTTCGGATGATTTTATTGTAGCTGTTTGTTGCAAAAAAGTCAACAGATGTCCAACAATAAATGCATGTTGTACTTGTAATTGCGTTTATAGCGGATTATTATATAGGCGTAAGGCGGCGGAGATAGCAAAGAATGCGCCGATGCCGAGCAAAAATATTGTGTGCCGCAGTGCGCATGGGAGGACGATATGCAAATTTACACCGAAATATGCAGGCTTGCGGATTTTGCGCAAAAACGCCTGTTGTTGGATGCGCGAGATGTGCCCTATGTGATAAATAACGTTATTGATATCTTGGGCTTGCAAAGCTTTGACTATGTAAATGCCCCGTGCAACACGGACGACATAAACGTGTTGCTGGACGACTTTTGCACGGCTGCCGTTGCGGAAAACGTTTTTGCGGCGGAGGACAAGGTGTACTATTGCGATAAGGTGATGGGGGCTTTTTCGGCTCGTCCGTCGGTGGTAAACGAGCATTTTGCCGATATCGCCAAAACCGATGCCAAGGCGGCAATGCAGTGGCTTTACGACTATTGCGTGGATAACACTTACGTCAAAAAAGCCGTGTTGGACAAAAATCCGAGGTTCGACTCTAACGGGCTGGTGGTAACCATAAATCTTGCCAAGCCGGAGTTTAGGGATCCAAACAAGGCGAAAGCAGGCAACAGCGTTAAGGGCGGCTACCCCAAATGCGTAATCTGCCGTGAAAACGAAGGGCTTGTTTCGCGCAATAAATGCGCATTGCGTACCGTGTCCGTAACGTTAGATGGCAAGCCGTGGTTTTGGCAGTTTTCTCCGTTCGGATATTTTTATCAGCACGGTATTTGCGTTAACACCGAGCACACGCCAATGGGCGTTAACAGGCAAACTTTTGTGAATTTGTTTGATTTTATCGACCAATTTCCGTTTTATTTTATCGGATGCAACGCCAGTTTGGAGCGTATAGGCGGTAGCGTGCTTGCGCATGACCACTATCAGGGCGGCGGCGAAATTTTGCCTTTGCACAAAGCTCCGATAAGCAAATATCTGACGCTTAATGGGTACGACGATTTGACGATCGGCATACTGGATTGGCCCGGCACGGTAATTCGTCTTTCCGGCAAAAACCCTGAGCGGCTTGTGGAAGTTTCGGACAAAATAAACGAGTATTGGCGTAACTATACAAATGAGGCGCAAGGCATAGTTTGCCGCACGGATAACGTTCAGCACAATGCCGTTAGCCCAACGGTGGTAAAAAACGGCGACGTTTACGATATGAACATCATTTTGCGTAGCAATATCACGTCGGAGCAGTATCCCGACGGCATATTCCACGCCCATCCGGAGTTTCACGTTATCAAAAAGGAATCGATAGGGCTTATTGAGGCGCAAGGGCTGTTTATTTTGCCCGGACGGCTTGTAAAACAGCTTGCCGATGTGGAACAGTGCATTGCAAAAGGACGTCTTACAGACGATTTGGCGGACTTCAAAATGGTGTTCGATGAAACTTGCGCATTGTGCAAAACTAATACGCCGGAGGATATTCATCACGCTATGCAAACGGAACTGGGCAGTATTTGTTACAGAATTTTGCAAAACACGGCGGTGTTTAAGAGCGAAAGCGAAACAATAACCTTCATGGAGGAAATGGGCTTTGAACAAAAATGATTTTACATACAAAGTGTCGGCGGCAGGCAGAGTGAATATTATCGGCGAACATGTCGATTATTGCGGCGGAAAGGTTTTTCCTGCGGCGTTGTCGCTAAAAAATACGGTATACGTTCGCCCTAACGGAACGGATAAAATCAATATTTCGTGGACGACATTGCCGGATAAGATTACAATAGATATAGATAAGCTTGGCGAATACGAGCATCTTAAATACGGCAATTATCAGGCAGGTAGCGCGTATATGTGGCAGCAAGCCGGACACAAAGTTATCGGGTGCGATATGCTGCACGAATGCACCGTGCCGTTCGGAAGCGGACTTTCAAGCTCGGCGGCTATTGAGGTATCGACCATTGCGGCGTTGGCGGTTATTGCCGATGAAAAAATTGATGCAAAGGAAATCGCTTTGCTTGCGCAAAAGGCGGAAAGGGAATACGCTCACGTTAATTGCGGCATTATGGACCAATATGCGTCGGCAAACGGAAAGCGTGATTGCGCCATTCTGCTGGATTGTGCCAAGGTGGAGCATCAGTATGTTCCGCTTGAATTGGGCGATTACGCGCTGGTAATTGCTAACTGCAACAAGCCGCACAGCTTGGTTACGAGCAAGTACAACGAACGTCGTGCCGAAACGGAGCAGGCGTTGGCAACCTTAAAACAATATGTTGATATAAGTTGCTTGGCGGAGGTTACCGAGCAAATTTGGGCGGACTACGGCAATAAGCTTGACGGAAAGATTAAAGATAGGGCGTTGCACGTTGTTAGCGAATGCCATCGCGTTGATAAAGCCGTTGAGGCAATGCGTAACGGAGACATTCCGCTGTTGGGCAGTTTGCTTAATCAGTCGCATGCATCTCTTAGGGATTTGTACGAGGTAACCGGTGCGGAACTCGACGCACTTGCAGGGGCGGCGCAGGAGCACGAAGCGTGCCTTGGCTCGAGAATGACGGGCGCAGGTTTTGGCGGATGTACGATATCCATTGTTCGCAAGGATGCCGTAGAGGATTTTAAGGCGTTTGTTGGCGAGCGCTACAAAAAGGTAATTGGCTACGAGGCAAGTTTTTATGACGCGGATATAGCAGACGGAATTGTCGCAGAAAAACTTTAATTTAGTTGTTTGCGAAATTTAAGTGCCGGTAAGCGGAGTTAAATAGCGTTTATAGGTACGGTAAAGATGCAATATGTGTAAAATATTACGGAGGTATATATTATGAAAATTTTGGTTACAGGCGGCGCGGGATATATCGGTTCGCACACCGACGTGGAACTTTTGGAACGCGGACATGAGGTTGTAATTGTAGATAATCTTTCCAACTCGTCACCCAAAGCGGTGCAGCGCGTTGAGCAGATTACGGGCAAAAAAGTTACCTTTTACGAGGGTGACGTTCGCGATGGCGCACTGTTGGATAGAATCTTTTCGGAAAATAAAATCGATTGGGTTATTCACTTTGCGGGCTTAAAGGCGGTTGGCGAAAGCTGCGCAAAACCGTTGGAATATTACGATAATAACTTGTATGGTACGTTGGTTTTGTTGCAAACAATGCGTAAATACGGTTGCAAAAAAATGGTGTTCAGTTCCTCTGCGACGGTTTACGGCGATCCAGAACGTTTGCCCTTGGACGAAACTTGCAAAACCGGCGGCACAACCAATCCGTACGGCACAAGCAAATATTTTCAGGAAATTATGCTGCAGGACTTGTACAAGTCGGATAACGAGTGGTCGATTGTGTTGCTTAGATACTTCAATCCGGTAGGCGCGCACCCAAGCGGACTTATCGGCGAGGATCCACAGGGGATCCCCAACAATCTTACTCCATTTATAGCCAAAGTTGCCATTGGTCAACTGCCGGAAATTGGCGTTTTCGGTAACGATTACGACACGCCGGACGGCACGGGCGTGCGTGATTATATCCACGTTGTTGACCTTGCCAAAGGGCATGTTGCTGCCATCGACGGCGTAAAAAATAACGGCGTTTATGTTTACAATCTTGGCACCGGCAACGGATACAGTGTTTTGCAAGTTATAGGCGCGTTTGATAAGGCGTGCGGCAAAAAACTTCCGTATGTCATCAAGCCCCGTAGAGCAGGCGATATTGCCGCTTGCTATGCGGACGCCTCAAAGGCGGAGCGTGAGCTTGGGTGGAAAGCGCAACAAAACATCGACGATATGTGCGCGTCGTTGTGGAATTGGCAAACTAAAAATCCCAACGGCTACAAGGACTAACCACCACTAACGCACGTTAAAAGCGCAAAAGTGGACGTATAAACGGCGTTTGTGGGAACATAAAATTGCAAATTGAATATTTCTTTTTGGGCGAGCTCACAATTGAGCTCGCTCTTTTTATTTGTGCGGAGCCTTGTGTGATATGCATCCCCAAAAGTGTCCGACTTTTTGGGTTCACATCAGTGCGGCTCTTTTTCTTATTTTTTATCGACATCGAGTGCCGATGTGCGGTTGCAACCATATTTGAACCGCAGAACTGCACGTCAGACATACTTGTACGACTTTTCGATATATTAAAGTATATGTTTTTTATCATTTTTAATGGGGTGTATTTTGAATTTTGCATTGGATGTATTTTGAATTTGGCGAAGTATTACAACGTATACTCTTACGCCAAGACGTATGCTGCTGATTTCGCCG
Organism: uncultured Oscillospiraceae bacterium; assembly: GCA_964607155.1. Taxonomy (GTDB): domain Bacteria; phylum Bacillota; class Clostridia; order Christensenellales; family CAG-314; genus Fimimonas. The sequence continues at coordinate 13,161 of CAZSIF010000002.1, forward strand.
TCGGAATGCGTCGCAATGGTGGTGTCGGCAGCGGTGCCGATGTGCTTAATGGTTTTTGCGTAAGGTAGGCACTGCAAATCGCATGGACGTGCAGTACATAAAGCCGCCAAGAGTGTGCACGAGCTGCAAAGACTACGTTTTTTGTCTGCAAAAGCGACGTGTTTTTATCGGCAAAGCGTGTGTTTTCACCCAATCGTTGCGCACCGATTAATGGGTTAAAAAATAAATAGCGAACAAGGACAACTTTTTTATTTTTATTGACAACGCATATTGACACGGGGGGGGGTGCGTGAGTTATAATACTTGTGCGACTTAGTTCTTATTTTTATTTACTTGAACGTTCAAGTAGTCCCACCGCCGTCAAAATCGGCGTTTTGCAGTACTTGTAGCCCATTTGTGGCTTGCAAGGGTGTTGCACACGGCAGGTCGCACACATCACGAAATTTGCGTCATTGCGAGGCAATGCGTAAAAAAATAATAGGAGGATCACTTTTATGAAAAGAAGAGGAAGTATCTTTGCTTTTGCCTTGATACTGGTTCTTGCCTTAATCGGCTTGGTCGCATGCGAGATCTCTGTGGATACGACCGAGTACGCCATAACGGTTGCGGAAGCAGCCAACGGCACGGTAACGGCAAGCCACGAAAAGGCAACAGAGGGTACAAAAATAACCCTCACCGTGACTGCGGATAGCGGTTATGTCGTTTCCGACGTTAAAGTTGACGGCGAATCCGTAACTGTTACCGATGGCACGGCAACATTCACTATGCCGGCACACGACGTGGCGGTTTCGGCAACGTTTGTCAAGGAGGGCGATGAGCCTATTCCTGCAGGCGCACATGGCATAACCGTTTCTGCAATGGTTGGCGGTAGCGTCAAGGCGAGCGCAAGCTCTGCCAAGCCGGACGAGGTTATCTCCCTTACGGTAACGCCGAACTTCGGCTACGAGCTAAAGGAGCTTAAAGCCAACGACAGCGTTATCACGGCGGTGGACGGAGCTTATTCCTTCACCATGCCTGATGCAGACGTAACGGTTAGCGCAACATTTGCTATTGCAAGCAATGCGGTAACAACGGCTGCTCCCGATGGTGCAATCGAGCTTAGCTCCACGGCAACGTTGGGTGGCACGGCTACGGCGGCATTCGTTGCAAGCTACGAGGAAAGTTGCATCAAGCTTGTTGCTTACGTTGCAGATTCGGCAATTACAAGCCACGACGGCATTGCCGTGTATCTCGGAAGCATCGTTTATGCAGAGGGTAAGCTTACTGCTGCCAACAAGGGCGTACAAGTATTGGCAGACGGCACGGTAACCGTGCTTGCAGTGCAGGACGGCAAATATGTAGCTGTCGAAGCCACTCTCGACGCGAGCGTTGCTCCTTGGGCGGCAGACGGCGCAATCAAGGGCTATGTTGTGGAAATATCCGCCGCTTACGACCTGCTTGGCGCAACCAAAGCGGATTTGGAAGGTAACGTAACTGTTTTGTTTGCTCTTACCAACTGCGATAAATCCAACTACGCCAACACGGAGTGCTACGGCGGCGGCGAAATTAACAACGCGGATACTTATCTTGTGCTTCAAGCCGACGGCACTTTGGCAGAAAACCACTACAAATTCGGCGCCGGTGAACTCGGACAAGGCAACACCCCCATCGCAACCGGCACATACTGGGATCTTTCACAAGATTACGGCAAAGATAGCGAAAACTACGCCGACCGCAAAGCCGTTTTGAACGGTCACGACAACGCGGATAACAACATTGCGTTTTTCCGCGTTAGCGGTCAAAACATGTATGCAACGGCAACCTTCACGCTTACCGGCATGGGCAATGCAAGTGAGGCTTACGGTAAGTTCGGTCTTATGCTGTTCAACGGCGCATCTCAAAAGGGATTGCTGTTCTACGTTGACGCTTATATCGGTTGGGATAGCAACAGCCACACCATTGATGAGATTCAAGGCACCGGCTTGGGATACAACTATGCCGCTAACGGCTGGGGCAACTGGACGGGCATCAGCGGCACAAACGGTGCATATAACAAGGAAACAAAATCCGTAACGCTTGGTCTTACGGCTTACGACGGAATGATTTACATGTATCTTGGCGATAGGCTTGTTGCGGAAACGGCAGCAGACCTCGGCGACAATGCAACCATCGGCTTTAAGTCATTCGGCTTCAACATGGAAGTTACTAACTACTATGCAACCGATGACGTTAACGACGCGCAATTTATTGCTCACCGCAAGGAAGTTGTAAACAAGCCGCTTGACGCATTGTTCCTTGGCGATAGCTACATGGATTTTTGGAACGGTAGCGGCTTTGCTCAACACACCGCGGCAATCGATAGCGACAAAAAGGCAGATATCGGTATTGGCGGAACTCAAATCAATTACTGGACGGATAAGGTCGGCTTTGTAAAGAAGCTGTACACGCCCGCCAAGCTTGTGTTCCACATCGGCGTTAACGATATCGACGACGGCAACACCACGGCGGAAACGGCGTTTGCTCGTTTGCAAACGATGTACAACGCTTATCACGAGGCATTCCCCGATGCGGATATCTATTGGGTAAGCCTTGTTCACAACACAATGTTCGCAAATAAGTGCGCTGAATACGACAAGATGAACGCTCTCGTTAAGGAGTGGGCGGAAAGCGAGGATAAGCTGCACTATATCGACGTTACAAGCGTTGGTATGGACGAAAACGGCAATACCCGCGTTAATATGTTCTACGACGGTTTGCACTTCAACTATGAGTACGGCTATCCCCTTTGGGGCAAGCTGATTATGGAAGCTCTTGGCTACACGGAGCGTGCACAAGGCACAACTCTCGGTGATATCGAAGGTAAGTATGCTTACAACAACTGGACGTTCGATGGCGACGTTGCAAGCACCAAGGCAAATGGCGAACAAACCATTTACGTCAAGGATATGCAAGCGGCTACCGACTTTATTGCAAGCATTGACGTTTACTCGCCAAATAAGAATCTTGCAAGTGATGCGTGGACAAAGGTCGGCTTGATGCTTCGTAACGATAGCTACACAATCATGGGTTACTATGAACTTGGTTCTTCGATCAACGAAAACGAACGTAAGTGGTGCAATATCGTTTATCGTAAAAACGCTACTAATGGTAACGGAGTATTTACCACTGCGGATTGGGATTGGAACGGACAAGGCGTAGGCGGCAACGCAAGCAAGCTTGTGGAAAGCGAATACGTTACCATCGGCATTGCAAAGATCGGCAACACGGTTTATATGCTTGTTGAAGGCAACATCGTTGCTACGCACAGCGGTATCGGAGATATTTCCGCACAGGCATTTGTGGCAGGCGTTATCGGATTTAACCGTGATATCTACGCAAAGAATGCACAAGTAATCACAGGCACGCAGGATGAATTGCTTATCAAACTCGGTCTTAAAGCTGCGGACGCAACCCTTGACGGCGTTGCAGACGAGGATATCTGGACGGACGAAGTTCTTGGTAACACCATTAGCGGTCTTGGCAAGCGTGGCGAAGGTTCGTACTACGACCTCGCTGCTGTAAAGGGCACGGACGGTGTATACTTCCTTGCAACCATTTACCACAAGCAGGCACTCACTGATCGTGCTCAGGGTAGCAACAACGATTGGTACAATTGGCTTAACCTCGAGTATCGCTTTGGTAATGACGATGGAACACAACGAGCTGTATACTTTGAAAACGGCGTAGTTAAAGCTTTTGGCGGCATTGTCGTGGGTGACTATGTAACCACCGCTCCGGAAGAGGACGGCGGACTTAACAAGACGGTTGTCGAGTTCTGGGTTCCGTATAAGTACTTCCCCGGATACACGGCAGAGAGTGACGAAATTCGTGTAAGAGTACTTGGTTGGGTTGCAGAAACAGGCTGGACGACGATAGAGACCACACCCACCGTTTCCACACACGGTTTGCGTTATGAACGTAGTATTAGCATTAACGGCAATGCAACCGTAGACGTTGTAAAAAAGGCTCGCAAGGGCGATACTGTTGAGTTTACCGTTTCCGTTGCGGAAGGATTAACTATCGAAAGCGTTAAAATTGGCGAAAACACACTTACTGCGGACGCAAACGGCAAATACAGCTTTGTTATGCCGGATAGCGACGTTACAATCGTTGTTGCAATCGACGGCAGGCGTAACGTTGACCTTTCCGCAGTGGAAGGAAAAATCGAAATAGTTGGCGATCCCGACCAAGGCAGCACAATCGAAATTAAGGGTATCGAGCCTTGGACGATTAGCAAGCTTATGATTAATGGCACCGAGGTCGAAAAAACCGAAGACAAGTATCAATATCTTGTTGGTACGCAAGACCTTGTTGTAACGGCAGACCTTGTTGTTGTTACCGACGGTATCACGATTGACGGCGTGGCAGAAGAGTCTTATGGTGATACGTTTACTGCAAACGTAAACGGCGGAAGAAATATGACTATCCGTAGTAAGATTACGTCGCACGGTATTGTTATTTATACAACGGCAATCACAAACACTAACCCCATCGGACAATCGGATTTCTGGGCAAACCTCAACTTTGAGTTTTATGTTAACGGAATGAGATTCGCAGTTAACAATAACGGACAAAGCCCTGTAAATGTAGGCACAGATAAGGACGTGGATAGTTATTTCTACGGCAATACGATTGTTGAAGGAAAGTATCATCACGTTATTGAACTGTATATTTCAAAGGATACTCTTGGCAGTGCGTGGAACACAGAGCGTATTCAAATCAACTACGCTTGGTGTGTTGCCAATGAAGTGGCATACGTTATTGAAAACGTCAACGGAAGATATGACGCAAGTCACTGGTGGGGACAGGCTGCTATCGGCGGTTGTGCTGATGGTGACTGGGCGTGGGGCTCCGGTTATAATCGTCCCGCAAACCTGTTCTCAACTGCCTCCGGATTGATTACGACAAAGGATACCACCGCTGCCGACGAGGCAATCGACGGTATTGCATCCGAAAAGTACGGCGAGGCTTCGCTTACGGTTGGTGACGCATCCAAAGCACAAGTTACAGTTCAGGGCTATGTTGGTTCCGATGGCTTGTATTTCTTGTTCACAATCAAGCACCACGGCAAATCGGAGACTAATAATGCATGGTATGTGAACGACAATATAGAGTTTGTATTGGACAGTGCAGAAAGCACTAGCGGTATATGGTCTGTATTCTCGATTGTTGAAGGACAGCTTAAGGTTTCCGGTCTTATCGGCGCAAGTTCGCTTACTGTAAGTGGCGAAGATGGTGACTACACGTCTGTTGTAGAAATCTTTGTTCCCATTGCTAATCCCGATACAAGCTACAAGGCGCGCTTCGGTATGGCTGGTGACGGCTTTGGCGGTTGGCAAGAAGGTTACTGGGGACTTAATTTCTTCGGTGTAAGTGCAGACGGTGTTTACAATTTCTAAACAACATAACTGCAACACGCAGTAACAACAACGGCTTTTCGGGGAGTTTTCCCCGAAAAGCTCTTGCCAAAAAAGTAACGGAACGGTTTGTATTACTTTTTCGTCAAGGGCTTTGGTTGCCGTAGTGGCACATTTATGTAAAAACGCAATGCCGCAATGGCTTTTGGATACTTATGAAAAAACGTGTAACAATCAAGGATATAGCGCAAAAATCGGGGTTTTCGGTAAATTGTATTTCTCGCGCGCTTATGGACGCGCCGGATATATCGCAAAAAACCAAGGAGCGTGTGCGAGAGTTGGCGGCGGAAATGGGGTACATTCCCAACTCCGCAGCAACAACGTTAAGGCGTGGTAGCAGCAAAACCATCGGCATAGTGTACGATAGCTTGCTTAACCCGTTCTACTCGATAATGACCAACTATTTGTGGGACGAGCTAAGTCGGTACGGATATTCGTTTGTAACGCTTATTGCCGATAATCCGTTTTTTGACGACTCGATGGCAAAGCGAGCGTTGTCGGGTAGTGTTGACGGAATACTATCGTTCCTTGAACCCACCAAGGAAAGTTTGGACGTTTGCAATAAACACAGCGTGCCCGTGGTTGTTATGGGGCGCAAAACGGATTTTGATGTGGAATGCGTGTTGCTTGACGACGTTGGCGGTGGCAGGGCTGCGGCAAACTATTTGTACGAAAAAGGGTATCGCAAACCGATGTATATGGGCGAATCCACGTCACTTGTGTGCTCAAAGGAGCGTGCGCAAGGGTTTGTTGAACGTTTTGCGGAGCTTGGCATAGAAGCAAAAACTCGGTTTAATATGGAGTTTTCCGCAACGGCGTACAAGGATTTTGTGGACGAGCTGGTTGCAAACGAGCAACGTCCCGATTGTGTGTTTTTGTTCAACGACTTTTTTGCGTTGGAAGTACTTACCTGTTTGAGTGCAAATAAACTGTCTATTGCGGTTGTGGGGTTTGACGATATTCAAAACGAAATTGCAATGAACGGCAGAATATCTTCCGTGGGGTACAGCAAACGTGGCTTTGCAAGGCTTGCGGTGGATAAGCTTATGGCTTTGGTGTGCGATAAGCAAAAGAAATACGAAATTACGGTATTGTCGGATATCTTTGTGGTAGACGGCGAAACCGCCTAATTATTAAAAATATCGGAGGTAAAAAGTATGAAGAAACTATTAAGCGTGCTTTTGGCGATGCTGTTGTGTGTTTCTGCTGTGCTCACATTGGTTGCGTGCACATCGGAAAAAACGCCCGACGTAGAGTTGGACGACGACGGCGACATCGTGTACAAGCCGGAGCAGGGGGCTACCAAGGTTACCTTTTGGGCAAACTGCGATAGCGTTGAGTTGCAAGTGTTTAACACAATAGTTAATCAGTTCAACCAGCAGTACAAAGGGCAAATTGAGGTTAAGCTGCAAACTAAATCCGGCACTGACTACGAAACGCTTTTGACAACGGCACTTGGCGGAAGCAATCCTCCCGACGTGTTTTACGTTGGTGACGCGGGCTACAAGGCATATGCGGAGCAAGGATATTTGAAGGATATCACCGACCTCATTGCCAAAAGCAGCACCTACAAACTGGAGGATATGTGGGAAAACGTTACCGTTCGTTATAAGTACGACGTTGACACCGGTTTGACAAACACCGCAAGCGGTAAATACTACGGCGTTCCCAAGGACCTTGGTCCCACTGTCATTTACTACAACGAAACCTACTTTAAGGGCGCAGGCATTACCGTTATCAGCGTGGATGAGGATGGACTTGCGGCATATAACGCAGGCGGCAAGGACGACCGCGGCAATACCAAGGCGGACGTTGGTTTGGACGGTGTTGAAGTGAAGGAGCAGGGCTTCTTTAAGGCTAACGACAAGTGGTACTTTAACAACCAAATTCCTATGAGCTGGGACGAAACCAACGCTTGTGCCAATATGGTGCAAACCTATATGCGCACTAAGGCGGGCAAATCTAACGGCTACGGCTACTTTACGGAGTGGTGGTTTAACTACGGTTGGTCGGTAGGCGGCGATTGTATCCAAGCTATCCCCACCGATGACGGCGAATATCGCGGCTATTACTACGACTTTACGCTGATGGACAACACGCCCAACTACATAGTTGCGGATGACGTGGAAGGCACAATCACGATTGGTAGCGGAACGTATTCCGCAGGCGAAATTGTTTCCTATACGGATAAAATCGACCTTAGCAAGTACGGCTCCACGCCGAATAAATCCACGCTTGTTGCCAACAAGGGCACATACGAAGTTACAAGCCAAGTAGCGCAATTAGCAAACGAAGGCAAGCTCAACGAATTGCCCAGCCAGCGCGAAGCGTTTACGGAATTTGTGCGCATTGCCGCTAAAACAGAAACGCTCGTTGACGAGGTTGGCGGTGAAAAACTGTACGGCTACGGTATAACGCCGTATCCCGATTCGCTTGGCGGCGATAGCGGCAAAACAAACGCATTTGCAAACGGTCAGCTCGGTATGCTTGTAGACGGTCGTTGGAACGTTACCAACTTCCGTAAACAAATGGACGGCGTTTACGAGTGGGACGTTGCTCCGCTGCCCATGTACAAGGAGTACGATAGCGACGGTGACATTACCGTTCACGGCGTAGAGGCAGGTCACAGCGGTTCCGTTGCGCTTTGCATAAGCTCAAAGAGTAAGGTCGCAAATGCGGCTTGGAAATTTATTGAGTTCTGCGGCGGCACGGTAGGACAAACTCTTCAAGCAGAGGCAGGCTTTGCAATTCCGCTTCAAAAGGAGCTTGCTCGCAGCGAAACATTCTTGCAATCCAATCAAAATCCGCGCAACTCCAAGGTGTTTATTGACGCCGTAGAGTACGAAACGGCAGGCGACTGGTGGTATTTGTTGGATAACGCTTGGATCGACGATTGGGCAAGTGTGCTTAACGGCTCGGTTCGTAACGGAACAAAGACCATGACGGCGTTTTACGATTGCAACGAATACAACAACACCTATCAACTGTTGATAAAGTACGCAAAAAAGCGTTCCTAAAACACATTTGACCTGCGGCGACTTGCTTGCGTGCGAGCCGCCGCGGGCTAAGCATACGGGGCGATAAGTATCGCTCGGGAGATGTAACTTATGTATCTTGATAATGTTTTTCGAAAGAAAAAACGTAATAAGGAAAATATAAGCGGTTTGCTTTTATCCGTGATGCCGGTAATCGGCTTTGCACTGTTCGGACTTGTCCCCATGGTGCTGGCTTTGGTAATGTCGTTTACGGATATCACCTTTTTCTCCTTTGAGGGAGTAACGTTCAACCACGGACAGAACTACATTACTGTTTTGCAAGACGATTTGTTTTGGAAGTCTATCGGTAACACGTTGTATATGAGCCTTTCGACATTTATCAACATCGTGCTTGCATTGATCGTGGCGTTTTTGCTCACCAAAAATATCAAAGGCAAAAAGGTTTTTCGCACCATATATTTTATTCCGTACGTTTGCTCGGTAGTTGCTGTCACTCTTATGTGGCAGTGGATCTTTAACTATCAATACGGTATCGTCAATCACCTAATATCGGCAGGCGGCGGCGAAAAAATCAACTGGTGGGGCAAGGCGGATACCTTTATCCCTTGTTTGATTGTAATGGGCGTTTGGTCTGGTACGGGCTTCGGCATCATTTTGTACAGTGCGGCGTTGACAAATGTTAACAGCTCCCTGTACGAAGCGGCTCGCGTGGACGGCGCAAATTCCTTTCAAAGCTTTTTGCATATCACCGTGCCGGCAATTTCGCCCACGACCTTTTATTTGCTGATAACTGGTATTATCGGTTCTTTGCAGGAGTTTGCTCGTCCGCAAATTATTTCGTCTACGGGCGGTCCGGATAATACGGGCGTAACAGTAGTGTTTTATCTGTGGCGTAAGGCATTTAGCTATCACGAGATGGGCATTGCTTCTGCCACGGCGTGGTTACTTGCACTTATTATTTTGGGCTTCACCGTCCTTAACTTTGCGCTTTCTAAGCTGTGGGTGAGCTATGACTAATTTGACTAATCTTGAAAAAAAGCTGGATTTATCTCGTCGCGCAAGAATTCGTCGGACGGTAGGCAAGGTACTTATCTATGTCGCGCTCATTTTGTTTGCGTTGTGGATTTTGGTGCCATTTTCCATCGTGTTGGTGACTTCTTTCAAAACTTGGCAGGAAGCTTCGGACTTGGAATTTTCCTTCTTCCCCAAAGAGTGGACGTTGCAAGGCTACAAAGAGGTGTTTACATACACCGGCGGCTCGATGGAGGGCTTGCCTATAGTGCTTAGGGGCTTTATCAATACGTTGATAATCGTTATTCCCCCAACGGTTTTGGGCTTGTTCTTTTCCGCAATGAGTGCGTACGCTTTTGCAAAGCTACGCTTTAAGGGAAAAAACGTACTGTTTTCGTTGTTGCTTATCACAATGATGATTCCCAGCACGATAATGCTCACGCCGTCATACCTTATTTACGATATGATTGGTTGGGTGGATACGCCCCTTCCGCTTATGATCCCCGGTGCGTTTGGCGCGGCAACTTGCGTGTTCTTTATGCGACAGTTTTATGCAGGTATTCCCACGGAGCTTATCGAAGCAGCCAAGTTGGACGGTATGGGATACTTCAAAATTTTCTGGAAAATTATGGTTCCGCTTAGCGTTCCGGCATTGCTTGCGCAAGGTTTGCTCGGCTTTATAGGCGGTTATAACGATTATTTTGGACCATATCTGTATTTGCAAAGTGACGAGTGGACAACGTTGCAGTTGGCTTTGGCATCGTTTAGGGGCTCGTATTCCAGTAACGTACCCACCATTATGGCAGGTGCCGTAATTGCGCTTGTGCCCACGCTCATACTGTACATTGTGGCTCAAAAGTATTTTATCGAAGGTATCGCAACAAGCGGAATGAAGTTGTAATGCAGCGCACCGGTGTGCGGTGCTAAAATGCTGCGAAACGACGATTAAAAGGCTTTTACGGCAACAGAACGTGTTGTTGCCGAGTGTAACTCTTATTAACTCAATATAACAAGGAGGCTTACGATTTATGAAAAAAATCCTCAATTTGCTCCTTGTGGCGGTGCTTGTGGCGAGCTTTATTTTGCCCGTTGCGTGCACTCCCACGGAGGACGACACGGGCGAAACCCCCAAAGTGACGGGCGAGTTCTCCTATGTAACCAATTCCACTATGAGCTCCACGGACTACAACAAAAATCTGTATTTCCTCAACGAGCTTAAATTTGAAATCGCCGACCCCGACGTTATCTATATCGATCACGGTAGCGAGGAAGGCTGGTTTTACGCCTACGGCACAAGCGACCTTGTAGGGTGCTTTGGCATTCAATGTTGGCGTAGCAAAGACCTTACCAACTGGGAATATGTTTCGGTTGCTTATCAGCCCAACTTTGAGGTCAACTGGGATGCTTACAACCATTGGGCGCCGGAAATTATTTATGACGAAGACCTTGGCGGCTATTTGTTGTTTTATAATGCCGATAACCTTAACAGGAGCGGATACAAGTGTATCGACGTCGCTTATTGCGAAGAACCTTGTGGTCCGTTCGAACCGCTAAAGGGCGGTTTGGAACCTGCGTATGATTTCTCCGCAGATAATTCGGAAATGGATCCTGCGCTTGCACGTTCGCAAACCATCGACGTTCACCCGTATATTGATCCGCAAACCGGTGATAGATATTTATACTATTCTGGCTACGGTAACGACGGATTAGGTCACAGCTACAGCCAGACTATATTTGGCGTAAAAATGAAGGATCGCAACTGGCTTACACCCGATTACAGCACCGTTAAGCAGTTGACTAAGTTGCACAACACCACCGTCGACGGCGTGGATAACGATATCGACGAAGGGCAAGGTATGGCTTGGGTTAACGAGGCACCGTATATGTATTATAGCAACGGCGTGTATTATCTGACGTTCTCTGTTTATGCTTATGACCAATCGATGTATCAAGTGCGTCAGGCAATTTCCGACGATCCGCTTGGCGATTTTACCAAGATACAAGTTGCCGATGGCGGACAGATTATCGCTACGGACGGAGCGTGGAGCGGCGTTATCACCAGTGCGGGGCACCATTGCTTTATCGAGTGCGGCGACCAGCTGATGATTGCGTACCACACATTCCTCAATCGTGAGGATATCGGCAATGGCAGAGCACTTGCTGTGGACACAATGACGCTTGTGGAAAACGGCAAGGGACAAAAAGTATTGCATGCAAACGGACCTACATATTCGTATCAACCGCTGCCGTCGGAAATTTCCGGCTATCAAAACGTTGCGTCCATGGCAAACGTTACGGTAAACAATACGGCGGAGGATAGTGACGTTGCGTACTTAACCGACGGACAAATAAAGGTTCACGCCGTTGACCCCGTTAAGGAATTCAAAACCAGTGGCGGCAAAACGGTTATCACGCTCACGTTCGATCAATTTGTTAACGCACGCTCGATAATGCTGTACAACAGCACTGTGTACGACAACGCGTTTTGGGGTATCAACAGCATCAAGCTGTACTACAAGACTGGTGAAAATTCCACAGACGTTGCCACTGTTAAAAACGTGGAGTTTGATTCCGACTGGAACTGCGATAGCTTCTCCGAGGTTATGTATCCTGGCGCAAATGCAATTGTGGAGTTTGATGAGTTGCCCGTAAATAAAATTGAAATAACCATCAATGCGGATGATGATACTGTTTTTGCGTTTAACGAAATTGTCGTGCTTGGCAAAGTGGTGGCAAATCCCAAGGCGGTGACGGCATTTACCGAGTACACTTATAGCGAACCTGCGTTCGGTAGCCCAATCCCCGTGTACGAAAGTCAAACCTTTGGTACTGCAGGCGACTTTGCAAGCGGCTACGGCTACGATTTGACGCACGACGATGGTACGGAGAATGCTTACGTTGAAAAGACTTGGTGCGGCAACCTGCAAAAACTGTATTTCAAGGATGTTGTTTCTACGACCTTCTATGTTGAGGCAGAACTGTCTGTGTTGGATCACACAACTTCGTATCTGGACGATAAATACCCCAAAATCGGTATTATGATGGATGCAGTATCGAAATACTTTGTGTTCTTTAATATCGACTGTGGCGAAACATACTCCGGTCAATACGTTGGCTGGGTGGAAAGCAACACCGCCGGTACGGACTATAGGTGGAGTGATTACGCGTCGCACAGTAAATATGCCGGTAATATAGAGTACACTGGCGATAAGTACACCAAGCTGGCGATTGCTCGTATCGGCGCAGATTGCTACATGTTTGTTAACGATAGTCTTGTGTTCGAGCTTACTAACGGCGAGCTTGGCGGCTTTACGGATCAGGACAACACGGCGTGTGCGGTTTCTTTCTTGACGTACAACTCCTTTACGCGCTTCCGCAATTACTCCATTACGGATAATCTCGATGAGGTTGTGGAGAAGTTGGCTGCGCTCAATGTTGTTATCGATTAACGAGCGTTTGTTTGGCAGTGCATGTTGCACTGCAAAGCATAGTTGAGATGAAAAAGAGGGCTGTGGGCAAGCGGCGGAATTGTTGTTATTTTGTGGCAGCCGATTGGCGTGCGCAAGTAACAACGTGATGCGCGCAATGACCTGCAGCCCATTGCTTTTTAAGCGTTTTTTTGAGCCAATTTGCACGAAAGGGTTGCTCGGAAAGCGTTTATGGTATACAATATTATTTAAGGCGATCTTGCGGCATATGCCGTATACTCGTCTTTTTGGAGAACAAATGCAATCTATTAACGTTTTTGCTCCGTCCGTGCTGAGCGAGTGGACGCGCGTTAAAAGGCGTCGCGTGTGCGGACTTGTTGCTGCAACTACTCTATTTGTTATTGTTTGCGGCTGCTTTGTTGCCCTCGGCGTTACGCAAGCCCTACCATATTGGGTGTGTTGGCTTGTCTGCTCGTGCGTGTCCGTTGCGTATTTTTGGCTCGTATTGCTGTTTGTTAAGCTTCCTTCCGAACGGCAACTGTTGCTAAGGCTGGCGGCAAGGCTTCACGAAGCGGATAAAACGTACGTCTGTGGCAAATATTGCGGTTGTGGCGATAGGGAGGATTTGGACGGTATCGATTGCGCGGTGCTGCGCTTTGATGAGGAAAATCTTTTGTTGCCAAGCCTTATTGAAAATCCGTTTTGTATGGGCGATGCGTATCGGCTAACCGTTGTGGGTAGGCTTATTGTCGGATATTCGGCGGAGGAGTAGCTATGCGTAAGGATGCAATTAGACTGCTTTCGCACGGGTGGCTGTGGCTGGTGATAATCGTTGTTGCTTTTGGTGCATGGGGTTTGGCTTTCTATTGGCTTTCGCGCCCATCGTCGGAGCTGACACTGCAAGTGTGGATCGGCTCGCGCGATTGGCTCAATGCCACTGATGAACAGGCAATACGTTCGCTTTGCGAACAGCACGGCATGCAGCAATGCTCGTTTAACAGATACTCGCCTGCCGATAGTATGTATGCGCAGGCGTTTGCCGTAAAGGCGGCAACGGTGGATTTATTTGTTTTGCAAAAAGATGAGGCGTTAGCTATTGCAGAGGCGGATTTGTTTGCTCCGCTGCATGGCTACACGAACACGTTGGATTGTCAGGGAACGGCGATAGGCTTGCCTGTGGGCGAAGATATGTACATTTTGGTTAATAAAGACGTGTGCAAAAACGCCGAGCTGATAGAAAATATATTGCAATATTTTGTTAATAAGGTATGAAAAAGGGCTTAGTATATAAGTATGTTTTCGGCAAAGAACAGAGTGGCGATTTTACCGCCGACGCTTTGCCTGTGAGCAGAAAACAACAGTTTTTTGTGCTACTGCGCAGTCGGTTTGGAGTGCTGTTTCGCGTCAACCTGTTGTGTGCGCCGTTTTGGTTGCCCTTGCTTGCGTGGGATATGCTTTGCGGCTGGTACGTCGGCGAAATTACGCAAGGAATGAGCGTTGCGGAGAGGTTTTCGTATTTAATCAATTTGACTCTGCTACAATATGGAACCGACGCTCTTTTGCTTGGGCTCGCTTTTGTGGGACTATCCGGTTTGTTTTATGTTTGCAGGCGACTCTGCTGGGGACAGCACATCAAGCCGTTTGGGGATTTTATCAAAGGCATCAAGAATGGTGGCAAACAGTTTTTTGTTATAGGGCTTGCGTTGGGGGTATTTTGCGGACTAATGAAATATCTGTCGTCCGTTGCGCTACTTACCATGACGGAGGATAACTCGTTTGCATGGACGCTTGCCGTTTGCTTGTGTGCTGTGGCTGTTGTGATATCAACAACTATTGCTGTGCTTGCGTGCGGTCAGGCATCGCTGTATAATGTTAGCATGCGCAAGTTGCTGTTAAATAGCGTAATAATGACATTTAAAAGGCTTTTTAGATCACTCTTGGTTGTGTTAGCTACGATTTTGCCTTTTGTTGTGGCGTGGCTTTTGCCGTGGGTGTTATCGCAGTTGATAGTGTGTTGCGTGCTGGTTGTGTGCGGTTTGTCGTGTGCAGTGCTCGCGCAAACGGAGCTTTGCCTTGATATTTTTGACACAATGATTAATAAAAGGGACTACCCTGATTTTGTCAATATGGGCTTGCGTGGCGGCAAGAGTTATTTGCAAGTGCAGGGCGCAAGCGACAATAAGGCGGAGCCGAGTGTTAGTGCGTCCGATGGCGTGTCTGATGGCGAGCCTTTGGACTAATTGTGATAATCGATAAAAATGAAGATTACTGCACGTTATTTAAAAAAGATATATGATAAGGGCGTTTACGGCTTGCGTGATGCGTCGTTGCAAATTGATGATGGCGAGTTTGCTGTTATTCTTGGAGAGTCCGGCTGCGGTAAATCGACGCTGTTAAGGCTTATTGCCGGTTTGGATAAGCCCACTGCCGGCGAGCTGTATTTGGATGGGCTTTCTGCTGCGGACATTGCTGCCAAGGACAGAAAAATCGCGATGGTTTTTCAGGAATACGTTCTTTATCCAAAGCTTACCGTATGGGAAAATTTATCTGTTGCGTTGGAGCGGTACGGGCTTTCTCGCGAGGAGGAGGAATGTGCCATTGCAGATGCGCTAAAACGCTTTGACCTTGTGGATGTTGCTGGTCAGTTGCCGCGGGTGCTTTCCGGTGGACAGCAACAACGTGTTGCACTGGCAAAGGCAGTTGTAACTCGTCCCAAAGCAATTTTGTTTGACGAGCCGTTATCTAATGTTGCGGAAAAGCAGCGTGCGGAGTACGTTGAGTATTTAAGAGTGCTAAAAAAGCAGTTGCCGCATGTTACGTTTGTGTACGTTACGCATAACCTTGCAGAAGCGCTTTCGCTTGCGGATAAGCTGATTGTGATTAAGAATGGCTGTGTATTGCAGTGCGATGACAAAAACTCCGTTTTGCAAAAACCGAGTACGATAGATGTTCTCACGACGTTGTGTCCGAATGCCGTAACGGATGCCGATGGGTGCGCGTACAACCTGTTCGCAAAAGAAACGCAACGTTTCGACGAAAACGGTTGTTTGGTAGATGTATCCCAAAAACTGCACTTAAACGGGCTTTACGATGGCGTTGAACTGGCATTTTGTGGCATTAAGTTCAAGGTCGATGATAATTTTAGGTATAGGTATATCGGCAAAACCGGCGAGGTGCTTGTTGAGATAGAAGCTAAAAACATTAAGACAAACCCAAGCCCCGATGATATTGTGTTGTCTGCCGAGTGCGTGTCGCAGGATACATATAGATTGTCCGACGGCACTGAGGTTAAACTGTGCCTTTCCGATTTTTGCGGCAAGCTGTGTTTTTCTGCCGCAGATATAGTGCCGATGGGTAACGGCAGCAGGCTACTTGCGCATTATCGGGTGTATGTAAATTCTTGTACTGGCAAAACCGTCGGTTCAAAGTTGATTTTGCCTTGCGGCACCGTTGATCTCTCGCAGCGGTATCGCCGGCAAAGTGTACAGGTGACATTTGGCAAGCGCGTATCGGCGACGCCGAGTAAAAAGGGCATAACTGTAAAAAATTGCCTCGATGAAGAACTGCTTGGCGAAAAAAAACTGTGCTACTGTCGGCTTGACGGTTTCGATAACTATGTTGCATTGTGGCTACCCGCGGACGCTCCGTTTTTGACGGAAAAATCCAAGGTTGTCATAGATGCATCAACATTAAACATACGAATAATTTGACAAGGTTCAAAGGAGAATAAAAAAGTGAAATTCAAGCATACGGCATGTTATGTTCCCGATTATCCGCGTCCGCAAATGGTTCGCAAGCAGTGGACAAACTTAAACGGAGAATGGGATTTTTGTTTCGAGGACGGAACGCAAGATCGCTCCGCCAACAAAAACGGTTTTGATGCCGCCCGCAAAATACGCGTTCCGTTTGCCTATCAGTGCTCGGATAGCGGCATCGGTTGCGTTGAACAATATCCCACGGTGTGGTATCAGCGTGATATTGACCTGTCTTTTGCGGAGCACCAACGCGTTTTGTTGCAACTTGAGGGCAGCGACTATCTTACACAGGTGTTTGTTAACGGTACCTCGTGCGGAGTGCAAATCGGCGCGTATCATCGTCAGACGTACGATATCACGGACGCGTGCGTTCAAGGCAAAAATAAGCTTGTAATAAAGGTGGACGACAGCTACGATCCATCCGTTCCCCGCGGGAAGCAGCGTTCCTTCGATCGCGATTACGGTTGCTGGTATGTGGGCGTTAGCGGTTTGTATAAAACGGCTTGGATAGAGGTTGTCAATCAATATCGTATTAATAGCTTCAAACTTACGCCGCTTACAGATCAGAACGTTTTATCTGCAGAGTTCGATTGCGTTTTGCCTAACGCGGAAGAATTCTTTGTCGAACACGACGTGTGGCTTACTTGTGTTGCTTCGTTTGAGGGCGAGCAGGTTGCATCGGTAACGACAAGAGTTATGAATGCGTCCCCTGCGCAAAACATTTGGCTTGGTGAACAAAAACATCTGTGGAGCGTTGGCGAACCAAACTTGTACGATCTTGCCGTTACGCTTTTGGTAGACGGTGCGGTTTGCGACGATATCGGCAGCTATTTTGGAATGAGAAAAATCGAGTATGGCGACGGAGAAGTGCTTCTTAACGGGGCGCCACTGTACCAAAAATTGATATTAGACCAAGGTTATTGGAGCACAAGTAACATTACGCCTCCTTCTGAGTCGGCGTTGGAAAAGGACATCGACGATATGCTTGCAATGGGCTTTAACGGTTGCCGTAAGCATCAAAAGGTGGAGGACGAACGGTTTTTGTATCACGCTGATATTCGCGGTTATATCGTTTGGGCGGAAATGCCCTCTGCGTATACTCGCATTTGGATTGATAACCATGATGAGCAGTATGCCATTCCGGCACGCATTCGCGCTGCTTTTGCGAACGAGTGGATGCTTGCCGTAAAGCAGCAATACAACCACGCTTGCGTGCTGTGTTGGGTACCTATTAACGAAAGCTGGGGCGTAGAGGATATTTTGTTTGACAAAACTCAGCAAGATTACGCAAACGAGCTGTATTGCAGGACGGCGGAATACGATCCCATGCGCCCGATTATAACCAATGATGGTTGGGAACACACCATTTCCGATTATCTTACTATTCATCACTACACACAAAACGGCAAAGAATTGGAGCGGTTTTTTAAGACAATTGAAAAGTGCACGCAGCGCGTTTTTGACGGGCATCACAAGGGTGCGTTTGCCGATGGCTACAGCTACGACGGGCAGCCGATATTGATTTCCGAGTTTGGCGGAACATCGTTTGTTAAGGATCTTGACGGGAACAAATGGGGGTACGGCGAGGCGGTTCGCAGCGATGAGGAGTTTATTTCGCGCTTTGCGTCGCTTATTGATGCCATTTATGCAAATCCGCATATTAAAGGCTTTTGCTATACACAGCTTTCAGATGTGTTCCACGAGGTTAACGGACTGATGACGTTCGACCGCAAGCCGAAAGAACCTTTTGCAACGATAAAAGCAATTTTGGATAATGGTCCCAAAAACTAAATAAGTTAACTTGAAAAACGCAAAATCGTTTTTGTGGCAGTCGTTTTACGGATATGCCAAAGACGAGCTTGCGTTTTTTTTTGTTTGTTTTCGACGGGGGCTGTGACGTGCAACAAGGCGTCTGTTGTGGCAATGGTAGTCGCTTGTTTATTCTCGGCTTAATCGCAAGTTTTTTTGCGTAAAGGTGCGTTTGGCGGCGCATTTGTTTAATTTGTGGTGATGAGTAAGGATGTGAGCTTTTGTGAGTATAAAATTACTCTAACTCTGGTTTTGTATTGGGGGGCTGAATTTGTTTTGTAAAACTGTGATTGAGCTTTTTTTTGTCGTAAGGCGGCGTTGTGCCCTGTAAACACTTGTGTTATCGCTGTTTTTTTGATAGAATAATATATACTGGCACTTAGACGTCTGTTGCCTTGGCGCAGCAGTCTTTTGCCAAAGGAGCGATAATGAAAACTAAAATCGGTGGTCAAGCTGTGATTGAGGGCGTTATGATGCGTGGTCAAAGCAGCATGGCGTTATCCGTCAGGGACGAACTTGGCAATATTCGCACGGAAACTACGCGTCTTTCGGCTGCACGACCTTGGTATCGTAGGCTGCCGTTTGTGCGCGGAATAGTCAATTTGATTATCTCGTTGGTGGACGGCACAAAAATTATCGGCAAATCTGCCGAGGTTATGGTCGAGGAAGAAATAGATACAAGCGGCAACGGCATGGGTTGGATGATGGCGGTATCGATGCTTCTTGGCGTGGTGCTTGCGATAGGCTTGTTTGTGGGATTGCCTGTGGCGATAACGAGTGGCTTTTTTGCGTTAACGCAGCTGGACGAGCAGCATTTTGCTTGGCTAAAATCGCTGTTGGAAGGCGTAGTAAAGATGGCGGTGTTAATCGGTTATATGGCGGGCATATCGCAAATGAAGGAAATTCGCCGCGTGTTTATGTATCACGGGGCGGAGCACAAAACGATATCTTGTTACGAAAACGAGTTGCCGCTGACGGTGGAAAACGTACAAAAAAGTAGTCGCTACCACGATAGGTGCGGCACAAGCTTTTTGGTGTTTGTTGTTGTGTTGTCCATTGTACTGATGATGTTGCTGGACGTGGTGTGCAATGCGGCGGGCTTTACGCTGTTTATAGAAAACGGGTGGTTGCGCTTTTTGTTGAAGGTCGCGCTGCTGCCGCTTACGGCGGGTATTAGTTACGAAATGCTTATGCTACTTGCTCGCAGCGATTTTATTTTGTTTCGTCCGCTAAAGTGGTTGGGAAAACAATTCCAACATTTGACCACTCGTGAGCCAGATGACGACATGTGCATGGTAGCAATAACGGCATTTAACTGTGTGTTGCAAATGGATGCGGATCTGTCCATCGCGGAACAGCGTTTTCCTGCGCCAATGTCATCGGCAGAATTTATGCAATGCGTTGCGGAAAGCGCACTGCCAGAGC
The DNA here is from genome assembly GCA_964607155.1 of uncultured Oscillospiraceae bacterium. Classification (GTDB taxonomy): domain Bacteria; phylum Bacillota; class Clostridia; order Christensenellales; family CAG-314; genus Fimimonas. The sequence goes on from CAZSIF010000002.1 coordinate 33,020, forward strand.
TCACGGGAGTTAAAAACGTACAGTGGCTTTCGGCTGCGATATTGAAAATTAAACCGTCGGATTTGGATAATGAACTTTCTGTTCCGTTCGGTTGGAAACTTAGACTTACCAAGCTGGAAGAGCGTTTGAGGGCAGGCGAGCCGATGCAGTACGTTATCGGACGTGAGGAGTTTTTCAAACGAGATTATGTTGTAACGCCCGATGTGCTAATTCCTCGTCGTGAAACGGAGTTGGTGGCGGAGCAGCTGTTAAAGCGCGTAAGTCAATCAATGACGGTTTTGGATCTGTGCTGCGGCAGCGGTGTGCTTGGCATAACCGCCGCGCTGGAAAAGGGCGCAAAGGTAACGCTTGCTGATATCGACGCAAAGGCGTTGGCTGTTGCAAAGATAAATGCAAAAAACAATAAAGCGCACGTTAAGTTTATTAAAAGCGACATGTTTGGCTCGTTAAACGGTCGTTATGATGCAATAGTGTGCAATCCGCCGTACATTCCGACGGGTGAAATCGATGAGCTTGACGATAGCGTTAAGAGTTACGAACCGCGCATCGCATTGGACGGTGGCAACGACGGGTTGGACTTTTATTGGCGACTTTCCAACGAGGCGCATAAGCACCTTACCAAGGAAGGTTTGTTGGTTATGGAAATCGGCTATAATCAGGGCGATGCCGTGGCAAAAATGTTTGCCGATAGGTACAACGTGTTGGTGATGAAGGATTATGCCGGCTGCGACCGAATTGTCGTAGCAGAACTAAAGGGTTAAAGGGTTTTATAGGAGAAATTATGACGGATAAGCTGGATAAAATTGTGGAACGCTACAATTTTCTTACGGAGGAAATAGCCAAGCCGGAGGTTATTGCCGATAACAAAAGCTGGAAAAAACTCGTAAAAGAGCACAGCTCGCTTACGCCTATCGTCGAGTGCTATGAGGAATACAAAAAAACTCAAGCACAGTTGCAGGATAGCATTGAGCTTTCTGCAGAGGAAAAGGACAAGGAGATGCTTGCGCTGCTACATGAGGATATTTCTGCTCAAAAAAAGCACATCGAGGAGCTCAACGAGCAGCTAAAAGTGCTGCTTTTGCCTAAAGATCCCAACGACGACAAAAACGTTATTATCGAAATTCGTGCCGGTGCGGGCGGCGAAGAGGCGGCATTGTTTGCTAACGAAATTCGCCGTATGTACTATATGTTTGCGGAAAAAAATCGTTGGAAAATCGAGGAAATAGACATCGAGGAAAACGAATTGGGCGGTTTGAAAGAGGGCTCGTTCATGGTTGTGGGCGACGGCGCGTACAGCAAATTTAAGTTCGAAAGCGGCGTGCATCGCGTGCAGCGCGTACCTGATACGGAAAGTCAGGGGCGTATTCACACAAGCACCATTACCGTTGCCGTTCTGCCGGAAGCGCCTGATGTGGATATCGAAATTTTGGATAAGGATATCAAGATCGATACCTATCGTAGCTCGGGCGCAGGCGGACAGCACGTCAATAAAACGGAGTCGGCAATACGAATTACGCATTTGCCAACGGGCATTGTGGTCAACTGTCAGGATGAGCGCAGTCAAATAAAGAATAGAGAAAAGGCGATGAATATTTTGCGCAGTAAGCTGTATGATTTTTATCAAACGCAAGCCGATGCGGAATATGCCGCAGCGCGCAAAAGTCAGGTCGGCACGGGCGACCGTAGCGAACGCATCCGTACTTACAACTTTCCGCAGGGGCGCGTTACCGACCACCGCATAGGCTTGACGCTGTACAGCATCGATAATTTTATGAATGGCGACATTGCGGAAATGGTCGAGGGGCTAAGGTTGGCGGATCAAGCAGCCAAGTTGCAAGCTTAATGGCTGAGCGACGTGCTTTGCGGTAATGTTTTGTATTTGCGTTACGAGCGAGTGTGCAAAGTGTTCTTTGGGCGCGTTTGATATAATGGCGTGCGTCGCTATGCGATGTGTTCCAAGTTGGGCTGTTGGGTTTTCGAGCGTTTGGTGACGCGTTTTATATTGAACGAACGTGTTTCGGAAGCATTATCGCAGTCGATAAAAAATGCAAGTTATTTTTTTATTTTTGCAAAAAACCATTGAAGTTTATTGCGAAATATATTACAATATAAACACAGGCAAAAAGCTGTTTTTGCTTATTTTATGGAGGATACTAAATTGATACAGATTATCTATGGCGGCAAAGGAAGCGGCAAAACAAAGCAAATAGTTGCATTGGCAAATCAATCTGCGCCGGAGGCAAAGGGTGCAATAGTGTACTTGGATAGAACAAACCATCGTATGCATGACCTTGATAGGGGCATTCGTTTGGTTGACGCATCCCACTACGGACTTTCCACGCAAAGCGAGGTGTTGGCGTTTGTAAAGGGAATGCTTGCCGGCAACTACGATATCGAGCTGTTTTACATTGACGGCTTAACGCGTTTGCTGGATTGCAACATTTCGGAGCTTAGGGAGTTCTATGACGGTATTGACGCACTTTCCAAGGAATTTGGCATCAAGTTTGTTATTACCGCAAGCGGCACCAAGGATGAGTTGCCTGACTTTATCGCCAGATACGTTGACTGATTTTGTCAAACAAATACATACGTTTAATAATTCAAAGCGCTGTTTCGCAAAGGAACGGCGTTTTTTTTGCGGCTTTTTTGGCGCGATTGACGGTGTTTAATGCAAAAAAAGCAGAATAAGCTTGTTGAATATGCAAAATCTTGCTTGAACGGAGACATTGGAAATGGCGCAAGACCGCCGATGGACTTCGTAACGGTTGTGGCGTGGTATAAATCGGTTGAGTTTTGCTTTCTGTTTGCTGCGTCGTGAGTTGGCTTCAAAACTTTTTGCAGAAGGCTGACGAGGCGTGAGCGTGAACGGGCGGTTTGAAAATTAAACGGGGGAGGATAATGCGGCTTTCGAGAAAAAAATTTGCAAAAATTTATAATAATTTTATTGACAAATCTTTTTTCGGTGGTATAATGTGGGCGTAAAAACGTAAATAGATAATTGCGGAGGAAATATGTCCAAGAGTATTTACAGTTTGTTGCTTAGCGACGACGTTGTTGCGGCGGTGGATGCGATGGCGGCAGTGCGTGGGCTTTCGCGCTCGGCGGTGGTGGATAGTTTGCTATCGGAGTGCGTGGGGTTGCAGACGGGTGATGTCAGGATGCGCAACATTTGGGAGGAAATGGATGCAATGCTTGCGCGCGTGAGTGCGATGCATTTTGTTAATAACGCTCAAATCAATTTGGCGCAAATAATAACCTCGCTGCCTGTAAAATACAGTCCCAAAATACGCTATCAGCTGGAGCTTACCGAGGGCGAGCGTTCGGTTTGCGCAATCACGCTAAACACGCGCACGCAAAATCCGCTGTTGACTATGGCGTTTGATAACTTTTATCAGCGGCTTGCCGCGTTGGAACGGCAGTATCTAAATAACGTTACGGCACGCTACGGTAATGGCAAATATGTCAGTCTGCTGTTTGTTGGCGGCAGTGACGCGTCGCAGGCGGCACACGAGATTTTGGAGTACGTCGTGACGCTTGACGGCATGTTGCGCGCTTGGATAAGCGGAGACGAAACAACCGTTGCGGAGTTGTTTGCCGAGTATGCGGATAGCCATCGCGGCAACAGACTTTCAAGCAGTAATGCGTATTTGTTGGATAGATAACGTCAGGGAGGTGATTTTATGAATATGAACAATTACACTCAAAAAACGATAGAGGCAATACAAGCGGCGGAAACGCTTGCTCGACAAAACGGCAACAGCGAGTTGCAGTCGTTGCACTTGTTGTGCGGTCTGCTGGATGATGAGCAGGGCTTTGTTACCTCTGTGCTGGCTGGCTGCGAGGTGGACGTGAGTGCCCTCAAAAATGCTGCATTGCAGGAGGTTTCACGTCTGCCTAAAATGAGCGGAGGCGTGCAAGTGTACCTTTCCGGCGAGGTTAATGCCGTGTTTGATGCGGCGGAAAAAACGGCATCGGATATGAAGGACGAATATGTTTCTGTCGAACACGTTATGTTGGCGTTGCTGGATAAAGGCGTACAACTTTCGTCATTACTAAGGCGTTACGGCGTCACTAAAGAGGCGTTTTTGCGCACTATGGCAAAAATGCGCGGAAATGTGCGCGTCACGAGCGATAATCCCGAAGCAACCTTTGACGCCCTTGGCAAGTATGCCACCGACCTTGTTGCGCTTGCCGCCAAGCACAAGCTTGACCCTGTGATTGGCAGAGAGGACGAAATTCGCAGCTGCACGCAAATTCTATCGAGAAAAACCAAAAACAATCCCGTGCTGATAGGTGAGGCGGGCGTGGGCAAAACCGCTATAGCCGAGGGACTCGCCCAAAGAATTGCCGCAGGCGACGTGCCGCAGGGGCTAAAAAATCGCAAGCTGTTTTCTCTTGATCTCGGCGCGCTTGTTGCGGGCGCAAAGTTCCGCGGAGAGTTCGAGGAGCGACTCAAAGCGGTGCTTAACGAGGTCAAAAAAAGCGATGGGCAAATTATTTTGTTCATTGACGAGCTGCACACCATTGTCGGGGCAGGCAAAACGGACGGCGCAATGGACGCCGGCAATCTTTTGAAACCCATGCTTGCGCGCGGCGAGCTGCACTGCATAGGCGCAACCACGCTGGACGAGTATCGCAAGTATATCGAAAAGGACCCTGCGTTGGAGCGGCGTTTTCAGCCTGTGTTGGTCAATCAGCCCACGGTGGAGGATACCATTTCCATTTTGCGTGGCTTAAAGGATCGCTACGAGGTATTTCACGGCGTAAAAATTCAAGATAACGCCCTTATTGCCGCCGCAACGCTATCGGATAGGTACATTTCCGACCGTTTTTTGCCGGATAAAGCCATCGACCTTGTGGATGAGGCGTGCGCAATGATTCGCACCGAGATGGACAGCATGCCAAGTGAGATGGATAACGCATCTCGCCGCATAATGCAGTTGCAAATCGAGTTGCAAGCTATTGAAAAGGAAACGGATAAACTTTCCGCCGCGCACAAGCAGGAGTTAAGCAAGGAGCTTGCCGAGCTTACGGATAAATACAACGGCATGAAGGCTCGCTGGACAAACGAAAAACAAGCCATCTCTCAGGTGCAGTTGCTGCGTGCGCAAATCGACGAGGTTAATGCGCAAATTGCCACGGCGGAGCGCGATTACGACCTTAATAAGGCGGCGGAGCTAAAGTACGGCAAGCTGCCACAGCTTACGGCTCAGCTTGAGCAGCAGGAAAAGGCAATAAACGGCAACGCGGATAGCCTGCTCCACGATAGGGTTACCGATGAGGAAATTGCAAAAATCATCGGTCGCTGGACGGGCATTCCCGTTTCGCGTTTGCAGCAGGCGGAAAAGCAAAAGCTTGTGCAGCTGCCGAGTATAATGCACAAGCGCGTGGTGGGGCAAAACGATGCCGTCACAAAGGTGTGCAACGCCATTTTGCGTTCTCGCGCGGGCATTGTGGACCCTAACCGCCCGATAGGCAGCTTTATGTTTCTTGGTCCTACGGGCGTTGGCAAAACCGAGCTTGCCAAGACGCTTGCGGAAAACCTTTTCGACGACGAACGCAACATTGTGCGTATAGATATGTCCGAGTATATGGAAAAGTACTCCGTATCTCGCCTTTTGGGTGCGCCTCCGGGATATGTCGGCTACGAGGAGGGCGGTCAGCTAACAGAGGCGGTGCGCCGCAAGCCGTACAGCGTGGTGCTGTTCGACGAGATAGAAAAGGCTCACCCCGATGTGTTCAACGTGTTGTTGCAAATCCTCGATGACGGCAGGGTTACGGATAGTCAGGGGCGCACGGTGGACTTTAAGAACACGATAATAATAATGACAAGCAACCTTGGTAGCAGTCTGATATTGGACGGCATCGATGCCAACGGCGAGCTTTCGCCAGAGGCGGAACAGGGGGTTAACAAGCTGTTGAAGCAGCAATTCCGCCCAGAGTTCCTCAACCGCTTGGACGAAATTGTAATTTTCCGTCCGCTTGGCAGGGACGAGATTGCAAAAATCGTGGACTTGCTTGTAGCCAAACTTGCCGCAAGGTTGACAGATAAGCAGCTTAAACTGGTCGTAACGGACGCTGCAAAGCAGTTTATTGTGCAAAACGGCTACGATCCCGTGTACGGCGCGCGCCCACTAAAGCGATACCTGCAAAGCCATGTGGAAACGCTTGTTGCAATGGAAATTGTCAATAACGACCTTGCTCCCGATACAACGCTTACCGTGGATGTTATGGGCGGCGAGCTTACTGTGCGTGCGGATCGATAAAGCGGTGCGCGCCAACTTGCAGCGCATGATAAGGCTGTAATCGTTCGCCATTGCAAAATTTAATATGTCGGTAGGCAAAAAGGTTTCTTTCTAACGGAAGGAACCTTTTTTTTATTGTGAGCGTGGCGGCGCTTGGACGTGAACCCATTTGCAGTCGGCAAGGCAGATGTTAAAGACGGGCTTGTTTTTTTGCGGTGGGACAGATGGGGTACAAAACAGGATAATTTTTTGCGGTTTGAACTGCAGTCATTCAAGGCGCGATTGCTTTTTGGGGGAATGGCAGATGTTTAAGTCGGGATTATTGTTTTTTTGCGGTGGGTAGGGCGTGCTTAATGCGAGTTTTGCCGTTGCAACCGTGCACTTGAGGCGCAAGCTTGTTTGTATTGTGGTAATGGCGCGCGGTGCGTAACAGATTTGTGCCTTATGCCGTGCGGAAAAGCATTATCGGTCGCCCAATGTTGCAATGGGTGCGCCAAGTGGCGGCTTGCTAAGGGCTGATTTTGTTAGCTCAATGTTGCCTATTGCTTGTGGCGCATTTATTGCATAATCAAATCACAACACAAACACAACTACCCTTAAAGTTTATAGCCATCGTTTTTCACGCCAAATGGCTTTGAGTTGGCAAAAATAGCCGTTTTAACAAATTATCTTTTTTGCCGCGCCAAAAATGCGGTTTTGTTCGCAACTCCGCCACGGCGCACAAGCATAACAAGCTTAACCGAAAGTGCGCAACGCACGCCCCAAAAGCCGTGCATACGTCGTACAAAAATTATCATTTATGTTATTAAGTGAACATCACAAACTTTTTTATTTTTATTTCCAAAAAGTATTGACACGACGGCACGGGGGGGGGTATACTTCTTAAGCTAAATACTTTGTTTGGCAAGCTCTTGCAATGTGCAAGGGACTTGTGCCCGAGCAAAATAGGTACAAAATGTCCTATTTTTGCTTTTTGTGCTTGCGTGCACGCATGGGTGTACGCGTACGCACGTTAAAATATGGTTTTTTGGGGATAGTTCCCCACTAAATAAAACACATTATTTTAGGAGGAAAACAATGAAAAGACAAATTTTGACGGTTGTGCTTGCATTGGTACTTGTGCTTAGCCTTGTTGCTACGGTTGCTTGTACTGTGGAATGCAAACACAATTATGTAGATGGCGTTTGCACAGAGTGCGGAGCACCGGACCCGGACGCCAAGAAAGACGACGGCGGCAACAATGGCGGCGGCGACCTTCCCGCGGGTATCCCTCAAACTAAAGCTGTAACGTATGTATTTAAGCTTGCCGATGGCAACGCTGCTATCCCTACTTACGTTTCTCCGTACATCACCGGAACGACGGTTACCGATCCCGGTTTTGCAACTGGCACGGCAGCTGTTGAATTCACGGCTCTTGGCGAAACCGGTTGGTGGTATGCTGAATCTGACCTTGCTCCCAATCCCGACGCAGAAGTATCCGATCCTTGGAACAACTATCAGCTTGTTCTCGGCTACAACAAATCAAGCGGACTTGGCGACGCTGACTGCGGACTTAAATGGAACGACTCCCTTAAGTCTGACGAATGCTTGGAATATGCTTACCCCACAAACCCCGCTTTTGAATATGAAGCAGGACAAAAGGTAATCAACCTTGGCACACACACTTTCTCGACTATCCCCAGTGCACCCAACAAAGTTACAACTACACTTGTTGTAAAGTTTGAAAACGCTCTTCCCGAAGCTGCAACCGTTATCATCATGGGCGGCATCAACGGTTGGGGTAATGACTCCTTTAACGAGGACGGCTCTCTCAAGGACGGCGAGGAAGCCAAACTTGTAATGGTTCCCAATGCAGACCGTACAGAGTACAGCATCAGAGTTGAAGATATCGTTACGGCAACGTACGAGTTCAAACTTGTTGTTCACAGCAAGGGCTGGGATAAGACCAATGGTACACGTTGGGGCGGTGTAGAATACGCAAACGAAGACGGCACTAACGGAAAGGTGGAAATTTCCACTCTCGATAACAACGAAACTATCGAGTTGTTTGACGGTGCAGCTCAAAAATACTCCGAGTCTACCGACGTTACAACAACTCTTGTTGCAAAATTTGCTTCTGCTCTTCCCGAAAGTGCAACCGTGGTAATTTTCGGTTCTATGAACGGATGGGGCGATACATCGTTTGAAAATAAACAACTTAAGGACGAGGAAAGGGCTAAAATAATCCTTACTCCTAACGCTGAGCGCACAGAGTATTCAATTGAAATGACTCTTGAAACCATCGAGTACAGCTTTAAGGTTGTTGTTTACGGAAATGGTTGGGACGGAAACGAAGATGTTCGTTGGAACGGCAAGCAATATGCCGGCGAGGACGGAACAGGCACTACTGATGCGAAAGTTACTCCTGCTGAAGGTAGAGTAGAACTGTTTGGTGGAGCCGCATTGCATTTTGAAGTAGTTACGGCTCACGAAGGCGATGTTACTATCACTATCAACTTTGCAGAAGCTCTTGCAGAGGGTAGCCACGTTGCTTTCATGGGAACAATGACTTCTTGGAGCTACAATAAGGATACTCACCTTATGACGGTTAGCGAGGATCGCAAATCCGCGACAATCACCATCAGTGGTCTTGAAAATAAAGATTACGAATGCAAATTTGTTGTTGTTGATAGTTCATTTGATGTTGACGGCACCAATATTTGGGTAGACGGTCGTATTGAAATCGGTCTTAACGGCGGCAATATTCCTGTTACAGTTACTGCTGAAACCACATCCTTTACGGCTAACGTTGATGCAGAATACAAACTTATCGTTGATGCAGCCGAATAATCAGGCAAACAAATGATATTTCTGCCGTGGTGGCGATTGTCGCCACGGCAGCTTTTATCTAACAAGCTTTATTAAACAAAAAATCCAAACAAGGAGTATTTGCGATGAAAAAAAGATTACTTAGTATCGTTTTGTGCTTGATACTGGTTGCTTCGTGCGTGGCAGCGTTGACTGCATGTTCTGGCAATAAAAACAAGGTCATCATGATTTGGGGACCGGAGGAGCATCGTGATTTGTACGTTGCTTGGGCAAAAGAATTTCGTGATCAACATGCAGATGTGTTTGAAGGCTACGAGTTCGACTACGCCGGCAGCGGAGATAGTGGCGCATACGGAAACATGAAAGTTGACCCCACAAATGGCGCGGCAATCTATACCTTTGCCAACGACCAAATGGCAAACCTTGCCAACCTTGGCGCATTGTCCCCTCTTACAGATGCTGACGTAACATGGGCAAGGGAAAACAATATCGAATCGGCAGTGGAATCCACAAAAATGGGCTCGACCTACATGGCATATCCACTCCAAGCAGATAACGGATACTATCTGTACTACAACAAGGACGCTTTCCGCGGAACATCTATTTGGGATGCAACCAACGATTGCATTAAGGAAGACTTTACTTTCCGTGAAATGTATGCCGCTCTTGACGAAAGAGCAGTTGCAGAAGGCGGCAGCAAATGGGCTAACGGCAAAATCACTTGGGCGCTTGGCGATAGCTGGTACGTTAGCGGTGCATTCTTTGCGGTTGGCGGCGACTACGACGTTCAGTACGACGAAGACGGAAAACAAGTGTCTGCAACATGCTCGTTCGGTTACACCCTTCCTGAAGGCGAAACAAGCTACAAAAACGGTGATTATTCACTTGGCTTTGCGGCAGTGGAGTGTCTTGTAAACAGCTTTACCAATACAGACGGCACTGTTAACAAACACTACTACTACACCGATGGCGACAAAGCTCCGCTTAACGACTATATTTCTCTTCACATCAACGAAAATAACAATGCTGCTCAAGATGAACCTCTTGCAGCTGCAGTTTGCGGTACTTGGAAAGCTAACGAAATTCAAACATATTGGGGCGATAACTATGCGGCAACTTGGCTGCCCATGTTGGAAGATAACAGCGGCAACAGATACGCTTTCAAAAACTTTGCAGGTTATAAAAACCTCGGCGTAAATCCGCTTTGCGAATTTGCGACGGCAAACGACACCAATATTGAAATTCTGCACGAAATGGCTAAGTTCCTTACAAGTAAGGAAGCTCAGCTTCAAAGATACCAAAAGACCGGCGCAGGTCCTTCCAACAAAGAAGCGCTTCAAGATTCTGCAGTTGCAGCAGACGTTGCATTGCTTGCATTGAACAAGCAATATGATCGTGTTTGCACATATCCCGCAGGAACAACGCGCAAGGACGCAGACGGCAACTCGCTTGCAGGCAAGCCCATCGGTAACGGACTGGGATTCCGCGTGCAGGATAGCGTTCCGGCAAACTACTGGACTCCTATTCAAAACTTCGGCAACAAGCTGTGGCAGGAGTACAACGCATTTACGACAAGCGGCACGGCGTTGGATAATTTTGCTCCCGGCAGCGATGAGTTAAAGAGGCAGTTGGCTCAACTTCAAACCGATATCAGCCAAGCTGCGCAATAAAATGTGTACGGCTGTTTTGGATACTTACTAAAACCACTTTCATGCTCGCCCTTTCCTTGTGTGGGAGAGGGCGAGTTTTGGAGTTGAAGCAACAAAAAGGAGTAGCCTATGAGAAGAGTATCTTCACTTGAATACTTGTCCATGACAAAGCCCAGACGGGCATGGTACAAGTTTTATTCATTCTTTTTGAATATTCCGTCGGCTATCGGTCGCTTTTTTGCCGCCATTCCTGCTAAAGTGTGGGCATTGTTGCAAAAAATCGGCGCGTGGTTTTCGACGTTTATCGACGCGCTTAGGTACGGCAACCTTCAAACGCGCCTTTCTGCCGTTATTTGGGGCTTCGGATGCTTTGCATACGGGCAAATTGGCAGAGGCGTGCTGTTTGCCGTGTACGAGGTGGCGTTCGTTCTATTTATGATCTTTTTCGGCTCGGTGTATCTTGCCGATTTCGGCACGTTGGGCACCAAGCAAATGCAAACCACCGACCGTGGCACACCCATCGGCGACTACGACGATTCATTCATGATTTTGCTGTGCTCAATTTTGACAATTATCGTTATCGCGTTTACCGTTGTGGTGTTTATCAACTCGGTAAAGCAAGCTTACGACAATCAGCTTTCGTATGCAATCGCAAAGCGTATGCGTACAATGAAGGACGACATTAACTCCTTCAAAAACGACAAGTTCCATCTTACTATTTTGGCATTTCCGTCGTTAACGCTGGTTGTGTTTACCGTTTTGCCGCTTATCTTTATGATTTTGGTAGCCTTTACCAACTATCACCGCTCCACAATGCCGCCCAAAAACCTATTCACTTGGGTTGGGTTTGATAACTTTAAGGTTATGCTTACAGGCGAAGGTATGGGCGCAATGGCTCAGGACGCGCGCGCTTACATGCACACATTCTGGTACATTTTGGAGTGGACGCTTATTTGGGCAGTAATCGCAACCTTTTCAAACCTGTTTTTGGGCATGTTTGTTGCGATACTTATCAACAAAAAGGGCATTCGCTTAAAAAAGCTGTGGCGTACCTGTTTGGTAACGGTCATTGCCGTTCCGCAGTTTATTTCGCTGTTGCTTGTATCCAAGATGTTCATTTCGGACGGCGGTATTATCAACTATCTGCTCAAATATGTTTTGGGACTGGAACCTGTCAAATGGTTGGACGGCAGCAGAACCATGGCACAGTTTGTTATTATCATCGTTAACCTGTGGGTGGGCGTGCCCTTTACGGTGCTTACCTGTACGGGTATTTTGATGAACATTCCGTCCGACTTGTACGAGGCGGCAAAAATCGACGGCGCAAGTCCGTTCAAAATGTTTGCAAAAATCACCTTCCCGTACATGATGTTCGTGCTTGGACCAAGCGTTATCACGTCGTTTACAGGCAACATAAACAACTTTAACATCATATTCTTGCTTACGGGCGGCAAATCGGGTGTGTATGCATCGGCAAACCTTGTTAGCTCCGCAGGCGACCTTGACCTGCTTATCACTTGGCTGTACAAGATGACGGTTGACACAAGCGACTACGACATGGCATCGGTTATCGGTATTTTGTTGTTCGTCGTTATCAGCTTCTTCTCGCTGATTGCCTACTCTCGCGTTGGCTCTGTTAAAAACGAGGAGGATTTCCAATAATGAATAACGGTTTATTGAAAAAACGCCTTAAAAGCGGCGTGAGCAACGGGCTTACATACCTGTTTCTGTTTATTATTTCCGTAATTTGGGTGTTCCCCTTTGTGTACCTTATCGTAACGTCGCTGCGTGGCGAATCCACCGGCATTGTGCAGTACTTTTTCCCCAAACAGTGGTCGTTTGATAACTACATTTGGCTGTTTACGTCTAAGGACTCGTACTTTGTCGATTGGTACGTTAACACGCTGCTTATATCGTTGGTGGTATCGGTTGTTAACACCATGATAACGCTGCTTACGGCGTATGCGCTATCTCGTATGCGTTTTAACGGTCGTAAAGCATTGATGAAGTTTATGCTTATCCTTGGCATGTTCCCCGGATTTTTGGGCATGATTTGTATCTACTATCTGCTTGACATCCTTGGACTTGTCGGCTCGTCGTCGAGTGTGTTCGGCTTAATGCTGGTGTATGTATCCGGTACAATGATGGGCTATATGGTAAGCAAAGGCTTTTTTGACACCATCCCCAAATCGCTGGACGAGGCAGCAATGATCGACGGCGCAAGTCGCGCAAAAATCTTTTGGTCAATCACGCTTCCGCTTAGCAAACCGATAATCATCCAAACGTTGCTTAGCGCATTTGTCGGTCCGTGGGGCGACTTTATGATGGCAAGCTACCTTGTTGGCAAAGGCGGTCAGCAATACTGGACGGTTGCAATCGGCCTTAAAAGCTGGGTGGATAGCATGACGATGTATTCAAAGCACTTTACGCATTTCTGCGCGGGCGGTGTTGTGGTATCCATTTTGCCCATCGTGCTGTTCTTCTTTATGCAACGATTCTACGTCGAGGGGGTAACGGGTGGCTCTGTTAAGGGCTAATCATTCGCTCGATTGTATTATGAAAAAACTCAAATTTATAGCCCTTGCGCTTGTGTTATTGCTACTGTGTCCGGCGTTGTTTGCGTGCTCGGACGAGGAGCTGGAAATTAAACCGAGCGAGGGCAAAAACAGAACGTATTACGAAATTTTTCCGTATTCCTTTGCGGATAGCAACGGCGACGGAATAGGCGACATTAACGGCATTATTGCCAAGCTGGATTACATCGAGAACTTGCATTACGACGGCATTTGGCTTACTCCCGTGCATCAATCGACCACCTATCACAAGTACGACGTGGTGGACTACAAAACAATCGATTCGCAATTCGGCACGCTGGAGGACTACGACAGACTTGTATCGGAGTGTCACAAGCGCGGTATTAACATCATACTCGACCTTGTGTTCAACCACACAAGCGATCAGCACGAGTGGTTTACCAAGTGCGCAACGGCACATATGCGCCCCAATCGCGAGGATTTGCAGCAGTACAAGGATTATTACAATTTCGAGCCGTACACCGGCACTCTCAAGGAAGGCTACGAACGTTATGGTTCAAGTTTGATGTACGAGGCACGGTTTTGGTCGGGCATGCCGGATTTGAACCTGCAAAGCGTTTTGGATAATCCGAACGGTGCGCTTGCCAACGAGCTTAAAGAGATTATGCGCTTTTGGCTGATAGACCACAACGTGGACGGGTTCCGTCTGGATGCGGTTACAAGCTACTTTACAAGCGATTACGACAGAAACTTGCAGTTCCTTACTTGGCTCAACGAAACGGCAAAGGAAATTAAGCCGGATTGTTATATAGTAGGCGAAGGCTCGTGGGGTAACTCCGGTGAAAATCAACGTTATCAGGCAAGCGGCGTGGATAGCTTTTTCAACTTTGCCAATGGCTACAGCGCAGACGGCTACATTCCTTTTGCCGTAAAGGGGCAAAAAGCGGCATATTTGGCTAATATCGACGCCAAAAACGAAGTCTGTGCGGCAGGCGGTGTGCCCGCAACGTTTATCGGCAACCACGATACAGGTAGAGCATACGGGCTGCTTAACGGCTCAATAAACGTAAATTACGTCAAATGCGGCTACGGCTTGATGGCAATGTGCTACGGCGCAACCTTTGGCTATTACGGCGACGAGGTCGGCATGGTAGTGCTTGCGTCAAGTGGCGAAAATTCCTATAAGGATGAGGACAGGCGGCAGCCGATGCCTTGGGGCGATAGCTACACTTGCAAACCTGTAAAAGGCTCCACTGCTGGTACAGATGACAAAAAGTATCCGCTTGGCACCGTTGCCGATCAGTTGAACGACAAAGATTCGTTGCTTAACTACGTTAAAAAAGCCAACGCGTTAAGGCGTAGCTTTCCGCAGATAGCAAGCAATGTTGCTAAAGAAGTTTTTGTCAATCGTGACCGTAATTTGTGCGTGGTATCCAAGGGCGAGGGCGATAGCCTTGTTTATATCGTTTGGAATGCGTCCACAACGAAAGAATTGACTTTTGACGTTTCCACCTTGCCTACCAAAGTGAGCTTGGCTGCAACACTTACCATCGACGGAAGGGCGGCGCTTAAAGGCGATACGCTCAAAATGCCGGCAATGTCCTTTGCCGTGTTAACAGTAAAATAGGAGAAATTATATGTCAAATTTAAGTTTAAGACATTTATACAAGGTTTATCCCAACGGAGTCAAAGCTGTTAACGACTTCAATATGGAAATTCAGGATAGGGAGTTCATTGTATTTGTAGGCCCGTCCGGTTGCGGTAAATCCACAACGCTTCGTATGATTGCAGGTCTTGAGGAAATTACCGCCGGCGAATTGTACATCGGCGATACTTTTTCAAACCACATCGAACCCAAGGATAGAGATATAGCGATGGTTTTCCAAAACTATGCGCTTTATCCCCACATGACCGTGTACGAAAATTTGGCTTTCGGGCTTAATTTGCGTCACGTTCCGCAGGCGGAAATTCATCAAAAAGTGCTTTGGGCGGCAAAAATACTTAAGTTGGAAGAGTATCTTGAACGTAAACCCAAGGCGTTATCCGGCGGTCAACGTCAGCGTGTTTCGTTAGGTCGAGCCATTTTGCGTACGCCAAAAGTTTTCCTTTTGGACGAGCCGCTTAGCAACCTCGATGCAAAATTGCGTACGGAAATGCGTGCGGAAATCGCAAAACTGCACCAGGAAATTGCAACGACATTTATTTATGTTACGCACGACCAAGTTGAAGCAATGACGATGGGTACAAGAATCGTCGTTATGAGCATGGGATATGTGCAACAAATCGATACGCCTCAAAACCTGTACAATTATCCGCAAAACAAGTTCGTGGCAGGCTTTATCGGCACGCCGCAAATGAACTTTTTCCCCGTAACGCTCAAACGTAACGGGGCAACGGTGGATATTCGTTTTGACGGCTTGGATACCGTTTTGACTATCCCGTTTGAAAAACTGCTAAAAGTTCGTCCGGAGTATCTAAACGGCGACAAAAAGGTTACGCTCGGCTTGCGTTGCGAACATCTTTCGGCGGACGAGGAGGTTGTTGCCAAGTCGGATAACGTAGTTAAGGTAAAAATTTCCCACTTTGAGGAACTTGGTAACGAAACGCTTATCTACGGCGATCTCAATTTGAATATGCACGGCTTGGGCGATTCCGAAACGGGCGTTATCGTTAAGCAATACGGCGGAACGCACACGTCCAAAATCGGTGACGTTATTGATGTTGCCGTCAATATCGATAAGGCACACTTCTTTGATGCCGTTACGGAGCAAACCATTGCGCCGCGCGTGCCGCAGGATAACGTGTTCGACGGCAGGATAGAGGACGGCTCGGTGGAAATTCTCGGTCAGCGCATTGAGCTGCCGGAAGCGATAATCAAGCTGCTGGACGGCAAGACGTATTCGTCGGCTTCCGTTATAGTGCCTACCGACGCGTTTACCGCAGGCTCGATGCTTTCGGCTACGGTGACGGATAAGGAAGTTATCAACGATGTTACCGTAACGCATCTTAAAAACGGCGAGCGCACCTTCTTTATGCTTGGCGCAAACGACTACGAAATCGGCGCGCAAGTCGGTTTGGATATCGACTTTACCAAGCTTTCTGTGTTTGATGCCGATAATAACGAAATTCTTGCGCCGTTGCCTGTGTACGATACGTTTGTGGGCTCGTATTTTGACCGTGTTAACGCAAAACGTTCCGTGCAACAACTTGTTCACTACTACGGCGAACAACGCAAGGCAGAGCTTGCCAAGGCGGATAAACAGTTCCGCGACGAGCTTTCGACCGTAAAGGTTAACGAGGATATGGTAAAAGCCGTCAAGGCGGAATTTGCCGCTCAACGTTTGCGTATTCAGGAAGAAATGTCCTACAAACTTGGCACCGAGGGCACAAGCAAGGATAGGCGCGATAAGATCAAGGTGCAAGCGAACCAGCAAATTGCCGAAGCAAAACTCGCCTGCCAAAACAGGGTAGAGGAGCTAAAGGCTCAAATGGCTGCTTATAGCAACCTTTCAGGCGCAGAGCAGCAGCAACGCAAGCAAGCAGAGGCGGATATTACTGCTAAGTACAATAAAGCGCGTGAGGCTATCAACGCTAAGTACGATAAGCTTATCGCTACGGCGCAGGATAACGTTGCCGCGTTAGATGGCAAGCTGCTTCCCCTTGAACAAGGTCGTGCAGATAATGCCACCAAGCTTATCGGCGAAGAGGATGTCGCTTATGCTAAGCGTCGTGAGGAGCTTACCGCTCAGCTGGAAAAAGCCATTGTCGATGCAGAAGCTAAGGTTCAATCTACTGTCGGTGAGGAGCGCGATGATGCCGTTGTGGCATTGAAGGACGCTAAGCGTAGCAAAAAGGATAGACTTGTTGAGCTTGCCGCAGAGCATGACCGCATCGTTGACGATATCGTGTTTGATTCCAAGGTGTTCACAACCTATATCAATGGTTGCTCGTTTGTATCCTCGTTGGATATCAACAAAAAGATAGTCAAAGGCTTGGGCGCACAACTGTTTTTAAGTCACTATCGTTTTGAAGTTCCGCACGATGCTTATAAACAAGGTGACGGAATAGAACTTACCGTTAAAGAAATGGTCGATTACGGCAACGCGAGATACGCAAAATGTGATTTGCACGGCGAAGTTGTTTATGTAAAGACCGAAAATAACTTTAACGCAGGCGATAAACTTTCGGTTGTAATAGATATCGACAAATCGAGGATTTACGAAAATAAATTCGATATCAGGCTTTATTAGTCGGTTAAAAGTAGCGCGCGGTTTTCGATGAAAACGACGTTACTTTTGCAACGATACAACAAAAGGTGGTTAAAGCGTACGCTTTGTGTGGTTTAACTGCCTTTTGCTGATTATAATTATGGAGGAAAGTATGAAAAGAAAATATATCTTACTTTTGTTGCTTGTTATTTTTACTGTAAGCGCAGTGCTTATCGGTTGTAACGAGCAAGAGCCTGCGGGCAAGGGATTGTTTCAGGTAACGCCTTTTACGGGCACAAGCGGTTTTAGCGACGCAAAGGTTATGCCGACGGAAATTCCCGCGGCAACGGAACCGTCGATTCAGTTGCATTACTACCGTAAAAATTCGGCGGACTACAAAAAGTGGGGCTTTTGGATGTGGCAAGTAGGTGCCGAAGGCGCACTGTACAGCATCAACTATCAAGATGATTTTGGCGGTGTGGCAGTGTATCCTCTTTCGACGTTTGGCGATAGCGTTGTTGCAAACGGAATGGGCATAATACCTCGTTTGCAGTCGGGCTGGACAAAGGACGGCGATGCGGACAGAATGCTCAGTTTTGAAGGTATGACGCTTGACGAAAATAATTATTATCATGTGTACATTGTACAGGGGGATATTTCATTGTACAAAAAGCTTGATCAAACCGTTACCGATAGAGTTACGGATTTGCGTTACGGACTTTCTGCAGAGTTTGAAAGCGAAAAAACCGTTAGAATTACCACTGCAACGGCAGTAAAATCCGTTGCAATAAAGGAAAATAACACCGTGTTGTTGCAAAAGGATGTGGAAAAAACGGCGAACATTCTTTACAAAATGCCGGACAACATGCAAGCCGACTTGAACAACTCGTATACGGTTGAGGTAACCTTTGAGGATGGAACGGTAAAGTCCACAAACGTTGCCATTACCGCGCTGTATTCGACGGATGCCTTTAATGATTTGTATTATTACGACGGAGAGCTTGGTGCAATTTACGCGGCGGACAAAACCGTGTTCCGCGTTTGGTCGCCCGTTTCGTCGAGCATTACACTTAACGTTTACAATCAAGGTCACGGTTCCGAAACGCCCATCACATATGCAATGACAAAGGGCGAAAAAGGCGTGTTCGAAGTTACTGTTACTGGTGACCTTGGCGGCAAGTACTACACTTATACTGTTGTTAATTCGTCTTATCCAAGCGGACAAGAAATTGTCGATCCGTATGCAAAAAGTGCAGGATTAAACGGATTGAGGGGACAAATCGTAGACTTCTCGAAAACCAACCCCGACGGATGGGATTCGGTCAAGTTGAATGAATACGACCGCAAGGAACTTACCGTTTGGGAAACGCACGTTGCCGACGTAACGTCATCAACTACTTGGACTGGTAACGAGCAGTGGCGCAAAAAGTTCCTTGGAATGACTCAACGCGGAACAACCTACACGAAAGATAACGTTACGGTAACAACCGGATTTGACCACATCAAGGAGTTGGGTGTAAATGCGGTGCAGCTTGTGCCGATCTTTGACCAAGCCAACGACGAAAGCAACGTGAGCTTTAACTGGGGATATAATCCTTTGAATTACAACGTGCTTGAAGGCGCATATTCGACAGACGCAACGGACGGCTACGTTCGCATTAGGGAGTTCAAACAGCTTGTAAAGGCGTATTCCGATGCGGGCATAAATATCATCATGGACGTTGTGTATAATCACGTTAACGCCGCAGCCGGCAGCAATTTTGATGTTCTTATGCCGGGTTACTACTATCGCTATACGTCATCGGGGGCACTTTCCAACGGTTCCGGTTGCGGTAACGAAACGGCAAGTGAAAACAAGATGTTCCGCAAGTTTATTATCGACTCTACGGAGTTTTGGGCTACGGAGTACAAGTTGGGCGGTTTCCGCTTCGACTTGATGGGCGTACACGATATTGAAACTATGAATGCCGTTGCCGCAAACCTTAAAGGGGTAAATTCGTACATCACGGTGTACGGCGAGCCTTGGACGGGCGGAACGGTTGCTCTTGCCGCAGGCAAACAGGCAGTGCAAAAGAATGCAAACTCGCTTGTTGGCGTTGGGCAGTTCAATGACCAGATGCGTGATGCACTTGTCAAGGGCGGATTGAATCCTGCAAATGAAAAAGGCTGGGCAACAAGTGTTGATAGCAATTACAATGCAAAAAACGATGTTGCAAAGATTATTAGCGGCTTAAAGGGCATTACCGATACGGGTAGTTACACCATTGCGGACGCAAACAAAACAGTCAACTACGTTACCTGCCACGACAACTATACGTTGTACGATCGTATCATGGCAACGGGGCAATTCCGTGCAAGTAGTGCAAGCCACGTTGCAATAGCTCGCAAGCTTGCGGTGCTTGCCGATTCGGTAGTGTTCACCTCTTGCGGCACGACCTTTATGCTTGCCGGTGATGAATTCTTGCGCACAAAGGGTGGGGATAGTAACTCGTATAGCTCAAGTTACGAGGTTAACGAGTTGGATTACTCGCTCAAAGTTCAAAATAAGGACGTGTTCGATATATTCTGCAAGCTGATTGCTTTCAAGCAAAACACAAAAACGTTGCACTTGGATACGGACAAGCTTTCGACGGTCGGATATTCTG
The DNA here is from genome assembly GCA_964607155.1 of uncultured Oscillospiraceae bacterium. GTDB lineage: Bacteria > Bacillota > Clostridia > Christensenellales > CAG-314 > Fimimonas. The sequence continues at coordinate 53,109 of CAZSIF010000002.1, forward strand.
CAAAATCTATCGATAACGGCAACACTATCCAAATCACTTTCCGCGAGGGCAATAAGGAATACAAGATTGTTCACGCCAATTACAACACCGGTGCGGTTGTTGATTTTAGCGGTTATACGCTTGTTTTGGATACCATTGGTAACACGGAACTTACTGCTCAAACTGCAATGCAAAAGGCTCAAACGATAATTGCGTACAAATAATATGAGAAAACGTCTTTTTGCGGCAGTTGTGATGGTTGCGCTGGCGGCAACGATATTCATCGGCTGCGAAACAACCTACACGCCGGATCCGCAGGTGGAACAATTTCTTAACACGGGGCTAACTGCGTCGTCCAGCTACGACGCAGTGGCAACCGCAAGCTATATCGACACAAAGGTGTTAACCGATTTGCAAGGTAACGAGCTCGGCGTGAGCAGGTGTGAGGTTACAATTGATAAAACAAATGCCGATAATCTCAGCCTTGTAGTCGAGGCAAGCTTTAGCGGCAGTTACGTTGAAAATGGTATTATTAGCACAAGGACGGAGCTTGCGCTTGGCGATGATGGATACATTCGCACGGTAAAACGCGGCGAGGATGTCAAAAGAGAGTCGCTAACGGAGCAAATCGCTTGCGATTACATCAGATCGTTTTTTTACATGAACAACGACGCTTACGATGAGGGCGGCTTGTATTACGGCGACTTTTTTATGCTCAACATATACAAATATCAGCCGCTGTGTTTTTCCGTTGTGGATGATGGCGAGGCTTGCCGATTTTATTGCTTGCGTCATATAGATGACGGCGATATAGGCAAAATTGCTCTCACGCAGGATACCAAAATTAACAAGCTTGGCTTGATTATTTCCAACAGCGAGCGGTACGAAAGCGAGCAGGAAAACACTGTTTTATCGGCAACGCTAACGGCAAGCTATACTTATTTTGAGTAAAGTTCTTTGTTTTGCGTGGACTAAAAGTAAAAAAGACCGCGGCGGGCGTTTAACCTGCTGCGGTCGAATACTTTATTTGGTTAAAATTTGTCTTTTTGACTGTGCCGTAACAACAGTTTGGCTTTGCGTCTGCTTGATGTGGCGTTGCGCTATGCGAGCGGACTCGCGCTGTTGAGCTTGCATGACTTATATTGGAACATGTGTGTCGCAATGGACGGTTTAATGACTAAAAGTGGCGCATTAAATTGCAGATTATGGCGATAAGTAAAAACGCTAAATTATTTCAAAAGTTCCGGATTCTCGACGGAAGCTCCAAAAATAGGCTTGTGTAAAGCCGAGATTGGCTGCCATGGTGAGCGTGACGTCGGCAATAAACAAACGTAGCGGCGTTGCCATTGCGGAAAGCCAATTTAGCGCAGGAGCAATAAAAAGCAGAATCGTCGCTACAATAAACAGACCGCTCCCTATTGCCGATGCTATTATACCAAAGGGGTAGGGGGTGCCGTCCTGCTTGAACACAAGATTTTTCATTAAAAGCGTTATGTGTGTTCTTAGCGAACGGATTATAAAAAACACAATTGCAACCTCAAACAATATGCAGACGGTAACGGAAACCATATTGATTGCAAGGTCAAAGGTTACGCCGTTATTTATTCCGTCAATCAGGCACAGTGTCAAAACGTATGCGCCAAAGGCGGTAATGCATAAGCTGCATATCAGGTAAAGTATGCGAAAAACTTTTATTCTTTTGGCTGTTTGCATGGTTTACTCCTTGAATACGCTCGCTTTGTACGAGTGCTCAAGTATATTATAACAGTTTGCGCATTGGTTGTCAATGTGTGTGCATCGGGGCGGCACTTTTGTGCTCATTCAATTCGCCTTGGGGACGGAAATGCTGCGGTTTCTTGTGTGCGTGTCGATTTTTGGGTACGGGGCACTATGCCAAAGTGTACTACGGCTGTCTTGCTTGATGGCTTGGTTGGCGGCATTGTGCGGAAACTGTTGTGGCGGTCGAACGGCATGCGCATAAAATTGAATTTAACGCTGCAAATGCAGCTTTAATAATACAAAAGGCTTTTTGTAAGGAGGTTTGTATGAACAAACAGGCTATATTGCACCAAAGCGATTCGCGCTTTTCCTTTCCGGTATCGGATACAAAAGCGGTAATTAGGCTACGCACACAGCGTGACGACAGTATCAAGTCGGTAACTGCGTTGTGGAACACTTCTCACAAATTTTATCTTGAACGTTTGCGTATGCCTTTAACGGTGGAGTGCTCTGACGAGCTGTTCGATTACTACGTTGCGGAATTGGATAACGGCTATCCGGGGTATTCGTACTTGTTTGAGATTGTGGAAACGGATGGTTCTGTGTGGTACTATAACGAAAGCGGTTTTAGTCATGAGTTTAGTCTTGCGCGCGCCTTTCAGGATAACTTTACGGTGGTATTCCCTAACGAGCGGGATATTGTGCGTCCTAATAAAAAATTTGAAGGACGGCTGTTTTATCAGATTTTTCCCGAGCGGTTTGCGCGCTCGAATGACAAAAAGAACGTTTCGTATATCACAATGGATTGGAACACCGACGAACCCAAAAACGACCTGTTTGCGGGCGGCGACTTGAACGGTATTATCGAAAAATTGCCGTATTTACAAGACTTGGGCGTGGGCGCAATTTATATGACGCCCATTCATCCGTCGATATCTGCGCACAAGTACGACGTGGACGATTATTTTGATATAGATAAGATGTTTGGCAGTTTGCACGACTTGAAACGACTTACCTGTGAGGCGCACAAGCGCGATATCTTGATTGTGATGGATTTGGTGTTCAATCACAGCAGCTATCTCAATCCGATTTTTCAGGACGTTGTTAAGCACGGCAAAAATAGTAAATACTATGGTTGGTATTTTATCGACGGCGACAAGCCTGATTGGGAAAAGCTCAACTATAAAAGCTTTTGCGACGTGCGTATGATGCCGAAACTTAACACAAACAATCCCGAAGTGCAGGAGTATTTGTGCCGTGTGGGTGAGTTTTATTTATCTAAGTACGACGTGGACGGCTTTAGGCTGGACGTTGCAATGGATGTTTCGCACGATTTTTGGCGCGTGTTTAAGCGCAGAATGCTTGCCGTTAAGCCGGATGTGTTCATATTCGGCGAGTTTTGGCAAAATTCGGAATCGTTTTTGGGCAACGACCAATGGGATTCCGTCATGAACTATCCGTTTTTGTATGCTTGTCAGCGGTATTTTGCATTTGGCGTTTACGATGCGGCGGCGTTTTGCGATTATCTTAACAGCATGTTGATGCGTTACAAGGACGGCACAAATCGCAATATGGTGAATCTTATCGATTCGCACGATATCGAAAGATTTTTCACAACGGTGGGCAACGATAAGGATTTGCAGTTAATGACTCTTGCCACACTGATGTGCTACCTTGGTTGCCCCATGATTTATTATGGCGACGAGATTTTTATGGACGGCAAAAATGATCCGTATAACCGTAAAGCAATGCGTTGGGATAGCGACGAATTTAACAGTCCGCAGCACGCTATGATAAGGCAGTTGCTCAAGCTGCGTCAATTGGACGTTTTGCGCTACGGAGATATAAAAATATACAGTAACGACGGTTTGGCGTACATAAAACGGACATTAAACGGCAAAAAGATGACGCTTGTGCTTAATTTGAGCGGCAAGGAATACTGTCTTGACGGAACGGTTGTTGTCGCTAACGGCTATGCGGACGGCGTTTTGCAAAACAAGGGCTTTGCGGTGTTCGAACAATGAGATGGCAATTTGTTTTGACGGCACTGCTGTTGTGCGTTGTGTGCGCACTTGGTGCATGTTATGCCGAGATAGATAATACCAATGCCCCCATGGAAACGAGCCTTAATGTGGAAAAAGTAGAGGGGCTGCCTGATGATTTTTGGCTCGGTGCTGACGTTAGCAGTGTTATTTCGCTGGAAAACAGCGGTGTGTCCTTTTGTGATTTTGATGGCAAAACGCAAGATTTATTGAAGCTTTTGGCTGATAACGGTGTTAATGTCGTGCGTGTGCGCCTTTGGGTTGATCCGTTTGACCAAAACGGAAACGGTTATGGCGGCGGCAACTGTGAATTGTCCGTGGCAAAAAAAATAGCCGAGCGTGCGGCACGATACGGGCTGGGCGTTCTGGTTGATTTTCACTACTCGGACTTTTGGGCTGATCCTGCCAAACAGCAATGCCCAAAGGCATGGTCCAAGCTGCCGTTTGATGACAAGCGCACTGCTCTTGCAGATTATACTGCAGAGTGCTTGCGTGGGTTGTTAGCTACAGGCGCAACGGTTGTGGGCGTGCAAATCGGTAACGAGATTAACGGAGCTATGTGTGGCGAATCAAGCTGGGATAAAATTTGTTTGCTGTTTGATTCGGGCGCACAAGTCGTAAGGCAACTTGTTCCGAACGCAAAAATTATTGCTCATTTTACTGATCCTCACAAGGAGGGCAGGTCCGCTTATTTTGCACAAATGCTAAAAAAGTATAACGTCGATTACGATGTTTTTGCGACCTCGTATTACAGTTTTTGGCACGGAACAACGCAAAATCTGCAAAGCGTGTTGCAGCAAATAAAGCAAGATTACGGCAAGGACGTAATGGTTGCGGAAACTTCGCACCCGTTTACCGATAAGGATAGCGACTTTTACGGAAATAACGTTTCTGCAAGCGAGTGCTCGTATGAGGTATCTCCGCAGGGGCAGGCAACGGCGTTTAGACAAACGGTTGCGGCGGTTAATGCGGCAGGGGGCATAGGCGTGTTTTATTGGGAGCCGGCATGGATATCTGTGGGCGGTTCGAGCTATGCAGCAAACCTAACCAAATGGCAAAAGTATGGCAGCGGATGGGCTTCGAGTTATGCCGGCAGTTATAGTGCCGACGCTGCTCAATACTACGGCGGTAGCTCATGGGATAATCAAGCGTTATTTGATAGTAACGGCAAGCCGTTGGAATCGTTAAAGATGTTTGCATGCGTTCGTAAAGGTACAGTTGCACCACAGTAATAATAATCGATAATATTGGCAATAAAGTCAACCAATAACAAATAAAATAAATTAAAAATACCACTAACAGGCATTAAGCTGCTGTTAGTGGTATTTATTTTTGTAGATATCTATTCGAGTGAAAAGGGGCACGGACAAACCACCGCAAGCGGCTTGCCTGTTATCGGGTGGATAAACTTTAGTTCGCCACAGTGTAGCATAACTCGAGCGGCATTGCTTCCGCCGTATAGCACGTCGCCGCAAATCGGGTGTCCGATTGTCGCAAGGTGTGCGCGTATTTGATGTGTTCGTCCCGTTAAAGGTAGCACCTTTAGTAGCGATTTTCCGTTAGCGCAAGCAAGTCTTTCAAATTTAGTTAGGCTTGGTTTGCCGTCCTTGGATATTACCGTTTTGTTTTGCTCGTGCGAGCGCGTTAGCGGATAATCGATTATCCCTTCCGTGGGGGCGCTCCCGTCCACAAGCGCAAAATAGGTCTTTTCAATTTTGTGTGCAAGTTGCAGCTCGTTCAGCCTTTCCGCCGTCAGTTCGTCTAATGCGCCCAGCACACAGCCGCTGGTTACTTTATCCAGTCGTGATGCTACACGCAGCACAAAGTCATCAAAACACGCCGCGAGCATATTGCCAAGGGTGTCGTCGTGGTGGGCTCTATCGGGGTGAGTGGCAATGCCGTAGGGTTTTTCCGCAACGTACAGATATTCGTCGGCAAAAAGCAGTGTGGCTTTGGTCTGTGCTCGTGGCAACGGAGCACGCTGTTCGTCGTTTTGGGCAACCAACACGTCTCCTTTTTTCAAAACGTAGCGCACGGTTTTCAATTGTCCGTTAACCAAAATGCTGCCGTTGTATTTAAAGCGCTTTATTTGGAGTGTGGAAAGACGCATTTCCTCGAACACCTGTCGAATGCAGCGACCTGCAAGCGCGTCGTCGATTGTTAGAGTGATATTCATGTCTATAATTATACATCGAGCGGCGGTTTTTCGCAACGCAATTTTGCTTGGCTCGGGCGAGATTGGGCAATGATGACGTTCAAAAAGTTTTTTTGTGTAGAGCTTGTGTTGAATGGTGATTATTTGCTTGATGTCGCTTGGCGTGCTTTGTGTTGTCACAGTGGCGGTGTTGCGTTAAAAATTCACTTGGCAAGATAAAGGATAATTGTGTGCGCTAACGTCTTGAAAAAAAAACAATAATGTGCTACAATTTTATGGTAAGCAAAAGATTAAGACTAACCGTTTGTTTGCACAGAGCATAAGATTTGGTCGTTTTGCTGTAATTTTAAGGCACGAACAGGCGTAAGCCTTGCCGAGTATTTTGCCATACGGCAAATTTGTAAATTTAGATTTAAGGATTAATGTAAATGAAGCTTATTCACACAGCTGATATTCATCTTGATTCGCCGCTTGTGGGCGTATCCGACGGAGCGTTGCGGCGGCAGGAGTTACTGCGTGCGCTGCAGAGCCTTTCGGCATATGCAAATGCCAACGGCGTAATGGGCATAATCGTTGCGGGTGATTTGTTCGACGACAAGTATACCTCCGAGGGTACAATACGCAGCGTTGCGGATATCATAGCCCAAAGTAATGCGGTGTGGTTTGTCGTCAAGGGCAACCATGGCGACAATGCGCCTTACGCAAAGTTGGCGGCGTTGGTGCCACAGGTGCGGTTTTTCGGCGAGGATTGGACGACCTATCGGATTGCCAATGTAACGGTGTGCGGCAGGGAGCTTTCACCCTCAGACCGTCAGCCTTGGGGCACTTTGCCGCTTTCGCGCGATAACTACAACATTGTTGTGCTGCATGGCGATGTGGACGACGCGTCTTACGGTACAATTGACAAAAACGCATTAGCAAACAATCCGATAAATTACGTCGCATTGGGGCACAGACATTCGTTGACAATGCTTAATTTTGGCAGAGTTAAGGGCTGCTATAGCGGTGCGCTGGAGGCGCGCGGGTTTGACGAAACGTCGCCTACGGGCTTTGTACTTATCGATACCGATACCGATAGCGTGCGCTTTGTGGAACAGGCAATACGCAGTGTGGTGACCAAACGCGTTGATATTTCTGCCGTCAACAGCGATATTGCGTTGGAAAGGTTACTTTCGGAGGTCATTGCGGGCGAAGCTTCGCGCAACTATCTCAATTTGGAACTTATCGGCACGTTAAACGACGGCGTGCGCGCGGAGTATATAGCCAACGAGTTTTTGCGGGATAAGTTTTTTGCGCTAAGGATAAAAAACAACGCCGTGATAAAGAGAGATATTGCAAAGCTTTCTCAGGAAATTTCCTTGCGGGGCGAGTTTGTAAAGCTGGCAGTACAGATAGAAAATCCGCAGCTCCGCGAGCGTGTTTTGCAGATGGGGCTGGAGCTATTGCAGGGGGATTGAGATTATGAAAATTATTTCGGTATCCGTTTCGTCCTTCGGTAAGCTCAAAAACCTTAATTTGCGCTTTTACGACGGCATAAATGTGTTTCAAAATGTAAACGGTTTTGGCAAAACGACGCTTGCGGCATTTATCCGCGCAATGCTGTACGGGCTAAATTACAGTTACACAAAACGCAAAAACGAGCGTGTAAACGATGTCACTCGCTATGCGCCGTGGGACGGAGGCCGCTTTGGCGGTAGCATGCTTGTGGAGCATAACGGCGACACGTTCCGTATCGAACGCTTTTTTGGCGCAACCGCCAAGTCGGAAACGTTAACCGTTTACAACGAGCGCACGGGCGTTTCGGTAGATATCGGCATGTCCCCGGGTGAGTTCTTTTTGGGGCTTACGGTGGAAAGCTACGATAGATCTGCGTACTTGCCGCAGGAAGCTGTCGAGCTTGCGCCAAACGAAAACCTTGACGCACGTCTTGCCAAACTTGTGCAAAACGGCGCGGAAGATTACGATAAGATTCAAGCCAAGTTGCTTGCCTATTGTCGCGAGCGAAAGGCAGGCAGGGGGAATGGCGGCAGTATCGACGTGTTGGAAGGAACTATCGATACGTTGAGGCGGCAGCTATATGATGCCGAACAAGCCGATTGCAGGCAGGCAGAGGTCGCTGCGAGAAAAAGGAAGCTCGCCGATGAATTGGCAACGCTGCAGCAACAAAAAAGAAATAACGACAAAGGGCTTGACGGCTTAAAGCAACAGCGCGCGCGTATGCAGCCTAACGAAGGGCAGATACGGGAAAAAGAACGCTTCGACGAGGCGTGCAAAACGCTCAATAGCTATCCGAAAGAATTTGCGTCCGATTGTGCGCGAGCGGAGGAACTTGCCGAAATGTTGGAGCAGGCGGAAAAACCTCGCCCGAGCAAGCTCAAATATGTGCTACTCGCAATAGCAGCATTGCTGTGCCTTGCCGGAGTGGGAGTGATGCTTGTAAGCCCTTACGGCGGTATTGCCATGCTTGCTGCAGGAGTGTGTATCGGCGTTGCGGCATTTTGCGTGCGTATGCAAAGGTATGCGCCTTCGGAAACCGATAACGAACGGCGCAAGGAGTTTTTTGCCATTGCGGCAAGGTATCTTTTTTGCGAGGGCAAGGACGTGCCTGCAATACGCAAGCAGCTGAAAGAAATGTACAAGCCGTACGAACACGAGCTTAATGTTTACAATATAATAGGTAAAATGCTGGCGCAATCCGGCGTGGGCGGTGATACGTCGAAAATAGACGGACAAATAACGCTGTTACAGGCTGCGCAGGATAAGCTCGACGGGCAAATATCCGCATTGTTGACGGAGAAAGGGCGCTTAGATGCGGAAAAAAATCCGATTTATAGCAAGGCGGCTATTGAGGAGCAAATACTTGCGGCGGAACGTCGGCTACAGGAGGAAAAGGAAAATCTTATCGTTGCGGAAACAGTCGGTCACTTGCTCGAACAGGCAAAGGGCAATCTCTCCGGAAGTTATTTGCCCAAGCTGCGCGACCGTACGGCGGAGCTGTTGCAGGCGGTGACGCATGGCGATTTTCAGGTTGCAATCGACGGTAGCTTTGCCGTTCAACTGCGGCAGAATGGTCAAACCAAAAGCCTTGCGGCATTTTCGCGCGGGGTTCGTGAAATAACTGTTTTGTGCTTTAGACTTGCGCTTTCGGAACTGCTTTTTGATGGTCAAATTCCGTTTTTGCTGGTGGACGACGCCTTTGTTAATTTTGACGAGGAAAACTTTTTGCGTGCCACCGAGCTGTTAAAGCAGCTATCTCATTCTACGCAGATTGTGTATTTTACCTGTCACAAACGTTTGGGAAGGTTGGCAACTACGGCACAGTAGTCATTTGTCTACGAATGGTGTGGCTCGGAATTGGCGTGCGGCGTCGGTTTGGGATGGCTTGGCATTTTGGCTCACTTTGTGAACGGTGTTTGCGGCTATAGTCGTGACGACAAAAACGTAAAAAATGTAGTAGTGTGGTATAAAAGCCATTGGCGACGGGAAAAATCCTTATCAAAACAAGCCTTTGCAGTGTTTGCAAGGGCTTTTTGATAAGGAGGTTTATGTGAAAAAGATATTATTGCCGTTTGTTTTGTTGCTTGTTTGCCTGTCGCTGTTTGCCTGCGAGCAAGCTCCTAAGTACGAGGAAGGGTGGACTTTCGACCAAACGCATCACTGGAAAAAGTCCTTAACTTCATCCGAGGTCGCACAAAAAGGCGAGCACGATTTCGCCGATTGGACGGTCGATAAGCAAGCTACGCATTTGGCGGAGGGGAGCCAGTCGCACAAATGCAAGGTGTGCGGCTATGAGGCGACCGAGGCGATTGGTAAGCTTGCCTGCGAAACAGCCGAGCAGCTTGCGGAAGCGGTAAATGCGTCGGAGAACGGCGATGTGGTGGATGTTAAGGGCACCATTACTTTTGGCGAGTCGTGGACGGTAAATAAATCGGTTACGCTGCAGGGCATGGGTGACGCTTGTTTTACCGGCAAGCCGCTGTACGTCAAGGCGGATTGCGATGTGGTATTCAGGAATGTGACCTTTAGTTCGCCGGATAATTCGTCGCAGGGACATGCAAACAACAACGCTTCGTGCGTGTATGCCGTAAAGCTGACTGGAAAGCTTACCTTTGAAAACTGCACTTTCAACAATGCGCCGTGGGATAGTTTGCAAATTACATTTCAGCCGACATCGGCGGCGGAAATTGTCGTTAAGGCGTGCACTTTCCGTAACAGCGAAAAGGGATACAGATATTTGCATCTGCAAACCACCGATGGTGAGGCTCCAAACGTAAAGCTAAGGCTTACGGATAGCACCTTTTATAATGTGTCGACAGATTATTGCTTGGATTCCGCAATCACAGTTTACGGCTTGGTTAAAAGCAATATGACCTTTGAAAACAACACTTTTGCGGGTGAGGGCGCAACTGAACAAGGAATTACAACTGCCGTTGTGTGGGTATCAAACGGCGTTGACCAAACAAGCTTGCTTGAACCGTCGGAAGTGGGCAAGGTGTATTCGAGTAAGGACGATTAGTCGTGGCATTGCATTGGAATTATAGCGGCAAAAACGCGGAGTATATTGATTTGCGCGGCAGAAAACACTTTGACGTGGGCAAAGGTTGTCGCTGCGTATGGCTTTGAATTGGATTTGTCGTCCCCAAAGCGGAGTAAATAACAAACGTGGCATATTGTTGTGTAACACTGCGGATTGCATGTGTGTGGTGTGGCAGAATGTGTCGTTCCCGAGGAAGTATTTCCTCGGGATTTTTGTTGCGTAAAAATTGTCGAATAAAATGCTTTGTGAGAGTTGCCTTTTGCTTTGGCAAAGGGTATAATGTATTTGTAGTAAAAATTGTTGCTTGGCTTGAGCGACAATTTGCTTTTGATGGAGGTAAAGGTGAAAAAGCTTGGAGTAATTACTGATGTTCACGGCAATCTGCCTGCTCTGCGAGCAATATTGGCTTTGCTTGACGATGAGGGGTGCGATGAAATTATACACATCGGCGACGTGGTTGATATTGGTCCGCAATCGAAGGAGTGCTTGCATTTGTTGTGCTCGCGCAAGGACGTGACCATGCTTTTGGGCAATCACGACAAGGATTTTTTACTTAATGACGCTGAGCACAAGTACAAATCCAACGTGCCTGCTGAGCACAAGCAGTTTGTGTTCTCGTCCATGGGAGAGGCGGAACGAGATATTATTCGTGGCTTTGCCTTGCGCACGGAGCGCATTTGTGGCGGAAAAAAGCTTTGGTTTGCTCACTACGCATTTGAGGAGCTAAAGCCTGTGGAAAACTTTGAGTTTAGCCTTATCGACCATCATCCCACGGCGGAAAAACTGGACGAGTTGTTTGACGGTTGGAACTGCGACGCGGTATTTTTTGGGCACAAGCACGAGCCGTGCGATATCAACGGCAAGCGTCTATATGTCGATGTTGGAAGCGTTGGTTGTCATCCCGAGCCGATGGCTACGGGTGTGATAATCGAATATGACGACAAGGCTTGGTCGTATCGTAGGGTAGAGGTGCCGTACGATATGCCGTCTGTGCACAAAATGCTATTGGATATCCCGTGCGGCGAACACCTATATAATTTCTACTTTTTGCGTAATTGTCATCATAAGCATGATTAGCGTGACATTAACAGCTGTTTAATGGCTGTAACGGCGGCATATTGGTGTATTGGCGTGGATTCGGTGCTTGGAGGGTTTTATGAAAATTGGCTTTGATAACGATAAATATTTGCGTTTGCAAACGCAAAAGATAACGGAGCGCGTAAAAGAGTTTGGCGGAAAGCTTTACCTTGAATTTGGCGGAAAGCTGTTTGATGACTTTCATGCGGCAAGGGTGCTACCCGGATTTCAACCTGATAGTAAGGTTGTAATGCTTTCTCAAATGAAAGATGACGTTGAAGTTGTCATTGTAATAAGCGCAACGGATATTGCTCAAAACAAGTTGCGTGGCGATATAGGCATAACCTACGACGAGGATGTGCTGCGGATGTGCGACGTGCTTACTTCGCGTGGGCTGTTTGTCGGTAGCATTGTTATATCGCATTTTTCGGAGAGTAACAGTGCGGCGTTGGCGTTCCAACGCAAGCTGGAAGCGCACGGCATAAAAGTGTACAGGCATTATCACATTGACGGGTATCCGTCTAACGTGACGCATATCGTTTCAGAAGAGGGCTTTGGCAAAAACGAGTACATACAAACCTCTCGCAACGTGGTGGTTATAACTGCTCCCGGACCGGGGAGCGGCAAAATGGCAACGTGTCTTTCGCAAATGTATCACGACAATAAACGCGGTATTCGCTCCGGATACGCCAAGTACGAAACTTTCCCGATTTGGAATCTGCCCCTTAACCATCCGGTGAACATTGCTTACGAGGCGGCAACGGCGGATTTGGACGACGTTAATATGATAGATCCGTGGCATTTGCAGGCATATGGGCAATCGGCGGTGAATTATAATCGTGACGTGGAAGTTTTCCCTGTACTCAATGCGATTTTCAGCACCGTATTGGGCACTTCGCCGTACAAATCGCCTACGGATATGGGCGTGAATATGGTTGGATACTGCATTTGCGATGACGAAGCTTGCAGAGAAGCCGGCAAGCAGGAGATTATCCGCAGATATCTTAATGCAAGGGTTGCTTTGCGTAAAGGGGTGGAAACCGCAGCTGTTGCCGATAAATTGGAAATAATCATGTCCAAACTCGGCTTGCGAGTGGAGGATCGTCCGGTGGTGCAGATCGCCCGAGATTTTGCTGCTGAAAAGGGCTCTACCGCTGCTGCAATGGAATTGCCGGACGGCCGCATTGTTACGGGCAAAGGCTCGGGACTGTTGGGGTGTGCGTCTGCTATGATGCTAAATGCATTAAAGGAATTGGCTGGTTTGCCGGATGTCAAGTTGATTGCGACATCGGCATTAGAACCTATACAAAAACTTAAAACCGCAAGTCTTGGTGATTTTGTTGCGGAACTTCACGTTGACGAGGCGTTGATTGCGTTGTCTGTATCGGCGGCGGTCAATCCAATGGCAGAGCTTGCCTTAAAGCAGCTGCCAAATCTGCGCGGTTGCCAAGCGCACGTTACCGTTATTCCGCCGCACGTCGATTCCAAAATATTCCGCAAGCTCGGCATTGATGCTACAAGCGATGCCATATATGCCACTAAGCGTGTTTATTTTGACTAATTATGCGTGTTTAATGCTCGTTTGTGGCACTTACACCGTTGTTTGTGTAAAAATAATGTGCGCAATAAATGCAGCGTTTAAGCTGTCGATTTTTTTCAAAATGCGTGGCATTGCGTTGAGCTGTGTAAAAAAAAATGTCAAGTAAAACGATGATGTGCTTGGCGTGTGAATCGTAGTGTTGTTTGTCGTTAAGATGTGTGACTGCATTTGGGTTTGTGCGCACAGATATGATATAAAAAAGCCTTTGTTTTCGGCAAGAAAGTCGATAAACAAAGGCTTTTTGTTGCGTATGTGAATTATAGCGGTCTTTCGTCACCGAGGAAAAAGGCTGCGACAGTTCCCGGACCGCAATGGCAAGCAATAATGGGACCGATATTAAAAAGCCGAATTTGTGCGTTCGGATAGGTCTTTTCAAGGCGCGCCTGCAACTTGCGTGCGTTTTCCTCACAATCGGAGTGGGCAATAAATAGCTTTTGCGAGTAGTTTTCGCCGTCCTTGATGTGTGTGGCAATTTCCGCCTCGGTGCGAGCAAGCGCATTGCTGACGCTCATCACCTTGTTGTAGGCGACGATTTTGCCCTGTCTGTTAAGGCGCATTATGGGGCATAGCTTTAGTATGTTGCCGATAAGTGCCGCCGGACCGGATACTCGTCCGCTTTTTCTAAAATAAGTTAGTGTGGTCGTAAAGAATTGGTGGTGGATTTTGGTTTTGTTTTTGTGCGTCCACTCGGCAATTTCATCGAGGCTCTTGCCTTGGTCGCGCAGGTCTAACGCAAAGTCCACCAGTAAGCCGTAGCCGGCGCAACTGCAAGTGGAGTCGATAACGGTCACGCGATTGCCGCCCTCGGCGTTTATCGTGTCCGCTGCTCTTATTGCGTTAAAAACCGATTGGGACATGCCCGAGCCAAAGGCAATATGCAAAATGTTTCCGTCGGAAAGATGTGTTCTAAAAAACTCCTCGTAGCGTTCGGCGGATATTTGCGATGTGGTGGGGCGTTTTTCGTCGATTTGTGCGTAAAACTCTTCAAGCGATTGCTTGGTGTTTTGCATTGTGTCGATGTGTTCCACGTCATTTGTAAAGTAAGAATAATGTATTGTGGGACAGTTTCGGTCAAGCATATGTTGTAACGGCATATCTACTGTTGATTCGCAAGTGATTGTGAACATAACTACTCCTTGGTTAGTGCTTTGTGGCGTACAGGCTTTTGCGCCTTGTACACTAACATTATACGCCGTTGATGAAAAAATGCACCCTACTTGTGCAATTTTTGTTTCTACATGTCAGTTTGTGAATTCTACAGAGCCTTTCCTTGCGGTAGAGTGGTAAAATTATACTCTACCAATGGTAGAGTTGCGTTAAAATGGCGCAGTATTGTTGCAAAAATTGAAAAAATGTGCTAAAATTAAAACATGAAAGAACTCAAAGAGATTATAGCAAGCAATTTGACGGCATATCGTCGTCGCGAAGGGCTCACACAACAACAGCTTGCGGAAAAGCTTAATTATTCGGATAAAGCAGTTAGTAAATGGGAGCGTGCGGAGTCCGTGCCGGATGTAATAGTCCTCAAAACCATCGCAGACCTTTACGGAATAACGGTAGACGACTTGTTGTGCGAAAAAATTGTTGCCACCAAAACCAAAAGAAAAGGCAAACGATTAACTCATTTGCTGGTTACCTCTCTTTCTGCCGGACTTGTTTGGCTTATTGCTACCATAGTAATGGTGGTTTGGCAGCTGATTGATAGTTCGCAGGTTGTTGCAGGATATATTTATCTTACGGCATTGCCTGTTTCGTTGATTGTGATTGTTGTATTTAGTTGCATTTGGGGCAAGCTGTGGCACACAGGGGTGTCTGTTTCCGCATTGATATGGTCGCTGTGTGTGTTGATAAACGTACTTTTGCCCTTCGAGGACTCGTGGTTAGTGTTTTTGATCGGCGCGGTTTTGCAAGTGCTTATTATATTGTGGACTTTGCTGTTGCTCGTGCTCAAAAAGGGCAAAAGGCTTACTGAAAAGACTTTTGGCACGGCGGATAATATTGCTGATAATAGAGAATAAGCAGTGCGTTTGCTTCGACATGTTGCGGATAAAAGTTGATGTGTGCTTTTAATGCATATTGAACATAATACTTTTGTGTATTAAAACGGCATATCTGCGACACAACCGAACAAAACCCGTTTGTTTTATGCGAGGTAAGCAAACTTGCGGGGCTGAACTTAATATCATACATATAAAAAGGACGCTATTCCATTGAATAACGTCCTTTGTTATTTGTGTTTGTTATTAGTCTTGCTCGAGCCTTGCAACCTTTATGAGGTTGGTGCCGACTTTTTTGCCGAGCGGTACGCCAGCTGTGATAACGATATTATCGCCCGGGGAGGCAAGCCCCATGTTGCGCACACACTCTTCGGCGTTCAAAAACATATCGTCGGTGTTATCGAACACCTGTGTGATTGCAGGGATAACGCCCCAACTTGGGGAAAGCTGATGGTAAACCTTGTCGCTGCTGGTCATTGCAATGATGGGCGCATCGGGACGGAAGCGAGAAATCATTCTTGCCGAGGTGCCGCTGGCGGTGTAGACGACAATGGCTTTTGCATCGATATCGAATGCCGTGTTGACCGTTGCGTGTGAAATGGCATCGGTGTTATCCAGCAGTGTAAAGGGGGACGATGTGTACATGTTGCGGTAATCGATGTTGCGTTCCGCCTCTTCGGCAATGCGTGCCATGGTGGAAATGGTGTTCGGCGGATTGATGCCAACCGCGCTTTCTGCTGAAAGCATCACGCAGCTTGAACCGTCGTAAACAGCATTTGCAACGTCCACGATTTCCGCTCTGGTCGGGCGCAGTTTTGTTACCATACTTTCCAACATTTCCGTTGCGGTGATAACAAATTTGCCGCTCATACGGCTTTTTGTTATCAGCATTTTTTGTGTTGCCGGCAACTTTTCGTAGGGCAGCTCAACGCCAAGGTCACCGCGCGCAACCATTATGCCGTCGGATTCTCTTATGATATCATCGATGTTATTCACGCCGCTTTGGCTTTCGATTTTTGAAACGATACAAACGTCTTTTGCGCCGTGCTCACACAGATAGTTGCGTATTTCGTGCACACTTTCGGCATCTTGCACAAAACTTGCGGCGTACATTTCGGCACCGTTTTTGATTCCAAAGTCAAGGTCGCTTTTATCCTGCTCGGACAAAAACGGCATGTTGAGCTTAACATTGGGCACAAATAAGCCCTTGCGGTTGCTAAGCGGTCCGCTGTTTTTGGCTTCCGTATGGATTACGCCTTCCTCAACGGCAATCACTTTGAAAATAAGCAAGCCGTCGTTGAGCAAAACAGTGTCGCCTGCCTTGACGTCCTTGTACAAATTCTTGTAGGTGATGGAAACTTTTGTTTCGTCGCCGATAACGTCCTCGCTAACAAAATCGAATTTCATTCCTTCGGTTACGTCGATTTTGTCGTTGGCAAATGTGCCTATGCGAACTTCCGGTCCCTTGGTGTCAATCATAATGGGGAGCGCAACGCCAAGGCTTCTGCGAACCTTGCGAACTGCGTCGATTTTTACCTGATGCTCGTCGTAGGTGCCGTGGCTCATATTGATGCGTGCAACGTTCATACCGGCAAGTGCCATCTTTTTTATTTGGTCATAGGTCGAGCTCGCGGGACCGAGCGTGCAAATTATTTTGGTTTTTCTCATAAAACAGCCTCCGTTTTTGAGTGAGAGCTATCGTTTGGATAAAATTACCAAACCTCGCCTTATACACATTATAAACCAAGCGTCAAGTTTTGTAAAACATTATTCCCGCTTGTGTGGAAATATTTTTTTAGTAACAAAGCCGTGCACGGCAGATTTGCTACTAATGCACGGCTTATGGGGTTATTTTGTGGAGTTAATGCGAGGCTTTACGTTTGCAATTTGCAGTTAAAGCGTACTGCGTTTGTTAGCTTGTTGGTTAATGCTTTGCAACAGCATGTTTTTTTGCTGTTCGGATAACTCGTAATAGGTGGCGCGGCTATTTTGTGCGAGGGGCGTGCGCCTATTTGGTTAAAGTTTTTTGTACACAATCGCCTCGTACGGGCGCAGTTGGGTGAAGTCGGCGTGGGGATTGCTATCGGCATAGTTGCTTGTAACGAGTGTGTAGCCCTGCAGCTCGGCAGGCAGATTCCACTTTACGCACTTTAGCGAAAAATTGCACACCACAACAAACGAGCCGTATTCGCTATCCCTACGATAAGCAAGTAGTTTGCCGTTGTGTGGGCAAAGGTCGGTATAGGTGCCGTATACAAATGCTTTGTCCGCCTTGCGTAGTGCAATCAGTTTACGGTAATAGTTCAAAACGGAGTTTTCGTCGTTTTGTTGTTTTTCCACGTTGATTTCTGTGTGGCGCGGGTTGACCTTTAACCACGGAGTAAATGCCGTAGTAAAACCTGCGTTTTGTTCGTCGCTCCATTGCATGGGCGTGCGTGCGTTATCGCGTGAGCAGTAGCTAAGGTTTTTTATTGCAAGTTTGTTGCCGAAAATCTTGGACATTAGTTTGTAGCTTCGGATTGTTTCCACGTCCTTGTAGTCGAATATATCTTGCATTCTTGCAGATGTGGTGCCTATTTCTTGTCCTTGATACACAAACGGCGTGCCGCTAAGCGTCATCAAGACGGTTGCCAGCATTTTTGCACCCTCCTCGTAAAGGGTTGTGTCGGAGCAGTATCTGCCAACAATACGAGCTTGGTCGTGGTTTTCCCAATATAGGGTATTCCAGCCCTTGCCGTAAAGTCCGTTTTGCCAATAGGAAATACACTTTTTTAACCTACGCAGCTTGAATTTGCATACAAGCTGTTTGACGCCGAAACGGTTATCGCACGAAACGTGGTCAAAAGCAAAAACGGTGTCGAGATATTGTTTGCGCTCGTCAGTATACCGCAACGCCTTGGGTACGTCGATAAACACGCTTTCGCCAACGGTAAAGGCGTCATACTCCGCAAGCACCTCTTGCAGTTGCGAAAGTAGGTTTTCCATTTGCGGTCCGTCAAGGTAGTGTTCTTTTCCGGTGAGGGCGATGCTGCGCTTGCCGTCGGGTAATCCTGGTGCCTTGCTGAGCAGCGTGATAACGTCGCAACGGAACCCGTCCACGCCTTTGTTTAACCAAAAGCGCAAAATGTCCTTTATCTCCTCCATAACCTTTGGGTTGCCGTAGTTTAGGTCGGGTTGGTTTTTATCGAACAGATGCAGGTACCACTGATTGGTTGTATCGTCGTACTGCCAAGCACTGCCCGTAAAAAAGCTTGTCCAGTTGTTGGGCGGACGTTTTCCGTCCTTGCCTTGTCCGTCTGCCCAGTAATAGTAGCTGCGGTACGGACTGTTTTTGTCCTTGCGTGCTTGTATAAACCACTCGTGCTTATCGCTTGTGTGGTTTATTACAAGGTCCATTATTACTCGTATGCCGCGCTTGTGTAAAAGTTGCACGACCTCCTCAAAATCCGCCATGGTGCCGTATTCGGGATTGATTGTCTTGTAGTCGGCGATGTCGTAACCGTAATCCGCATTGGGACTTGCATATAGTGGCGAAAACCAAACGGCATCTATGCCGAGTGAAGCAAGATAATCGATTTTGGATATTATGCCCCCAAGGTCGCCTATTCCGTCGCCGTTGGAGTCCTTAAAGCTGCGCGGATAAATCTGATAAAAAATAGCTTCCTTGTACCATTTGTTTTTCATAGTAAAGCTCCTTTTTGTGTTTTGTGGGTTTATGGCAGTATTATACAACCTTTTTTGCGTCATTTCAATACAATTTGGACTTTTTTCAGTTTAACAGTACACAATATTAGTAATATATGTTAAAATATACTGTACGCAAAAGATGATAAATCGGCGGTGGCGGCGCACGGCAGCATTGTCGACTTGACGGCGTGCAAATAATTGACGTCACATTCGGGCGCAAACCGCTCGACTTGATAAATAAAAATACAAACGGAGTTAGTAAAAAGTATGAGTATCAAACTTAATTACAATAATATGATGGAGTCCGCAATCGGCGATAAAGGCATCACACAGGCGGAGTTGGATAGCCACATTGAATTGGCAAAAGCTGCGCACGCGGGCGTGGAACTGCATCGCGGACAGGGCATGCAGGGTTGGATGGATAGCCCGTATAATCAGGACGAGGTGGTTGCACGGATAAATCAGGTTGCAAAGCGCGTACAAAACAGTTGCGATGCCTTTGTTGTGCTGGGCATTGGCGGCTCTGCGCTTGGTCCGATTGCCGTCTTTACGGCGTTAAAGCACCTGTATTACAACGAACTGCCTAAAAAGGTGCGTAAGTATCCTCGTTTTTACGTTGTGGATAATGTTGATCCCGAGCGCATGAATGCGCTTTTTGACGTAATCGACGTGGAAAATACTATTTTTAACGTTATCACGAAATCTGGCGCGACAAGCGAAACGATGAGCCAATATCTTATTATTATGGATATGCTCACAAAAAGGCTCGGTCGCAAGGCTCGCGAGCATATTATTGCCACAACAAGCGAAAATAAGGGCAATCTTATCAAGCTTGCCCACGAGGAAGGGTTTGAAACTTTCTATATCCCCGATGGCGTTGGCGGACGCTTTTCCGAGTTGTCGCCGGTGGGCTTGTTGCCTGCGGCAGTGGTGGGCATCGATATTGCAGCTATGCTTGACGGCGCAAAATATATGGACGAAAAATGCAAGAGTGACGATATTGCGGAAAATCCCGCTCTTGCAATAGCTTTGTTGCAGTATATTTCAATGAAAAAGGGCAAAAATGTCGGCGTGATGATGCCGTATGCGGATAGCCTTAAGTATATTGCCGATTGGTATTGTCAACTTTGGGCGGAGTCGCTCGGCAAGGAAGTTTCTCGCAAGGGCGAGGTTGTAAACGCGGGACAAACCCCTGTAAAGTCGCTTGGCGTTACCGATCAACACAGTCAGGTGCAGTTGTACAACGAAGGACCGTTTGATAAGGTTATCACATTTCTTGAGGTAGAACACTTCCGTAGCGAAACGGTAATTCCGCAAGGCTGCGAGGCGTTCCCTGACGTAAGCTTTTTGTGCGGACACACGCTAAACGAGCTTATGAGCAAGGAGCTGTATGCAACGCGTTATAATCTTACGCTTCGTCAGCGTGCCAATTACACTATCGCAATGGACGAGGTTAACGAATTTAACCTTGGTGCCCTGCTGTATCTAATGCAACTGCAAACGGCGTATGCGGGTGAAATGCTGGATGTGGACGCCTACAATCAACCGGGCGTAGAGGGTGGTAAAAACGCAACATATGCGTTGTTTGGCCGCAAGGGCTACGAGCAAAAAGCTGCCGAAATGGCTAACGCTAAGCCGGACGAAAAAAAGTATATCGTTGAATGAGCGACAATAAGCGGTATTTAATGCGACAATTTGGCGTGTTAAATACGTTTTGGTTGCTTAATGTGAATTATTTGCGTCGTTGTTACTGCGACGTGTGCTAAATTAAAAAGAGGATAGAATATGTTACCCAAAACTCCCGCTAAGGGCATGAGAGATTTTTTGCCCGAGGAATTTGCTTTGCGTCAGCAGGTGCTGGCAACCATACAAAAAACTTACGAACAATACGGATTTACTCGTATCGAAACACCTTCGGTGGAAAACATTGCATTGCTTACTTCAAAGCAGGGCGGCGATAACGAAAAACTGATTTTCAAAATTTTGAAACGTGGCGAAAAGTTGGAAAACGCCACCGAGGATACGTTGTGCGATTTGGGCTTGCGGTACGACCTTACCGTGCCTCTTTCTCGTTTTTACAGCAACAATTCCGGCAAGCTGCCTGCCGTATTCAAAGCTATACAGATGGATAATGTTTGGCGTGCGGATCGTCCGCAGCGCGGTCGTTTCCGTCAGTTTGTGCAGTGCGATATAGATATTATCGGCGAGGAAACTCGTCTTGCGGAAACCGAGCTTATCACGGCAACGATGCATGCGCTATCCAATCTTGGATTTAACGATGTGACGGTACGCTTATCTGACCGACGTTTACTCAATGCACTTGCCGATCACTGCGGATTTTTGCCCGAGCAAAAAAGCGGCGTGTTTATCGCTTTGGATAAACTGGATAAAATCGGCGCGGATGGTGTGCTTGCGGAAGTCAAGCAAATTGCCGAAGATAAAGCCGATGCATTTGTTGCGCTACTTGAACGGATAACCTCTGCGGAAAATTCGTTTGAGGCGTGCGTTGCAGAGCTTGGCGACGATTTGCCTGCGGATGTCGCTCAAGGAATTGCGGATATTTTGTACGTCACTAATCACACTGTTAAAAACGGCAGAGTGGTGTTTGACGTGACGCTTGTGCGTGGTATGGGCTACTACACTGGCACCATTTACGAAATTTCCGTTGACGGTATGGCAGGTTCGGTCGGCGGCGGTGGACGCTACGACAAAATGATAGGCAAAATGACCGGCACGGACGTGCCCGCATGCGGTTTTTCGATTGGCTTTGAGCGTATTGTGTTGCTCATGCAGGAGCGCGGACTTGCGGCCAAATCAAGCGTTGGTTCGGCTGTACTTGTGGATAAAAATCTTGATGCAAAGGCACTTGCGGACGTGATGGATAAGTGCGAGGAGCTTCGTCAGAATGGACGTGTTACGCTTGTAAAGCGTATCAAGAATTTTGGATTCCAAATAAAGCAACTTACCGAGCAGGGCTATGCAACAATATACGAAATTAAGGATGGGCAGCTAAAACCTGTCAATTAACGGCATTAAAGTGCGCTTATTTGCCATTTTGACGGGCATTAGTGTGTCGTTTTGAATATGAATCAAGCAAAAGGCACAAAAAAAAGAAAAATGCGTTTGCCAAGTGATTTGACGTCGGTGCAGCGTTATGCCGTTGACGTGGACGCGGGGCTTACGAACGAACAGCTTTTGGCAAGGCAACAGGGTGGTCTTGTCAATTTCGACTCGCAAAAAAAAGGTAAAAGTATCTTGGGCATTATATTGTCCAATACTTTTACTTTTTTTAATGTTATTTATATTATTATCGCCGCAATATTACTATATTACGGTATGCCAAAGCAGTGCTCGTTTTTGCCTGTGGTTTTGGCAAACACGCTTATTGCGATAGTGCAAGAGATAAAGGCAAAACGCACGCTGGATAGGCTTAGTCTTATCACCGAGCCGCGAGTTAACGCCGTGCGTAACGGTGCCGTGACGGATATTTCCGTTAACGAAATTGTTTTGGATGATATTTTGCGTTTGTCCGTTGGTGAGCAGATATCTGCCGACTCCGTTGTGGTTAGCGGTTTTGTTGAGGTTAACGAATCGATACTGACGGGCGAAAGCGATTCCGTCACCAAGCGTGCAGGCGATACGCTTTACGCCGGTAGCTATATCGTTTCCGGAGAATGCGTCGCTCGTGTGGTTGCCGTTGGAAAATATAATTACGTTGCCGGCTTGACCGGACGTGCAAAACAGTACCAAAGGCCGCGTTCACAAATGCTCAAAGCGTTAAAACGTATTTTGGTGTTCGTGGCAATCATTATTGTGCCAATGGCGGCGTGCTTGTTTATTATCAACGGCGAAAGCAATGGTATCGATTGGGCATCGTTCAATCCGTTTGATACAACAAATCAAGCCCTGTTGCAATCGGTGCGTATCACATCCGGTTCTATAATTTCAATGATACCTGCCGGTCCGTTTTTGCTCACAAGCGTTGCGCTTGCCGCATCGTTTATTAGATTATCCAAAAACAAAACGCTTGCGCAGGAGCTTTATTGTATTGAAATGCTTGCCCGCGTGGACACGTTGTGCCTTG
The DNA here is from genome assembly GCA_964607155.1 of uncultured Oscillospiraceae bacterium. GTDB lineage: Bacteria > Bacillota > Clostridia > Christensenellales > CAG-314 > Fimimonas. Next base: position 75,986 of record CAZSIF010000002.1, read on the forward strand.
ATAAAACGGGCACGATAACCGACGGAAGTATGCGTGTTGTGGATACGGTGGATTTTAGACCGAGTAAGTCGGCAAACACTGTGCGCGAGTTGGTTGCAAGTATGAATGCCGCTCTCAAGGCGGATAATATGACGGCAAAAGCGTTAAAAAAGTATTTTGGCGCGCCTAAAAAGCCGGTGCTTACGGCAACTTGTGCATTGCCGTTTTCGTCGGAGCGTAAATTTTCGGCAGTATCTTTTCGCGGAGTGGGAACGCTCTTTCTCGGCGCACCGGAGTTTGTGCTTACTTCGCCAAGTCAACGAGTTACTGATTTGACGGCAAAATACGCCGAGCAGGGGTTAAGAGTGTTGTTGCTTGCGCAGTCATCATCGGTGATGACAGATGTGCGCTCGGTACCCACGATAAGGCGTCCGATAGCCATGATCGTCATCGAGGACCATATTCGTCCCGATGCGGCGCAAACGGTGGAGTGGTTCAAAAGTAACGGCGTTGCCGTTAAGGTTATTTCCGGTGATAATCCCACGGCGGTTGCAAGTATTGCAATGAGGGTTGGCGTTGCCGATGCGGAAAAATATATCAGTCTTGAGGGTATGTCGGATAAGGACGTGTGGAGTGCAGCCACACAATACACTGTGTTCGGACGTGTATCGCCCGATCAAAAGGCGATATTGGTAAAGGCACTCCGTGCAAGCGGACATATTGTGGCAATGACGGGTGACGGCGTAAACGATATCCTTGCCATGAAGGAATCGGATTGCTCAATATCTCTTGCGGGCGGCAGCGACGCAGCGCGAAAGGTTTCGCACTTGATTTTGATGGAGGATAGTTTTGCATCTCTGCCCAAGGTTGTTGCCGAAGGCAGGCGTGTTGTTAATAATATACAGTCTGCAACAAGTCTGTATTTTATGAAGACCATCTACGTTATTGTAATCAATATTATGCTAATCGCACTGCGGTTTGGCTGGGGGTACACGTTCAGCTCGCCGCTAACAAGCACTCGAGTTATGTTGTTGGAGTGGGTGGTTGTTGCATTGCCTACAACCATTTTGGCATTGCAACCCAACGAAAGTCTTATAAAGGGCAGCTTTTTGGGCAACGTGTTGCGTAGGTGTATGCCTGCGTCGCTAACTTTTATCGCCACAACGGTGTCGCTGTACGCGTTAAAAGCCAACACGATGCCGTCCATCATTCCCGATAACGAGCAGTTATCTACGTTGGTTACTATTGTGTATACCTTTGGCGGATTGTTCGCGCTGTTTATTGCTTGTAAGCCTTTTGACGTGTGGTGGAAAAAGGCAATGTACGTCCTTGTTTTTGCTGCGGTCGTTTGTGGGGTGACAGTGCCGTTTGCGCGCGACTTTTTTGAGTACGTTCAGCTCGATAGAGAGCAAAACCTGCTACTACTTGTGGAAATATTGGCTTCGCCTTTTGTGTTGACGTTCTTTTGGAGACTTTTTAATTCGTTTGGAAAAACGCGCTCGCAGCACAGGGGAAGGAAGTAAATCGCAAAAGGCTTTGAGTGAAAGAAGGACTGCGCCATTAAGTGACAGTTAGGCTGCTTAAATGGGACAGTATCTGACGTAAAACGGTGTTTATATGTTATTACAAATTAGGTCGGCAGAGTTTCGATATGCCGATAATACGATTTTTAAGAATGTAAGCTTGGACGTAAACGAGGGGGATAGCGTTGGTCTTGTGGGGGCAAACGGCGCCGGCAAAAGCACGCTGCTTGCTTGTATCGTGGGCGAAAAACAGCTGTTTGATGGCACGATTGTCAAAAAAAACGGACTGACGATAGGCTATCTAAAGCAAAGCTGCACGTTCGATTCGGATAAAACCTTGTTTGATGAACTGCTTTCGGTGTTCGATAAGCAAAGAATGTTGCTGGAGGAACTCCGCCGTTTAGCGGAGCAGATGGCAGCGGTGCCTGTTGACGGCGCAGACTATGCCCTTTTGGCGGAAAAGTACCATCGTTTGAGCGTCGAGGCGGATGTTGGTGAAGCGTATTTTTGCGAGCAAAAGGTAAAAACGGTGCTTAGCGGCATGGGAATGTCCGATTTTGCCGATAAGCTTGTGTGTACGATGTCCGGCGGTGAAAAGACAAAGGCGGCGCTGTGTAAGCTGTTGCTTGAACGTCCCGAACTGCTTATTTTGGACGAACCAACAAACCATTTGGATTACAAAACGCTGGATTGGCTCGAAGGTTTTTTAGCGGATAAAAAATCCACGCTTATTGTCGTTTCGCACGACAGATATTTTTTAGATAAGCTTTGTAGCACCGTGTGGGACGTTCAACACGGCGAAATTACCGCATACAAGGGCAACTATACTAAATACAAGCAGCTCAAGGCGGAGCGGCTGGAAAATCAACGTCGAGAGTACGAAAAACAGCAAAAAGAAATTGCAAAACTGCAGGATTATATTGCGTGCAACAAAGTTCGTGCATCCACTGCAGATATGGCAAAATCGCGAGAAAAGGCTCTTGAACGTATGCAAACCGTGGCTGCGCCTCTTGCAGACGAGCGTCCGCCAAGGTTTAGCTTTAAGTACACGTCGGAGCCATCGGAGTTGCCGCTTACTGTTAGGGACTATAGCGTGTCTTTTGGCGATAGGGCGGTGTTAAAAAACGTAAATATTCAAGTTCGCAGAGGACAAAAAATTGCTTTGCTGGGACTAAATGGTACAGGCAAATCCACACTGATGCGCCGCATTGCAGATATATCTCCGCGCGATTTTGCACATATCGTTTTGGGTAAAAACGTGCGCATGGGTTATTACGATCAGGAAAACGTCAATCTAAACGGCGAGCTTAGGGTATTGGATCAGCTTTGGTTTGATAACACGCGTATGTCGCAAACGGAAGTTAGAGGGCTGTTGGCGCAGGTGACCTTGGGCGCGGACGACGTGTATAAGCGCGTGGACGAGCTTTCCGGCGGTGAACGTGCAAAGCTCGGGTTGGCAATGCTAATGGCAAAGGATAATAACTTTTTGCTGTTGGACGAGCCGACCAACCACCTTGATTTGCCCAGTCGTGAGGCGCTTGAGGACGCCTTGCGTGAGTATACGGGAACGTTGCTGTTCGTTTCGCACGATAGATATTTTGTTAATTCTGTGTGCACTCAAATCGCGGAGTTGGCGGACGGAACAATTACGTCGTACGATGGCAGTTACGACGATTACGTTGTCAAAATGCGCGCCAAAGCGCAGCCCAACACACCAGTAAAGGCTGTTAAAACCGCATATAGGTCGCCTAAGCAGCGTGCCGAGCAAACAAATCGTGCTAAGCGAGTTAAAGAGCTTGAGTCTAAAATTACCGATTTAGAGGAAAAAATATCGCAGCTTAACGCTCAAATTGCTTTGCCGCAGGTCGCCTGCAATTATGAACAGGTTCGTGAACTTTCGGCGGAGATAAGCTCCTGTGAGCAGCAGCTTGTTGATGCAATGGACGAGTGGGAAGCGCTTTGTGTAGAGTGATTTTTTATTTATAGATATGAAAACTGTTCTTGTGACGGGCGGTTCGCGTGGTATTGGTGCCGCTACCGTAAAAAAATTTGCTTGCGAGGGCTATTGCGTTATACTTAATTATAACCGCAGTAAGGCGGATGCGCAGTCACTTTGCGACGAGCTTCGCGCAGGGGGATGCGATGTGCATCTCGTGCAGGCGGATGTATCCAACCCAAAGAGTGTATCGGATATGTTTGCGTACATAAAAAAGTATTTCAAAAAGCTGGACGTTTTGGTTAACAACGCCGGCGTGTGGCGTGGCGGAACAATCGATAGCGTTACCGTTGACGACTACGACTACGTTAACAACGTCAATGCGCGCGGGGCATATTTGTGTTGTGCCGCTGCCCTGCCGTTGCTAAAACTATCTGACCGCTCAAGCGTGGTAAACGTTTCTTCGGTGTGGGGGCTTAGCGGCGCTTCGTGCGAGGTGGCGTATTCAATGAGTAAGTTTGCGCTTGTGGGCTTAACGCTCGGCTTGGCGGAGGAGTGGGCGCGGGTACCCATAGCCGTAAACTGTGTGTGCCCGCCGATAGTTCGTACGGAAATGTGTTCCGAATACTCGCTCGAGGACATTTCTGCATTCTGCAAAGAACGTGGCTTGCGGGAATATCTGCCGTCGCAGGTGGCGCAGGATATTTTCGATTTGGCTACAAACGGCAAAACGGGCGTCGTTTTGCGTGAACAGTAGGCGTGGGTGGTTACTATGCAGTGGTATTTTGTTGTGCTGATTGTTTTGGGCGCATTGTGTGCTGTGTATGTTGTTTTTGCGTACGTTTTGGGACGCAAGCTTTTGCAAATGGCAACTCGCCCCGTGGCGCACGGACTTGAGGAAGCTCGGCAAGTGCAGGCGCAAACGGAAGGGCTATCGTTTGACGAATACGATAACGTGTGGCAAAAGCAATTTTTTGAAATTGTCGGTGTGCACGGCAAGCTTCGCGGCGAGGTGGTTTTCAATCCGTCGGATAGCGACCGAACGCGTCATCGCGTTGCAATCGTTTGTCATGGACACACTTGGAATAGGATAAACTCCGTTAAGTATGCAAAGATTTTTTACGACAAGGGCTACAACGTTGTGCTGTATGACCACGCATATTTTGGCCTGAGTGACGGTGCGTATACCACCTTGGGACATAACGAATGTCGAGATTTGGGCTTTGTTATCAAGCACGTCAAAGAACTTTTTGGCGAAAACGCAATCATTGCATTGCACGGCGAAAGCATGGGCGCGGCAACGGTTTTGGGAGCGTTGGCGGTTACGAAGGATATCGATATGGTGGTTGCTGATTGCCCGTTTTCTGACACGATGAAGTATTATCGGGAACTGTGCACGCAAATAACGCACTTGTCGTCCTTTCCCGTTGTGGATTTTGCCAATGGCGTTTCTAAGCGAAAGTACGGGTACGATTTTGCAAAATATAAGCCTATCGACTGTGTGAAAGCAAGCGATGTGCCCGTATGCTTTATTCACGGCAAGGCGGATGATTTTATCAGCTGTCATCACTCGGCGGATATGTTTAGCGTTTCGGATAGTGAACTTTCGGAACTGCATCTTGTGGATGGCGCTGCTCATGCGGAAAGCTACAAAACTTCATCTAATGAATACAAGGAGATAATCTGTAACTTTATTGATAAGGTTGAACATGCTCTCGAATAAGTGACGCTTTATTTGTTTTAAAGTAGTAAAGTGCACTGTTTAATGCTTAAAAAATACATAAAGGAGAATTTATATGAAAATTAGCGAAATCAAGTACGTTAGACCGAATAAGGATGAAGTGCTTGCAAGGCTTGCCGATTTTAAGGCTGGCTTTGAGGGTGCGGCATCGGTAGAAGAGTTTTATGAAGTGCACGAGCAATACAAAGAGTATTGTGAGGATTTATCCACTAATATGCGTATTGCGTTTATCCGTTTTACGCAGGATACTCGTGATGAGTTTTATTCCGCCGAGCAGGATTATTTGGACGAGGTTGGTCCGCAGCTTTCCGTTGCCATGGCGGAAATTTCAAAATGTTATCTGTCGACACCTTTCCGTAAGCAGCTTGAGGAACGTTTTCCCAAAATAATGTTTGTTAACCTTCAAATGGAGGTGGACGCGTCCGACCCGCGTATTGTGGAAGAGCGTGTTGAACAAAATAAAATTACCACCGCGTACACAAAGTTGATGAGCAGCATAACTATTGATTTTCGCGGTGAAAAGCTCACAATGGCAGGTATAGGCAAATATTTTACCGATGCGGATAGGGAGTTGCGGAAACAAGCCGTATATGCTTGGGGGCAAGCATTGGAGGACAACAAGCAACAACTTGACGAAATCTACGATAAGCTTGTAAAAATTCGCACAAAAATGGGACGTAAGCTCGGCCACGAAGGCTTTTCCCCTCTTGGATATCTGCAAATGCAACGTAACTGCTATACCAAGGACGATATAGCAAAATTTCGCCAGAATGTACTCAAATATCTTGTGCCGCTTGCAACTAAAATCAGGGCAAAGGTTGGCAAGGACTTGGGTATTGAAAAGCAGTATTATTATGATAACAGCGTGTTTACAAAGGATGAGCCAAAGCCCATTGGCACGTCGGAGCAGTTGTTTGATGCTGCATCTAAAATGTATAACGAAATGTCTGCCGAAACGGGCGACCTTTTTGATACCATGCGCAAAAGTGAATGTTTTGATGTTGAGTCGCGTGAGGGTAAATGGGGCGGTGGCTACTGCGACGGTTTGCCCAAGTACAGGCTTCCGTTCATTTTGGCGAACTGGAACGGTTCCGCGGGGGACGTGGATGTTCTTACTCACGAATTTGGACACGCATTGGAATACTACAAATCCTTTGATATCGAAAGCGACTTTTTGAGCAGCATCTCGATGGAAACGGCAGAGGTGCACAGCATGTCGATGGAGTTTTTGGCATACCCGTGGTTAGAGCTGTTTTTTGGCGATAAAACGGAGGAATACAAGTTCTATCATATCGGCGGTGCGGTGACCTTTATTCCGTACGGAACGATAGTGGATTGCTTCCAGCAGACCTGCTACGATAATCCGGATATGACGCCGACGGAACGCAATCAGCTGTTCAACAAGTTGGAAAAGGAATTTTTGCCTCATATGACGACGGAAGGCATTCCTGCATTGCAGGACGGCAGACGTTGGCAACGGCAGGCGCACATTTTTGAAAGTCCCTTCTATTATATAGATTATTGTTTTGCTCAATTCACGGCACTGCAGTTTTTGGCATTGTCGCAACAGGACTATGACTCGGCATTCAAAAAGTATATCAAATTCCTTGAGCTTGGCGGAACAAAGCCATTCACAGAGCTGTTGGATGAATGCGGTTTGCTTTCACCTTTTGAGGAGGAAAGCTTTAAGCTTGTTGTCGCCTCGTGCGAAAAGCTTTTGGATTTATAATGTGTTAGAATAAATAATGTCGCAAAAAGCGGAGTTTAACGGCACTACATGTGTGCTTTAAGCTCGCTTGTTGCGACATTTTTTTGTTTTGTGTAAATTGTGGCTTGCTGTGAATGGATTATCAAACGGGGCATAAGCCTTTTTTTGTGTGTATATGCAGCCATTTGTGTGAGCGAGTAGTGTCTACTAAATGTAGGCTTGCTATTCGCCAAGCATGTCAGCTATTGGGGGATGAGGTTCGCGACGCTTGAGTTCGTCATCGAGCAGGCGTTGTATCATTTCTTGCTTTTTGTCGTCGTCCAGCTCGGATAGCCTGTCGATGGCGCGCATGACGCGCGGGTTGCGAGTGATAAGCACGTTGTCAACCTCGTATTTTTCTGTTACGGTGTTTTTTAGCTGTTCAGCGTATTGCAGATATTCTTCTCGTGAAGTAAACTTTTTTGTTTGCAACGCCACAAGACAGCAGCGATTGTGCACAACGCAGCTTGCTTTTACGACTTTGTTGTGCTGTGCGGCAAGGGCGGATATCTCGTCCTCCGCTTGAGATGCTTGGGCTAAGGGCAAGGTTAGCAGCAACGAGGCTAACGTTATTAGCAGCAGGGCATAAATAATCTTTTTCATAATTGCCTCCTTTTGCCATAGTATGTACCGTTTTGATAAAATTATTAACTTAAATGATTTACTGAAAGATAAGTGACCGTACGCAAATGTTTACACATTGGTGTGTGGGCGCTATTGTGCTCGGAGTGACAGCTAAAATAATGCAGATTTTGGTGCAAAAGGACTTCTTTTTATAAAAAACGCGCACCTTGAATACGGGGCGCGCAAATGCATACGGATTATGCTCAAAGAAAAATGTCAAAAACGGTTTGTGTTTTTTGCGTCAGGTAAAATGGTTTTATTTGCTTTGCAAGATGAGATTATACTCTAACGCTATTTTTAGATATTTATTTGATTTTTTGACCAAATCTTTTAGTTCGCTTAAAAAGTTGTAAATAAAAATTATAGTACGCTTTTTTGTTAGGCGGTTCGCAGCGCAATAAAATTTGCTACCCAAAATTTTGTGTAGGCATACAAGTCGTCTAAGGTTTTTGTCGAATAGCCTCTGCAACATTTCATATATTCGCAAAACAATCCTTCAACAAATATTTCAATTTCAATTTCTATATGCTCGTCGTTTTTGATGCGACCGTCATTTTTGCACAGTTCTATCAGTGTTTTGGACGCTATCGCAGTTAACTTTTTTGCCGCAAAAATGCTTTCGTTCGACTTGCAAAGCAAGCGGTAGTTCTCGTTGTTTTGTCTGATATATTCAAAAGTCGAATCGATAAACTGCATAATGCTTTGCGATGTAACAAGGCGAGCCTTATCAAAAAATGCGTCGAGTAGTTCGTTTTCGTATTCCTCGGCAACGCCGTAAATATCGTCGTAGTGCGAATAAAAAGCTCCGCGGCTTAACTCTGCGCGCTTACAAAGCTCGCTGACGGAAATGTCGGATAGATTTTGCTTTTCGGAAAGCATTTCCGCAAATACCTTTTTTATTATACGCTTCGTTTTTTTAGATGAATTATTCAAATTTTTTGCCTTCATTTTTTCTCCAAGAATAAACAAAAACGACGCTTTTGTCTATATGTTTTCATTGATAATATTTTTGTGCTTGCTTTTTCGCGCGGAAACATTATACTATGACAAAGTTCAAATGTCAACACTGTTTATTGGAGGTGAATATATTTGGAAAAAGCAATTTCACAAGCGACTAAATACATAATAGAAACGACGCATTTGACCAAGGATTACGGCTTTGGACGAGGAATTTTTGACGTAAATATTCATGTGAACAAGGGCGAGGTGTTTGGTTTTTTGGGGCCGAACGGTGCGGGAAAATCGACGACTATCAGGCACCTGATGGGGTTTTCGCGACCGGATTACGGAAGCGCAAAAATCCTTGGAACGGAAGCCTTTGATGGTTATGCTAAATTTTTGAGTCACGTTGGATATATCCCGGGCGAAATTGCATTGCCGTCAGGCTTGACCGGTTGGGAGTTTATTCGCATGCGGCAGGATATGCAGGGTATTCGTAACGAGGCGTATTTGAGCGAAATGCTCAAGCTGTTTGAGTTGCGTGATAACGTACTGATTGGCGAAACTAAACGAATGAGCTTGGGCGTCAAACGTAAGCTTGCGGTTGTTGCGGCGTTTATGTCTGATCCGGACGTTTTGATTTTGGACGAGCCAACAAGCGGACTTGATCCTGTTATGCAAGAGGTATTTATTCAACTGATACATAGAGAAAAGGAGCGTGGCAAAACCATTTTGCTATCCAGTCATATTTTTTCCGAAATAGATTCTACTTGCGACCGTATAGCTATTATCAAGGATGGCAGAATTGTTTCGGAGTTTATAGCAAACGACTTGAAGCACGCTTCTAAAAAATACTACACTATTGGTTTTGGCGAGGTAAGTGCTCAAAAAGAGTTTTTAGAAAAAGCAAGGCGGCTCGATTCGTTTGTCATTATTGCCGAGGACAAAAACGAGCTTTATATTTCCGTGGACGACAAGGACCTTAACGGGCTTATTGCACTTTTATCTGCGTTGCCGATTGTGTGTTTTAGTAACAGAAGGGAAACCTTGGAGGATTACTTTATGAAATTCTACAAGGAAGATAAGGATTTTGGGGGTGCGCTATCGTGAAGGTTATCGAAACAAAAAAGCTAACGAAGGATTACGGGAACGGTCGCGGAATTTTCGACCTTGATTTATCCGTTTGTGAGGGGGAAATGGTCGGGTACGTCGGCACGAACGGAAGCGGCAAAACCACAACGATACGGCACATCATGGGCTTTTTGAAGCCTACTTCCGGCGAGGTTTTTGTTACGGGCTTGTCATCGTGGGAGCATTCGAGTGAGATTGTGAAAAAAATAGGATACGTCCCCGGGGAAATAGCCTTTCCGGATTTGAAAACGGGCATCGAGTTCTTGCAATGCCAAGCGGATTTTTGGGGATTGAGCGATATGTCGTATGCAAACGAGCTTATCGAGCGTTTGCAACTCGATCCGCGTGCAAACTTAAAAAGAATGAGCAAGGGCATGAAACAAAAAACCGCATTGGTTGCCGCGCTTATGAACAATGCGCCTATTATAATTCTTGACGAGCCCACAACGGGTTTGGATCCGCTTATGAGAGCTACTTTTTTGGATATTATCCGAGAGGAGCACAAAAAGGGCAAAACAATTTTTATGAGTAGCCACAGCTTTGACGAGTTGGAAAAAACTTGCGATAAGGTTGCGCTTATCAACGACGGAAAAATCGTTGACGTGTGCGATATGTACGAAATTCGTAATCGTCCGATCAAGGATTTTAAGATAGAATTTCATACGGCAGAGGATTATAAACGGTTTTTGGGTGAGGGGTACCAAATAATACGTCTGCAGGAGCAGTATCAGCAGGTTACCATTCGCATTCAAGCGCAGGCAACGGCGGGACTTCTTGGCGTGCTGCACAATTATGACGTTAGGTTTATTTCCGAATTGCCGTATACGCTGGAAATGCACTTCAAAGACATACTATTTTCAAAATCAAAATTAAAGGAGCAATAAGAATATGTTCAGTAAAGCTTTATTCAAGCAATCATGCAAGGCAAACGGAACGATGTGGATCATTATAACTTTTGCCACCTGCTTTATGCTTGCTTGTGTTATGTTGATTTCCGGCAACGGCAATATAGGCACGGTTAAAAATTCTATTCAGGATACCATTATCACAAAAGAAGTGGACGCGCAAATGCAAAATCGCGCACTTTCGTATTACGAAAACGCAAACGACGGGTTGGCACAATTTGACGTGCTGTTTTCTGCAAACGCAACAGATACGCTTTCGTATCTCGCTTGGCTTGGCAAGATGCCGCAGCAAAAGGACTTTACCGATATGACCGCATATGCCGCTGATATGAGTGCTTGGCAATCGGAAATGCCCAAAATGGTAACGTCGGCAGGTGAGGCATACGCTTTACTGGTCACAGAGTGGCAAGCCGCAATGCCAAAGGAAGATAATTTTGATAATAACACGGCGTATCTTGCCGCAATGCAGACTTGGCAAAAGCAATCGCCGGCATCTCAGGATGTCGCGATAACAACCGCGTATACGCTTGCGTGCGAGGAGCTGCAAACATATATAAGCGATAAGGCTATTAAATTGGGGTATGCGGAAAACTCTGCCGAGGCGCAAGAAATGCTTGGTAGCGTGATGTATGCCTTAAATCCCAATGGTATGTTTGACGAGTTTTATGACCAAAACGGTGAGGACGCACCTGCCGACTATGATATTACGTCGCTAATTTTGAATATTGCCTCGGGCGATATTGCAACGTATCTTGATTCCTTGGAGCGTATCAACTATCGGGCAAGTAGGTCGGCGGATTGTTCTGCAATTTTTATTGCAGGCAATATGGTGAAAACGGAAAACGTTGAAGCTCTTCTTAGTGCGCTTGCATCCTATGGCGTTAGCAAGGAAAAATACAATTCGTTTGGATATACTTATGATTCGATAAAGCATCTATCTAAAACGGCAATAGTTACCTATCAGGGAAGGCTTGAGTACGAGTTGACGCTCTTGGCGGAACAATTTACCGACGGAGTTTTTTCAAGCGAGGAGGAGTATCAAAAAGCCGTTGCCGAAAAGCGGCAGGAAATTCAATCAAGTGTTTCATCAAGTTTTTTGTCCACCTTGCCGAACGAGGTTTCGGACGCATTGGAAGAAATAGGGCAAATGGATTTGTATACACTGGTGGTTGGCTCGATTTTCTATAAGCTGGCAGGCTTGTTGTTGCCGATTATTTATATGATTATGGCATCCAACAGCTTGATAGCGGGGCAGGTGGATAGCGGCTCGATGGCATATGTTTTGTCCACTTCAACAAAAAGAATAGCCGTTGCGTTTACGCAGGCTGTTTATTTAATCGGCTCGTTGTTTTGTATGTTCTGCTGTACAACTATAACGGGATGCGTATGCTTGACGTTGATTTCCGAAGAAGTTGCTTTGACGTATGGAAAATTAATTTTGCTTAATGTCGGCGCATTTCTCGTGCTGTTTGCTCTTTCCGGACTTTGCTTTTTTACTTCTTGCGTGTTCGATAGGAGCAAACACTCTATGGCAATAGGCGGCGGACTTAGCATATTTGCGCTTGTTGCCGCAATGTTGGGACTGTTCGGAAGTCCGGTAATTCCTTCTGTGGTTAGACTTAGCGCGTTGAATTACTTTAACTATACAACTATTATTTCTTTGTTCGATGTTATTTCGATTATGGACGGAACGGGAACATTTGCTTGGAAGCTTGCAATCCTTGCTGTCGCAGGTACGGTCGGTTATGTTGTCGGCGCATTGAGCTTTACCAAAAAGGATTTGCCTTTGTAAGTGGCAAAGTACCTCGTACGTCATCCTCAAAATGCAGAGGATTTTGTATATTCGCGTTATTATGGGTAATTTCAAGCAATTTTTAATACCGATGTTGTGATAAAAAACTTCGATAGATTGGGCGTAAACCTATCTGTCGGAGTTTTTTTTTGTAATAATGCAAAGAATTTTTTGAGTTATGGAACGGATGTCGATTATTGTTCGTGGCAGGGGCTAAGTAGGCGTATGTTACGGGGCTGCTGCGATATATCTTGATGACGGCGTTTGGTAAAAAGTGCGGCAAGGATTTTGTGCATAGTCGGGTTCGTGTGCGATTGATTGTTCGCACTAATTTTACTTTTTGATGCAAAAGTCCGCATTTATCGACGACGAAAACAAGCTATAGTTATGTGGCGTTAAAGGACTTGCCAAACGTGGCGGAGGCGTGTATGGACGAAATTTTGCCATTAATAATTGTGTGTGGCGTGGGCGCGTGCGGGTGCATCGTTTACGTTTTGGCACTATTTGTCGTTGCAGTTTACCGACGTTTTGGCGGCATCAAGGAGGAGTTCGAGCTCGACGAGGACGTGCTCGTGGTAGATATACGAAGGACAAAAAAGAAATAAATAAACCTTATTCTTTGCGCTCGCTTGGATAAAAGCGTACCATAAACGATATTAAATATATGGTATTGCGGTGTTAAACTGCCGTAATTGGCACACAATGTCGTACTTGGCTTACAAAAGCGCACTTTATTTATTGTTGCGGTTTACTTGCGTGAGATTGCCTGTTGGGTGCAAAAATCAAAAGACGTGTTTTGTGCCGAACGGCGTAATTGCATGGAGAATCGTTTGGGAAAATCGCCCTGTCGTTAAAGCTCGGCAACATTTGCGCTTATTTATCGGAGCAGTATTTATTGCGAACCATTTCGCAGCTAAAACCCGTATTTTTATGCACGGAAGCGCTTGGTAAAATTTTATTTTGGCTAACCAATGGCTAAATATTTGCTAAAATTGCTTTTCGTCCTTGAATTTTTTTATTTTTTGTGGTATAATAAATGCACAATGGAACGGGCAAGCGCGTTGTGCGGCTTTTTGCGCGAGCGTGTTGACACGTCAAATCGGAGGATATCATGAACAAACAGGAAATTGCAAAAATAATAGATCATACGCTGCTTAAGCCTGCAAAAAAAAGTCAGCTCGACCAGCTTTGCAAGGAAGCGGTCGATTACGGCTTTGCATCTGTGTGCGTTAATCCTAACCACGTTAAGTATGCTGCCAAGCTTTTGTACGGAACATCCGTCAAAGTTTGCACTGTAATAGGCTTTCCTCTTGGCGAAAATACCGTTAACACCAAGGTTTTTGAAACAAAAAACGCCATCAAAAACGGTGCAACGGAAATTGATATGGTAATCAACCAATCTTATGCAAAATCCAATGCATGGAACAAGGTTGAGCACGAAGTCGCGCTTGTAAAAAAGGCGTGCGGCGACGTGTTGCTCAAAGTGATTTTGGAAACTTGCAACTTATCGGATAAGCAAATCGTTGCTGCTTGCAACGCTTGCGTAAATGCAGGCGCGCAATTTGTAAAAACCAGCACGGGTTTTGGCAAGGGTGGCGCAACGGTCGAGGCTGTAAGGCTTATGGCGGAAACGGTTCATCCCCACGGTTTAAAAGTAAAGGCAAGCGGCGGAATCCACAATTACCAAGAAGCGTTGGCTATGGTGGAAGCAGGCGCTGATCGCATCGGCGCAAGCTGCGGTGTGGCTATTTGCACGGAATAATAAGTTTTTTGTTAGTAATTGCTCAAGTGAGCCGCTGCATGAAATGTGCGGCGGCTTGCCTTTTTGCACTAAAAGACTTGCGCTAAGGATTGCAATTGAATTATTTTGCTTTGACCGCGTGCGGTATCCAATGCGGAAGCAATATATTTTAGGTTACAAAACGATTGCTGTAACGCTTGTCGTGCAACTAAGCAAAAAACTTTGTTGTAAATCGTTGACTTTTATTTGCGACTGCTGTATAATGTTTTAGCAAATTGAATATGCGCTGTTAGCTCAATTGGATAGAGCGTTGGTCTACGGAACCAAAGGTTAGGGATTCGAGCTCCTTACGGCGCGCCACAAGCGGTTCAGGTTTTACTTGGACTGCTTTTTTATTTTAATTGCGTCGGGTGGGGGTAATGCTTATGTTTTGTGCGGGTAAAAAGGTTGTTGTACTTTGATATGGTTGAAAATTATGGTTTTTGTTTGAAAAAAATATACCAAATGTTAAAAAACAGATTTTTCCTATTGAATTAGTTGGTTGATTATGGTATACTGTAAAAAAGAATAAATAATAGGTATAGTTATGTTTCAAGGGTTGTGTCTTTTTGATAATAGCGGAATAACCGACATTTCCGACGAGCTGACGTTTGTTTTTCGTTTGTTGTTAGGTGGCGTGCTTGGTTTTATTATAGGTATCGAGCGTAGCATGAAGCAGAAAGAAGCCGGAATGGCAACGCATTTTACTGTGGGGCTTGCGGCGTCGCTGTTGACCTGCATTTCGGTGTCGTTTGGTGGTTTGGGCGGTGATCCTGCGCGTATTGCGGCGCAAATAGTTTCCGGAATAGGTTTTCTCGGTGCGGGAATGATATTTTTCCGTCGCGAAAGTTTGCACGGGTTAACAACGGCGGCGGGAGTTTGGGCTACTGCGGCAATCGGTATGGCGGCGGGCGCAGGAATGTACATTGTTGCGTGCGGCGCAACTGCGATAGAGTTTGTTGTGCAACTCGTTTTGCACACAAAGCGTTTCAGACGACAATACCAGCGTATTCTGTTGGTTAAGTTTTATAACTCAGACGGAATTAATGCGGAACTCAAAGAGTACTTTGGAGTGGAAAAATTTTCTCGTTTCAAAATGATGCGTCAAAGCGACGGCTTTGTTATCGAGGCTGTTATTCGTCCGACGCAAAATCAATCGGCAGATAGTATAGCGCGTTTTGTGCAAGAGCACGAAGCAATGATATCCATCGAACGTCTTGAAGATTTGTAAGACTATCGTATTAAACGCTGCTTAATATCCGCATTCTGGTGGTTTAATTGCTTAAAGCGGCGCAGAATCGGTTTTGTTAATTACATCTACGGTTCGCTGTTGACTGAAAATAATCGAACTTTTTATCCGCGTTAAACTGTAATGCGGTTGGTGCGGTGCTCGATAATCGAGCGATTTGTGCTTCTTTTTGTGCGTTGTCAAGGAGTATTTGGGTATTATGGCAACAAGTAAAAATTACCTAATGTTCGTAATGGATCAACTTGCCGATTTAGATGTGTCCTATCGCGGAATGATGGGCGAATACATAATTTATTATCGTGGCAAAATCGCTGCATATATTTGCGACGACAGATTGTTGGTAAAACCTGTTCCGTCTGCATTGAGTATACTGCCCGATGCTCGTCGAGAAGCCCCATACGACGGTGCTAAAGAAATGCTTTTTGTTGAAAACGTTGACAATAAAGATTTTATGACGAAACTTTTTGTGGCAATGTACGATGATTTATCCGAGCCCAAAACGAAAAAAGTACCAAAGAGGTAACTATGGCGTTTGATTACAAAAAAGAGTATAAGGAGTTTTATTTGCCCAAAAACAAACCGAGTTTGGTCGAAGTGCCGCCGATGAACTATATTGCCGTTCGCGGAAAGGGCGATCCAAACGTCGAGGGCGGTGAATATAAAGCTTCAATCGGGTTGCTTTACGGCATTGCGTTTACAATCAAGATGAGCAAATTGGGCGACCACAGGATTGACGGATATTTTGATTACGTCGTGCCGCCGCTGGAGGGTTTTTGGTGGCAGGATGGCGTTTGCGGTATAGATTATTCCCACAAGGAGGATTACCGTTGGATATCGCTTATTCGTCTGCCGGATTTTGTTACCCGTGCGGATTTTGATTGGGCGGTAGCGGAGGCAACCAAAAAGAAAAAGACGGATTTTTCCAAAGTGGAATTTTTGACGTATAATGAAGGCTTGTGTGTGCAGTGTATGCACATCGGTGCTTACGACGAAGAACCGATGACTGTTGCGCTTATGGATAGATTTATTGAACAGAACGGGTACGAAACGGACATTTCGGATCAACGTTTTCATCACGAAATTTATCTTTCCGATGCGCGCAAAGTCGCTCCGCAAAACCGCAAAACGGTTATTAGACATCCTATTAGAAAAAAGTTGTAATGTGCAGTTTCGTTGCCGCTATGCCGTTATATGCGACGTTAAACACCGCAAAGGTGATTATATTACAAAAATACGCTGTGTGTTGCGTGTGGTGCATAAAAATAATTTTGACCGAATGTCAGTTTTGGACATTCGGTCATTTTAATGCAAAAATCATGGCGTTGAAAAAGCATTCAACGCCGTGCTTATTTAATTCAACGTTTTTTTTATTTACAAATCAGAGTGATACATTTTGTGTAAAATCCACAGTCGGTTATTGAGGGGGTTTTAAATGTTTATATTTGCAATAAGCGATAGCGCTTGAACAAAAAAGCCGAGATATTTTGTTAGATAATATGGTTGAGTTGTTGGAACGGCGAGCGTAAAAGTTCTTTCATCAAGTTCAAGATTATATCTGTCTGTAATTTTTTTCAGCTTTTGGCTGTATTGACTGATATCGATATCCATTTCGTCCAAATAATCAAGGGTGGTGTGACAATCGCTTAGTATAGGTCTTTCAAGCTCGTCAAAGGATATTTTTATTGCAATACTATCGCTGCTGTTCGGAAAGAAAAATGGAATGGCAACAATATAAGAACCATTAAATTCTCTATAAGAAATAGCGTCTGCGTAATTTTTTTTAATTTCATTTATGTCAATCATGTTTTTCTCCGTTTATAATTATTGTTTAAATAGCTTCTCAAATGAGGCGGCGTTTAATATCGTATTAGATACAAATTCTCCTTTATAAAAAATTGTCCAGTTATTAAAAACGCAAGGCGCATTTTTTGCTTTTTCAAGGGAATCCATTTTAATAAAGTTGATTGTTATATTATTTTCTTTGGCATAATCTGACTGCTCTTTTACTTCATGTTCTACATAAGGACATTCATTACTATAGTAAATGGTAAAGTCCTGACTTTCTATTGTCATTGTTCGAGCATTGTCGTTAAATTTAGGCGTTGCAGGATTATCAAATTTTAGCACTAATAATTCGTACTCGGCAATGCTGTCAACGACTTTAAAGCCAAAGTGTTCAAAAAAATTCTTGTCGCCCCAAAAAGGTTTTTTCTTTTTGGAAACGAGCGTGCAAATTCCGCTCATTTTTTTTGTTTTTTGCATCATTTATTGCATATTCCAATAGTTCTTTTCCTATTCCTTTGCCCTTAAAACTACCTGCAACCCATAAGCAATAAATATATTCATAATTTTTACGGCTAACGGGAGCCCAAGCCGTTTCAAGTGGCTCGTATTCAATAAATATTTTGCCACGGGCATTTAACTTCCTAAATACATGACCATCCTTAAATTTGTTTTTAATCCAATCCTTTTTGCTGTCCACACCCGCTTGATGTTTTTTATCTCCTATTGCGCAACATATATGCTCTTTTTCGATATTTTCTACCGTTAAATTTATGTGTTCGTTCAATGAACTTCTCCTTTTGCAAACGCTTATTTATTGTTTAGCTTATTATACTATTAATTTTCATTTATTTCAATATTTTAACCTCATAGTACTGCAATTTTTTAGAGAAAAACCATCGTATTTCATATCACGCTTTTTTTTGAGAACGGAAACGCCAAGAACTGCTGTGCTTGCGGGGGTAAAGAAAAAGGGTCTGACACAAATCGTATCAGACCCTTTTTGTGGAGCTGATGACGGGATTCGGACCCGTGACCTCCGCCTTACCAAGGCGGTGCGCTACCTACTGTGCCACATCAGCAAAAAATATTCAGTTGTTAAACAGTAGGTAGCGCCCAAGGCGCTTCCGCGCTACGAGCCAAGCTCTTGCGGACTGGCGATAACAGCACAGTGTGCTGTTATATTACCGTTGCGTCCCTACTGTGCCACACGCGGCATTTGCGTTGTCGTTTTGTTAAATAACAATTCGTCGGCAACAAATTTGCTAAACTTCTGTTTTAATTGCATATTCGCAGAAAATTTCAAAACAAATCTGCGCCAACACGCCTAACTATTATATATTGAATCGACTTTGTTGTCAACGGTCTGCAACAATTTTTCGCAAAACTTTTCTGCATCGGAATGTGGGTTTGAATAAACGTCAAATTTCCGAGCGTTCTTTGGGGCGGTATGTATGCGGATAGAATAAGACAGTTTAATTACTTTTTAGCTCGATATTGTTTGTTTTTGTGATTAGATGTGTTGCCTAAATCTCGCTTTTAATGCCCTTGCCGATATTTTTTTTTGACGTTCTTCGTTTTTTTTTTGTATCGCTGAATAAGTTTTAGCGGCTATTTGGACGAATTTTCGTCCATTTTCAATATTGTTCTGCGATTGCTTTGGTAAACATAATTAAGCTTTGTGCTACAAATGTGGAATAAAGCAAAACGCCCACCGTTTTGTTTTGGCAACTATGCGTAAAAAAACGGTGGGTGGTTGACGATAAAGTATGCGTTAAGCATTTGTGGCATTTTATCTGTTCTATATTACTCTTGATTGTTTGATTTTGGTCTGATGGCAGTGGCGTGGCAAATGCCGCTGTTTTGAGTTGTTGTGGCGTAGGCAAGGCTTGTCGTGCGACTTATTGCGCCATTAAAAGTGACCTTATTGCAGGTTTAACGGCAGTTGTTGCACAAAAAACACAGATAACGTCTTTTGTGCGGTTTCGTGTGAACTTGCGCTTGCGGCATGGCTCTGCACGCTTTTGTTCTATAAACGGATTCTTTTATCCTCGCCCTGCATTTCGGCAATAAACGTAACGCTTTTATCCAGTAGTCGCGAGAATATGCGTTCGTCGTATCTGTCGCGCAGCTCCGATAGGCTCAGGTTGGTGCTTATAAAGGTTTGTTTTCCGCGTGCCAAGCGTTCGTTCAGTACAATGAACATATATTCTGCCGTCACGTTTTTGTAGGTTTGCTCCGTGCCGAAGTCGTCAATTGCCAGCACGTCAAGTCCCACAAGGCTTTCGGTAATAAGCTGTCGTGTTCTCGCGTCGGATAGGTGGCACTCCAAAAAAGACGCGTTCAAGCTGTACGCCGTGGTGAAAAGTGCGGTTTTGCCAAGTCGAACGCATTTGTTGACGCAAGCTGTTAGCAGATAGGTTTTGCCGGACCCCGTGTTTCCAAGCAGTAAAATGTTGGTCGAGGGCGTTTCGCATAGCTTTTCTGCCTGTCTATACACGCTTTTGTTGTGTGTATTTGTTTCGGTGGAGCGTTCAAACGTGAAAAGCGGATTGACGACGTCGCTTTCTTTGGTGAGGATTGCCCTAATTTCTTTTTCAAGGCATTCGCATGGCTGATTGTTAACAAAGCCGCTGTCGTTGCAGTGCTTGCAGGAAAAACGTGGCTTGAGGTCTGCCTCTGTAAGTCCGTTTTGGGCAAGCAGTCTTTTTTGTTCGGTAAGGCATGTTGCTTTTTTTGCATCGGCGGCGATTTTTTGTTCGTTGTTTTGTGCCATGACTGCTTGCACGGTTGCCACACGCAGTTCAGTTTCGTTTTGTTTCCAGCGTGTATCTTTGCGGAGCGTCGCCAGCGTTTGCTCGCAGCGGTCAACGGCAGCGATGCGCCTTTTTTCGACGTTGGCTAAGGCGCGGTTGATTATTTCCTGCTTTGTCATAGATCCTCCGATTCGTCAAGTGCGCTAAACAGGGTGCTAAGTTGCTCGTCGGTGTAGTGCCTGCGTTGCATATCTCTGCCCCCGATAAGTGTTTTAGAGGGTGTGTTTTGTGAGGTTAAACGTTGCTTTTCGGCAACTTCGATAGTTTTTATCCCCTTTTGCTTGCAATCGGCAAGCAGCTTGTTGATGTAGGACATCGGGTTGGTGGAACCGGCTGCCTTTTCTGCCGCGTAATCCAAAAGTTCTTTGGGAGTAGCCCAGTTTTCCGTCCAAATTCTGTACAGGGTTCTATCCGACGAAGTTACTCGACGATCCAGCCCCGCATTGCTTAGCAAACGGCTTATTTTTTCCTCCTCGGCGGCAAGGCTATCAAGATATTGGTCGAGTGCGGTAAGCGTAGTAATTCCGTTTTTGTAAAGTTTGTCTATCACAGATGCAACCCCTGCCAAAGTGCGTATTCCGCTACGGAAGCAGTACTTGGCAACGGCAATCAATGTTTCGTCGTCGTAGCCCTTGCGTATCCAGTTGACAACGTATTCTTCAACAATCATATCGAGGCTTTGGTAATACACGCCGATTGACTTGTTTATTTCACGCGCAAGCTCGTACAGGCGAGTCTTTTCCTCGTCATAGCTTTGCATTTCTTTGACGGACATTGCGCCTTTGCGGTAGTATTCGCACAATAGCTTATCCAATTTTGACATTCCGCCACTCTTGCAACGCTTTGCAACGTTAACTATCACGTCGGCGGTAAAGCCCATGTCCTTTGTCCATTTTTCGTAGCATTCCCTATCGGAGTGTTCAAAGTGTCTGCCGGAACCAAGTGCCTTGAATACCGCCTTGAGGTCGTCATCGTACTTTTGTTGGCAATCGAGGCTATCTGCTACGGCAGCGAGCGTGGTTATCCCTTTCGTAAGCAGATTGCGTGCGACAGTTAGTATGTAGCGGTAGCCGATATTGTTTCCCTTTAGCTCGGCGCAGTATTTTGCAACTGCAAGCAGTGCGTCTTGCTCAAAGGTGGTGCTTTCCAAGAACAGATAGAATTCGTTGTACTCGTTGACGGTTATCATTCTGCCTTGCAGGATTGTTTGTAGCTCTCTTGAAAAACGTGCGTATTTTGACGGTTTGATTTTTTTGAGTGCAGACGCGGAGTCCTGCGGGGAAAGATATATAACGCGTGGCGGTTCGTCGCTGACTATATGCACCAAACCGACCTCGTCCCAGTATTGATAAGCACTCATAACATCCTCTGGTGTGATGCCGAGTTTTTGCGCAATCGTTTCGCAGGAGTTATCCGTACCGGAGCTTTCGGACAAGGCAAGCCCAAGCAAATAAACCGCGCTACGGATATCCGGTGCGTCGGGTAGATGGTTAATAATAAACTTATTACTCACACATGTTGTGCCTTCGTCAATAAGCTGCTTGTCTTTGTCGCAAAAAATCATAAAAAATACCTCGTTTTATCGATAAAGCCCTTGATTATTTTTTCAACATAGTATATAATAATACATATCCGTTAGTCGGTTGATTGGCTAAAGAGGGGTTTGCTCGGTAATTTTACCACAAATTTCAAACCATATCAACAGATTTAGCAAGATTAGTAAAAACTTAGCGAGGGAAAGCCATGAGATTAACAAGAGTAATAGCCTACGATCCTCAAACCAAAGAAAGACAAATTTTCACCTTTGGCATTGCCGAAGAGGGAAAGGGCGTCGTTACCCGTAAGGGTGCCCGCTTAAATTTGTATCTGGAATTTTTGTTCGGTACGGAGGTCGATAATATTCGCGACGTCGAGGCGGAGTTTGTAATCAACGGAGAGGAGTATTCTCTCAGTAAGGCGCACGGTGACGACGGCTCTGTCAAAACGTTGCTCAAAAAGAAAAACGAAGAGGGGCGTTGGCAGGTTGCATCGCGCACCAAGGCGTTGGAAACCGTTCAAGAACTTGTGGGCGCACGCTTTAACGAGCTTGTTGCGGACGGTTACATCGGTAACAAAGCCATCGACGGATTCCACGGCGATTTGCTGTTGTTTGACCAAATCCGTCTGCTTGCCGAGGTGGAACAATCCGTTGCTCGCTCCGCAGAGGAAGCAAGCGCAATCCGTCAAAACGCCATGCAGGCACTTAACGAATACGCTCCTTCATTGGAGGACGTTTCGTCCATGCCGGATGACGTTGAAAAAATCAACGAAGCGTTGGGCGTTGTCAGTCGTCAGATAGGCGATCTTTCCGCAAGCCTTGCAAGAACAAAGGCAATGTACTCCATTTCCACCGTCCGCGACGGTATTCTTAGAGATTTGGAGGCGGCTCAGGATAAGTACAATAAGCTTATTGCTCGCGAGGACGAAATAGATAATTTGCGTGCCGACGTCAAACTTAGGGACGACGTGGAAACGCTTATTCCCAAAGTTCGCACGTTGCGTTCCGTCGTGGAACAGCGCGCCACTTACGAGGAGCAAAGCGCAGCCGCAGCAACCGAGGTTGAAGCGCTCGAGGCAGAGTATAATGCCGCAAAGCAACAGCTGGAGGGCGCTCAGGCTACAGAAGCGCAACAAAAGCGCAGTAAAATAGAAAATATCACTAACGATTTGGAACTTATCGAAACGCTTCGCGCAAAGAACGTTGAGCTTAACGATACGCTTGCCGACCTTAACGAAAAACAGCAAAACTTGGTTAGCGAAAAGGCAACGTACGCAAGCAAGCTTGAACAAGTGGAGCGCAACATCAGCGAGGCTAAGCAGGGACTTGACGAGTTCCAGTTGCCCGGCAAATCCGTATCCGAACTGCTTGAAGCGGTGCGTGTTGACGTGAAAATCGACGAGGTGGACGCGCAGGTTCAAAAGCTGCAAAGCGAAATTGCCATCAAGGAAAGTCAAATTGCGGAAAAGGAAGGCACGCTTTCCGTGCAAAGCAAACGCTTCCGTGCGGTTGCGGAGTTGGATGTTGCCGTTACTCCTATCAAGGCAAAAGACACCATCTTGCAGGTTTTGGATACAAAGTACTCCAAGTTGGAAACTATCAATAAGTCCCTCAAGGAAAAGCTCCGCAATTTGGAAAGAGCACTGGAGGACTACAAATATCGTATCGCTCAGTTAGACGCGTCGAGGTCGAGGCTGGAGGCGGAACACGAGCGTTTGATTATCCGCAAGCAGGAGGAATTTAAGCGCGAGGTTTACCTTAACAGCCAAAAGGTGTATTCCGAGGACGCATCGGCAGTGTTTGCCGTAAACGCTAACTTCCACGACGGCGAAATCGATGCAATGCAGCAGGAAATTTCCGCCCGCAATATGGATAGGGACTTGCTGTTTGAAAGAGCCTATACGTTGGAAGGCTCCATCAAGGAAATCAAGCGTCACATGGATATTAACTCTGCGGAAATGCAAACCTTGCAGCAGGAAAAGGATAATATCAATCAACGCTATACGGAAATTATCAGCCAAAACGACAACGAGGCAATGTTTAATTACCTCAAGGCGTTAAACAGCAACAACGGAACCAAATATCTGTTGGACGTTCAACAGGACGCCGTGCGTAGCGAGGCTGAACTTGCAGAATTAAAGCGTGCAGCCGAGGTTAGTCGCAACAAGCTGGCTTCTTTGACATCTCGTTTGAGATACCTCAAGGAGTCGCAGGCGCAGTTGCAGGATACAAGCGCGTCGGTGGATAGCATCGTGCACACCAGCGACAGGCTAAAGGACGAGCTTGCGGATATCGGCGAAAGGCTTTCGGCAGGGTACGAGCAGTACAAGGCAGTATCCAGACAGTTGGAGAATATCGAATCTCGCCTTGAGGACGTTAGAGCTAACGTGGTGGAAGTCACCAAGACCATCAAGGTTAACGAAGATCAAATTGAGCAGGCTACGGCAAGAGCCGTAAAACAAGCCGGCAGCGAGGATATCCAAACCGCTGTTGAAAATATGCGCTACGAAGTTGGCGACGACGAAACGGAAACGGATACGCTTAGCGAATCTGTACGCGAGCAAGAACAGCAGCTGTTCCAAAAGCGTTTGGAAATGAAAACGTCGCAATGGCTGTTTGACGCCAAAACGGAAGAGTACAACGAGCTGTACAAGGATTTGTCCGACGAGTTTAGAGCAAGGGGTTTGGACGCAAGCAGAGTTGCCGCTATGGATATAGATGCGGACGTGGAGCCGCTAAGAGCTGTTGTGGATAACTTTGACGCTCAAAAAGCCGCGCTTGCGGAACGTATTCAAAACTTGTACGACGTGTACGTCAATCAACCGGACGAAGTTGCCGACGATAAGAACATCGCCGTGCTTGAACAGCGTATTGCCGCCCTCAAGGAACGTCAACAAGCCCTTATGGATTTGCGCAAGAATCAAATGGATAAGCTGATGACGGCAAGCGACGTTCGTCTGCGTGCAACTATAGCTGCAACAGAGGCAAGAACGGTTGGCAATATTCAGGATACGTTAATGCAATCCAACGTTGTTGCCGCATTGGTGCGCGATAAGGTTGACGCATTGTTGGGTTCGGTTAATAAGTATCTTGGAAAGCTTTCGCAGGGCAGATGTCAGCTTACACATCAAAACTACAAGCTGATTGTGGTTAGCAGCGATAGCGTTAATACTTACGACGGATTGGATGCGGAACTCAAAGCGGCAGTGTACCTTAGCTTGTACTTTGCATTGGGCGGCAGAGATAACTCTCAGGAAAGCTGGCTTGTGTTTGACGAGCGCGTCGCTGTGGATAAGCTTGCTTTGGCAGAGATTATCGCCGATACTCCTAACATGAGTTGCGTTGTGGGTTACGAAAGAGTCAAGGAGGACTAACGACTCGTATGTTGTATCAACAACTTAAGGATGCCAATGTTGCGGCATTAAAGGCGCACGATACCGTTCGTCGCGGAATACTTTCCGTGGTGCTCAACAAGGTAAAGCTTGCGGAAATTGAAAAGCGTACCGTTGACGCCGAACTTACGGATGCCGATATCGTGGCAATTTTGCAAAAAACCGTTAAGGAGCTTGTCGAGGAGCGCGAAGCGTTTGCCAAGGCGGGCAGGGACGAAAACGTGCAAACACTATCGGCACAAATAGAGTTTATCGGTGGATTTTTGCCGAAGATGATGTCTGCGGAGGAAATCAAAACGGTAATACTTAGTTTAGATGACAAGTCGGTTGGTGCGGTGATGAAGCACTTTAAGGCTAATTACGCAGGCAAGTGCGATATGCGCGATGTTCAAACGGTGTTAAAGCAGCTTTAATAACAAACAATAAAAGCGTTCGTGTATTGCGAACGCTTTTTTTTTGCTTTGCGGTGGGGAGTGCGAGGAACGGAGCGCAAGTTAGCGCTCGATTGGCGAACGGAAGTCATATAAACAAGCTTTTATCTTGCGATAAATCCTTGCTGAATATGTGGTCCTGTGCCGAGGTGCGTTCCTTTGCTGGAAGCTGTAAGGCGGAAGGCTGCCGCTGCGTGGAACGTGGGGGCGGCTATGTATTATGGATTATATTATATATTATAATATAAATAAAATATAGTGTTTTTGCCGAGCGGCAAATTGTTTGCAAAAATATCGTTTCGCCGCAAAAATGGTTTTTGCCTTGAAAGGGCAAGGGGGCGAATTTCATCGTGCTATAAACCATGTAATGTGGCGTTGTTCACAAGATTAGCAAATCAAGCTTGTTATCGCAAGTCTACTTTTGTGAACGTTAGATTGCGGTGCGCAAAATGTCGTTGCGTGCACTACTTGCAAGCAAAAGGGGCTTGCGGGATAGCTAATAAAAAAGCTTGCCGCTAAGCAAATGCGGCAAGCAAGGGTTAGTTGGAGCACTGCAGCTGTACGCTGTAAAGCTCGGTGTATATTGCCCCGTTTTCGGTTAGGCGGCTTTGGTAAAGCGTAACTTTGCCGCACTCGAAAGGCATATTGTATATAGTAGCGTTTTTGGACGCTTCGCTAAACGGCAGTGAAAAAGTGCCTCGGCGTAGAAGCGTAACGTGCGGACGGAATGCTCGATGTTCCACCGTAAAACCGCACTGCTCCAATTTGTTGCCAAGCGCCTCGTGTAGGTCGTTTAGCAGCTTGTTTTGCGCGAGCTTTACGCATACGGCGTTGGACGGGCGCATCATCACAAGCCTGTGCATGACAAGCGTTGGAGCAACCATATCTTTAACTTCGTCCATTGCAGCCTGTACAAAAATAAGGTCGCTTTCGTTTACCTCGCCGAGGAAATGCAATGTGAGATGATAATTTTGCTCAGGCACAAGGCTTCCGCTTGTGATAAACGGTTGCAGCTGTGTGGCGGTGCGTTGTAGGTTGTCCATTGTGCGCGTAGGCAGAGATAGCGCAATAAAAACTCGCATGTGTTTCTCCTTTGTATGGGCTTATTGTATCATATTGCAGTAAAAAAATCAAGTGATGACTTGAGCTTGTTGGCCGAATGTGCGGTTTTACGCAAAACGCGGCGGTGTTGTGTGGCATGGCAAGGACGTATAGGGCGCGATGGAGTAGAGCAAGCTTAAAGTAAGCTGTTGCGATACGTTCCGTATGTTGGGGCGCATTTTAAGTGTGGTTTAATGCAGTCGTGGTAATATTATGGCTGTTAATTCCGTCGCTGCGCGAGCGAGCAACGGAGCATCAAAGGAGAAAAAATGATAGCGTACTTCAAAAAGAGATATGCTCAAAGCAAGGTGCGTACGGCGTTTATTGCCGTTGTCGGAGCGTTTTGTGTGGGTGTGGCGGTGTATTTTGCCGTCAAAGGGTTGTTGCGCAACATGCTGCTTGCGTTGCTGTGCTGTGTGTTGGTTACCGTTTGCTACAATGTGGCAGAGTATTATGTGCATTTGAGCTTTGCCGCCGTGCCGACTGTGCTTTTGACTTTGGTTTTGGTTGGCGGTTTGGTGTTGGGACCTGGGTTGGATTTTTATTTTCGCTTTCCGCATTGGGATACCGTGCTGCATACCGCTTCCGGCTTTTTGTTTGCCGCGTTCGGGTACGCCTTTGCCGATGGCTTTGTTTCGGACGAGATTGTGCATCGCAAGGTTGTGTGCACGGTGTGCGGCATTGCGTTTAGTCTTGCAGTGGCACTGCTGTGGGAAATGTTTGAGTACGCCGGCACAAGCTTTTTGGGTATGGATATGCAAGAGGACACGATAATTTACAATATCCGCTCTTTTTTGCTTGCAGGCTCGCACAATGATATCGTCGAATTGGATAATATAACTCAAACGATTATCTACTATGGCAATGGGCAGCAGTGGGTTATAGACGGATATTTGGATGTCGGCTTGCAAGATACGCTGGACGACATGCTTGTGTGCCTTATCGGTTCACTTGTGTTACCTATTGCTTTGGCTGTTTCTGTTGCATTCGGCGGAAGGCTGGATAAATATCTTGTTCCGCAAAGAATAAATACCAAATTTCAATACGCCGATGTCGTTTGTTAAATAATATCACGATGCAAAAACACTCTCACAAATGTGAGAGTGTTACTTTTTTGCATTTTAATGTTGCAAAGTGTACCGTTGAACGTTTGAAAGAGTGCGTTTGCTCCGTTGTTTTACGGATTTGAGCGTTGCTTGACGGTGCTTGTTTTGCTGCTTATTAAGCACGTTTTTTTTGTGGCGCGGTACGCTTAAAATATTTGCAGGTATTGGGCGAATTTTTGTAAGTCATTGATTGGCGGCGTAAAAATTGCTAAGGCTATCGGTCGGTAATTTTGCCGATAATTTCCTTGCCGTCGCAAAAGGCGTGTATAATACTCGCCGCCTCGGTGCCGCCAACGTTCGCAAAGCAGTCTGTTAGCACCTGTGGAGTTGCAAGCGTAAACGCGGCTTGCTTGTAGTATTTTGTTAGTGACTTAAAGAATTTTGCTTCGCCAAGAGTTTCGTATAGGGTGTTGAACAACAAGCTTCCCTTGACATAGGTCATAATAACGTACTCGTTGTCATTGCGGAATTTATCGATAGACCTAAATGAGGTGTCCACGTTTTCGTAGTAGCGATTTAGCACGTCAACATAGGTGGTGTATGTTTTTGTGTTGGCGTTAACAAAGCTGTTTAGTGACGTTCCGCCTGTCTTATCCAAGTAAACGTGCGTCAAAAACTCTGCCAGTCCCTCATCCATCCATGGGTTTTCAATCTGATTGTTGCCGATAATTCCGTAAAACCATTGGTGTGCAGTTTCGTGTACGATTGCCTCTTTGTACGACCTCGTATCGGAAGCAATCATTGCAAGGCAGGGATATTCCATTCCGCCATAGCAAAAGTCCGTTTCGCAAACAGAGTATTGCGGATAAGGGTATTCGCCGACTTCTTGTGAAAGCATTTCCATCATGCCTGCGGCAGCTTCCAGAGATGCTTCCGGCGTGTTGTCGTTGTAGTAGTAATAGTTTATCTGCGTGTTTCCGTATGTTTGCGATAGCTTTTTGTACTTGTCGGAAAGCACCATTGCAAAATCTCGCATTGCCTTGCTCTCGTAGCGATAGGTACAACAATCTCCCTCTGCCGTTGCATTAGTTAATTCGCCGCTTGCTGCCACTAAATAGCTTTTAGGCACCGTTATTGTCACGTCGTAGTTGCTTATATCGGACACAAACGGATCGCCTATGTTGTAGTACGGCGTACAGGCGTAGTTGTCGTTTTGCACGTTGCATAGTACGGGATAGAAATTTCCAAGGTTAACTGCGTCCTGTGTGTAACCCAATCGGTGGCGTATATTTGCAAGGGTAATAACGTAGGTCATTTCGATTGTTACGGCTTCATTAGGGAACAGCTCCTTCCCCAACGGCACGGATAAAATATCCATATCTTCGCCTTCGATAACAAATGCGACCGATGTTCCGTCCACGCTTACATTGTCAAAGCAAATTTCGCCATAGCTTTCGCCTTCGGGATATGCTGTCGTCCGATAGGCGTTTGGCACCACGCCGTTTTGAGCGTCCTTGCGGTATTGATTGGCGTACAAATGCAGCTTGATATCTGTAAAGCTGTTGTCGCTGCGGTTTGTCATGCAAAGCACCTGTGTTGCGGATAGCAAATGTTCTTTTTCGTCGTAGGTGCATGCTATGGTGTAACTATCGGCATTCTTTGCCGCCTTTTCCAACGGACGGTTTGCGCATCCGACCAATGCCGTTATCAACAGCGCAAGCATTACCGCCACAAGCATATAACAAACTGTCTTTTTCATATTTTCCCCTTGCAAAGCGTTTTGTAAAATTGTATGTCGCTTTGCTTGGATTTATGATTTTTGTTTGCGTATATATTTGTTTTCCTTGCGCACGATATATTAAAATATATAATATTATATTCATATTCCATATTTATTCGCAAGTGTGTCAGTTGCTTGTAAGGGCAATTGTTTCCGCACACCTATAAACCGATTGCGGGAGTACGCAATCATTGCTTTTTGTGGTAAGTTTGCTGCACAAAAGGCGTTGCTTTTGCAGAAAAGTGTTGTAGCACAATGCTTTGTAACATAATTGGCGTAGTTCGCGGTTCGCTTTGCGCAGACTGAGTAATGTGATGCGTGTAGAAGATGGGGTGCAGTTGCTAATTTCGGCAAAAAAAGATAATAAGATACTATATTTGAGGCAAAAAGTCAATAGAAAAATTCAATAAAAAAATAATTTTTGTATTTTTTTGCAAAAAAATCTTGGAAATAGCTTAAAAATAGTTGACGGATACAAAAAATCTGTGATAAAATCTTTGCATATTCAACTGAGAATAGTTAACTCGCCAAGGCATTGGCTCCGAAGGTTCTTTAAGTTGCATCAATTAGCTATGAACTAAATAGGTATTAGTTTTTTGGTAAGCTCGGAATTGCTAGAAGCGAGGAGTATACTATTTTCCGTTTTTCGCGGATTTGATGGTATATGGTCGTAGTGCGGTTTCCGGCTTTTTTTGTATTCTCGGTAAACAGATGCACGCGGCAGCGCAACACTCGGCTGGGGCAAAAGTAAAAAGCCCACAAATCGTGCAAGCTAAGCGTTGAGGCGGCTTTGGCTTGTGTGGCGATAGCGGTGAAAGTCCGAAAAAACAGCGAGCGCGGCTCGCACAAAATCGATTGCGTTTCGCAGATGACTGCGTTATACAATAAAAAACAAATTTTTTATGGAGGAAAACACAATGAAAAAAACAAGAAGACTTGAGCTGATTCTTGTAGCATTGGTCATGGCTCTTTCCGTGGTTTTGTCTGCATGCGGACATATTTGTAAGCATACTTGCGACATATGCGGAAAATGTACCGACAGTGCTTGCAGTGATCCGGTCTGTAAAGATAAATGTGAGGGGCACGAAAGTGCCGAAAGCGGCGACTCCTACATTTCTCTTGCAGAGTATCGTGCGTATGCTAAAAACGACTTGGATTACCTTCGCACAAGAATTTCTCGTGGTGGCGTAACAACCAATGTTTTGGCTAATGTTGATACGGCTCTTGCTACAGGTAAAGATGCGATTGACAATGCTAAAACTATTTCAGCTGTTAAATCGGAATTTAATGCAGCTAAAGCTGCTATGGCAGAATGTATTCCTTTAGCAAACGGAACATTTGATTTTAGTGGTTTTACCTACGCAGAGAAAACCGAACTCTTGGGTATTTTGGAGGAATTTGCGATTGCAACCGGTATGACTGGTACTACGCTTTATGCGTCCGCAGGTTTCATTATGTATTCTGATCGTATAACTCTTGGTACGGAGAACTACATTTTGGGCTATGGTTTTGGCACATTGACAGAAGGTCGTATCGACAGCAGCAAGCCCATGGATTCCGAATCAAACGAGGCTTGGAAGTTGTACTATCACACTGCAACTGCAAGCGACCCCGGTCACGTTAACACTCAAGACGACAAAGGTTCCGAAACAAGCGACTTTGCTTCCTACATGTCTGCCAGCGGATTTGGCACATTCATGAATGATGAAAAGAACGGTTATGAATGGGTTCCCGTGCTTGCAGTAGGTATGCCTACGGTTGTTGGCGAACTTGATGAAAACGGACAGAGCGCTCACTGGAAAGTAGAGCTTCGTTCCGACGTAAAGTATAACACCAATTCTTCTGCTGATAGATCCGGTTCGTACAATGATCGTCAGGTCGCATTAGAGGACTATCTTACACCGTACAAACTGTTGCTCAACGCTCAAAACGGCTGGCAACGTGGTTCTGAATTTGCAAACTACACGCAAGCAAGCGGAATCAAAGGCGCACAAGCCTACTATGAAGCAACAAGGAACGGAACAACCGATGCAAACGGTATTTCCGACGCTGATTTCTCTGGCGTTGGCTTGAAAGTCTACGAAGAGGGCGGAAAGTGGTACATGGAATATGAACTCCTTCAACCCGTAACACAATTCTTTGCAATGAGATATTGCCCCGCTTCAGATCCTGTTCCTGCAGAGTTTATCGGCCACATTGGTGGTGCAGGCAACTACTTGAAGTTTGGTAAATCCGGAACAAGCGCAGAAGGTTGGTCTCCTGTTGACACATGTTTGTCTGTTGGTCCTTTCACTCTTGAAAGTTGGACAAGTGACCAAGAAATTGTTTATAAAAAGAATCCGAACTATGTGTATGCTGATACAAAGTATCAAATCGCAGGTATTCACTTCAAGGTTTTGCCTGCTGCCAAAGACGATCCGGAAGCTATATTCAATGAATTTTTAGCAGGACATTTGGACGCGGCTTCCATTCCTTCAACAAAACTGAGCGAATATAAAAACAATCCTCTTACTAAACACAGTTTGGGTTCCAGTTGTTTTAAGCTTAACATGAACGCTTTGAGTGAGGAAGATTGGGATAAATTCTTTGGTGAGAACGGATCTGTTAAGATGACGTCTTCCGATAGCAAATGGGCGGTTGAGCCTGCTCTTAGCAACTCTCATTTCCGTCAAGGTTTGTCCTTTGCTCTTAACAGAAACGAAATTGGCGATGTGTTCGGAAGCGTAGGTTCTGTTGATTACTTTGCTCCTCACTTCTTGGCTGATCCTGAACTTGGAACGGCTTACAACGCTACGGACGCCCATAAACAAGCTGTTGAACAGCTGTACGGAACGGTTAACGGCGTAGCGCAAACCGACAGTGCAGGTTACAGCTTGGAGCTTGCAAGAGACTACTTCCGTATGGCTATTTCCGAATTGGAAGCGCAAGGTTTGTACACACCGGGAACAAAATCTAACCCGACCGTTATCAAACTGGAAATTGCTTGGCAATATGCAGTACAAAGAACGGAAGAGCATCAATATGTAAAACAATATTGGGAAAATGCATTCAACGACGACAGCGTAACTGGCGGATTGTACAAACTTGAAGTTGAATTTTACGTTGGCGCTACTTGGCAAGATGCTTACTTCAGCAAGATGCTTGTCGGTCAGTTTGACTTGGGCTTTGGCTCCATCTCAAGCGACTCTCAAAACCCCCTTGGCGGAATGAACGTTTTGTCTACAAACCAAACTA
Source organism: uncultured Oscillospiraceae bacterium (assembly GCA_964607155.1). Lineage (GTDB taxonomy): Bacteria > Bacillota > Clostridia > Christensenellales > CAG-314 > Fimimonas. The sequence goes on from CAZSIF010000002.1 coordinate 108,451, forward strand.
TCTCTCAAGGCTTTACTCTTAACTGGGCAATTGACACCAACGATCCCAATGCCGACATTTTGGTATTCCAAGGTAAACGTTGGAGCTATGACGCATTGTTTAGTTGTACCGAACAAGCAACTGCCGTAACGAATGGTAAAATTGAAGACAAAGTTGCAGATATCGAATACGGCGCAACCGTTAAGAAGAACGACGACGGCAGCGCTAAGATTACCATCAACCTTCGTACAAATAACGGCACTGAACTTGCAGGTCATCAATTTGCTATATACTCCGGCAGCAATGCTTACAACTATGTTGAATTCGATCTTGAAGATACTGACGGCATTGTTGCAGCAGCACCCGTTGTGAACGGCAACAGAACAACCTATGTATTCACCGTAAGTGCTGATATTATCAACTTGTTGCCTATGGATGAAAACCAAGGTATTGATATCTATGCTTGGGGCACTAAGGGCGAAGAAACTGTCGGTTCAAGCGAGCAACCGTTGGATAGCATTGTTTACAGCTTCAAAGATTTGTCCAACTACTCCAGTGCGGCAAGCTTCAAAACCGAACAATCCACAAGACCTAACGGTGTTGTATTTGAAGTTGGTGACTTTGGCGTAAGCGTTATCCTTACCACGCTTGACGGCGTAGAAAACGTAACCATCAAAGCAAAACTTGTTATCGGTGAAGAAGAAATCGACATCGGCAAAGAGTTGCCCGAAGCTACCGAAGTTGCACAAATCGGCGGTATCAGATTTGACTTCAAATTGACTCCGGATGAAATTGCTGCATTGATTTCCGGCAAAGAATACGACGTGTTCCAAGGTTTGGCTGTATATGTGGACTACACTATTAACGGCGTTACCAGAACAAATGTCTATGTGGATACCTTTGGCGCACAATGGATTGCTGCTCCCGAAGTACCTGCTGAATAACAATCAAGCGAGGTGTGGCAACTGCTTGAGTGAGTTGTTGTTGCACTAACAAGCAAATAACACATTACCGGTGGCACATTTGTTTTTTTGCAAATGTGCCACTTGGTAAGTTGTATTAAAGGTAATTTTATGTGGAAATACATCTTAAAAAGAATCGGTTTGGCATTTGTCACCGCATTCATTATATTGTCTTTGACTTATATTCTCATTGCGTTATTGCCGCCGGATAAGATGCCGGGCGAACCCGCAACGCGTATCGCATATTATGATGGCGAGGTGCGTTTGGGCTACTTGTATCGTACGGAAGAGGCAGTGGAAGGGCAAAATCCCGTTGACACTGTGCAAAGCAATGGCCATACTTTCTACTACTATCAAGTGCCGATTATGCAGCGGTACGGTAGTTGGTTGAACAATATTTTGCATTGGAATTGGGGCGTTTCGCAACGTATCAAACCCAATGTTTCTGCGACGGAAATCATCGGCGAACGTATGGTGGTTTCTATGAAAATTAACATAATTTCGGTAATTATTTCCGTTCCTCTTGGAATCGGATTGGGAATTTTGGCAGCAGTCAAAAAGAATACCGCCACGGATCATATTATTTCAACTGTGGTCATGATTCTTATTTCGTTGCCCAGCTTTGTGTTGATAACATTTTTGATGTTAATTTTCTGTTATCAAACTTCAATTTTGCCTTCAACATGGCCTACGCCCTCTGCCGACGCGCATACAAAAGCACTGGCTTATATTTTACCGGTGTTCTGTTTGTCATTGGGTTCTATTTGCGGATATTGCCGATTCACCCGTGCAGAGTTGTGCGAGGTTATGGAAAGTGAATACTTGTTGCTTGCTCGGACAAAAGGGTTGACGCGTAGGCAGGCGATAATGCGTCACGCATTGAAAAACTCAATGGTACCTATATTCCCCTCTATTTTGGCGGAGTTTATTGGAATCATGGGCGGTTCAATGATTTTGGAAAAATTGTATGCGATACCCGGCATCGGAAGTTTGTTTATAACTTCTATACAATATAAGGACTACAACGTTTTGTTTGTTGATATGGCGTTGTTTACCACTATCGGGCTTATTGCCGGCGTATTTTTGGACGTTTCGTACAGCTTGATTGACCCGCGGATAAGAATGGGAGAACGGTAATTATGGATAATAAACAATTTGATAAATACAGTTCGATTCCTGCGTCAAAATTCGCATTGGTTAATACGAACGTTAAAATATCTGACGTTAAACTTGGTACAAAACCGGCATCTTTCGCAAAAGACTCTTTTCGTAGATTTTGCAAAAACAAAAGTTCTGTTGTTGCGGCGTTTATTTTGGGAATTTTGATATTGATGGCGATTTTTGTCCCGATTTTTATCGAAGTTGATCCGGACGCTATAAGTCCTCAGGAACAGTTCTTGGCTCCTAAATTGTTCGAAGCCGGAACGGGATTTTGGGATGGTACTCGTAAGTACAGCAACGTTGTTTATGATCCGGACAACGAATGTCCTGCGGACTACTATAAACCTGCAGTGTTGAGCATTCAGGTGGACGATTTTGTTTCGTACACCAACAATGCGTCTGCATATGGTAGAGGCGGTTATGTTAGATTTGAAAATCAATCTCGTGCAACTGCAACGGACGCGGCAATCAACTATTTAAAGAGCGATTTACTAAGTGTTACTTCATCGGGCAATTACACGGTTTCCGTCCAGTTTGGTACGGAGCAGGGCGTTTTGAGCGGTGTTCTCGGCGAATACAAAGTGACGTTTAGCACTTTTGAAACAGCCAATGTCACTGGTGAGGACGGGATTACGCGCAAAGAAGAGCGCGAAATCGATCAGATTGTTTTGCAAGATTGGGGAACATCATATGCAGATGTTACGTTTGATTTGAGCAAGGCATTGGCAGACACGGGACATGATTCGTTAAACGGCAAATTGGTGTTTTGGCTAAAAGCCGAAGAGGATGCCAATTCATACATTCTATTGAAAAACTGTGTTATTACTGCCGATGAAAACGTTTCTAACCATGACGATTTGGCGGAAATCGGCTTTTCCGACGCCACATTGATGGTGTTGAAAAACAGTGATAATTTGGGACAATTTCCTTTAGGATATTGGAATTGCAACGGTATCAAAGGCGTTTATCAGTCAGAAGTCGTATACTGTAGTTTTGTTTATGACACCTATCTTGCTGTGTATGATGTTAAGGAAGTGACTTATGCGTGGTCGGAATTTGAAAAGTTGATTCAGCAAGGCAAATGTTCTTACGATCCCGCAATCGGACCGGAATCATTTGTGAGCCTTTCAGAAGACTGTCCGGTAGATTCGGTTATAAGTCAAGAAAATAACCTTGTGACAGGCAAGCCCAAGAATCTGATTGTTAATTCGTATCGTTATAGAGATTTTGGTTACACAAAAATGCCCAAATTTATTTTTGGTACGGATAATCACGGAAGGGACGTATTTAGCTATATGTTTGACGGCTTGCGTACATCGTTGATATTGGGTGTTTGCACCTTCATAGTATGCTTTTTGTTCGGCTTGGTTTGGGGAGCGATTTCAGGCTACTTTGGCGGCATAGTAGACTTAACCATGGAACGTTTTTGTGATATTCTGGGCGGAGTTCCATCGATGGTAGTTATGACACTGTGTATTTTGCACTTGGGGAACACTTTCCTTACGTTTGTTTTGGCGTTGTGCATGACAGGTTGGATGGGAACTGCCGGAAGAACGAGAACTCAATTTTATCGCTTTAAGCATATGGAGTATGTGCTTGCAAGCAGAACATTGGGTTCCGGACATATGCGTTTGATATTCAAGCATATTTTGTCGAATTCGCTGGGTACTATTGTAACAAGCAGTGTATTAATGATTCCCAGTGTAATATTCAGCGAAGCAAGTCTGGCATATTTGAACTTGGGATTGCAAGGTATGTCGTCCTTTGGCGTTATGCTTTCAAACAATCAAAGCTATATCAGTACCTACCCATATTTGATAGTTGTTCCGTCGGTTGTTATGGCGTTACTGATGATTTCGTTTAATCTGTTCGGCAACGGACTGAGAGATGCGCTTAATCCGGCGCTTAGAGGAGCGGAGGACTAATCATGGATAAAAAACTTGAAGTAAAGGATTTGATTATATCCTTCCGTACTCAAAACGGTAAGGTGCAGGCGGTGCGAAATATCAGCTTTGACCTGTACAAGGGCGAAACTTTGGCTATCGTGGGCGAATCTGGCAGCGGAAAATCTGTTACCAGCCGCGCGATTATAGGTATCCTTGCCGCTAACGCAATCGTTGAAAGCGGCGAGATTATCTACGACGGACAGGATTTGCTCAAGATTTCTGAAGAGGATTTCCACAAAATTCGCGGCGACAAAATCTCGATGATTTTCCAAGACCCGCTTTCCAGCCTTAACCCTATCATTAAGATAGGTAAGCAAATGACGGAGGCAATGCTGTTAAAGGGTTCTGCCGTTCGTCGTAACGCTAAAAATAATTTTAACCAAAAGCTCAAAATTCTCAACGAAAATATGGACGAGCTTGCCTCCGACGAGGCGCAAAAACAGCACAATGCCGAACAGTGCAAAACCTTTGACGATTTTTGCATCAACAGCACCAAGCTGGAAAGCGCCTATAACGAGTTGCACAAAAACGCCGAGGAGCTCAAACTGGATATCGAAAACACGCTGTTTTTGGCATCTAAAAATCAGCCCATTGACGTCAGCAAAACGGTGGAGCATGTCGTAAAGCGTATCCACGCTTGCGAGCATCCCGATATCGTTGTTTTCGACGATAAGCTTAATGCAATTCTCAACGAGTTGTTGCTTTCAGTTAAATCCACTAAGGAAAAGAAGCTTACGGACGAGCAGGTGCAGGCACTTACGGCTGTTGACGAGGTTTTGGCAAAAGCCATCGTGCGCAAAAAGCCTAACTATTTTACACTGGGCTACTACATGATGCGTAATCCGGACGCTAACGTTGACGATATGGATATCGACGAGCTTACGGAGCTGACGCGCAAGTATCTTGACGATGAGTTTATGCTCGGATTTATCTCCGACGGTGCAAGAGCATTGCAGCACAGTCACGATAAAAGCATCGCGGCAAAAAAGCTTTTGCTAAAGCAAACGGAGGACCTTTTGGATTACTTCCGCAAGGATAATCCTAACAAAAACGACGCGCTTCGTCTTGCAACCGAGGCAAACGCGCTTGTCGAGCAAGCCATTGATAGACTGGCTGTCGTTAAAAACAGCGTTGAGTACACCTTCTTTACAAGCATTAAGGACGCAATCAATAAGTATTTTAATGCCGTAAAGCATAATCCTAAGGAGATCGCACGTTTTAATAGGGAAACTGCTCGTTACGACGCACTTGTCGCAAAGGGAAAAACTCCAGATTGGACGGTTGTTCCTGCGGCAATTATCGATTTGGATTTGGCAAAAAAGAATATTCGTTACGTCATCCATAATTTGCGCCATAGCCTGCGCAAGGATATCGAGCACGATGCCGAGTTCGACGCTTCTGCAAGGATGGTTGATTTAATCGATTATCTCAAAGAACAGGCATCTAACGTCGTGTACAAGATTACTCCAAAAATTGCCAAGGCAAAGGCACTCAAACTGATGGAGGAGGTCGGTATTCCCGAACCAGCAATCCGATACAATCAGTATCCGTTTGAGTTCTCCGGCGGTATGCGTCAACGTATCGTTATTGCCATTGCGCTTGCGGCAAACCCCGATATTCTTATTTGCGACGAGCCCACAACGGCACTTGACGTTACCATTCAGTCGCAGATTTTGGAGCTTATCAACCGCATCAAGGCGGAACGTAAGCTTTCCGTTATCTTTATTACGCACGACCTTGGCGTTGTTGCGAACATGGCGGATCGTATTGCCGTTATGTATGCAGGCAAAATAGTGGAGTACGGCACCTCCGAGGACATATTCTACGATCCCCGTCATCCGTACACATGGGCGTTGCTTAGCAGTATGCCTGACCTTGACACAAAGGAAAAACTCGAGGCAATCCCCGGCACGCCGCCTAACATGATTTATCCGCCCAAAGGCGATGCCTTTGCGGAACGTAACAAGTATGCAATGGAAATCGATTTTGAGGAGCAACCGCCTCTGTTTAAGGTTTCCGATACGCACTACGCGGCAACGTGGCTGTTGCATCCCGATGCACCTAAGGTTGATCCGCCCAAAATTGTTACCGACCGCATTGCGCGTATGACCGCAAATGCTAACATTAACAAGGAGGCACAGACAAATGACTGAAAATTTTGATAACGAAGTTTTGTTGAGAGTCGAAGACCTGTGCCAGTATTTCAAACTTGGTCCCGGTAGGGAATTGAAGGCTGTCGACCACGTTAGCTTTGATATTAAAAAGGGCGAAGTGTTTGGACTTGTTGGCGAATCCGGCTGCGGAAAAACCACCACCGGACGTTCAATAATTCGTCTGTACGATATTACCGGCGGAAGCGTGTACTTTAAGGGTGAGCGTATCGCGGCAGGAATAAGGTCGTATCGCGACGCGATTAAAGCCGCCAAAAAAGCTACGGCGGAACGTTTATCGGAGTTATCGCAGCAGTTGACCGAGCATCCCGAAAAAGCCGACGAAATCAATGCGGAAATTACAAGAGTGCAAGCGGAGCTTAAGGCTGAGGTCGCCAAGCAAAAGGCGGAAATCGCTTCTGCAAAATTTGACCACAAAAATTGCGATAAGGTTCACCGCAAGCGTTTGTTAAAGGCTCTTTCGGAGGAGTATGCACCGCGTATCGCCGAATTGCAGGAAAAAGCCGTAGGCGGTGACGAAAGTGCAGTGGCGCAGCTCAAGGATATCAAAAATGAATATGCGCAAAAGCGTCGTCTTGCAAAGGGCGAAAGACTTACAACGCAAATCCAAATGATATTCCAAGACCCCATTTCATCGTTGGATCCGCGCATGACTGTATCCGAGATTGTTGCCGAAGGTTTGCGCATTAAGGGCGTTAGGGATAACAAGTATATCAAGGAGCAAGTCTACAAGGCACTTGAACAAGTTTCGCTTGTAAGGGAGCACGCCGAGCGTTATCCGCACGAGTTTTCCGGCGGACAGCGTCAGCGTATAGGCATTGCCCGTTCGGTAATTATGCAACCGGAACTGATAATTGCCGACGAGCCTATTTCCGCCTTGGACGTTTCTATTCAAGCTCAGGTTATCAATTTGCTTAACGAGTTGCGTGAAAAGTTAAATCTTACGATTTTGTTTATCGCGCACGACCTTTCTGTCGTAAAGTATTTTTCCGATAGAATTGGCGTTATGTATTTCGGCAAAATGGTGGAGCTTGCAACCAGCGACGAGCTGTTTGCGCATCCGTTGCACCCGTACACAAAATCGTTGCTATCGGCAATTCCGCTGCCTGATCCTCATTACGAAAAGCAGCGCAAAAGAGTGGTGTACAATCCTCTTGCCGATCACGATTACTCACAGCAGCAACCGACCTTGCGTGAGGTGGAAAAGGGACACTTTGTTCTTTGCAACGACGAGGAATACGAGCGTTACCTTCAAGAAGTTGCAAAATAACTGAAAAATATTGTTGTGCAAAAGCCTTTGTAAAAAAAGGCTTTTGTGCTATAATACAAGCGAGCAACCTTGCTTGCAAGGGGTTGCGAGCGAGTTAATTCAACGGAACGGTGGACTGCCTTGTGCAGGACGTAGGGCGACGAAGTTGCGACAAAATGGAATTTTGTCACGTTCAACAAGTTATAATACAAGCGAGCAACTTTGCTTGCAAGGGGTTACGCGCAAATGATTTGCGGTTGGCAGTGGAAAAAGGATAGTGTAAAATGGAACAAGAACAGTTGACGTTAGATATAAAAAACGATGAGAAACAAGCCGCCCGTGTTGAAACACGTCGTAGATATATTATTTCCTGCATCGTTGCCGCCGTTTTGGTTGTGCTGCTTTGCTGGATAAAGGGCATATTCGATGGGGGCGAGTTTTCCTCCGCTCGAGTAAAAGCGTGTTGGCTTTTTACAAACCTGTTCGACGTCTTTGGCATAGTAGGCTTTGTGTATTTGTGCGTTGGTGCATTGGTGTTTTGCTCCAATCATGGAACTTACGATATTTTCACCTTTGGTTTTAGGCAAACGCTTGGCAGGTTTTTTATAAACGAAGAGGAAAGAAAAAAATATAAGGACCTTGGCGAGTATCGCAAGGCAAAGGCAGGCAAGCGTGTGGAATATATCCACTTTGTTTGGATTGGCTTGGGTATGATTGTTTTGTCTGCGATATTCTATTTTGTAGCTCAAGGCTTGGCGTAAGATACTTGCATCGGCATTTGCCGATGCATTTTGAGTTTTTTGCGGTGGGTGTGTTATGGGGAATACTTGTTAAGGCATATGCTGTTGTGCATTGACGACAACGCAATTTGGTTGCGTAGCTAATAGCAATCGCTTTTTGTGCGGGGTGTTGAGATAATGAGTGATGTTGCGTGAAAAGACGGTGAGGTATTTTACCGTAGCTATGTTGTGCCGAAGGAATTGCACTCATGCTTTGCGGTTTTTGCTTTTTTTTACTAATATTTATCCTTATTGTGTTTTTGTGAATTTTCAAATCCAAATGTGATTGCATGGCAACTTCAAGTTAAATGCAATGAAATATCGTACAAACATGTTCGGTGTGAAAATTTGAGTACTTCATTTTTTTGATTTTTTTTATTTTTATTGTGTTATTTTGTTTGACATACCTTTACAACTGTGGTATTATTGATAAGCTGCGTATTAAGGGCTGACGCATAAGGTTACTGAGAAAACAGAAAACTTATAGCCGACCGAGCAACGCCAAGAGCGTTGTGACCGAGCAAAAAATTTAAGCAAGCTTGGCGTTAAGTGATGCAAAATCAAACTGACGAAAAGCATTTGTAGGCAAATGAAAATTTGCTTTATTAAAAGCCGCAGCATGAAACACACGGAAGTGTTGTCGTCAACAGGGCAGCTCGGAAAATAAAACACATTGGAAAGGAGTAACACAAATGGCAAATCAAAAAATCAGAATCAAATTGAAGTCCTATGACCACAATCTTGTGGACTTGGCCTGCCAAAAAATCGTTGACGCCGCAGTCAAAATGGGCAGCAAGGTTTCCGGACCTATCCCTCTCCCTACAGAGAAGGAAATTGTAACAGTGCTACGCGCTACGCATAAATATAAGGACGCGCGCGAGCAATTTGAACTTCGTACCTACAAGCGTTTGATTGACATCTACAGCCCCAACGCAAAAACCATCGACAGTCTTACTAAGTTGGATTTGCCCGCAGGCATCGATGTTAAAATCAAGCTGTAATTTTTACAAATAAATCGGAGGTGAACTTTATCTATGAATAAAGCAATCATTGGAAAGAAGCTTGGAATGACTCAGGTATTCCTTGCAGATGGCACGATGGTGCCCGTAACCGTAATTCAGGCTGGTCCTTGTACGGTAACGCAAAAAAAGACGACTGAAAGAGATGGCTATGCAGCTTATCAGTTCGGTTTTGAAACCGTTGCGGATAAAAAGCTTAACAAGCCCGAACTTGGACATCTCAAAAAGAGCGGTGTGGTCGTAAAGCATTTGCACGAGTTCAAACTCGATAACGCAGATCTTGACGTTGGTTCGATTGTTTCTTGCGACGTTTTTGCAGAAGGCGAACTTGTGGACGTGACCGGTATTACAAAAGGACACGGATTCAGCGGTGTTATTAAACGTTGGAATCAACACAGACTTAAGGAAACTCACGGTGTAGGCCCTGTTCACAGAGAAGTTGGTTCTATGGGACCTATCAGCAGCCCCTCGCGCGTTATGCCCGGTAAAAATCTTCCCGGTCATTACGGTGTGGAACAAGTTACCGTGCTTAATCTGGCAGTAGTAAAAGTCGATAAAGAAAAGGGCGTTATCCTTGTTAAGGGTGCCGTTCCCGGAGCTAAAAACAGCATCGTTTACGTTCGTAACGCTGTTAAAGCCGGCAAATAAGGTGAAAGGAGTAAATGACAATGCAAGTTAAAGTTTATAATAAATCGGCGGCAGAAGTCGGAACATTGAAGCTTGACGATGCAGTTTTCGGTTGTGATTACAACGAAGCTCTTATTCATCAAGTGATTGTTGCTTACCAAGCCAACCAAAGACAAGGAACAAAATCCGCCCTTACTCGTACAGAAGTTCGCGGCGGCGGCATTAAACCTTGGAGACAAAAGGGCACAGGTCGTGCTCGTCAAGGCTCTATTAGAGCTCCCCAATGGATTAAGGGCGGCGTTGTGTTCGCACCGAAGCCGAGAGATTTCTCCAAAAAGGTAAACAAAAAGATGAAGGCACAAGCTTATCGCAGTGCAATCAGCTACAAAATCGCTAACGACGAATTGAAGGTTGTCGACGAAATTAAGCTGGACGCTCCCAAGACAAGACTTGTTGCGGAAATTCTTAAAAACTTCAGTTTTAACAAGAGAACGCTGCTTATCGTTTCCGGCGACTCTGCGGATATCGTAAGAGCGGGCGCAAATATCGAAAACCTTACGGTTGTAGATGCTTCGCTGTCCAACGTTTACCAACTTGTTGCTAACACGGCAGTGCTTGCAACAAAGGACGCTATCAAGCAAATTGAGGAGGCATATTCACTATGAATTCCTACGATATCATCATCCGTCCGGTTTTGACGGAAAAAAGCTACGCCGGCATTCCCGCTAAGATTTACACCTTTGAAGTTGCTAACAACGCAAACAAGGTTCAAATCAAAAACGCAGTGGAACAAATCTTTGGCGTAAAGGTACAAAGCGTAACAACGGCTACCGTAAAGGGTAAGCTCAAAAGACAAGGTAGAACGCAAGGACACACTCCCGATTGGAAAAAGGCAACTGTTCGCCTGACCGACGAGAGCAAGGCTATTGAGTTCTTCGAAAGCTTGTCCTGATAACGGAGGTAAACAATGGCTATCAAAAAGTATAAACCGACTTCTCCCGCACGTCGTTTTATGTCTGTTTCGACGTATGAGGAAATTACAACAACAACTCCGGAAAAAAGCCTGCTTGCCGTAAACAAAAAGAGCGGCGGACGTAACTTCTCCGGCAAAATCACCGTTCGTCACATCGGCGGTGGAAATAGAATCAAGTACAGAATTATCGACTTCAAGAGAGATAAGTCTGTTCCCGCTAAGGTTGCTACTATCGAATACGATCCCAACCGTACGGCGAATATCGCTTTGCTGCACTATGCAGACGGCGAAAAGAGATATATCCTTGCTCCCGTTGGTCTTAACGTGGGCGATACGATTGTCGCTTCTCCCGATGCGGATATCAAAGTTGGTAACAATCTTCCTCTTGAAAACATCCCCGTT
>CAZSIF010000003.1:0-119467 GCA_964607155.1 uncultured Oscillospiraceae bacterium
CTATCCAAAGCGGTATCATGACGACTGTTCACGCTTACACGGGTGACCAAATGGTTCTTGACGGACCTCACCGCAAGGGCGACCTTCGCAGAGCACGCGCTGCAGCTCAAAACATCGTTCCCAACACGACAGGCGCGGCTAAGGCTATCGGTCTTGTTATCCCCGAACTTAACGGCAAGCTTATCGGTTCTGCACAACGCGTTCCCGTTTGCACAGGTTCCACAACAATCCTTGTTGCTGTTGTTAAGGGCAGCGATATCACCGCAGAGGGCATCAATGCTCACATGAAGTCGGTTGCATCCGCGTCCTATGGTTACAACGATGATATGATCGTTTCTAGCGACGTTATCGGTATGCGCTACGGTAGCTTGTTTGATGCAACTCAAACAATGGTTGCAAAGATTGCTGACGACACCTATCAAGTACAGGTTGTTTCGTGGTATGATAACGAAAACAGCTATACTTCTCAGATGGTTAGAACAATCAAGTACTTTGCAGAGCTTAACTAATCGGTAAACAGCGAGCTAAGTCTAAGATAAATAATGGAGCAAATCGGCGAGTCAACAAGGCTTGCTGGTTTGCTCTTTTTTTGTTCAGTGCAACATCTGCGTCGTTTTTTGCGCTCGGTGTTGACAAACGGAATTAGAATAGGTATAATATAAGTGCAATGTGTGGCTCAAAGGTTTGACCTGCATGGTTTGTCGTGCGACTTGTGCGGCAGCGTTACTTAGGAGATGCAAATGGATGCTCGTTATTTGCAGCAAACAAAATTACTGGATTTTTCCGCAATTACTATACTGCGTCTTGTAGAAGCTCGCGGTTGGCGTCGTATGCCCATTGTGCAACGGATAGCGGCAATCCATGCGTTCGTTAAGGATGAAATTTTGTTCGGCTACAACGAGGATGATGCAATTCCGGCCTCGCAGGTGCTTTCGCAGGGGTACGGGCAGTGCAACACCAAGGCGATTTTGTTGATGGCGTTGCTTCGTGCGTGCGGTGTGCCGTGTCGTATCCACGGTTTTGCCATTGACAAGCGTGTTCAGTGTGGAATAATGTCCGATTTTGCTTATAAGCACGCGCCAAGCGAGATTTTGCACAGCTGGGTTGAGGTGCTGGACGATGACGGTGCCGTTAAGTATGAGCTTGAAGGGTATATTATTGATAGACAGTACTATAACGCGTTGCAGCAGCGTATGTCGCCTGCGCCGGACGGTTCCTTTGAAGGGTATGGTGTGGCAACGGATAGCTTCCGCAAGCCGCCAGTTACATTTGCAGAGTGCAGTACCTATATTCAAAGCAAGGCAATCGTGCGTGATTTTGGCGCGTACTATTCGCCGGACGGCTTGTTTGCTATGCACAAGCAGGGGCTTTCACCGCTAAAGCGTGCGGCTTTTCGTTTGATTTATCGCAGACGCATGAATAGCAAAGTTAATAGAATTCGCAGCTATCGCTAACGGTGTGGGCTGCGTTTTTGTTATTAAAATGAAAAAATCTTGAACCGTTTTTTTTAGAACATTGTTGTCAAGCATTGTCATATTGCCGAATTGTGTGATATAATTGTGTTGATAAGCTTTGTGCCGCAAGAGTGTTGTGTATGGCTGCACGGCGGCAAGTGGATGCGGTGCGCGCAAGGCTTGAATTGCTGTGACCGCTTTGCTACGGTTATTATCGAATTGTTTTTCGGTCTAACATATAATAAAAAGGAGAGAACGTAACTATGAAAAAGCTATTAGCTATCATCGCGTTGGTACTTTCGTGCGTGTGCTTGTTTGTGGCATGCGACGTTGCAACTTACCAAAGCGATGCGGATTATCACTGGGTGCAGGGCAACGAGTCCGCCAAAGCCCCTCACGCTTGGGATAAGGGCGAAGTTATCAAGGAGGCGACCGAAACGGAAAGCGGTGAGCGTCGCTTTACATGTACGGTTTGCGGTTATCAGTTAACGCAGGAAATCCCTTCGGCGCACACGCACACTTATGCGCACGGTTGGAGCTCGGATAAGTTCGGGCACTGGCACGCAGGCACTTGCGAGCATCCGGAGGCGCAGGGCGATTTTGCCGAGCACACCTTTGACGGCGGTGTTGTCGTGGAGCCGGCAACGAGTGCGCTTACGGGCACGGTTGTTTATATTTGCACGGTTTGCGGTTGGCAAAAAACCGAGGAAATAGCCCCTGACCATACCGACCACATTTGGACGTGGAACACAACCTTTACGGAACACTGGCAGGAAAAGGCTTGCTGTGACGCGGCCGATGTTAAAAATCGCGGCGAACACACCTATGACGAAAACCACGTTTGCACAGTTTGCGGACAATACTCTGTGATTGAAGCAATCAAGGGCGAGCTTGCAAATTGGTCTGGTGATACGCTTGTGATATCGGACGTTAAAATAGGCTCACTTGCCGTTGACGAGCTTGCAATTAATTTTGCGTTCGATAGCAGTGCAAATCTTGTCGGGCAGGCGTATTTGGATTTTGTCCAAGTTGATAGTGCAGATGCTGATGGTAGCCAAGGTGTGCGCCAAACTTTCGACGTGGTGTTAAGGGACGGCGTGTTTTACGTTAAATCTGCCGATTATAAAGCGGACGGCGTAACGGTTGCTCACACAGGGTATAGCAAACTTTCGCCATCTGAGGCACTCAAAAAGTTGCTGAAATTGTTTGGGGTGGACTACGACGAGTCGTTTGAGGAGCAGATTGCTACCTATTCTGCGGAAATTATAAATAGGATTTACGCCGCATCTGACGACATAAAAGCCGTGCTGGACGTGCTTGAAGATGCTGTGGCAAGCATTCCTGAACTCGACTACGAGCAAGTGCTTTCGCGGTATTTTTTCAAAGAGGTTATCGACGGTCAAACGTATAGACTTAACTTTGCGGTGTTCGGTCAACTTAATGCACAGTATAGTAAAATAACAGTTGGCGATGTGCTTGAGGAGATTCTTGGAACAGATGACCTTACAACAGCCGTTTCCGCAGCGATAAGCAATGCATTCGACGTTACTGTAGGTGAGGTGTTGGACGTTTTGAAGGCTCAAGGCGTGGATTTGTATGAGCTCAATGAACAAATCAACGAAATTTTAGCAAGCTTTAACCTTTCGCTCGAGAGTATTGTGGAAGAAAGCGCAGGCTTGCCAATTCCCGACGGATTGCTTGTTGCCGATTATCTCGATTCCGTGGTTGTTCGTGCATTCAAGGTAAGGGATATTGTTAAGGCTATTTTTGGCGACGAGCTGACAGAGGCACAAGTTGTTGCATTTGCATTGCAAATAATCGAGAACTACGCTGATTACACGCTGTACGATGTTATTTGTGGCTTATCATCAAGCTATTATTTGAACATCGTACAAACAGCAAGTCTTTCTGCGGATATACAAGAGGTTCGCTACCTTTATACGCAACTACTTGTAAGTGCAAAGGATATGACATCGCCTACGAATGAGGATGTTATTGCGGTTCTTATGAACGGAGACTTGGATATGCAGGCGTCTGCCTACGGTCATGAGATTTATTGGTGCGAGGATGCTAAGCAATTTGTTCTTGTGTCGAAAATTGACAACGTTTCAGTGGCTTTTCCTTACGATGCTGTTATAACGAACGATATGATGTTGTATCAATTTGACACCGAAGGTAATCAGATTTGCAAGGTTACTTTGCGGGATATATCGACGGTGGAAGCGTTGCCGATATGCACAGGCGAAACAATGCGTGTTGCGTTTGACCAAGTATTTGCGTTGCTAAACGATTTCGTGGCGGTGCGTATTCAGCTTAATGACGACCTAACAGCGGTTATTGGTTGGAGTGTTGAGCTTGACCTAAACGAGGTTTCGAGTGCGGATAAAACGCCCATAACGGGTGATATATACGGACAACAAATCGTGGGGTTGTTCGACCAAGTTAGAATGGTTTTGAGTTTGGTTAAAGGCAAAATCGAAAGTGTTGCAGATTACACCTTTACCAACTCCGCAGATAGCATTATAAATGACGTTGATAAATATTGGGGTAACAAGTTGGCTGCATAACACGGCAAGCTTTGTCGGCGTTGCTTGTATTTTTGCCGAAGTAAGCCGTCAATATTCAAGCGGCTTTGATTGTCTGTCCCTTGCGGAGCATTGAATTTGCTTGAATACGCTTGCGTTAGTAGAATAAAATCGTGACGGTGTATGCGCATTATCCTTAATGGATAACGTGTGTATGCTGTCGCGATTTTTTAATACGATTTTCAACGCGTTATGCTAAAAATCACTGCTTTAGTGTTAACTTCACTTTTCAGACGTGAGTTTTTGTGGTATAATTAAAAAAAAGTATGTTGATAGGGACTAAATTCCCTGCAAAGAGTGTGTATGAAAAGTAAGCAGTGCTCGGCGGTCGAGAATATATTAAAGACGGCGCGTGATTTGCGCTTGAATACCTTTAACCCGCAGGTGGCTATTGCGGAAAAGCGCAAGCAAAACGCAAAAAAGTATATGCCGCCAAAGGCAGTGCGATTAATCATTCGTCCACAAAAGCGTGTTATTGCATCAACAACCTGCTATCGGATGGGCAAGGGCACAACCTGCGTGTTGTTTTTCCATGGCGGCTCGTATGTCGATCCTCCGCTGATTTTTCATTGGCGTTTTTTGCAGGTGCTATGTAGGCGCGCGGGTGTATCGGCGGTGTTGCCTCTGTACGGAAGGGCGCCCCAGCACAGATGTGAACGTACTGTGTTGCATATGGTGCGTGTGTACAAGGAGGTTTGCAAACGCTTCGGTGCGGAAAACGTTGTTGTTATGGGCGACTCTGCCGGTGGCGGACTTGCACTTGCGCTGTGCGAGTATCTTGTGCAAAAACGAGTGGAGCAGCCCAAGCAGATTGTGCTGCTATCCCCGTGGTTAGATGTGGATATGTCTGGCGAATATCCTAATGAATGTGACGATAACACTCTTTCAAAGACGGAGCTTGTCACATTTGGTGAATGTTATCGTCGCAGATTGCCTCTTGGTCACTATTTGGCAAGTCCGTTGTTTGGCTTGAGGCAGGGGCTTGCGCCTATAACTGTTTTTGTGGGCGAGGCGGAAATGTTTTTGCACGATTGCCTTAGGCTTAAGCAACGTGCCGACGAATTTGGCGTGCCGCTTACGCTAAAAACGTATGCCGATATGCCTCACGATTTTGTAGTGTACCCTATTCCCGACGCTAACAATGCAAAGGACGAGCTTGTTGCTCTATTGACGGAATAGTTTTCTGAGTTTTTTTTGAAACAATTTTTCGAACAGCATGTAGTTGTTCGTGTGGTAAGTTGCAAGCGATTATTTTAGGTCGGTTGGCAATAGGAAGGGCATTTTGTTATTATGACGGCATAATGCCAAATTAAGTATTGTATTGCAAGTTTGCAACGTTTGCAAACGGAGGTATTATGAAAGCGGTAATTCAGCGCGTTAACAACGCAACGTTGAGCGTAGGCGGACAGCTTGTTTCGTCAATCGACTTTGGGCTGGTGGTGTATTTTTGCGTGGAAGCGAACGATGAGGAAAAGTACTGCGAGTTGTTCGCTTCCAAGCTTTGTAAACTGCGCATTTTTGAGGATGGCAACGGCAAAATGAATTTGTCCGTCAAAGATGTCGGCGGAGAGATACTTTTTGTGTCGCAGTTTACGCTTGCTGCCGATCTTTCCTGCGGCAACCGTCCGAGCTTTATCGGTGCGGAAAAGCCCGATAGAGCAAACGCAATGTATTTGCATACGGCGCAACTTATTGAAGCTAACGGTGTGCCCGTTCAAACGGGTGTTTTCGGTGCGGATATGACCATCGACCAACAAAACTGCGGTCCTGTAACAATAATTTGGAGCGATAAATGAAAAGCATAACAAGACTATATAAAACGGGCGTCGGCCCGTCAAGCTCGCATACAATGGGGCCCGCAAAGGCGGCGGAATACTTTTTGTCCAAGCACGATGGTGCCGATTGCTACCGTGTGACTCTTTTTGGCTCGTTGGCGCTAACGGGCAAGGGGCACGGCACAGATAGGGCAATTTTAGGTGTGTTCGGCGATAGGCGTGTTGAGGTGCTGTTCGACGTAACCACCAAGTGCGTCGTGCATCCCAACACGATGGAACTAACGGCTTTTGTGGACGGTGTACAAACGGCAAGTATGCAGGTGTTTAGCATCGGCGGCGGAGATATTGTGGTTGCAGGCGAAGGCTTTGACGAGGGCGAGGAGGTCTATCCGCACAATTCTTTCGGCGAAATAAAGCAATACTGCAAGCAAAATGATTTGTGTCTGTGGCAATATGCGTTGCGTTTTGAGGGGGAGCAAATCATCGGCTTTTTGACTGATGTGTGGCACGCCATGAGCGACAGCATTGATACGGGGCTTGCTACGGAGGGCGTTTTGCCCGGAGGGTTAGATGTCGTGCGACGTGCCAAAACACTTTTGGACGGCAACGGCAAGCACGAAACGCCGCAAACGCACGATGATAGAATTGTATCCGCCTACGCTTTTGCCGTAAGTGAGCAAAATGCATCGGGGGGTAAAATCGTTACTGCGCCCACTTGTGGCTCATCGGGTGTGCTTCCGGCGGTGTTTCGTTATGCCGCCGAGCAGCACAACTATGATGTGAGCAGGATAATCCGCGGCTTGCTGACGGCAGGTCTTGTGGGTAACTTGGTTAAAACCAATGCGTCGGTATCGGGTGCGGAATGCGGTTGTCAGGCGGAAATCGGCACGGCATGCGCAATGGCGGCGGCAGGTTTGGCGGAAATGTACGATATGTCCGTGGACGAAATAGAATACAGCGCAGAGGTGGCATTGGAGCACCATCTGGGGTTGACGTGCGATCCCGTTGGCGGCTTGGTGCAAATTCCGTGCATCGAGCGTAATGCTGTTGCTGCCATGCGTGCGATAAACGCCGTCAGCTTGGCAAGCTTTCTTGCCGATAGCCGCAAAATTGACCTCGATACAGTTATATCCGCCATGTACGAAACGGGGCGAGATATCAACGAAAATTATCGTGAAACCTCCGTTGGGGGCTTGGCAAAAATATACAAGGGATAGCGCATATAGAAGTTCGTTGGCGGAGCCATTCTGTTAATTTTTTTTACAAATAAAATGTGCTCAAGGCAACTATGCCCTGAGCACTAAAATTTTTTTTCGTGCCTTTTGGGCACAATAGTGTTAAATATGAAATTGTTTGTTTTTGATCTTGACGGCACGTTGCTTAATACGCTGGACGATTTAACGGATAGTGTAAACGCTGCGCTTGCCGCACTAAAGCTGCCGTTGCGGACATCTGCCGAGATTCGACATATGGTTGGCAACGGCATAGCCGTAACGTTGCTGCGCGCAATGGGCAATGGCAACGAACAAAAGCTTGAAATGGCAAAGGAATATCAACAACGTTACTATAACGCACATTGTAACGACAAAACCGTCCCTTACGATGGCGTAAAGTGGACGTTAGCACGACTGCGTGATATGGGCTATACCATTGTTGTGTACACCAACAAGGCTAACGACATTGCACAAGCCGTTTGCGATAAGCAGCTTGAAGGGCTGGTGGATTACGTTATTGGCACAACTACACATGGTCACACAAAGCCTTCGGCAGATAGGCTACTTTCGCTCATGCATACGCTTGGCGTAAGCTCGCAAGAGTGTTTGTATTGCGGCGATAGCGATGTGGATATTGCCACTGCACGCAACGCCGATATCAAATGCATTTGCGCAACGTGGGGATATCAGGATAGGGCTTATTTGGTCAGCTGCGGCGGTGCTTTTTTTGCCGATTGTCCGCAGCAGATTGTGGAACTTGTTGGACAGATAACGAGCTTGCTCTGAGCGTAGTACAATATGGTTGTACTGCCCAAAAACGCAGTTTAGCAAACCTTGATTGTACAATTTGCGTGTCGGCATATCCGCAACAACCAACTTCAACTGATGGTGCGCTTTGATGTGTGCGTAACGTCCAATCGAACGATACGATGTTCAAGCTTTGAAAAGTTTTTATTCGTTACGGTTAGGCATTAGATATTAAAGAAATAAGATAAAGTTTGCTCGTTGCAGATATCAAGATTGATTTATTTGCGAACGTAAATCGTCCGCGCGACAAGCGATATCCGTTAGTACCTTTTGGGTAAAATAAAACCCCGTAGCAATTGCTGCGGGGCAGTTTGAAAGGATGAGGAGATTAAACATAAACACAAAAGAGGGATTGCAATTTATTAACCTTTCAAACTGCCTATAGTATACCACAAAAAATTAAAAAAAGCTTAAAAATTTGCACATTATTAGAGAACGTGGCAAACTATTTTTACATTATTGTTTCAAAAGAGTATTTGCGTTCACTTTTTGACAATGCAATGCTGTATCAACGGAACAAGCTGTCAGGTAAGGCGTGTTTGGCGATTTTATTTTGCTGTGGTGAATGCGGCGGTTTTATCGATGTTGCCCTTGCGATAAAGGCTTTTGTGCGCCTCTTTATCGTCGAATGCATGGCGGCATTTACTGGTGACCTTAGGTTATTGTTTGTGTTTTGTTGCGGGGCGTTTAGATATGATGGGCTGTTTTGTAAGGAGCAGTACCGCTTGCGCATTCAGTGTTCCTTAAGGATAGTGTAGTAGCTTAATATATATATGGTTAGTAGAAGGAGAGTTTTACCATGAAGGTGCTTGTTGTTGATGACGAAGTCAAACTTGCCGATGCCTTAGGCGAGCTGTTTAAGCGTAATAAAATTGTTGCCGATGTCGTGTACGAGGGCGAGGACGGATACTTTTATGCTAAAAAGGGCGATTACGACGTTGTCATTTTGGACGTAATGATGCCCAAGATGGACGGCTACGAAGTGGTAAAGCGCCTTCGCCAAAGCAAATGCAACGTTCCTGTTTTGATGCTTACCGCAAAGGACGAAGTATCCAGCCGTGTTAAAGGCTTGGATTGCGGTGCAGACGATTATTTAACTAAGCCGTTTGCTTCCGAAGAGTTACTTGCGCGTGTGCGTGCGCTTTCTCGCAGGCAGTCGGAAATGGTATTCGATAAGCTTTCATATGGGGACATAACGTTGGATACTTCCAACTACACGCTCAGCTGCGGACAAAAAAGCGTTTCGCTCGGCGCAAAAGAGTACGAAATTATGCGTATGTTGCTATCCAATCCCAAGCAGGTTATCAGCAAGGATAGCATTATATCCAAGGTGTGGGGGTTGGATGTAGATATTACGGAAAACAACGTAGAAGCGTACATGTCATTTTTGCGTAAAAAACTGTTTTTTATCGGTAGCAAGCTTACCATACTAACAAAGCGCTTGCTCGGGTATTATCTTGAAGAGGACAAAAATAACGGAGCAATCTGATGGGCGGCATACGAAAAAAGCTTATCGCAATCAATATCGTTTCAGTGGGAATCGTGTTCTTTTTGGCAAGCCTGCTAATTTTTGCGTTGGGGTTTTCCAAAATCAACGAGGAGCGCAAGGAACGGATGTATTCCGCCATTACCTACGACGAAGCAGATAACAACTTTGACACTGTTTCGTTGTACAGCGATATAGCGTTGCTTATATACAATACGGAAACCGACGAAAGTCGGTGGTATTTTGGTTCGTCATTTTCCGCAGATAAGCAGTTGCTGGAGGATAGCGTGGACGAAATCGTGGACGGCAGCTTTAATGGCGGATACTTTTCGTTGCGCGTTCGTTCCGTACGAGCCACACAGGGCACGCTTGTAAAGGTTGCTTTTAACGACCTTAACTCGGGCAAAAATGCACTTATGCCGTATTTTCTGTCCGGCATAATCGCCGTTATTGTGGGGTTGGTGTTTTTCTTTGCAATCAGCTATTTGCTTGCGTCCGTTGCACTAAAGCCCATCGAGGACAGTTGGACAATGCAAAAGCAATTTGTTGCCGATGCCTCGCACGAGCTAAAAACGCCGCTATCTGTAATAATGGCTAATACGGAAATTCTTGCTTCGCACAAGGACGAAACGGTGGAAAGCCAAATGAAGTGGATTGAAAACACTCGAGAGGAATCCAATCGTATGGCTGCACTGGTCGCCGATTTGCTTTTTTTGGCAAAAAACGATGATGGCGTTAGGGTGCAAATGACGGACGTGGATTTTTCAGACTGCGTAAATACTATGTTGCTTGGGTACGATGCTGTTTTTTACGAAAACGGCAAGGAGTTTGACTATCGTGTGCAACCATCTGTTATTGTTAACGGCAACGAGGGACAGCTAAAACAACTGGTCACCATTCTGTTGGATAACGCAAACAAGTATTCTGTCGGCGAGGGGCACATCAAGTTATCGCTTTCGTCGGATGTTAAAAACGTTGCGCTAACGGTATCCAACGATAGCAACGAGCTTACACAGGAGCAGCTTACGCACCTATTCGATAGATTCTACACACTGGACGAATCTCGCAACAGTAAAGGGAATGGTTTGGGCTTATCCATTGCCAAGCAAATTTGTACCACGCATGGCGGCTCGATTTTTGTGCGCTACGGTGATGGTCGCATTACATTTACTGCGGTGCTACCCGTCACGAGGAAAAAGTGACGGAGCACTTTACGCTTTGTAAGTGGCGCTATTGTGATGGCGGTACTGCCTGCGAGGCAAAAGATGGCAAGCATGGTAAAGCTTTTGTCGCATGAATTAAGCTGCTTTTTGTGGTATATCAATATTGTTTATTCGGGAGGGTTCTACGAGCCCTTCTTTTTTTGCAAAAAAACGTGTCGTTCTGTTGATGGTATGAATGCGTGTTGCGAGCGCATTATATCTGTGGATGCAGTGTGTTATAAAATGAAAAAATAAAAATAAATTATGCCGTAAAATGGGGCGTTTGTCATTTACAAATAAGATGTTTAAGGGTATAATAATATATATTATGTATTAGGGACGGCGGTAGACTGCCCTTTATGCAAACATATGTTAAGGAGAACGTAGCAATGAATACACGCAGGATAAACGTTGTTTTGTCAATGCTTGTTGCAACTCTGCTCGTGCTAAGCGGAGCGTTGCCGTATTTTTCGGCACTGCTGCCCACGCAGGAGCTTACGGCAAGCGCAGCGACGTCAACATCGACAGTTGATGATTACTATGCGGATATCGATACGAGCTTGACAGGAGAGGCGTTTCGCAGTCAGTTAGCAACGCTTATCACGAATACGCACAAAAAAATCACGACCTACGACCAACTAAAATCGTTATATGCAAAAACGGATTTGGATCCGGCGAACACAAATGGCAAGAGTAATATTTTACTATGGTATACGGGTACGTCTGTTACAAGCTACAGCTCTTCCGGCGCAAACCGCGAGCACGTTTGGCCGCAAAGTCTTGGGGGCTTTGGCACGTCAAGAGCTGGCGCAGACGCGCACCATATTCGTCCGTGCGATTCAACATTAAATAGTACCAGAGGCAACAGAAACTTTGGCGAGGTGGCGACAACCTCCTCTAATCTTGTAAATCAAAAGGTGGCTTTGGGCGATGGTTCAGCCTGTTATTCCGATGGCACTTGGTTTTATCCCGGAGAGGGCTATCGCGGTGCAACGGCGCGAATTTTGATGTACGTTCAAACACGCTGGGGGGAGGAAAATAGCCTTAAGTTTGTTGACGGACAGGGCAAAAGCGGTTCACAATCGATAGGCGACTTTGATACACTTTACAAGTGGCACCTTGAGGAGCCGGTTACCGAGGCGGAAAAACTTCGCAATGAGGCAGTGTATAATATTCAGGGCAATCGCAATCCGTTCATCGACCACCCCGAGTACGCTTATATGATTTACAGCGAGGCTGGTTCATATTACACTTCGAGCGATTCCAACTCGTTGGCAAAGGCGGTGCAAACGCTCACAAAGAACAACGATACCTATAACAATATTAACAACGAGCCGCCAACAAGCCTTACTATTAACGGCAATCTTACGGTAGAGGCAGGCAAAACCACCAAGCTTACGATTTCGGCAACGCCCACAAACGCAAGCAAAAAAGTAACGTGGAGTACGTCGGATAAATCAGTTGCTACCGTAAGTGACGACGGTACCGTTACTGCCATAAAGCAAGGTACTGTTACTATAACCGCTACAAGCTCGGTTAATTCGTCCGTAAAAACGACTGCAACTATAACGGTAACCAAGGCGCGCACGGTGACGCAATTAAGTGTTGGCGGCACACTTACTAAAAAAGAGTATTACGCTGGCGATACGCTTGATCCGACAGGGTTAACCGTCACTGCGCAATACGATAACGGCACTTCGGAAAAAATTGCTCTTGCGGATTGTGAGTGGTTGGACGGCACGTCGGGCACGGTTAAGCTTGTTGAAGGCTCGACTTCGGCTATTTGTCGCTACGGCGGCATTGACGTTGTTGTGAGTGGCATTATGGTTAAGGCGTCGCAAGTTGGTAGTAAAACCGTTAAAATAGCTTTTTCGTCATTTACCGGTAGTGGACAATACGCTTGGTGTACTTGGAACAGCGGAGATGTTAGCGGACAGGCTTATATCTTTCACGGCAACAGCAGCAATCAAATGCAATTCAACAGTAGCAAAGACTATTACTATTTATTTAATACTACTGCGTTTAGCGGCGGTATAAAAAGTGTAACAGTAAAATCAACAGCAAGCAAGGATTGGGAGCTGCGCACAAACACTACGGCATACACAAGCGGCGTTTCAAAGTACCCAACGTCGGGCACAAGTCAAGGCGAAAAAACCGTTACGTCTGATGGAACAACGTGGACGGTTACCGGCAATCCGGAATACTTTACGTTGAACTACAAGGACACTGGTGCGGTGTATTTGACGGAGATTGTAATTACCTATGGTGATGAATCCGTAAATACGGACAAAGTTACGTTGGATAAATTTTCCGATAGCCTTACCGTTGGCGACACTCTTACGCTTACTGCAACTGCAAGCGGTAGTGTTACTTGGTCGTCCTCAAATACGTCGGTGGCAACTGTCACAAATGGTGTGGTAAAGGCTGTTGGTGCAGGTAAAGCTACAATAACGGCTAAGTGTGGCTCGGCAACAGCGCAGTGTGTTGTTACCGTTTCAAAACCCACATGCAATCACGTTGAAAGCGATTGGATAGTGGAGCCGTCCACATGTAAAACACAAGGAACAAAATATACAAAATGCACAGTTTGTGGCGAAACGCTGCAAACGGAAAAGCTTCCCCTTGCAGACCACACGCGTGGCGATTGGCAGACGGAAAAGGTTGCGACTTGTACGGCAAGAGGAATAGAGTACGTTGCCTGCACGGTTTGCGGAAAAGTTTTAGATCGCAGGCAAACCAACACGGCTGACCATGCATTTGGCGTGTGGGTGGCGGAAGTGCCTGCCACATGCACTCAAAACGGCACGGTTGCGCACAAGGATTGCGTGGGCTGTCAAAAGCATTTTGACGCTAACGGCAACGAAATAGTTGATATAACGATAAAAGCTAACGGACACAGCTTTGGCAGATGGCAGTATACCGACGGAACGCTACATCGCGAGTGCGGCGAGTGCGGATATGCCGAGCAGGATACAAATAAAATTGACCTGTTTTTGGCAAGCGTCAATGCGGCAGTGGCGGCAAACAGTAATTCGGCACGTTTTGAAAATATTGCGCAAGCATTAACGGTGTACGGATATTTGACCGAGGACGAGCAAACTTCGGTAGAAACCCAATATGCAACGTTGCAGGGCGTAATTGAGCAGTACAACACCGATGCAAGCAAACTCAATGCAACGCACGAGGAGGCAACGCAGGCGGCGGCATCGATTTTTGCTGGCAATCTTGCTTTGGCGGCACTGTTACTGTTGCTTACAAAGAGTCTAATCAGGAGGTAAAACGTGAAAAAGCTTATTACTATTCTTTTGTTGTTGCTGGTGGCTTTTACCACAGTTGCCTGTGAGCCCGATGCGACAAATGATTTCGATATGCTCAATGAGCTTGCGCAAAAAAACTATGTCGGCACGGAACTTACCGTTTCAACCACTCTCGGTGATGATACGTTGCAAAGCAGGTTTGTTGCTTCCGTTGTAGACGGTGCTACTGTTGTAAACTATACGGTGCAACGGCTGAACACCTTTGACGTAGATAACGGCGTGGCTCCAACGGAGCGTATTTCCACGGTGGAAGGCAGTTATACCGTCAAAGATGGCAGTGTGATAGTTGGCGAAGCTCCCGTTGAGGGCGATTTGTCAACGTTGGCGGTGAGCGGACTGCATTTTTCCGCGCAATCACTGTCGGACGTGCAATGGAGCGATAACAAAATGACGGCACGAGTTGCAGATATAGTAGCCTTTGTCGGCAACACGCTTTCTGGGGCGAACGCTATGACTGTTGAAGTGAGCTTTACTGAACAGGAAATCACGTCGCTTGTGCTACAATATACCGCCGCAAGTGGCGCGCAGGTAATACTTGGCTATACCTTTACTGCTTAACGCGGTTCTGTGTTGTTTGTGTGACCGCAGGCTTAATAGAACTGTTTTTTGCATTAAATTGGGACGCTTGAGTAGTCTGTGCCAATAATCAAAGGACTAAAAAGCTGCCGTCGGCTTTATGGCGGACATGGAGGATGTAACAAATGAAATGGCTGTTTTTTGACGTTGGCTACACGTTAGTCAACGAGGACGAGATGTGGCGGCACCGTGTTGACGAAACAAGGCAGCTTGCACAGGCTATCGGGCGCAACGTTACCAACGATGTTATTTACAAAAGGATAAGCGACCTTTTTGCGGCATATATGCCAGTTGCTCCCAACATTGCACGAGAGCTTGGCTTGGCGGATATGGCACCGTATCGCGGGGAATACGAAGAACTTTATCCCGATGCGGCAGGAACGCTTGCCAAATTAAAGCAACGCTACAAACTTGGCATTATTGCCAACCAACCGGAAAATTTAGATGGCAGATTAAGCAAGCTGGGTATTTTGCAATATTTTGATTTGGTGGTGTCCAGCCACGACGTGGGCATGGTAAAGCCTGATGCAAAAATCTTTACTTTTGCGTTGGAAAAGGCAGGGTGTTTGCCTCAGGATGCCGTGATGGTGGGGGATAGACTGGATAACGATATAGCTCCCGCAAAAGCGCAAGGCTTTACCACCGTGCGTATCAAGCAGGGGCTTGCAAGCGTGCAGCAACCAAGGGATAAGCTTTCTGTGCCGGATTACACCGTCGAGCGACTTTGCGAGCTTACAAGTATTTTTTAGTAGCATATAATCTAAATGACTATTAACAGACTTAAATGCAACTCTTTTGGCAATTCAAACGACATAATTGGCACAAAAGAGATTGAGTATAAATTACAAGGAGATTAAAATGGAACAACAAACGGCAGTAAATGCAGTAAGAATGTTGGCAGTGGATGCCATCAATAAGGCTAAAAGCGGACACCCCGGAATTTGCTTGGGAGCGTCACCAATGCTGGTTACTTTATATGCTAACCACATGAAGGTGTGTCGCGATCAATACGATTGGATCGACCGCGACCGCTTTGTACTTAGCGGCGGACACGGTGTGCCCATGTTGTACGGTTTGCTTCATCTGATGAATTTTGGCGTTTCGTTAGACGATATTAAAAATCTACGTCAACTGCACAGCAAAACCCCGGGACATCCGGAAATGGGTGTTACGCCGGCAATCGATGCGTCCACAGGTCCACTGGGACAGGGCATTGCAATGGCAGTTGGCTTTGCTATGGCGGAGCGTTTTCTAGCAGCGCGCTTTAATAAACCCGATATCACGTTGTTTGATCATCACACTTATGTTATGTGCGGTGATGGCGACTTGCAAGAGGGTATAGCGCAGGAAGCATTGTCCTTGGCAGGACATCATCGCTTGAACAAGCTGATTGTTTTGTACGATTCAAACGACGTGCAGCTGGATGGTCCCACATCTGCAAGCTTTACGGAAAATAACCGCAAAAAGTACGAGGCTTTGGGCTTTGCTTACTATCTTGTTGCCGATGGTAACGATTTTGTTGCCATCGATAAGGCTATCAAGCAAGCTAAAAAAGGCTCTAAACCTGCATTTATCGAGGTCAAAACCGTTATCGGTTATGGCAGTCCCGTTGCGGGAAGTTGTGCAAGTCACGGCGCGCCTCTTGGCGACGAAAAAACCGCCTTGCTTCGCAAGGAGCTCGGTTGGGAACACGCCCCCTTTGAAATTCCTCAAGAGGCGTACGACTTTTTTGCAAAAAGCATTCGTCGCGGCAAAAGGACGTTCGCAGCTTGGAAGCGTTCATTCTTTGAATATAAATACGCATATCCCGAGGATGCTGCAAAACTTAATGACGCAATGAAGGGGCTTTACAAGCTTGAACTGCCCGTGTACGAGCAGGGCTTTGAGGATGCAACTCGCAACACTATCGGACAGGTGCTCAAAACGTTTTCCGATAACAACGCCACCTTTATCGGCGGCTCGGCGGATTTAACAAAATCCACAATGGCAAAAGGTGCAGACGGCGATTTTTCGGCAGATAATCCGCTTGGCAGAAATATCTGTTTTGGCGTGCGCGAGCATGCAATGGGCGCTATTGTTAACGGACTTAATCTGCATGGCGGCATAAGAGCATTTTGCGGTGCATTTTTTGTCTTTAGCGATTATATGAAGGCGGCAATTCGTCTTGCTGCGCTTATGGGCGTGCCCTCACTGTTTATATTCACGCACGATTCTATTGCAGTCGGCGAGGACGGTCCTACGCATGAGCCCATCGAGCAAATCGCAGGCTTGCGTGCAATGCCAAACCTCAATGTGTTCCGTCCTGCGGATGCAACGGAGGTTACGGAGTGCTTTAAGCTGGCAATCCAAAACAAGCACACTCCGAGCGTTATCATTCTCACTCGTCAAAAGCTAGTCAACGAAAATCACTCCGAAAGCGATGTTACTAAGGGCGGCTATCTTTTGAGTGCTGATGTCGCTAAACCTCAACTGACGCTTTTGGCAAGCGGATCTGAGGTCAATCTTGCAATGGGTGTGGCGGAAAAGCTTCGTGCAGATGGCAAGCTTGTCAACGTTGTTTCCATGCCTAATGCGGCACTGTTTGATGCGCAAAGTAAAGCATATAAGGCAAGCGTTTTGTCCAATAGAAGCAAAACTGTGGCGGTGGAAATGAGTTCGGACCCCGTGTGGTATAAGTATGCGGAGCATGTATATGGTATCAACAGGTTCGGAGCAAGTGCTCCTGCAAACGTTTTGATGTACGAATACGGCTTTACCGTTGATGCGTTGTACGATTGGATTAACGAAAACGTGCTATAATCTGGCGCGTAGTTTGGTCTGTGTGCCGTCACAATGCGTGCGGCAAGTATTATGTCAACATTCGTAGTTGCTGTACACAAACAGTAAACGGGGCTTATTTTACGCACTTTGCAAAAGCCGCTAACGCAACGGCACATGAAACAACTAATATCAAAATAAAGCAAGGACACACGGCATTGGCAGTGTGTCCTTGTTGTTTTGTGCACTCGTATGTTGGCGATGGCGTTATTGTGAAACTGTATAGAGCGAGTAAAAATAGCCTTTTTTCGCAAGCAACTCGTCAAAGCTGCCCGACTCGACGATATAGCCGTTTTTCAGTGTGATAATTCCATCGTAGCGGCGCAGTAGGCTTTCCTCAAGGGAGTGAGTGATTTCGATAACCGTCATGTCCGTCAGGTTCAAAATGGCATCTGATACTTGATATGCAGTTTCTCTGTCAAGGGCGGCTGTAGCTTCGTCAACAAGCAGTATTTGCGATTTTTTAAGCAAGCTTCTTGCTATGGAAATGCGCTGTTTTTCGCCACCGGATAATGCGCAACCGTTTTCGCCGCAAAGGTACTCCTCGCCCTTTTCCGCAAGTAAAGCAGTCAGTCCGGATAGGCGTATTGCCTCGTCAATTTGCTTTTCATCAAAGTCGTCGAACATTGTAATGTTGTCTTTTATTGTGGCATTGAACACAAACACGCTTTGTTGGATAATGCCTTCCAACTCGTAAAGAGCTTCGCTGTTAATGTTTCGCAGTTCGGTATCATCGTAATAGATTGCTCCGTCGTAGTTTCGATATGCCGCTGTAAGCAGGTTAACCATTGTAGATTTTCCGCTGCCGGATGCTCCCACAATCGCATACTTTTTTCCTCGTTCGAAAGTATAATTTATGTTTTTGAGCACAGTTTTTTGGTCATCGTGGCCAAATGATAGGTTTTGTAAAGTAATGCCGCGCTCCATTTTGCAGACTTCGTGTTCCGTTTCCGTAATGCTTGCGGATAATGCGCAAGCCGTTTTTTCGATCAGTACTTTTGCGGCTTTTCGTTCCGCAAGACAGGTCGGGATTGTGCCTATCGGGCTTATGACGTAGTTCATCAACTGCACAAACACGATGGTGGTGCCTGCGGTAATGCCATTATCCTGCGTTGCGAGATATGCGCCGAATATGAACACGCCCAGCTGTGCCGTAATTCCTGCAATTGAGGCAAGCATTTGGACAATGATTATCATTCGGTGCTTTTTGCATTGCGCATTGGAAAGTTGCTTTACGTTTTCTTTGAAAATACTAAGCATTTTTACCTCCGCTTTGAAGGCTTTGATGACGGAAAATCCGCCTAAGCAGTCCTTTAGCGTGGAAGTGTACGCTTCGTTTTTGGCCGATACGGCTTTTTCTTGTTCGGCAACCGTGTTTACGGTTAGTAGCGATGCAAGCAACGGCAGTAACGAAAATCCTATTGCTATCGCCGTCAGTAACGGGCTGTACCATACCATCAAAGCCAATGCGCCGATAAAGGTGAACAGGTTGACGAAAATGGAAAAAGTGTCCCACAGGTAGCCCTGTTCGATGGCTTGTAGGTCGTTTGTAAGCGCGGATATGTAGGTGGCGGTGCTTTCGCTCGTAAATGCGGATATGCTTTTTTGTGTAAGCCTTTCAAAAACGTATTCCCTGTATTGCGACATACCCTGCGTGATAAATTTTGGCTTACGTCGGTACGATATCAGGTTTGCTGCCGTAAATCCGCCGACAATTATCACGGAAATAATTGTGAGTTGTAGTAGGTCAAAGCCTATGTCGTAGCCTCCTATTAAATCTATCAGTTGCTGCATCAGCCACGAAATTAGCAGTGAGCTTATGGTTTGGAGTAGCGTTTCGCATAGAGTAACAATAAAATTGGCTACGTTTCCTTTATAGAACTGTTTTGTGTATGGACGAATGTCCGTTTTGTTGTTTTTCATTTTACATCTCCGTTAATATTTTCGTCTGCAATTTTGTTCCAAAGTGCCCAAAGCAGTCCGTCGGCATCGCGTTGAACAATCTTTTTTTGAACGGCAACTGTTGCAGATTCTCCCAAATCGTCGTATGCCGTGGCATTTTCAATATCGCCGACGTAAAACTTTATGTTGTCAAGCTTGTAGGTGGGGGCGGAGTCAAAATTTTTTGCAGTGTCGTAGGCGCGTCTAAGATACGTTTTTGCCGAAGTCTGTTCGCCGAGCATAAGCGAAAGTTCTGCGCACTCAGCGTAGCACGAGGCAATAACCTTGTCGACGTAAGCCACCGTGTTCGGGGCGTGTTTAATGCTTTTCAGCATATCTGCCAACCAGATATGTGCCGCGCGAGCCTCTGCATAACGTTTCAACTTGCAACAATAGCTTGCGTAAGCCGTCATAGTGCTAACAGCCGATGTAATGGTATTTGCTAAAGCACCTAATATATATGTTTCGGCTTCCTTGGGGGCGTGGCTCGGACTGTTTGTGTAGGTCATTGCAAGCAAAGCGTTGTTTGCTCCCATCACGTTATATTTTTTTAGGATATCAATCCCTTGCTCGTGTTTGCCGAGAGCAATATAGCATTGTGCTATTTTATTCATAATGGAAGCCTCGCTGATTTCGGGTTCGATATTTTGCGATAAAAGCACAACGGAGTGTTCCAAAAGCTCAATACAGCGGTGTAGGTACTCTTCGTTTTTTAACTCTATCCCTGCCACAGCATAAAGCTCGCCGGAGCGATATGCTATTCTAAAATCGTTTGGATATCGTAACAACGCCTTTTCCGCCTCGGTCACGGCTTGCAAGTACGCCTTTTGGTGCTGTAGTTCGCGAATTTTGCGTTCAAGCGCATCGACCTTGCTGTTTACAACTTCAAAGCCGATTATCGTATCCACGGACACTCCAAATAAATCCGCCATCTGTACAATGAGTTGTAGCTCGGGCGTTGCAACGCCACGTTCCCATTTGGAAACGGCAGCAAAGGTAACGTTTAATGCTTCTGCCAACTGTTCCTGCGTTAGCAAATGCTCTTTGCGTAGTCTGCAAATATTTGTGCCGATTGATAGCTTCATTCTATTTAACCTCCGTAAGCTGGAATGAATATATTCTATGGTGCAAATAACTATCTATTGAAAAATAGCGGCATAAAACCTTCGTTATGTCGCTTATGATGTGCCCCATAAAAAATGTCCAACTTTTGTGGTTCACATCATTGGTGCAAATAAATATCTATAAGGTATACAAGGGTTATTATTTTCACTTTTTGCGAAAAGGGTAAAATTTGGTTATATTATAATACAAAAAGAATAAAAGCGGAAGGTATTATTGGTATAATTTGTTTATTATATTTTGAACCAGTGGTTTAGTGCTTGTCATTTTGCTACTAAGGATGAGTTTTCAAAGGGTTTATGCTTGGTAACATATAGCTTCTAAAGTGTATTTTTCTTGTAACTTAGATAAAATTCGATTTGAAAAACGAAATAATGCGAATTGATGTAGTAAAAATATCAAATTAAGTGCATTAACAAAGCCTTGACGACAATGCAAACGACCAAATACTTCTGTGTTTTTTGCTGTGGTATATTTTGCATAAATTTTTACGGGGTGCATTTCCTTTGGAGATGGATTCAATTGTGGGATTTCATGGCGACGATGGCAAATATATTGCAAAACGCGAGCTTTTGTGGTAGAATGCAGACGAAAAAGAGATTGATAGTGGAATAAATATGAAAAGATTGATGATTTATATACACGGCAAAGCCGGCAATGCACGCGAGGCAGAGCATTACAAACCGCTATTTCCAGATTGTGATGTGGTCGGCTTCGATTATTGTTCGCAAACGCCTTGGGATGCTCAAAAGGAGTTTACTGCTTTCTTTGATGCGCAAGCTGTCAAGTATGCCTCGGTATTTTTGGTTGCCAACAGCATTGGTGCTTTTTTCAGCTTATGCTCTCTTGCGAATAAACAAATCGATAAGGCGTTTTTGATTTCTCCCGTCGTTGATATGGAAGCATTGATATGTAATATGATGCGGTGGGCAAACGTATCAGAA
Organism: uncultured Oscillospiraceae bacterium; assembly: GCA_964607155.1. GTDB lineage: Bacteria > Bacillota > Clostridia > Christensenellales > CAG-314 > Fimimonas. Next base: position 21,241 of record CAZSIF010000003.1, read on the forward strand.
AACGAGCTTTTTGTAAAAAAAGAAATAAAAACAGACTTTGGAGAAGTCTTGTCGTGGGACTATTTGTGCTATGTTCGTCAGTGCCCTATAAAGTGGAGCGTGCCAACGCATATTCTATATGGCGAAAGGGATAATTTAACATCTTTTGAGGCGATATCTAAATTTGCAAGCCAAACAAATGCTTCACTAACCGTAATGCCGAGCGGGGAGCATTGGTTCCACACCGAGGAACAATTAAAATTTCTTGACGACTGGATAAGAAATAAATGGTGTAATAAAAAGCGAATATCAAAGATAAGTAAAAATAGTTCGTCTTAAATGCGTTAGCAAAAAGACATTCTGCAATAAAAACTTTATGTGATGAGCTATTTCGTATTTTGTGCAGTAGTTGCTTGGGTGATTTATTGCGAAGGTTGTTTTTTTTCTCATGCGCGTTGTTTGGGCTAAATATCACAAAACGCCACAATTGAGAGCGTTGTTTTTTACAGAACGTGTATTGACTTGTACAGTCGCAGTGGAAAATGAGGCGGAAAATGAGTAAGTATAATCCGTTATGGGAGTATCTAAAGAAAAATCAAAAATGTTCTTATCGATTATCCTTCGATGAAATAAAAGGAATAGTCGGCTTTGATATCGACCATTCTTTTTTATCTTACAAGAAGGAACTGAACGAGTACGGCTATGTGGTTGAAAGAATATCAATGAAGGAAAAAATCATATTATTCAAAAAGAATTAGCCAATGCTAAATTACATTGTTGTGTTAACTCTAATATTTTTTAAATAAAAATCACGCAATTCTTTTGTTTTGACGCAACTATTCATTGCAGAGTGGATTATTATAAAAATCCAAATTGTTTTTTGCAAAACTTGAGTAAATTACTTTACTTGTAAAAGGTTTTGTGCTAAAATAGTTTAGCAATCGGCTTGGAGAAGTACCCAAGAGGCCGAAGGGGCTCCCCTGCTAAGGGAGTAGTACGAGTGAATCGTAGCCAGGGTTCAAATCCCTGCTTCTCCGCCATTCAAAACCTAAATCGAACCCATAAAGTTTGGTTTAGGTTTTTTGTTTGCAAAAATATGGTTTCTATCGGTGTTTTTCGGTTGTCATAGCGCAACCGTTTTTTTTACGAATTTGTACAATCGTTGGTATTTCGGGACAAAAAGTTTGAACGCAGAGGTTAAATCTCATATAAGTCTATACTCATTGGTGGTGAGATTTATTCAGTTGCCAATATGGTTGCCAAGTCAACGGTGGCAACAGCAGTGCAAACGCATATTATTGAATATAACATTGAGTTGTTGCAATAAAACGTGTGGTGGAGCTGTGTTTATTTGTGTTGCGGAAATATCGATGATTTTCGTTCAAATATGCCGTGCTTGTAGGCTTTGCGGCGGAATTGTCGATATCGTTTATTAAAATGCAATTAATTATGTATTCAACGGCGCGATACGAATAATAAAAAATGTAAAAAAATCAAAATAATTTGCACAAAAGTATTGCTTTTGTTCAAAATATGTGGTATAGTATAGTTATTCAAATAAAAGGAGAGCACATATGAAGGATGACGAACGTTTTGTAAAAGCATTTTTCGAGCACACTAACTCGCCGGAAAACACATCTTATGCTTTAATATCATTGTTGCGGTTTCGCAATAAGCTATCAGGCACAAGATTACTTCGCACGGCATTGATGCACAGTCTAACGCATATCGACGAGCAGCTTACTGTAACGGAGGTGTATGCAGCTGTTGCCGAGCAACACAATGTTACGGCAGCATGCGTAGAGAGAGCCATTCGTAACACAATACACGATTGCTATAATCACGGAAGTCTAAGGCTATTAAACGACATTTTTGCTTGCTCGCTAATAAACGATAAATACCCTCCGACCAATGCCGAGTTTATAACCGACGTTACGTCATACCTACACTTTTTGCTCATGCAAAATTCCAAAATTTCTGCGTAAACTTTGATTGCTTGAGCAAACACATTTCGATGGGAAGCTTAAAGCTTATCGAAAAAACGTATCAACAATAATCTTACTGTGACGCAAAAGTATAAAAATAACCTATAAACGTAGAAAGCATCTTTTGGGACAAAGAAGGGTAACGTATACGGTTGAGTATCAACATGACGGCGTATATGTTGCGTTTGTCGATGTGGAAGCAATGGGTGTGAAAGACGTTAAATGCAGATATTCGTTCAACGACGATAAAGCATCAAACAAAGCATGCTTCGTACAGCCTTTACATATGTCGTTATAGTTTTAAAAAAACTAATTCCGATTTCGTGTATATAAAGCGAATCAACAATAATTCTGACTGTATTTAGTTGGAATATACCAAAAAAATTATTTGCCTTTTAGATAACATATTCGTTGCGTAAAAACGGATGTGTTTTTTTATTGCCAAGCCAAAGCAGTATATCAATAATGAGCCTTTCGGGGCGCGGTATCCACGGTGAATCACAGACGCATTGTCTTTAAAAGTTATAGGGAAAAAAATATTTGATTTTGGAGTGGACTTTATTAAAGCTCAATAAGAACAATTATAATTTGGCAATTCTCTTGCAAAAAATCATAGTTTTGTCTTGCTCTTTTGGTTGCCAAAAAGACGGTGTTGTTCTAAAATATATGGGTTACATTTACAGCTGACAGGTTTACAAGTAGAAGGTTTATTTTTTATGAATACTAAAGCACATGAAATAGATATGACGCAGGGCGGCTTATTTGCAAAAATGATCGCTTTTGCCATTCCGTTGTTGTTAACGTCGATTTTGCAGTTGCTGTTTAATTCCGCGGATATGGTTGTAGTGGGGCAATTTGTTAGCTACGACGCAGTTGGCGCAGTTGGGGCAACGGGCTCGTTAAATTCGCTGATAGTAAACCTTGCGATAGGGTTTTCAAGCGGGGCTGGCGTGGTACTCGCCGGCGCGTATGGTTCAAACGACAAAGAGTACGGCGACAAAATTTTACACACCTCGATGCTGTTGAGCGTTGTTAGTGGTCTGCTTATTGCTGTTGTAGGATTTTTTGGAGCGAGAACTTTTTTGACGTGGATGGGCACAACCGCTGAGCAAATAGAGGATGCAACCACCTATCTGGAAATTATTTTTATCGGTGCGCCATTCAATATGGTATACAATTTTGGCTCGTCGATGTTGCGTGCCACTGGCGACACTAAACGTCCCCTCGTATTTTTGACGATTGCCGGTGTTATCAATGTTATTGTTAACATCATCAGCGTCACGGTGTTCAATATGGGTGTTGCCGGCGTTGCTATTGCAACAATTACAAGTCAGGCAATATCGGCAGTGCTTGTGGTACTAACCTTGCTAAGGAACAAGGGCTTTTTGCAGCTTTCCTTTGCAAAGTTACGGTTCGACAAAAAAGCCTTGGCGGATATCCTTAGATTAGGCGTTCCCACCGGAGTGCAAAGCTCGTTGTTTAGCATATCCAACGTGTTGTTGCAAACGGCTGTTAACGGTTTTGGCAACGTGGTAGTGGATGGCAGTGCCGTTTCTGCGCAGATAGAAGGGTATGTTTTTGCGGTTAACAACAGCATAAGCACAACCGTATTGTATGCAATCGGACAAAACTATGGTGCAAAAGATTACAGGCGAATATACCGTATCGTGCGCATAGGCATTGTGATGGTAACGGTGGTTGTGCTTGTGGTTGGATGGCTTGCCGTGTTGTTGCACGAGCCGCTGTGCAGTTTGTTTATTGACGGCAGGGAGTCTGCCGAGATTGTGGAACAGATTATTGCTTGCGCTTTCGAGCGGATGATTATAATCTGCGGCACATATTTTATCGACGGAATAATGGAAGTGGTTTCGTGCGCACTAAGGGGTATCGGCTATCCGATAATATCTGCCTTGACGGTGCTCGTGGGCACTTGTTTGTTCCGCATTTTGTGGATTTACGTTGCATTTCCGCTGTATCCGCAGTTATGGTTTTTGTTTGCGCTTTACCCAATCAGCTGGACGATAACTTCTGCCGCATGTTGGATTGTGTTGCGTGTTAAAATACGCAAGGACGGCGCAGTTTGCGAAGGGGAAAAAGCGGCGTTGTGCGTAGCAATGTAGTTTGTTGCGTTTGGCTTTATCTGTTGGATTGTGGCAACGTTAGTTTGTCTGCGGACGTGTGTCTTTTGTTGGATTGTACATTGCGGTGCAATGCATTAAGTGCGTTTTGTGTGTTGTGATATGACTAATGAAAGATTGATGTTGAAATCGACATTTCGGCAATGGTGTGTTGTTCTGTTTTTATCCAAAGCGTGGTACAATGTAACCATCAAAACAACACGGAGGAACAAAAAATGAATACTGATAAAATTTATGCAGAAGCAATCGCAAACGAATATGCGGTAAAGGATACTCGCAAGGTAGTACAGCTAAAAAAACTCGACGCGCAAGCTAAACGTCCGGCAAAAATTTTCGGATGGATTTTTGGTGCGGTAAGCGCATTGGTTTTTGGCGCAGGTATGAGCTTTGCCATGGGAGCAATTGGCGACGGCTCGGCTGTTTCGATGGCAATAGGTATCGGTTTGGGTGTACTTGGCGGCATCGGTGCGGGCATAAACTATCCAATTTATAAAAAGATTAAGGAAAACGGCAAAAAGAAGTACGGTTCGGATATTCTTCGCCTTGCCAAGGAAATCAGCGAAGAGGCGTAACGTAATATATGGAAAGATTAAAGCAAATTGCGTTAAGACTACTATATCCGCCTTTGTGGGTGTATATTTGCTTGCCGATGATATCGTTTGGCGGCTTGATAGCCATTTTTTTGATGGGATACAATACCAGCCCCATTGCCTATTTGGATTACGCCCTATCTGCCTATTCGCTTACGATAGTAACAACGGCAACGGTGCGTGGCATTTTGCGGATAAAACGCTTTGCTAAAAATAAAATTGATAATGCCCGTCCTGATTCGCTTGTGCGCAGATACTTTACAGAGCTTACCGTTAAGGGTAGCGTCGGACTTTTGTGTGGCGCGGCTGCGGATATTGCCTATGCAGTGTTTAGACTGGTGACGGGCTTGATGTTTTCGTCGTATTGGTTTTTGTCGTTAACGGCGTACCATCTGTTTTTGGGATTGTTGCGCATATATCTTTTTAATGGATATGTGCGGTCAAGCCGCAACAAGGATCTCGGTATGGCATATTTGCACGGTTGCTACAACAACTGCGGCAAGCTTTTGCTTGTGGTCACAATCCCGATGGGCGGCATGGTAACGCTTGCGGCAATGGCGGATTATAGCTTTTCGTACCCAGGGTACGTTATATACGTTTCGGCACTGTACACGTTTGTTTCAGCAACGCTGGCGGTAATTAATCTCATTCGCTTTGCTAAGGTTGGTAACCCTATTCTTTCCGCAGGTAAAATTGTTGGTTTGGTTGCGGCAGCAACATCAATTTTTGGCTTGCAAACGGCAATGCTTACGACGTTTTCCGAGCAGGATTCTGCTTTTAAGCTGTTGATGAATTGTATTACGGGCTTTGCGGTTTTTGCTTTTGCAATCGGAGCGTCGGTGTATATGATTGTGCACGGCAGGCGGCGCAGGCGTTTGGAAGAGGATAATAATGAATAAATCCGAAAGTAAGTATTTTAATACGGCGTGTCTTATGGACGAGGCTTTTTTGCTACTATTGGAAAAGAAAGACTATGAGTTCATTACCGTCAAGGAAATTTGCGCAAAAGCCGGCGTTAATCGTTCAACATTTTATTTGCACTATGAATCTATCGATGATTTGCTTGCGGAAAGTGTTGATTATATTATGTCGCGTTTTTACGAGCAGATGAGTCCCGTGGAAAACGGCATCGTTGATAAAATAGACCAGCTTGAACTTTCAGAACTGTATTTGATTACTCCCCAGTACCTTGAGGTGTATTTGAATTTTATCAAGGATAACAGGCGCACGCTTTCTGCTTTGGTCAAAAATCACGGCTTGTTTCGCCTCGATGAAGTGTACGGAGGCATGTACAAGGCTGCACTTGAACCTATTTTGAAGCGTTTCGGTGTAGCCGCAGAAGATAGAGGGTATCTCATGGCGTTTTATATAAGCGGACTTACAGCCATTGTTAACGAGTGGTTGCGTAATGATTGCGCAGAGCCTGTGGAAAAGATTTCCGAGCTGATGCGTCGTTGTGTTAAGGAATATAAGGGTTAATGTTTACGACTTGAACAGACAGCTATGTGCGTGTCTGTTCTTTTTTATGCAAGCGTCGTCGCTACTGTGGCAATGGGAACTAAAAATAGGTCTACAAACTTACGAAAAAAAAGTAATGGTATGGAATATGCTTCCGTGCGCTACGAATCGTGCGAACTTATCCATTGACTTTGCAAAGCGGAAGGTTGCCGTTTAGTGTAATTCAAAAGAATGTATCGTTTGGCAAGGGGGTGTGCAATGGTTATAATTATTGTGCAAAGTCAAACATAACCGCAACTTATAAAAAAATAATAAAAAAATGTGAAAAATGCTTCGAAAAACAGTTTACACTTTAATCGACGTGTGGTATACTGTAAGACGTAATCACCCACTCCCCGTAAGGGCATTTGCGGGTGATTCGGAGGATAGATGAAGCAAAAATTTAACGTTACTGGTATGACGTGTTCGGCGTGCTCTGCGCATGTCGAAAAGTCCGTTGCCGCAGTGGACGGTGTAGATAAGGTTGTTGTAAGCCTGCTTACCAATTCGATGACGGTGGAGTGGGATGAGGCAAAGGTAAATGAGTCGGCTATCATAGCCGCGGTGCAAAAGGGAGGTTATGGGGCAAGTGTAGTCGGCAAGGCGGAGCAACCTGTTGCAAGACAGGATCAGAATGCCGTAAGTCTATCTCGCTTGTTAATTTCAATTGGCTTTTGCGTTGTATTGATGTATGTTTCCATGGGGCACATGGTTGGGTTGCCGTTGCCGTCGTTTTTAGATGGACGACAAAATGCCGTGGCTTTTGCGCTGGTACAGTTTTTGCTGTGCTTGCCCGTGTGGTATGTTAACAGGAGTTACTTTATTGTTGGCTTCAAGCGTTTGGTTAAGCGTTCGCCTAATATGGATAGTCTTATTGCCGTGGGCTCCGCTGCGGGGGCAATTTATGCAGTGGCAATAACGTTTGTTCTTGCGCACGCTGTGGGGCAGGCTGCCATTATGCCGCAGGAGGCGGATCAATGGTTACAGATTGTCGATCAATACGGGCATCAGCTATATTTTGAATCATCTGCCATGATTTTGGCTTTGGTTGACCTTGGTAAATTTTTTGAGGGACGTTCCAAGCGTAAAACAGGCGACGCACTAAACAAGTTGCGTAATCTTGCTCCGCAAACGGCAATATTAGTCGAAAACGGTGTTGAACGTGTGGTGGATAGTGCGTCAATAAAGATTGGCAACGTGGTTGCCGTCAAGGCAGGTATGGTTTTCCCCGCGGATGGCATTGTGAAATCTGGCAGTTGCTTTGTGGACGAAAGTGCAATCAATGGAGAAAGCCTTCCGTGCGAAAAACTTTTGGACGGCAGGGTTATCGGTGGCACGAAAAATGTCGGTGGCTATGTTCTCGAGCAAGTGACGAGCGCCGGTGAGGATAGCGTGCTTAGCAAAATAATTGCACTGGTGGAAGAAGCTGGTAGTTCCAAAGCGCCCGTTCAACGTCTTGCGGATAAAATCGCGTCGGTTTTTGTGCCGATTGTGATGTGCATATCGTTGGTAACTTTGGCGGTGTGGCTGTGCGTTGGCGAACCGCTTTCGACTGCGCTTAACTTTGCCATTTCAGTGTTGGTAATTTCCTGCCCTTGTGCGTTGGGATTGGCAACACCTGTTGCAATAATGGTTTCTACTGGAAAGGCGGCGTCCAACGGTATTTTGATAAAAAACGGTGAGGCGTTGGAAAAGCTTTCTCAGCTTAAATACGTTGCCTTGGATAAAACCGGCACGGTAACGCTCGGCAAACCGCACGTCGTGGACTATCGTTGCGACTTGCCTAAAAATGAATTCTTTGCAGTGATAGGTGGCATTGAAAAGCAAAGTGAACACCCGTTGGGACGAGCTATTGTTGAGCATGCGGAGAGCTTGGAAGTTGAGCTAAGTCAGCCGAGCGAACTTCAAACGATAGCGGGCAGCGGTGTTGTTGCCGTTGTTGACGGTCATCGGTATGCAATTGGCAACAAACGATTGATGGATGCCGAAAGCGTTGCACCGAATAGTTATATGGAATGGTTAAGCGCGTTTTCGGATAAGGCATTGACATGTCTTGTGGTTAGTAAGGACGGAATATACTGCGGTATTGTTGGTGTGGGCGATGAGATAAAACCGACATCTAAGCAAGCCGTGGCGGAAATGAAAGCGCTTGGACTTGTCCCTGTGCTGATAACCGGCGATAACGCACTTGCTGCGCAGGCTGTTTGTGATGAGGTCGGAATAGACCATTTTGAAGCCGAGGTTTTGCCGCAGGATAAGGAACGGCGTGTTGCCGAACTTAGTTCGGAAGGGCTTGTTGCCATGGTCGGGGACGGAATAAACGACGCCCCCGCTTTGGCAAGGGCGGATATAGGTATTGCTGTGGCTAATGGTTCGGATATTGCCGTTGACAGTGCCGACGTGGTGCTTGTGAAAAACGATTTGCGGGATGTTGCAACTGCCGTTGCGCTTGCACGCAAAACGGTAAAAAATATAAAGCAAAACTTGTTTTGGGCATTCTTTTATAACTCGCTGGGCATTCCGATTGCTGCGGGGGCGTTGTATATGACGTCGCTACATTTGCAGCTTAGTCCTATGCTTGCCGCGGCGGCGATGAGCTTATCAAGCCTTTTTGTTGTGTCAAACGCATTGCGACTAAACTTATTCAAACCACCTGTAGTCAAAGATGGTGAGTTAAATCAAAATACTCAAAAGGATTGTTGCGGCAACACAAGCTGTGCCGTTGACGATATCGATAATAAGCTATCGGAGGATACTATGAAATTTGTACTAAAAATCGAGGGTATGATGTGCGGGCATTGTACAGCTCGCGTGCAAAAAACGCTGGAGTCGATAAATGGCGTTACAAGCGTAACGGTTTGCTTGGAGGATAAATCGGCAACCGTTTTAGGCAGTGGGCTTAACGGCGACGTGCTTGCTGTTGCAGTTGAGGAACAAGGCTATGATGTCAAGGAGGTAATAAAGTTATGATAGCAGATAAAAAAAAGGTAGTGCGTTTGCTTAGAACAGCACGCGGACAGATTGAGGGAATCCTTAGAATGATTGACGAAGATAGATATTGTATCGATGTATCAAATCAGATTATGGCGTCGCAGGCAATACTTTCTGCCGCCAATCGAGAAGTGCTAAAGGCGCACATCAAAAGCTGTGTGCTCGAAGCAACCGGCACCGAAGAAGAGGAAAAGCTGGACGAAGTTTGCCGTCTGCTGGATAAATTGTTGTAACAAATGAATTTTCGCATATATTAGATATATGAACGGTTCGTTTGTAAGCTGTATATCCGATATTTGCGGAAAAGAGCTCGCGGCGCTTGTGGGAGGCTACAAGTATTCTGTCTTTTCGGGGAAAGCTGTTGTTGTCGAGGGGCATCGCGGAATAGAGGTCTACTGCCGTGAGAGGATAAGGCTGTTGATTGGCAGAGGCTGGCTGGAAATAAACGGAAGTAACCTGTCCATCAAGTGTATGGACAGGGGCTTTTGCGTTGTGGAAGGAAAAATAAATGCCGTTGGGGTACACGATGCGTAGAGTGCGCATAAGCTTCGACGGCTTAAACGTCGCAACGATTTTGTCTTATTTTGCATCGCAGGGTATCGCAATTTACGATATCGGAAGGGATACAACCTGTTTTATCACCATCGACAAGGTTTATGTAAAACAAGCTGTTGCATATTTACGCAAAAAGTGCTATAATGTATCGGTTAAGGAAACGGGACTATCTGCCGCATTGAGTTTTGTTCGCAAGCGTATTGTGGCGGTGGTTGCTGTCGCTTTGTCTTTTGTGTTACTTATTGCTTCGTCACAGCTATGCCTTGTTATCGATGTTGACGGTGCTGCCACGCGGGGCGAAGTGTTAAGCGCGCTTTCCGCTTGCGGTGTGGGCATTGGCACTAAAATGTCATCCGTGGATGCGGATAAGGTTGAAAAGCTTTTGGCAGCTCGACTTGGTGTTGCTTATGCGACAGTTAAAAAAACAGGCAGTGTATTGTATGTTAATACAGTTGCATTGCGTACTACGGAGCCGCCGCACGATTTGAATGTGCGTAGGGATATAGTGAGCACAATTAGCGGTGAGGTTGTGGAAATAACGTGTATTCAAGGCACGCCTGTTGTTAGCATCGGCGACATCGTAAATGTGGGCGATAGGCTTATCGATGGTAGACGGATTTTTTTGGATCAAACCGAGTGCGACATCTATGCAATGGGACGCGTTAAAATAAAGACAACCGTTTGCGCTTCGGTGCAATATGACGGCTATGTCATGCAGCAGCTACCAACGGGTAATTGTTTTCAGACAACGCTTGTTCGTCTTTTGGGCAAGTCTTATGGTAGGGCTTGTCCGTTTGATAATTACACCCTAAGTGCCAAACGTGTATTACTGTATCCGCTTGGCGTTGCTGTGGAAAAAGTTGTTTTTTACGAAACGGCGGCGGTGCGCGTCCCCACGGATATATCCGCAGTCCTCGATGAGTTAAAAGCACAAGCCTATGCTCTTGCGTGTGATGAGTGCGGTTTCGATATCGACGAGGCAGTGTACTCTGTTGCGGATAATACCGTTTCGGTGGAGCTTATCGGCTACGTTTATTGTCAATAATCGTGCCGCAGCGTGGTTTGTTTTTTGTAGCAAAGCATTTGGAGGTGGCATTTGGTAACCAAAAAAATACCGATAGAATCTATGGACGAGCTTATTAAGCTGTTTGGCGCGTTCGACGAAAACATCAAGGCGGTGTGTCAAGCCTTTGATGTGCGTGTTGTTGTCGATAATGGACAAAGCAGTCTTTTGGGTGAGCCTCAAAACGTAGACGATGCATTGGCTGTTATGGGTAAGCTTCGCAATTTTATATATAACGGCGATGTGGTGGATATCGGGCGCGTTGCTTACGTTTGCGAATGTGCCAAGGCGGATAAGCTTGACGAAATAGACCAACTGATGAATGACGTCGTTGCGATAACCGCCAAAGGCAAGCCGATAAAAAGCAAAACGGTCGGGCAAAAGAAGTATGTCGATTTGATGAAAAAGAAAACCGTCACTTTCGGCGTGGGACCTGCCGGAACGGGCAAAACGTATCTTGCCGTTGCGCTTGCCGTAAATGCTTTCAAGGCTAAGCAAGTGGAAAAGATTATTCTTACTCGTCCTGCGGTGGAGGCGGGTGAAAAGCTTGGCTTTTTGCCGGGTGATCTGCAGGAAAAGGTCAATCCATACTTACGTCCTCTGTATGACGCATTGCAGGAAATGCTCGGCACGGAGGCGTACACAAAAATGCTTGAGCGTGGAACAATCGAAATCGCTCCGTTGGCATATATGCGCGGTAGAACGCTAAACAACGCCTACGTTATTTTGGACGAGGCGCAAAATACGACTAAGGAACAAATAAAAATGTTCCTAACTCGTCTTGGTGAAAATAGTCGTATGGTAATTACGGGCGACCTTACTCAGGTGGATTTGCCTAAGGGGACAGTTTCCGGGCTTAGACACGCAGTCAAAATATTAAAGGACATCAACGACATTGGCATAATCAAGCTGTCGGAAAAGGACGTAGTGCGGCATCCGCTTGTTCAGGAAATAGTAAAAGCATATGCTGCAGCCGACGGTGTGTAGGTTAACTAATGGCGATGTTATATAAGATAGATTAAAAGGGGTAAGTGCTTGTTTTACGGCGTAAGCATCGTTGGGAACAATCATATTTTTCAGCTTATGCGCAAGCAAGGCGACGCGAAATTATCTTGCGAACAAGAAACTAACTTCTTGAGTAAAAAAAATGCTTAAACTGCTTGGTCGGGTGTGCAAATTGTTGCCCTAAGGTCAAGCAAGATACAGAGGAAGCTTATGGCTAAAACAAAAAAAATCGACAATATCCAATGGAAGGGAGTTTTAACCTGGTATGGCGTGGCGTTTATTGTGTTTTCCGCATTGGGGATTTTGCCTAATTTGGCAAGTATCAGCGCGATAAGGGTAATTACGCAGCTGTCAACAACTTTTCTGCTTATTGTCGCACTGGGTTTGTATATTTACTTTTCCGACAGAGTGTGCATGGAAAGAATTTCCAAAACGACGGCAATGTTTACTACAATGATAGTAAGCTATTTGGCAATTCAAATCGCACAGATATACGATGTAGGTTTATATCTTATCCCGTTTACGCTTTGCACGTTGGTGCTATCGTTGATAGTATCCACCAAATGCGGATTTTTTGCAAATTTTGTAATTATCATGCTGTGCTTTATGCAGTTTGTAAACTGGGATACAAACGCAACACTTGTTGGCGAAAACAAATTTTATTTGCTATTCGGCGGCATTATCGAGGCAGTTTTTGCCTCATATATTTTAGGTAAACACTATCGTCGCACACGTTATTTAGCAGTGGGTTTGCTTTTGGGTGTGGTTTCTGCCATATGCGAGTGCGTAAGCTATATGATGTTTCTCGATTCGTTTGACGATTGGAGTTGGATAGTGTTCGCCGTAAAGCTTGGTTGCTCGTTTAGTAGCGGTCTTATCGGCGTAATGCTTATGTTTATGATTGTGCCGCTTTTTGAACGAATATTCAATCTTGTTTCGGTATTCCGTTTTTCGGAAATTGCCTCTAGTGATACGCCGCTTATGCGTAGGCTGTTTGAAAAGGCACCCGGAACATATAACCATAGCCTTACGGTTGCAACATATGTCGAAGCGTGTGCCACTGCCATAGGTGAAAGTGCAATCGAGGCAAGGGCGTGCGCATATTATCACGATATAGGCAAAATTCGTAATCCGTTGTATTTTTCGGAAAATCAGTTTAGCGGTGTGAATCCGCACGACAATATGACGCCTGAGGCAAGCGTTAATATTATTCGTGCGCACACGGTAAACGGACTTGCTTTGGCAAAGGAATATAAGCTGCCCAAAGAGGTAGAAAACGCCATTATCGAACATCACGGCACAATGCCGTTAAAGTATTTTTATCTTAAAGCTAAAAAATATACTGACGGCGATTTGCCGTATGATGGCTATTGCTATGATGGACCTAAGCCTACAAGCAAAATTACGGCAATTTTGATGATTTGCGATTCGTCGGAGGCGGCACTGCGCTCACACGGAGATAGAACGAATGCGGAAAAAATCGTTGACGGTATTGTGGCGGAGCGTATAGCATTTGACCAGTTTTCTGAATGTGATCTTACAATGAAGGAGCTGGACGTAATAAAAAGCACGATTATCACAACGTTTTCCGGAATACGTCATAAACGCGTTAAGTATCCGGACGTAAAGCTGGAAGGGGACAAATGAGAGTTTATTTTAATAATGTGGCTTTTTTTATGCGTAGTCACATCAAGCGTGTGTTAAATTTTGCATTGCATTACCTGCATCAACCGTCCGATGGTTTGGAAACAACAGTGTCGATGGTGACGGAGGAGGAAATACGCTTTCTTAATGCGCAATACCGTGCAAGAGATGCTGTTACAGACGTGTTGTCCTTTCCTGCGGTGGAAAATCCGTCGCGCGATAGGCTCAATTTGACGGCTTTGCAAAACGAGCTTGATCCGGAAACGGGCTTGCTTAATATTGGCGATATCATTATTTGTTTGCCTCGTGCAAGGCAACAGGCTCGCGAGTTCGGTCACAGCTTAAAGCGAGAATTGTCTTTTCTTGCCCTGCATAGTTTGTTGCATTTGTTGGGCTACGACCATATCGAACCTGCTGATGAGCAGCAAATGATAAATTTGCAAAAAGAAATTTTGGATAAGCTCGGCATTACCCGTAAAAACGTTATCAAAGGACAAAAATGAGAAAAACAGGTTTTATTGCAATAGTCGGGCTTGCAAACGCTGGCAAATCGACGCTTACAAACGCCCTTGTGGGACAAAAAATATCAATCGTTTCACCCAAGCCGCAAACAACTCGGGATAGTATTCTTGGAATTTGGACGGATGACGATTCTCAAATGATTTTTGTCGATACCCCCGGTTTTTTGCAAAGCAAAAATGCTTTGGGGGATTTTATGCTTCGCAGCATAGATACAGCCGTGCAGGATGTGGACGCAATAATTGTTGTGGTGGATGGGCACGACGGAATTGACGAAAGGGAGCTTTCGCAAATCAATAAATATGCAAGGCGCAAGTTGCCGGTTATAGTCGCGGTTAGCAAAATCGATATTTCTCAGCCGGAAAAGCTGATGCCGGAGCTGGCAAAGCTCAACGCAATCGAGGGTGTGGCAGAGGTATATTGCATATCAGCTAAGCGCAACAAGGGCATAGATGAACTAAAAACCGCGCTGAAAAAATATCTTACCGGCACGGAACTGTATTTTGAAGAAGACGACCTGACTGACCGCAGTCAACGCTATCTTGTGGCGGAGATTATCCGCGAAAAAGTATTACTGTGCTGCGAAAACGAAATTCCGCACGGAATAGGTATTGCTATCAACAAAATGTCCGATGAGGGGAGTGCGTGGGATATCGACGCTACGATAGTGGTGGAAAAGGCATCTCACAAGCCTATCGTGCTTGGTAAGCAAGGAACAAAAATCAAAAGCATCGGTGTGCACGCAAGGAAAAGCATTGAAAAGCTTTTGGATGCACCTGTGTACCTTACGCTTTGGGTAAAGGTTAAGGAGGATTGGCGTAACAATCCTCATATGTTAAACGAGTTGGGCTATTCCGCAAAGCGCGATTAACGAATTTGATGTATATTTTTTGCGGTATTGCACAAGCTATCCTAAAATGACGTGGCGTATATAGAAATGGGAGCGTTTTGCTTTTATTGAAACGATTATGCCTATTTAAGATACGTTAGTGGTACATAATGTGCTTGTAAGGAGGTGCTTTGTGAAAAATACCGTTTGGGAACTATTTAGCCGCACGGGCAATCTGGGCTACTATTTGCTTTACAAGGAGCTACAAAAAAATGGACGTAACAACAAAAGCCATAGCTCTAAGGACGACGGATTTTAAGGAAAGCGACAAACTTATTTTACTTTATTCGTTGGAATACGGCAAGCTTACTGCCTATGCACGAGGTATCAAAAAGGGTAATGCTAAGCTACGTTTTGCTGCCGATCAGTTTTGTTTTGGTCAATACGATCTTTCATATTCGGGCGATAGATACATTCTTAAAAGCTGCGAACAGCTTGAAAGCTTTTATTCGCTCAGGGAAGATATCGTTTCGTATTACGCCGCATGCGTCGTTGCGGAGTGCTTGGCAAGCTACACGCAGGACGGTCAAAGCGAACCACAGCTGTTTGTGGAAACCTTAAAGGCACTGCAAAAGTTATCGGATTGTTGTCAAAATCCGTTGCTTGTAACGCTTCGTTTTTTGTTGGAGTTTATGCGACTTGAGGGGTTTGGCGTGGATTTCTCACGCTGTGCTGTGTGCGGAGAGCGGACGCGCAGGCAGTATCTAAACCTGCAATCGGGACAAATCGAGTGCGATAAGTGCCGTTCCGAAGGGGCGTTTTTGGTAAGTCCGCGTGCTGCATCGGTGTGCATGATGGTGGATGGTATGCAATACGAGCGTTTGGATGGCTTTTGCCCGCCTCAAGCCGCTGTCAAGGAGGCTTTAGACATAATGTATCGTTATGTTTCGCACAGCTTTTCGCCGCTAAAAACTTTATCGGAGCTGTTAAAAATTGCATAGTCTTTTGCTCGACGTTTATCGTCGAGCATTTTTTTGCGAACGGCACCATAGTATATCTGTAAATCCGCGGTTGGGGCTTACGCTAAAATTCTGTTTATTTTTTGCGTATGAAATTTGCCATAGGTATTGACAAACCCTATTTTTAGTGTATAATACTAATACTGTAAAAATATGTTCCAAGGGTAGACAGATACGATATTAAAGGCGTGCTTTTGTCAATTGCAACGGCACTTAATTTAATTATCCAAGTATACTATGTCACAAATAGTTTTATTGATATCGGCATTTCTTGGGGTAATGTGGCTTTTGGGGAGGCTTGCAATATTGTAACTTTGTGGCAAGCAGTGCATTTTTGTCACCATGTAAAAGTATAATTCTGGTTATAAACACGGCATGTAGTGTGTCGGTGCCGTTTAGGGAGAAATAAATGTTTAATGTAACAATTCAAGGTAAAAAGCTTCAACTGGAAGGCAAGCAAACAATTTTAAGCTTAATTGACGATGAACAAAAAAAATACGTCGCGGCAAAAGTAAATAATCGCTTGCGCGAGCTTACTTACGAGTTGTCCTTCGATTGCGATGTGCAGTTGCTGGATTTAACGGAGTCGGATGCGGTCAAAGTGTACGAAACGAGCTTGCGTTATCTTATTGCAAAGGCATTCAATAATCTGTACCCATTGTACAAAATCAAAATATCCTACGCCATTTCCCGTTCGTTGTTGGTATCGGTTATTTCGCCGTGCGTAAAAATGGATGGCAAAATGCTTCAAGCCGTCGTGGGCGAAATGGATAGGCTTGTCAAACAAGATTTGCCGCTTGAGCGTATGACGATGAGCAAGGCGGAAGCGTACGATATGTTTGTGGCAAACGGCGATACGGATAAAGCCGTCACGTTACAATATCGTCCGGAAAAGGTTTGTCATTTCCATAAATGCGGCAACTACGTCAACTATATGTATGGCTACGTTGTGCCGTCCACGGGGTATATCAAGCAATACAAACTGTTTTGCTACGACGGGCATTTTATTTGTCAATATCCTCGTTACGAAATGAACGGGCAGATTCCCGAGTTCAAGGACGAACCAACCTTTTCCAAGGTATTAAAGCGTGCGCACAAATGGGCAAAAATTTGCAATGCGGAAATTATTTCCGGCATTAACGCACACGTTCAGCAGGATACATACGTTGATTTTATCAATATGAATGAAACCCTGCATAACGATATGCTACACGATTTAGGTAATCAAATTGTTTCCGATATCGAAAATATTCGCCTTATTTGTATTGCAGGTCCTTCAAGCTCCGGCAAAACGACTTTTTCCAATAGGTTGCGCATCGAGCTTATGTCGCGTGGTATAACTCCGTTGCGTATCTCACTGGATATGTACTACAAAAATCACTGCGATATTCCGCTTGACGAGCATGGAGATAAGGATTTTGAGCATATCGATGCATTGGATGTGGAACTGTTTAACAAGCATATCACTGCGCTTATCGACGGCGAGGAGGTGGAGTTGCCACTGTATCAGTTTGGTGAAGGCAGGGCGGAGCACGGCATTCCCACGCGGATAGATGCCGGAACACCCATCATAATCGAAGGCATACACGCTCTTAACGACAAGCTATCATATGCAGTGCCAAAGCATCAAAAATACAAGATTTTTATTGCGCCGCAATTCCAGCTGAACATCGATATGCACAACCCGATAAGCTACACGGATATTCGCTTGCTTCGCAGGATTGTTCGCGATAAAAAGTATCGTGGCGCCTCGGCGGAAAGGACGCTGGAAATGTGGCCGTCCGTGCGTAGGGGCGAGTTTAAGTGGATTTATCCCTATCAGGAGGGCTGCAACTATGTGTACAATTCTGCCCTCACTTACGAAATGTCTGTAATGAAAAAGTACGCGCTACCTGCCTTGCGCGAAGTGCCTTGCGATAGCCCGTACTATATCACCGCAAATCGCCTTATCAAGTTTTTGAAGTACTTCAAGGATATGGACGATAAGTGGGTGCCTTGCAACTCGCTGCTGCGTGAGTTTATCGGCGGCAGCTGTTTTGCCGAGGTAGACGAATAGTTTTGCTGTTAGTAGCATGCAAGTTTGTGCATTAGCATTGGCAACGTGCATGCAAGGTAAATTGTGTGTGCCGTTGCTTGTATTGTGGATACGAGTATCTAACAGGTATTTGAGGGCTTTTATGAGCCTATTTCCGACCATTGTGGGCGGAGGTATACGTTACCGGTGGTGCGCAACATGCGTGCATCTTTGGTTGGCTTGATGTTAATTTTGTTTATGCACTGTTAGAGTCAAGTACAAATTGAATACGTTTGTAAAGTGGTAAGTGCCCATATGCAACCGACGTTTTGGTCGGATTGTGTATATGGGTACTTTTTTTTGTGCTATGCGATTGTTGATGGCACCGTGCAGAGTTGATTTGTATTGCTTGAGATGCTTAATCGCCGAAGCGAACGATATTTTTTGGGCAAAATTTATGGACAACCAATGCTTGCTGTGTAAGAAAGATGTTGGGCAAATAATCAATTTGTTTGTGAATGAGTTTGGTGTTGCAAAGTGCCCATTCAAATGAAGTTATCTTTGGGAGCACAAGGCATTGTACCAAGCTTTTTTTTTGTTCGTTGGTTTTATGTGGTGGATGTATTATTTTGTGGTAGCTATTGTCTTTTCTTATATTATTTGATGGTATTAGCTTCTATAAAGTGTATTTTTTAGTGTATTTGCATAAAAAATGTTTATTTTTTATATATTTTGTTGATTTATTGCTTGACACGGAAAGACGGGGGGGGGGTATAATAAACTTGGACGGGAATATAATACACCGAGATTGCACTTTGGTTGCAAGGATTTTTCCCGTTCTCGCCCTTAGATTCTGCTCGGGTTACACCCTCGCACTGCTACGCAGTTCGACTTCGCTTGCGCTCCGCTCAGAATGACATTAGGGCGGATGGCACAATGAATACGTTTATTTGAACAATCCCTCCGACACGTTCCGTGCCACCTCCCTTTACACAAGGGAGGCTTTACCAAGGCGTGCCCTCTAAATACGGTACAAACACGCATAGCGTGAGTGTATAAATAAAATTTAACAAGGAGAAAACAAAAAATGACAAAGAAGTTAAACAAGCGTGGCTTTACGATTGTTGAGCTGGTAGTGGTCATAGTAGTTATTGCCATTCTTGCGGCAGTGCTAATTCCTACCGTTAGCAGCTTGATCGATAAGGCAAACCGTTCTGCGGATATCCAAGCCGTCAATCAGATGAACAAACAGCTTGCCATCAACGAGATTACGGGCGGTAATGGCATTATCGACGTCTACGAGGCACTCGAGGCGGCCGGTATGACTGTTCGTGATTACCATCCGCTTGCATCGAATACCTATTTCTTTTGGGTAAAAGAACTCAACAGAATTGTTTACGTTGATAACGATTACAATATTTTGTATCCCAACGAGTACGAGGGCAAGGGTATCGACACGTTAAATAGCACTTATTTGGCACTTGGTGGAGATATCAAGCAAGTGGAAGCGACTATTAGCAACGATGGTACAGTGGCAACGGTTAATTCGGCGGAGCAGCTGTATTGGCTGTCCGAAAATATCAATAGTAAGGTATCGCAAGTTACTGAAATTAAGTTTGACCAAAGTTCCATAGACCTTAAGGGTGCAGACATTGCGATAGTTGTGTCTGAAAATAAAAGCCTCAAAATTACCGGCGCAAACGGTGGTACAACCTTGAGTGGCTTGGTTACGATGGATAGCAATCTTGTGAATGACGGCAAAGACTATGCTTGTGGATTGATTGCGAATGTAAGCAGAGGGGCAAAAGTAGAAATTAGCAATATCATTATCGACGGTGCAACTGTTGGCGGCTACGAAATCGGTGGTGTTGGTGGATTAGTTGGTAGAATTAATAATGGAGCTACCGTTAATATAAGCAACTGTACCGTTCAAAACTCGACAATTAACGGTAAAAATAAGGTTGGTGCATTGATTGGCAGTATCGGCGGAGCCACCGTTGAGATTAAGGGTTGTAAGGTGGATAAGTGTACGGTTAATTGCTCCGAGGGCGAGTCCGGTAAGGTGATTGGTTCATCGTATACTTCACCAATAATTAAGGTTGATACCTTGTTTAGCACTTGGTGCACGAACACTACTCTTAACCTTGTTGCTACCGAAGGGCGCGATGTCGTTGATGCGAATGGACATTTGGAATGCACAGCTACAAATCAAGCAACCGTATCAATCCCTACAGGATGCCAAAAGGTTGTGCGCGTAGCGAAAAAAGGTGTTCCGGAATTCACAAAAAATGGTATTCCGAGGTATAGAATGTTTGCCGATGATGCTTATATGACGATTGTTATGTCGAGTAATCCGACAATTGAAATTAATAATGTGGCAATTTCTGATCTGGGCACTTTATACGGTTCTGCTCTTGCTACAAGAAAACTTGATAATCAAGATATTGACATAAATATTCTCTATTTCGAAACGAGATAAGAATACATATATAATCACATCATATCGTTCAAGATAATAACTTCAAAAGCCTCTCTTGTGTGTGATGTGCCCTCAAAAGTTAGATACTTTTAGGGTGCATATCAGTGTAAGGTGAGGCTTTTTGCAACGTGTGTTATTTTGTGGGTGGATGGTTTGATGGCAATATATAGTAGATCCCGATGCTGTCGTATCGTCCTGCGGGTTCGACTGCGTACTACGCACTCCGCTTAGGATGACGCTGTAATTACGCCTTTTGCCCACACAATAGATGATAACGTTTTATAATTATATATTAACCAATATACAGATTGCACTATTAACCCCTTCGTTCAGGATGATGCCGCAATAGTGTCTTATGCATATTCGGCATAGAGTGATACTTCCACCCCTATGTTATTTTATGGCTTGCCTACAATCCCCAAAACGACATTAATTCTATCTACATAAATCAATTAATTTTCGCACTAATCGCCCAGTTGTCATCTATAATATAGCTGCTATCTTGACAACGACGTTATTTATTTTATATAAATTAAAATTGTTTTTTTGCACTAACTACCGCCCTAATGTCATTCTGAGCGGACAGCAGCGAAGTCGAACTGCGAAGTAGTGCGAGGTTTTAGCCGAGCAGAATCTCGGGCGAATACAAACCACATTATATGGATTTGACAGTGTTCGTGATGACAAAAGTTTTTTGTTAAGTTATATGTTTTTTATAAAATAAAGCCATCGGCATAGCCGACGGCTTCATTTTATTCTAATGGTGAATTATATATACTTTTAAGTACAAACAGGTGACAAGCAATAGATTTAGTCAAAGGTTTTAATAATGTGCTGTGCTTAAGCCGGTAATCTTTTCAAATTTGTATTTTTTTGTTGAGCCGCACGTTACCATATACTTGTTGCTTATCTAAGTTACTCTGTACTAAATTATCATTGTAAGACTAATGCGCTTCTTTTGCAGGTCAACGGAAAGCACCTTTACGTCTACAACGTCGCCAACCTTGACAACCTCAAGCGGATGTTTAACAAATTTTTTGGCGGACATTTGCGAAACGTGCACCAAACCGTCTTGGTGAACGCCGATATCAACAAACACACCAAAGTCGATAACATTGCGCACCGTGCCCTTAAGCAGCATGCCTTCCTTTAGGTCTTTCATTTCAAGCACGTCGCTGCGGAGTATGGGTTTGGGCATTTCGTCGCGCGGATCGCGTGCGGGCTTTTCCAGCTCGGCAACGATATCGCGCAAGGTAAGTTCGCCAATGCCAAGTTCGTTTGCAAGTTTGGGATAGTTAACAATGGTTTTAGATAAGCCGTTAAGCTTGCCGATACTTTCAGGCTTGATGCCTTGTTTTTTCATGAACTGAGTTGCAGCTTCGTAGCTTTCAGGGTGCACGCTTGTTGCGTCAAGCGGATTGTTGCCGTTTTGTATACGCAAAAAGCCTGCGCATTGTTGATATGCTTTTGCACCGAGTTTATCCACGTTAAGCAACTGCTCGCGGTTGGTAAAACGTCCGTTTTGTTCGCGATACTTAACGATGTTCTTTGCAATGGCGGAGGATATGCCGGAAATATACTGCAAAAGCGGTGCGGACGCGGTGTTAAGGTCTACGCCGACCTTGTTAACGCAATCCTCAACGACGCCCTCAAGGGCTTCGCCAAGCTTCTTTTGGTTCATATCGTGTTGATATTGTCCTACGCCGATAGATTTTGGATCGATTTTAACAAGTTCGGAAAGTGGATCTTGCAATCTGCGTGCGATACTTGCTGCACTGCGTTGACCTACGTCAAATTCCGGAAACTCCTCTGTGGCAAGTTTACTTGCGGAGTAGACGGACGCGCCGGCTTCGGATACGATAACGTATTGCACTTTAAGTCCCGTTTCGCGGAGCAGGTCAACAATTATTTGCTCGCTCTCGCGTGAGGCGGTGCCGTTGCCGAGTGATATAAGGGTAATGTGATATTTTGCTATAAGCAGTTGCAATGTTGCCTTTGCTTTTGCAATTTTTTCAGGCGTGGTGGGGGCAGTGGGGTAAATGACGGTTGTGTCGATAACCTTACCCGTTTGGTCAACCACGGCAAGCTTGCAGCCCGTACGGAATGCAGGGTCCCATCCGAGCACTACCTGTCCAACGATGGGTGGTTGCATGAGCAGTTGCTCGAGATTTTTGCCGAACACTGCAATGGCGCCGTCCTCTGCCTTTTCTGTAAGCATATTGCGTATTTCAGTTTCGATGCTCGGCGCAATAAGGCGAGTGTAGCTATCGGCAACGGCAAGCTCCAATAGTCCGTTTGTGTTTGGATTGTTTTTGGTAATAACGTGGCGAGTGAGGTAGTCATTGATAAGCTCAACGGGCGCAACCACCTTTACGGTAAGTACTTTTTCCGCCTCGCCGCGGTTAACGGCAAGTATGCGGTGCCCAGCCATCTTGGTGACATCCTCTTCGTATTTGTAATAATTGTCGTAAACGGTTTTTTCCTCCGGTTTTTTGGCAACGGAGTTCACCTTGCCAAGACGGAATGTGAGGTCGCGTATTGCCTTGCGATAATCGGCATTATCCGAAATGACCTCCGCAATTATATCCAACGCGCCTTGCAATGCCTCTTTGACCGTTTTTACGCCCTTTTCCTCATTGATAAACTCTTGCGCCAGTTCTTTTGGGTTTTTGGTCGTTTCTTGCAGCAAAATGATGTTTGCAAGCGGCTCAAGCCCTTGTTCTTTTGCAACGGTAGCACGCGTTCTGCGCTTGGGACGATACGGACGATACAGGTCGTCAACGGCAACTTGCGTTTCGGCTGCTTCAATTTCGATTTGCAGCTGTTCGGTCAGCTTGCCTTGTTCGTCGATGCTTTTGATGACTTGCGCCTTCTTTTCTTCAAGGTTTCGCAGATAAGTTAAGCGTTCAAAAAGCTTGCGCAACTGCTCGTCGTTTAGCGAGCCGGTGGCTTCCTTGCGGTAACGTGAAATAAACGGAATGGTGTTGCCCTCGTCGATAAGGTTAACTGCAGCATCCACTTGCCATTTTGCAACGTCGAGTTCTTCAGTCAGTTTCAGGTTGATGTTCATTTTTTCTGCTCCAAAAAAGTTGTGTCTTTTGCTTTGCGACAATTCTTTGTCGCCGTAGGGCATTTGCCCGTGGTGCTATTGTGTTATGTTTTTTGCGGATTTGTTTTCACTAAATTTGCATGTGTTACAAATCGATGTGTTTCTGCACGGTTTTTTAGTTTGCGCACACAAAACAAAACCACTAAATATAATTATACTAAATTTCTTTTTGTTTGGCAAGATTACTAAGTAAAAAACAATTTTTTTTTCTTGTGCGTTCGAGCAATTTTTTAAGCAAAACAATGCGCGCTTTGCATGCGTTGAAGTGAGTTGCGTTTTGTGTAAGGAGTGCCTATCAGTTCATGTCAGTTTTTGCAAAAGCTATTGTTCCAGATGTTGTATGTTTATAGGCATGGTATTGTGTTTGGCAATCGAGTAGTGACGGCGTGGAGGTGGCAGAGCGTATATTGACAAGTTGTAAAAAATGCTGTACAATATCTGTATAAAATACAAAAGGAAACTAAGCTTATGACGGAAAAGGCTAAAAGACGTTTGCGCGGCTGGTGCATTGCGCTCGGAATTATTTTTGTACTTATCGCAATTGTTTGGGTGATAGGCGCAATTAGCAATTATTCTCCGCAAGAAAACTGGTATGGCAACGGTTCGCAGTGGAAAGATACTGACGACTTCAATGCATATTATTCAGCAATGCCAACGTTCAAGCTAAAAGTCGGTCAAACTAAGCTAAAAATTATGCAGCTTGCAGATCCGCAGTTTAAGTTTGGCAGCTTTACGCAAGATACAAAAACAATGGAGCTTATCGGCTTGGCATTGGATGCCGAGCAACCCGATATTGTTGTTTGTACAGGCGACTTGACTTTCAGTTTGTTTGCCGGCAGTGCGTTAAGGTATTTTTGTGATTTTATGGAACAGCGACAAGTGTATTGGGCGTTTACTTACGGCAACCACGACAGTGAGTTGTCGCTAAGTAAGTACAGACATTCGCGCATACTTGCAGAATACGATTACTGCCTTTTTGATGGAGGTCCAGCCAATATAAAGGGCGAAAGCAACTATTTTGTTAAGGTCGTGGACGAAAACGACAATCTTGTATATGCGTTGTCGCTGTTGGATAGCAATATGTATCCTGATGAGCGCACGGGCTTGGTTGATACATATTACGACGAAATTACGCCGATGCAAGCAAAATGGTACGAATGGAATATACGCGGTTTACAAAGTAAACGAGCCGATGTGCAAAGCTCGATGTTTATCCATATGCCGTTAAGGGCGTATGTCGATATGTATAACGACGAAATGTTAACTTGTAAAAGCGGCGGTGTGTATGAGCGACCTTGGACGTTAACGACGAATGATGGCGATATTCAAATGCCGGGTATTTATTGTCAGACGGGTAATCAACCAAGCGCAACAAGTGGCGGTGCGGAAATTTACTCTGCAATTTTAGAGTGCGGAAGTACTAAGGCTGTTTTTTGTGGGCACGACCACGTTAACACGCTAAGGGGTGTGGATGCAAATGGAATATTGCTTGCTTACGGTCGTGGTTGTGGTTATCACACATATCCGTTTTTTGATAAAAAGGGCGAGTCCCCGTTTTGGGAATGGGTAATAGGTATTCCGTATTCGACATATACCGATACTCAGCTGTATTTGGATTGTTGGCGTGACGAAAACGGAAACGCAATAGGCAAAGGGATGTCGTTTATAGAAATTGAACTGGATAGCGAAAATTACGGCAAAATTCGCATGTACGATCGTAATCACGCCGCATTAAGTGCGGGTTCTGATGAAGTTCAATTTGAAATTGTGCACAGTTAATGAGATTGAAACGTACCAATAACTGTGTTTAAAATTACTTTGTTGGATTGTAATTCAATCACTGTGTTTTGGTGGACTTTTACTGTTTGAGTTTTTTGATTGCAACAAAAAAACGTTAGTATACTTGTAGCCCTATCGTAAAAACGACAGGGCTTTTGTGTATTTACTTGCTGGTAAATGAATTATACGAATTCGCTATTTCTTAAACGTTGTGTTCAGCGTGCAATTTTGGTATATATTCTATTGGCGGTATTATTGAAGCGTAAAATGATATGAATGTGAAATAAGCGGCGGTAAATACAGTAAAAAAATCAAAATGTTAACAAAACGGGCGGAAATTCCAACAAAAAGCGGTGGACAATTTACCTATGATGATGTTATCCTTTTTACAAAGGAGGATTGGTCTATGGAATACAAAAACAAAATTTACGAGTTGCGGAAAAAACACGGTTTTTCACAGGAGCAGTTGGCAGATAAACTTGGTGTTGCCAGACAAACCGTTTCAAAATGGGAGATAGGCGAAACTTCTCCGGATATCAAACAAGCACAGGCTATCGCAAAAATATTCAACGTTAGTTTAGACGAATTGATGAATTGTGTTTTGCATGATACTGACGAACAAGTTGATTTGTCTACGGCTGTTGAATCGAAAAAACACAAGCTGAAATATAAAAAATGGATTATCGTGGCTGCGGCAGCAATTTGCTTGTGTTTGGTGGTTCTTGGCATATGCAACGTTATTGCTCGTGTACACATATTACATCCGCAATCATCCGGTGAGGACGTTGTTGTTTCTTGTAAAGGTGCAGCGTTATTGTCGCAAGGCAGTGTTTGCGATGCGGTGTTTGATGAGGCAAACAAACCTGTTGTAAAATGCAAATTGCCCGATGGATTTGTGCAAGAATCAGCAGGTTTATATACCGATGGTCGGGGAAGTTACATTCGTATTAACTCCGATTTTGCACAAAATGTAATAAATCCTTTGGCTGGTACGGATTATCTTGCTTACTATGAGGCTTGTGGTTACTCTACATATATGGACGTTGTGCGAAAGGCAATGTATGTCGATGTGACCAAGGGCAGTGTGTTTGCGTCTAAGGAAAAGTTGTACTTGGTCGGCGGAGCAAGGATTGTTATGGCACAGCTTTGTGCAGGACAAAACATTGAGTATTACGAGCTTGACGGCGGATTGACTACCGATGGCACTGCTATGCGATTGTTTGGATTTGCATTGAGTTTTAATGATAACGTTTGGCTTATCACATTAAAAGACTGCAATGACGTATATTATTTTATCACGGTGCGTGATGCCGATGGGGTTGGAAAATCCATTGACAGCCTTGCCGGATTTTTAAGCACTTTTTATGTGGAGGAATGACCAAGCATTGGTTGTTGTGTGTTGCATAATTGAGTGTTTGCAATGGCTAAATTGATTTATTGTTAAGTAAATTCTTATTGTATAGAAAAATATATAAAAAATGAGGACAACTGCTGTTAGAGCGGCTGTCCTCTTTTATCGTGTTGTTTTAAGATTTTTTATTTGCTCTTGCCCAAATTCTCATACGCTCTGCGTGGTCGAGAATTGCCTTTCTAAGGCGAATGTTGTTGGGCGTTACTTCAACGTATTCATCGTCGTTGATAAATTCAAGGCATTGTTCAAGGCTCAGTACTGTGGGCGGAACAAGCTTCAGAGCTTCTTCGGAACCACTTGCACGGTTGTTGGTAAGGTGCTTTGTTTTGCAAACGTTTACGGAAATGTCGTCTTCACGGCTGTTTTCGCCCACAACCATTCCTGCATATACGGGCACGCCAACCCCAACAAATAAGCGGCAACGTTCTTGCGCGTTAAACAGACCATATGCGGTGGTGGTGCCGTCTTCAAAGCAAACAAGACTTCCGCGTGAGCGTTCGCTCATGTCGCCTTTGTATGGTTCGTAGCTATCAAACACGCTGCTCATCACGCCAAATCCCTTTGTGTCCGTAAGTAGTTCGCTTCTGTAACCCATCAAGCAACGTGACGGAATTTTAAACTCCAATTTGGTAGAGCCTTGACTATCCGGATACATATTAAGCAGTTCAGCTTTGCGTTGTCCGAGTTTGTTCATAACGCTACCAACGTATGCTTCGGGCACTTCGACAACAAGGTTCTCCATAGGTTCGCATTTCACGCCGTTAATTTCTTTGAAAATAACTTTGGGACGTGATACTTGGAATTCATATCCTTCACGGCGCATATTTTCGATGAGTATGGATAAATGCAATTCGCCTCTGCCGTACACTTTAAAGCAATCGGGGCTGTCAGTTTCTTCCACGCGCATAGATACGTTGGTTTCCACTTCCTTAAAAAGTCTGGCGCGCAAATGACGGCTGGTTACAAATTTGCCCTCCTTGCCGGCAAAAGGACTGTTGTTTACCATAAACATCATGGATAATGTCGGCTCATCGATATGCACAAATGGCAGCGGTTCAACACAATCTATTGCGCATATTGTGTCGCCGATGTTCATTTCGGTAATTCCGTTAACGGCAACGATGTCGCCCATTTCGCCATTGTCGCATTCAACGCGCTTTAACCCTTCAAACTGGTACAGTCTGGCAATCTTTGCGGTGTTAAACGTGCCGTTGGTGTGACATACCATAACGGGCTGTCCGTCACGGATTTTGCCACGATTGACCTTTCCGATGCCAATTCTGCCAACATATTCGTCGTAGTCGATGTTGCAAATAAGCAGTTGCAATCCTTTGTCCGTTTCGCCTTGCGGCGCGGGAATTTCAGTAAGAATAGCATCCAAAAGAGGCGCCATATTTGTCGATTGCCTTGTAAGACTATCTGTTGCCCAACCTTGCTTTGCCGATGCGTAAATTACTTTGAAGTCGAACTGGTCATCGTTTGCGCCCAATTCCATAAATAATTCCATGATTTGCTCACGCAGTTCAAGCTCGTCAAATTCGCCCTTATCTACTTTGTTGATTACAACCAAAACCTTTTTGCCCAAGCCCAATGCCTTTTTTAGAACGTATCTTGTTTGTGGCATGCAGCCTTCGATTGCATCTACAAGTAATAAAACGCCATCAACCATCGATAAGATGCGTTCTACTTCGCCGCCGAAATCTGCGTGTCCGGGCGTATCGATTATATTAATTTTTGTACCGTTGTAGTGTATTGCGGTATTTTTGGCTAAAATTGTGATCCCACGTTCACGTTCGATGTCGTTTGAATCCATAACTCGTTCCGCAACGACCTCGTTTGCTCTAAAAATGCCGTTTTGCTTCAAAAGTTGATCCACGAGCGTTGTTTTGCCGTGGTCAACGTGTGCAATTATTGCGATATTTCTGATATTTTGTCTTTCCATACCTTCTCCGTGTCGCATTGTTTATTTTTAACGACTGTTTTTTCTTATGACCTTTTTACCTAACCTAAAAATTATACAACCACATCGGCATTTTAGTCAAATAAATGCATTGTTTTTTGAAAAAAAGCTTTAGCTACTTGGTTATTTATTTGATGAAAATGCAGCGTTGTACAATATTTGATAAATCTGAGTGTCAAGTCGCTTTGCTAAAAGTAACTTATTTCTATTTTAATGAGTTTATTAAAGACAGTTTTTGTTTTTTATGAGCAAGCCTGCCTTAACAATAAGCCGAGCGTGCGCATATATTATGGTATGCTGACGGGGCAGTGCCTTTGTTTGGTAAAAAAAGATGGAGCAAATGTGTGTGTGGGATTTTTGGGGCAAGCGGATGCGGATGCGTAGATGGCGTGCATGAGGCGTTGCGACTTTTAGAATATCGCGGATACGATTCAGTTGGCGTTGCAGTTAGGCTAAACGGACAGTCGGAAATTGTTAAGCAAACAGGCAGGGTAAAAGCACTTGTTATTCCCGAACGTTGGAATAGTGCCGATTGTGTCATAGGGCATACGCGCTGGGCTACTCACGGAGCCGTAAGTCAGGTTAACGCTCATCCGTTTGCTTCCGACGATGGTTGCTTTACGGCGGTACACAACGGGGTGTTGGATAATTACACTGCATTGAAAGGCTTTTTGGAAGAGCGGTCGTTTACGTTTTATTCGCAGACGGATAGTGAGGTTATACCTCAATTGTTGCAATATAATTATAATGGTAGTGTATTACAAACCACGTTGGATACGGCACGCATGCTTAACGGCTCGTTTGCGGTGGCATTTTATAGCACACACGATAACAATCTGTATGCATTTAGACATAAAAGTCCGCTTGTGGTGGGAGTTCGTGATGGACACGCTTATGTTTCGTCAGACATCAGGTGCATTTCACATTTTGCCGAAAGTGTTGCCGTTTTGCCTGAGGACAGCGTGGCGGTGCTTGCCTTGGATAATATAAAAGCGTACAACTTTGACGGAATTGAGGTAGATTTGAAATTTTTTGATGCGGAACGATCGGAGCTTCCTCCGGAAGGCGAGGTTATGCTTTCGGAAATCTTTGCTGTTCCGCAGGCTATTCGCAATGCAAAGCAACGTTATTTCGAGTGTGGAGGAACGGGGCTTTCGCATGAATTTTTGCGCAACATTCGTCGAGTGTATTTTATTGGTTGCGGCACGGCATATCACAGTGGTTTGCAGGCTGCCACCGTTGCAAGAAGGTGGCTTGATGTTGATATCTCCGTTGTGGTTGCAAGCGAGTTTGCCTGCGGAAATTATCTTGTTGATAACAACACGTTGGCGTTTTTTATAAGTCAAAGTGGCGAAACAGCTGATACGCTGCGCGCATGTGAGTTTTTTATTGAGCGTGGCGGCTTGGCTTGTGCAATCACGAATACGGATAATTCCTCTATTACTCGCCTTTGCTCGCATTCGCTAAATGTTGGTGCTGGTGCAGAGTACGCAGTTGCCAGCACTAAGGCGTATAACTGTCAGCTGATAACATTGTTATTGGCACTTAGTGAAATTGCAGTTGTACAAAGTTGCACATCTGTTGCAATCAGAACAGAGCTTCTGCAACAGATAGACACGGTTGCAAACGCGGCGGAGACGTTACTAAATAAAAGTAACGAAATAGCTTTGCTTGCACGTCAAATTAAGGATAGTAGTGCAGTGTTTTTTATTGGCAGAGGTTGCGACTATCCAACCGCCTGCGAAGGCTCGTTAAAATTAAAGGAAATCAGTTACATTCATTCTGAGGCGTATCCCGCGGGCGAATTGAAACATGGTTCGCTTGCACTTATCGAACCGAATGTTACTGTCGTTGCAGTGGCGACAGATATAAACTTGTTTGACAAAACGGAGTGTTCTGTTGCCGAGGTTAGAGCGCGCGGTGCGCGCGTGATTTGCGTGTCGCCCTTCGATACGTCCGCCGAGCTTATTCATTTGCCTATCGTCGCGGATTATTTGTATGGCGTAATTGCCGTGATTCCGCTACAGCTGCTTGCTTATCACACTGCAAGAGCCTTGGGACGTGACGTTGATCGACCGCGCAATTTGGCAAAATCGGTAACGGTGGAGTGAGGTTGGCCGCACTTTATGCTTTGTGTGAAATAAAGATAATTTTTTTTTGCTGTATGCTGATAAGATGATTTGAGCATAATTACGAAATCGGAAATCGAGAATAATGATTGAGGAAACAGACGATATTCAACTTCAGAGTTGAATGTCGTCGTTTTTTCGTTTAAGTGGTAAAAAAGTATGTGTTTTACTTAGTAAGGGGAGAATTGCAGGATTGATAAAAAGCTATCCGATACAGGATTTACTTGTTATTATTACTTCCAAAGATGTAACATCATTTGAATTGTTTAACCGCATATAAAGAGCAAATGCGTTTATCGTTTTGTTTAGTGCTGATGTTCAAAATAAAATATGCTTTTGTGATATTGCCAAGCGCCGAGTTGTATGATATACTTTTTCTTATTCACAAAACTGGCTAACGCACCGAGGAAGTACCACAATGCAGTTTTTTACCGCTACGGATAAGCTTGCAAATGCGCTGTCGCGCATTTATAATAAACCAACATACGCCGACTTTATTCGTTATAAAGCGTTGCGGCACAAGTTTACCGACGAGTTTGGCGCCGACGGATGTTTTTTTGCAACAGCACCGGGTAGAGTAGAGCTTATCGGTAATCACACCGACCACAACGGGGGTAGGGTTATTGGCTGCGCAGTGGATAGGGATATTGTCGCTGCATTTGTACTTACATCGGATGAAGTCGTTACGATAATCAGCTCACATGGTCGTACATGTATTGATCTTTCCGAAATAGAAAAGTCGGATCGAGGCAGCGTCGGCATGGTAAAGGGCGTACTATATTATTTGCGGCAGTGCGGTTTCAAGATTGGTGGCTTTAAGGCTTGTATTCACTCTGTTTTACCGATTGGGGTAGGACTTTCGTCTAGCGCGGCATTTCAGTTACTTATCGGCACCATAATAAACTATGCGTATAATGACGGTATCATCCCCGCAGATGTGTTGGCTCGGGCGGGGCAGTATGCGGAAAACGTTTATTTCGGTAAGCCATGCGGTTTGTTTGATCAAACCATTGTAGCTCACGGTGGACTTGTGGCGTTGGATTTTGCCGATAGTGTGACCTGTCGCAGATTGCCGGAGCTAATAAATTTGCAGTTAATTGCGATAAACACAGGTAAAAGTCATTCCTCGCTTACCGCAGAGTATGCCGCAATTCCTGCAGAAATGGGACTGGTTGCAAATTGTTTCGGTAAACAGCGTTTAATCGACGTTCAGCAAGATGAATTTTTCCAAGATTTGGCTACGATTGAGCAAGCTGTTGGAGTTCGTCCTGTGCTACGAGCAAAACATTTTTTTGAGGAATGCATTCGTGTGGATAGAGCGGTACAGGTTATCTGTGATAGCAATAACGATGATTTTTTACGGCTGATAAACCAAAGCGGCGATAGCAGTAATATTTTGTTGCAAAATTGCTCTTTCGGTAGTGATACGTCAGTCGCCGATGCGGTGGCATTTGCGCGTAGGGCTTGCCCTCAAGTTGCAAGTAGGGTTCACGGTGGCGGTTTTGCCGGCACTGTTTTGTGCGTTGTGCCAAAGCCATATGCTCGCGAGCTTGAGGATAAGTTAATTTCTCGCTACGGCAAACATAACGTTATACCGCTTGCTGTACGATATTCTCCTGCAACCGTGCTGTAGATGGGGGCGTAAGCGTTATTTTTCGATGACGCAGATTGATAACAAATAGAGTATTTGGCATGGTTGTGTATGCGGCTCGGGCAACTGATTATGCTTAAGTAAAATCGAACGACAAAAAAGGCAGGGAAAAATGCTAAAGGAATGTTATAAATCAGATAGAATAATAGGGGCGGAGGAGCCTCGTGCGTATTATATTCCGTTTGAGGATGGCGCGGATATTACTAATGATAGAAAAAAAAGTAAGTGTTATACTAACCTGAACGGTGTGTGGAAAATTACGGCTTATGATAGTGTTGCGGTGGCGGACGGCTTTTGGCTTGAGGAAGGTGCTGCCGATATAGACGTACCGTCCTGTGTGCAATACTACGGCTACGATCGTTTTCAGTACACTAACACAAGGTATCCGTTTGTGTTCGATCCGATGCGAGTGCCCAAAAAGAATCCTGCATATCACTATTCTCGTCATTTTTATCACAGTAAAAACGGCAACAAGCTTTACATTGTGTTTGAGGGCGTGGACTCGTGTTTTTATCTGTACGTTAACGGAAAGTTTGCCGGTTTTTCGCAAATATCTCACAGAATAACGGAATTCGATATAACAGACCTTGTTGTTGATGGCGATAACAAGTTAGATGTTTTGGTCTTGAAGTGGTGTGTGGGGAGTTATTTGGAAGATCAGGACAAGTGGCGTTTTACTGGTATTTTCCGTGACGTGTATTTGCTGGAACGTCCCAAGTATCATATTAGGGATTTTGCCGTGCTTACCGATATTCGTGGCAGCAGTGGGATAGTACGCTTTGTTAACAAAAGCAGCGTATCTGCAGAAGTGCAATTTAATGGCGAAATTAAGCAAGTGACGGGCAACGACGAGGTTACGTTTATTGTAAAAAACGCTAAGTTTTGGAGTGCAGAAATGCCAAATCTGTACGATATGCTTGTTCGCTGCAACGGCGAAGCTATTTTTGTTCGCGTAGGTATTAGAACAAGTTGCGTAAAAAACGGCGTCTATTTGTTTAATGGCAAACCGATAAAACTTTACGGTGTAAATAGACACGACATGCATCCGCAAAAAGGTGCGGCGGTTTGCAGAGATGATATGCTGCGAGATGTGCTTTTGATGAAAAGTCTTAATATCAATGCCGTGCGTACCTCACATTATCCGTCGTCACCGCTGTTTTACGAGCTGTGCGACGAATATGGCTTGTACGTCATGAGCGAATCGGACTACGAAAGTCACGGTACTTGTTGTTGTGGTGACCAAGATGATGATTACTGTAAAGGCATGTCTATTATGGCGGAGGATCCTCGTTTTACAAGCTCGATTTGCATGAGGCAGCATTGTAATGTGCAGGAGCACAAAAACTTTGCTTGTGTTATTATGTGGTCTATCGGCAATGAATCGGGTTGGGGTAAAAATTCGCTTGCGGCAATCGAGGCAATCAAGCAGACAGATGCACGTCCTGTGCATTACGAAGGACTTTGGTGTCGGGATGCAAGCGTGTACGACGATCAAGCCTATTATGCCGCGCCTGTGGACGTTGTGAGCCGTATGTATCCCGACTTGGCTTTTATGAGGGAATTTGTTAAAAATAAGTCGGAAAAGCGTCCGTTGATTTTGTGTGAATATGCACACTCTATGGGCAATGGTCCGGGCGGAGTTGATGATTATTGGAAAATCATGGAACGCTCCAATCGCTTTATGGGTGGCTTTATTTGGGAGTGGGCTGACCACGGGGTGCGCTATGGCGGTTCGCCTTTGCGTTACGGTGGCGATTTTGGCGAGTACGAGCATGACGGTAATTTTTGCATTGACGGCATTGTGTCGGCGGATAGGCAAATCAAGTCGGGTACCCTTTCTATGAAAAAGGCTTATCAGCCGTTGTCCTTTAAGAAAGTCGGTGACAAACTTAAAATTTTTAATAAAAACTTTTTTGCAACAGAAAGAGGCAGGCTTGTTATAAGCGGCGAGTTCAACGAGTGTGTGGACGTGGTTATTCCGCCAAGAAGTGCGATTTTGCTTGATTGCAAACAGAATAGCTGTACGGTGCAATACTTTGTGGACGAAATCGAACGTGCACGAGAGCAGATAGGCTGCGTGCCCTTTGTTTCATCGCAGTTGACGTCGGCAGTTGTGGATATATCTAACGTCGGCAATAAGATGACCGTACGTTGCGGCAAAGCAGAATATGTAATTGATACCGATACTGGCGAAATTATCTCTATTCTGTACGACGGCGAGCAGTTTGACGGTATTCATTGGAGCATGTGGCGTGCCCCTACGGATAACGATATGTGGCAAAAGAATAAATGGAACAGCAAGCTTTTGATGTATGCAAAGCCTGATGTGTTACGATTCAAGCGTAACAATAATAATCTGACGTTTTCTGTTGCAATTGGTAGCGCGGCGTATCGCCCGCACGTCTTTGCCGATGTTACTTATTCGTTTTTTGCCGAGGGGGTTAGACTTTGCGTTAAGTATCGTCGTGAGCAGCTGCATTATTTCGATTATTTGCCAAGGCTTGGTTTTACATTAAAGCTGGATAAAGGCTACGACAGAATAAAATATCTTGCCTACGGACCGAGTGAGACGTACGAAGATTGTCATAGCTTTGCTTTTAAGCAGGAGTATTGCGGCACGGTTGCCGAGCAGTATCATCATTACGTCAAGCCTCAGGAAAGCGGTAGTCATTGCGGTGCGGAATATGTGGAGCTGTTCGGCAAAACACATACTCTCCGTGTGGAAGGAATGCGTTCTTTTTCTGCGCTGCCGTATTCGGCGGAAGTATTGCAAAATACAATGCACGACGACGAGTTGCCAGATTCCGACGGAACGTATCTAAGTGCCGATATTTACATGAGCGGCTTGGGCACAAATTCCTGCGGTCCTATCGTGGAACGGCAGTATCGAGTTCCTGAGCGCGGACGTTGTGAAATAACTTTTATGTTCAATAAAATCGGTTGAACGCGGACGTGGAGCTTGTGATGATATGTAAGGGATTTTTTTGTCTTGGTTTGCTTGCTGAAAAACCCATTAAGTAGTACAATGATTCTATGGATGAAATGATTACTAAAGTTACTACTTATTTGGACGACTTGGGGATAACCTATCGTTTGTTGCGTCACCCTGCCGTGGTTACCACGGAGGAATCTCGACAAATAATCCACGTTGATAACTGTATGTCTTGCAAAAGCCTGTACGTTAAGGATAAAAAAAGCGATAACTATTATTTGGTCGTGTTGCCGTTCGATAAGCGTGCCTCCATGCGTGGACTTGCTTCATATGTTGGGTGTGCAAAATTCGAGTTTGTCACGGAGGAAAAACTATTATCCGACCTCGGGGTGCATAGGGGCAGTGTTTCGCCTTTTGCATATCTAAACGAAAACACGGCAAGTTATTCCGCTCCATTGCTTATTGATAGGAGCGTGTGGACGGCACAAAACGTAAAATTTCACCCGTGTGATAACACTGCAACTGTAGTGCTTAGCTTAGATGCTTTCAAGCTGTTTTTACAATCGATAGGCAAGCAAACGATAGTGGTAGACGACTAACGAGCGGTGGGTTGACTGCTGTTGCTGACGGACTTGCTCAGAGTACTGTACTTTTGTAACACTGCATTAAATTGGCGCTGATTTAAGTGTAAAATCGAACGTACACATAAAAGCACGGGGCTTGTGTCGCTAATGATGATTTGCCGGTTGAAATGAGAGCGACTTGGTTTTATTGGCAAACAATAAGTGATGTCGATGTGTTAACAGGTAGTAAACGATTGATATGTTCGACATTTTGTTTTGTGCGTTTTTATTGAACCTATGGGGTGTCGGATAAAGCTGTGTTTTTTAAATATGTTTTGTAGTGGCGCCGTACTTTTTTTTTGTCAAAAAAATGTCAAAATCGGCTTGCAAAGCGTACTGTATTAGTGTATAATAATTGTATTAAAAGGAGGATTTATACTATGGCTAAAAGAAAGAAAAGTGGCTTGGCAAACGTGATTATGTCCTTGCCTTGGATTTTCAGACTTCTTATTGCTATTTTCGCCGACTGTGTGTATGGTTTCTGCCGTTTGGTGGATGGTATTATTCAACGTAATTGGCTCAAGGCTATCGTTGGTTTCCTGTGGCTGTTTTACGGACTGGGTATCGGTTGGGTAATAGATATCATTATGGTAGCATTGGGAATGCGTCCGTTGCTGTTCTAATTTAAAATCCTATAGTTGTGCAAAAACGACCGACTGAATTAAGTCGATCGTTTTTTTTGCCATATCGGTGAGTTTTGAGTGTAGTAGGTAAAAGGCAGGATGGCTATATGGCGTTGCCGATATACGGTAACCGAACAACGCGTTTTTGCATGCATTTTATTGTTAGCGCACTGTGTTGGCTGTGAGAGTTAATCAAAAGCGTTAATGTGATTTAAGCACTATTAAAGTGTGTTTATCATATACTTAAAGCTTGCTTATTTAGGCAAAAATCCTAATTACACTTTCGGAAAGTGTGAATCGTTATCCCTGTAAACCCTGCGCTTGACGTAACATATTTTCGATAACAACATCGTACACGTCGCCCAAGCCTGCGCAGTATTCAAGCACTTTCCAAGGCGTGTTTGTGTGGTAGTGTATCTTTATCAACTCATCGTCCCCAACCACAAGCAGACAATCGCCTTCTATGTTGGCGGTGATGTAAGCAATTATTGCTTGCTCGCTTAGACTTGTGCCTTCAACAAGCAACTGTGTGTCGTATTTGAATTCCAATGCTTCTTCCATGGCTGTTACTCCTTAGTTTTGTAATGGTTTTGATATGTGATATAAGATGCATGTTGCATTTTCTATTTAATTTATTATACAGCTGGGAGTACTTTTTGTCAATACTGCTTTATTGTAGGTAGTTCCTGAGTTTTTTTAGCGCGGCAGTTTCTATTCGAGAAACGTAGCTTCTGCTTATGCCCAGTTTTTTTGACGTTTGTAGCTGAGTTAGCGGGGAATTGCCGTCCAATCCATATCGCATAAGAATAATTTTTTGCTCTCTTTCATTGAGCTGTTGGCGTATGGCGTCCAGCAGATTATCTCGCAAAATGGACACTTCTGCTTGGTGAAAAACACTGTCCTCCTTTATTGCAAGTACGTCCATTAGTGTATATTCGTTGCCGTCGTTATCTACTCCGAGTACGTTTTGTAGATAAACTGTGTTTTGGTATCTCTTGTTGGCTCGTAGGTGCATTAATATTTCGTTTTCAATGCATCGCGCCAGATAGGTCGCTAACGTTGTTCCCTTTGTGGCGGAAAAGCTTTCCACTCCCTTTATGAGTCCTATCGAGCCTATTGAAATTAGGTCGTCGAGGTCGTTTTTGGCGTACTTTTTTGCGATGTGTGCAACCAAACGCATATTGTGGCAAACAAGTTTATCTCGCGCTTGTCTGTTGCCTTGCTGTAGCTGTTGCAGATATAGCGTTTCCTCGTTTGCCGATAACGGCTTTGGATAGCTTGCATTTGCAAAGTATCCTGTGGCAAAAAACACCCGTCGGAGTAGTTGTAAAAGGTTTCGTATCATTTTTTCTCCTTGAGGTAGTATATTGTCGTTTTTGCTCGGTAATGGCAAGTATTTTATCGTATTTTGCAGATGTTTTTTTGTTGATGCGTCGGCAGGTGACACGCGCTTTCCTACATAATGTTTTTTCGCGCGGTTTGCTTGTCAAAAAAGTGTATTGGATATATAATTATAAGCGGTCGATGGCTTTTGTTGAATAGGTCGCAATCTATTATAACGTTTGGATTACTGCTGATGAAATGTAATTTATGTCCAAGGGGTTGCAATGCGGATCGTAGCGTTGGCGGCGGAGTGTGTAAAACTCACCGTCTTACAATATCGCGCATTGCACCGCATATGTGGGAGGAACCCTGTATTTCGGGTGATAAGGGCAGCGGAACGGTGTTTTTTGCAGGCTGCAATTTGCACTGCAGGTTTTGCCAAAACTACGATATTTCAGTTGTGCCGCATGGCGCGGCGCTTTCTCCGCAAAGACTTGCCGACGTGTTTTTGTATTTGCAGGATATCGGCATGGCTAATATCAATCTTGTTACGCCCTCGCATTTTTCCGATGAGATTGCCGTTGCGTTGGAATTAGTAAAAACACGCTTGAAAATACCTGTGGTGTACAACACAAGTTCATACGAAAGGGTATCAGCACTAAAACGGTTGGAAGGTTTGGTGGATGTTTATTTGCCTGATATAAAGTTCTTTTCACCAACGGTATCATCCAATTTTGCCTCTGCGCCTGATTATTTTGAGGTTGCCTCTAACGCTGTTCGAGAAATGAAGCGTCAGCAGCCAGTTGATTGCTTTAACTCCGAAGGGTATTTGACAAAAGGGCTTGTGATACGACATCTTGTTTTACCTGGGCATGTAGAGGATACAAAACAAATACTTGATTGGATTGTAAAATTTGACGCAGATAGCTATGTTTCGCTTATGTCGCAATATTTTGTAGCGCACGCGGACGATAAATATCCGCAGCTTAACAGACGGCTATATCCGCGTGAATACAACGCGGTTAAACAATATTTTTTCAATGTGGGGCTTCGCAATGGATACTTTCAAGAGTTGTCGTCGGCAACGGAGGATTATTTGCCCGATTTTGACGATGATGCATTGCTTAAAACACTGGATACTGTGCCAAGGGTGTTTGATATGTAGTCCGTTTGTCTATTGTTGGCAAGCTTTGCAATATCAGCCTATTATTGCGTATACTGGGCGTTAGTGTTAATTTTGGACGTAGGCTTTACGCTTGCAGAATGCAAGTGTATTTTGCGGATTTCTCAATAATTAAAAAGGAGTTTAGATGTTAACGTTTTTGTCTGATTCAAATTGGTCGATTGGCGAAATAGTTGTCGCCATTGCGGTTATTGCTACAGTTATCGTGGGCTGTTGCGTTGCGCTTTTTATCGCACGAAAAAAAAGGATAAAACAGGGCGTATTGGTAAAGTACGATGTTAAGCTGTGGGATTTGTTCATTGTATTTTTTCGCACAGGAGCATTCACCTTTGGTGGCGGATATGCCATGATAGCAATCCTTGAGGACGAACTTGTGGAAAAAAAGCATTGGATAACCTCACAGGATATGCTGGATATGATTGTAATTGCGGAGTCTACTCCCGGAGTTATTGCTGTAAACACGGCAACCTCGGTGGGATATCGTAAACACGGCGTTATCGGTGCGATAGTCGCAACGATCGGAGTAGTGTTGCCCTCATTTTTGCTTATTGCTGCTTTGTCTTTTGTGATAAACGAGTTTTCGCAAAATTATTGGTATCAGGCGGCGTTTGCTGGCATTCAGGCATGCGTTAGCGTGCTTATTATCAATGCATTTGTTAAAATGTTCAAGCAGGTGGATAGTGATTTGTTTAGCTATCTTGTTATGGCTGCGGCGTTTGCGGTTGCGGTTTTTACTGATTTTGATGTTATTTACTTGATAATAATCGGCGGTGTGCTGGGTTTTGCAGTGTCGTTCTTAAAACGCAGACTGTGTAGGCATGATGAGGTTTTGCCAATTGCCCCGAGCGATAGCCTCGAGGAGGATAAATAGTATGGCGTTTTTGCAGTTATTTTGGGAATACTTTAAGATAGGCTTGTTTACAATCGGCGGCGGTTACGCAATGCTTCCGATGGTCACGCAGGCGATGACAAAATACGGTTGGCTATCAGAGGAACAATTAATTCAGTTTATCGGCGTGGCGGAATCCACACCGGGACCATTTGCGATAAACGTTGCTACCTTTGTTGGCATGAACGTGGGCAGTTCAACCTCTCTTGGCGTAGTGGGTGGATTTTTGGGCGCACTGTCTGCAACGGTGGCGGTGGTTTTACCATCGTTGATTATCATTATTGTGGTAACGCGTGTGTTTGATAGGTTCAAAAAATCCTTTGCCGTAAACGGTGCGCTGTACGGCATTCGCCCTGTTGTGGTCGGATTGATTCTGTCATCCGTGGTAACGGTGACGGCGCGATTGGTTTTTCCGAACCTGCGTTTGACGGATATTACCGCAGACGGCTTTGCTGATTTCAGCTTGACATCACTATTGCTGATATTGGCATTTTTACCGCTTTCTCGCATTAAAATTAAGGGCAAAAAAATTCACCCCGTGTTTTTGATATTATTTTCGGCAGTGATTGGCGTTCTGCTATTTGGTGTGTGTGGCATTCCATGCTAATGTTTGCAGCTTTATTTTGATGAATAATATAATGGCTTGTATTGGCGCGATAGCAATAATAAAAACTTGTTGAGGCTATGTTGGATAAAGCTTACCCTATTATTGTACAGGCAATTATGTGTTATTGGGCGCGCATAGGTGCGTTGTCACTATGTTTTTTTGTCTTACAAGTGAGTTCGTGCAGTTTGCGGAGACAGAAGTTTATTTGCGTCACGGAAAATCAGCTGTGGTGTGAGATGGCGTCTTGTTGCATAAGTATAGCAATCAATAACAAATAATAATATTATGCATAATACTATTACTGACATATTGGCTAAATGAGGTGATTTTTGATGATAATTAAAAACGAAATTCCTATTTTGGAATTTGATAACGAAGAAACGGCGGTTTTTATGCCTACGCATGAGTGCTTTGATTTGCATTTGCCACAGAGAGCGGTGTTTGCTTTTTTGGGCGAGCACGTCGATAAATATGCGCAGGAGCATAATGCAAAGATTGTTGGAAATTTTTTATCAGCTACAAAGGTGTATCCTGTGTATGTTGTAAGCTATATGGGGGAGGACGTATGCTTGTGTCAAGCGCCGGTTGGTGCTGCTCCTGCCGCACAGCTGTTAGATTGGCTTATCGGATACGGTGCACGAAAGATTATTTCTGCAGGCTCGTGCGGCGCGCTTTGTCCCTTTGAGGAAAACGTCTTTCTTGTTCCGTACAAGGCGTTAAGGGATGAAGGCACGTCCTATCACTATATGTCCCCATCGCGTTTTGTGGAGATTGACCGCACGGCAATCGATGCTATAAAAAAGACTTTTGAGGAACGCAAAATAGCTTACGAGGAAGTTGTGGCTTGGTCTACAGATGGTTTTTTCCGCGAAACAAAACAAAAGGTGGAGTATCGCAAACAAGAGGGCTGTCAGGTGGTGGAAATGGAGTGCTCGGCATTAGCTGCTGTTGCCGCGTTTAGGCATGTGACATGGGGCAGCATATTATTTACAGCCGATACTTTAGCCGATCCGAATAAGCATGACCAGCGTAGTTGGGGTAGGGCTTCTTTTTCGTACGCATTGCAGCTTTGTTTAGATGCGGTAATAAAGCTGTGAATTATACATTTAATCGTGTCGTGTTACTAATTGCCTTATGTGCGGAACGCGACGCGATTTTTTTATGCTTGCTGATGCCCTGTATCTATTTGTTGTTTTGAGGAATGGAAGGTAAACTGTGTCTTGTATGGGCTAAAACTCTTGCTGCCTTGCCTCAATTAAGCAATTAAAATCAAACCGAACGGTGTATTAGAGTGCTATAATCTATACGCGTATAAGGAGGTAATTTATGGCAAAGGAATGGCAACGGAACGTTCAAGATATAGTTGAGCATATAGATGTGTGTATCGATAAAGGAAACGACGAAGCATTAACGCTACAAAGTTTATCAAAATGCTTTGGCTATTCGCCGTATCATATTTCGAGACGATTCAAGCAAATATCTGGCATGCGCCTGCGTGATTATTTGTCGCTTAGACGGTTGGCGTTTTCGCTAAAGGAAGTGCGTGATACAAACCGCAGTTTGTTGGATATTGCCGTAGCTTACGGGTTTTCGTCGCACGAGGCATTTACGCGTGCCTTCAAGCGAGTGTATGGTATTGCTCCGCAGGACTATCGGCAAAACCCGAAGCCTGTTGTGTTGCGCACTATCATTAAGCCTTTCGATTGTTATTTGTTGGAGTCGGGTGGAATGTTGGCAAATGATGTCGGCGATATTAAGGTGTATTTTGTCACTATCCCCGCACACAAGTTTTTGCATATACGCAATTATCATAGTGTGGGTTATTGGGATTTTTGGCAAAAGCAAAGCTTAGTTGAGGGGCAGGATTGCGATACGATTTGTGGTTTATTGGATAGTATCAAGGGAAAACTGGACGATTTTGGTGGGAAAGAACACGATAGTGGTAGCGGTCAGGTTATGGCATTTATAAATGAGCCGAACGGGCGTTTGTGCAGTTGGGGTATTCCTCTGGCAGAGGCGTATGGTGTACGCTTGCCGTCAGATTACGATGGCGCAGTTCCGCCTCAAATGTTGTTGATGGATGTTGCCGCGGGAGAATATATTGTCTTTGAGCATGGTCCGTTTGATTTTGAAACGGAAAACTCTGCGGTCGAAGCAAAAATCGAGCAGGCAATGAAACAATTCGATTACACTGCAAGCGGCTATGAATTGGATGTCACGCAAGGGAGAGTTTTTTATTTTTATCACGATTGTCAACGTTATTTTAAGTATGTACGCCCTATAAGAAAGATTAGGTAGTTTTATGCTGCTAAAACCAGCCTAAGGGCAAAATAGCATAAAAGCGATGTTTTGTATTTATGAAAGTGTGGACTGATAAAGTGGGAATGTTTGCTTGAAAGCAAAACTGCAAAAATGGTTCGTTATGCATAGTGTACTCGTTACAATGCGTAGGCGCAAGTGCTTGAAAAAGTAGTTTGTGGCGGTAAGTAAAACAATAAAGGTTATGCCCCGAGTAGGTTAAAGCTCGGGGCATTTTGCGTAACTATGTTTTTTTGTTTCGTTGGTTGTCGTGCGTTAATATCAAAGCGACCTATTATTCGTCGATAAATCCAACAAGCAGCTTTAACGTGTTTTCCACTCCTTCGATATGACTGCGTTCGTAGCCGTGGCTTGCGTACACTCCTGCGCCGATAAGTGCGTGTCGCACATCTGCTCCAGCATTAAGCGCGGCGTCGGCGTCGCTGCCGTAAAACGGATACACGTCGAGCGCATAGCTTGCGCCTTGCTTTTTGGCTGCGTTGATAAGGCGACTTATCATATTGTAGTTGTAGGGACCGTGGCTGTCTTTGACGCAAATGGAAACGTCCAGCTCGGTGCAGTTCAAACCGTTGCCAACGCATCCCATATCGACGGCAAGCAGCTCGGTTACATCGTTTGGAATGCTTGACGAACAACCGTGCCCAACCTCTTCAAAAACGGTAAAATACAAATAGATTTTTCTCGAAAGGACAATTTTGTGATCAGCAATGTATTTTGCAAAGGCAATGAGTATTCCTGCTGAAAGCTTGTCGTCTAAAAAGCGACTTTTAATGTAGCCGTCACCGGACATGCGACATCTCGGCTCGAACGCTACAATATCGCCTACCGCTATTCCCAAGGCATCGACATCTTTTTTGCTTGTTACTCTTTCGTCTAAAACGACTTCGCAGGTGGTGTAGTTGCGCTCGTTTTTGTTATAGTCGTTATTAACATGCACAGATGCGTTGCAAAGCTGGAATGTTCCCTGATATTGTTTTCCGTCGCGAGTATAA
Organism: uncultured Oscillospiraceae bacterium; assembly: GCA_964607155.1. Taxonomy (GTDB): domain Bacteria; phylum Bacillota; class Clostridia; order Christensenellales; family CAG-314; genus Fimimonas. The sequence goes on from CAZSIF010000003.1 coordinate 65,078, forward strand.
ATCGTAACGTTTTCCGCTTCGGCATTATTGGCATTCATACCGCCGATGTTGGTCAGGCGCAGACGTCCGTCTGATTTGATTTCCGCAATCATGCCACCAAGAGTATCTATATGCGCTGATAGTACAAGCCCGTTACCTTCGCCGCCAAGCGTGGCGAGTACGCCGCCCTTATTGGTTCGTATTGTACTGTATCCGAGTTGGTGCAATGTATTTTCTACCCATTTTGCGGCGTTTTCCGTGTAGCCTGTGGGGCTGTCGATGTTTAATAGTTGCATTGTTGTATCAACGGCGTAGCGTGTGTAATCCTTCATAAAATTCTCCTTGATGTTATTGTTGAACAACGTGTATTTTTTGTAGCAAAAGCCTTTTGTGAGATTTTGAGATTTTGCAAGAATGCGCCGACGTGTTTCCAATGTAGTGCTATGAGTTGGCGGATTCTTGTAAACGAGGCGCGCTATAGATGGATTAATTATAGTACGTCGTATTATTTTTTGCAATGCTTTTGCGTAAAAAAGCCGCTACGCAGTGGCGTACTCAAAGGACTTGCAAAAAGTCCCATGGGCACAGCACATTGAACGTGGCGGCTATATGATGTTATTTTACAAGCATGGCTCGCATTGCGTTTAGTATTGCAAGCATGCACACACCAACGTCTGCAAGGATTGCAATTATCATTCCGAACGAAACTGCATCCAGTGCGCCTGTTGCTGAAAGTATCAGTACTGCAAACTTGATCACTAACGAAAAGACAATGTTTTGTTTAACTATTTTCATTGTCTTTCGCGCTATTTTTTGGGCTGTTACAATGGCGGTGGGGTTATCCAACATCAGCACTACATCAGCAGATTCAATTGCTACGTCGCTGCCCATTGCGCCCATTGCTATGCCTACGTCCGCAGTGGTAAGCACCGGTGCATCATTGATTCCATCACCGACAAAGCCTACAGTGTGACTTTGCTTGTATCCGTCTACGATAGCCACCTTGTCCTGCGGTAAAAGCTCGCAGTGATATTCGTCTACGTTCACGATATGCGCAATTTCGTTGGCTACCTGTTTTGTATCGCCTGTAAGCATGGCTGTACGGCATTTTTCATGTGAAAGCATTCTAACGGCTTGTATGGCGTCATCTTTCAGCTTGTCTGCAATGCAAATGTAGCCTAAAAACTTATTGTTTTTGGCAACGTATACTACGGTTCCGTGGTTGCAGGTGGTAAATTCGATGGAGTTATCTTGCATCAGCTTTTCGTTTCCGCATAAGATGACATCACCGTTTTGGGCTATGGCGCAAACGCCCTTGCCTGCAATTTCTGTGACCTCGGCAGAGAGCTCTGCGTTGCCCTCTCTGCAAATGGATTGGGCGATGGGGTGTTTGCTGTATTGTTCAGCTATGGCTGCCGTGTTTAGTATATCAATACGATTTTCTGCGGGAAATACTTCGTCCACTTCAAAGGTCCCCTTGGTTAGTGTGCCTGTTTTATCGAAGGCAAACATGTCTATTTTAGACAGTAGCTCGATGTAGCTACTGCCTTTTATTAATATACCTTGTTTGCTTGCGGCGGCAATGCCTCCAAAAAAGCTTAGCGGCACCGATATGACAAGCGCGCAGGGGCAGGAAACGAACAAGAACATCATTGCTCTGCGTAACCAAACGCTCCAACTGCCGATGAACAGCGGTGGAATTATACCTATTACCAGCGCCAACGCAAAAACGATGGGGGTGTAGTATTTGCTGAATTTTGTGATAAAGTTTTCTGTTGGTGCCTTTGCTGCGGTGGCATTTTCAACAAGCTCAAGAATTTTTGAAACAGTGCTGTCCTCGTACGCTTTTTGCACGGTTATGTACAGCACACCGTCCAAGCTTATGCAGCCGGAAATTACGTTGTCGCCGACTCTTGCGCTACGCGGCACACTTTCGCCTGTGATGGCGGAGGTGTCGATGCGTGCGTGACCGTCTACGACCGCGCCGTCAAGGGGAATTCGTTCTCCGGGCTTGACAATGATTGTTTCTCCTATCTCAACAGTCGCAGGCTCAACCTCTTGTTCGATACCATTGCGTATGACCGTTGCCTTTTCGGGGCGTATATCCATTAGAGCGGCTATGCTTTTGCGACTTTTGCCGACGGCATAGTGCTGGAAGAGTTCCCCGATTTGGTACAGTAGCATTACGGCTGCGGCGTCCGAATATTCGCCGATGGCAAACGCACCGATTGTTGCTATGGACATCAAAAAGTTTTCGTCAAACACGTTGCCGTGAATAATGTTTTTTACGGCACGCCACAAAACGTCGTAGCCCGCAAGAATATATACTGCAAAAAACAGCAAGAATTCAACGGTTGGCGGTAATACATTGCAAAGGTGGAGTATTAGGGTGGGAATATAAAAAACAAACGATATTATTATGCGTAAAAGCAATTTTTTGGTTTTTGACATACGTTTTTGTCCTTAAATTTTCAAAATACAGTCGGGCTCGACTTTTTTGCATACGGATTTGATTTTGGATAATATTTCGTCGGCGTTATTTTCATCAATATCGACTGTCATTTTTTGCGTAAGAAAATTTACCTTGCCATTAGTCACTCCGTCAATTTTGTTGATTGCGCATTCCATTTTTGCTGCGCAATGGGCGCAATCGAGGTCTTGTAATGCTATTGTTTTTTTCATCTCTTTTTCTCCTTGTAGTGTGATATATTTGGTCTTGCGAGTTTTTGAACTCGAAGCAAGCGAAGGGATTATTCGGTAAGGTGCTCGATGGCAAGGTTTATTATGCCGGAAACATGCTCGTCATCAAGGCTATAACAAACCTCCTTGCCGATGCGCTTGTTGCGTACAAGCTTTGCCTGTCGCAAAATGCGTAGTTGGTGCGATACTGCTGATTTTGTCATGCCTAACAGCTCGCATATATGATTTACGCAAAGCATTTCTGCCTTGCTTAATGCCGATAAAATCCGTATGCGAGTGGAATCGCCAAAAATTTTGAATAGCTCCGCTGCATCGTATAGCAGATCCTCGTTAGGCATGCTTTTGTTTACAAATTCCAAGTAATTATTGACTATGCTTTTCTTATCAAGTTTGCTGGGCATTAGTTTATCTCCTATTGGTGGATGCGCTGCATGAGTGGTGTTGATTGTTGTTAGACAACGGATTTTTTTTTGTTGAACAGTTGAAAGATTGTTCAACTGTTTTAAGTATATGCCTTTTGTGTTTAAGTGTCAAGCGTTTTGCAATATTTTTTTGTGGGGCGGTGTATTTTTTATTATGTAAAAAGATTGAATCGGATGTATTGTTGCGGTGTAAGGGCGCAAAGGTTTTGGAACTTAAATTGGGTGCGAAAAATTTGATTGAAATATCGCTTGTCAATTAGCTTTTTATGTGGATGTTCATTGAAATAAAGTTTTGTGTACGAATAAAAAACGACTTAATAAATAAAAAGAGTGTTATTGTGTTCTTGAATGAATTATGTTTTTATCAAAAATCTAAAAGAATCCGATGTGATAAATGTATTAGTTGAATATGGAAAATTGATTTTTTTTCTGCAAGCCTTATTTTGCGGCGAAGAAATGAATTGTGTATGATTAGTGTATTTTTTACGGACATATTTTTGCATCAAACAAACTGAATTGGATAGCGTAAAGATGAGTAAAAATCGCATTAATTTATTTTTTTTATTAAAAACGTCGGAGCCATAGCGAATTTTGCCAATTTGCAGAATACTATTACAGACGTAATTCAATGGATCGTTCTACTAAAAGCTGTTTATTCTGTTAAAAAGCTTTGTTTGGTCAGTTGGTGTGATTTTGTGACGTTTTTTGCGTGGATAACATAATGTAGTATAGAAACGAACTTGTTTACATAAAAGGAGGAAATGAAATGTTTTGTTGTAGACCGACTTGCGGCTCAGGCGGTACAAGCGGCAATAATGGAAGGATCATCATAATAGAAAGAGGTCCTCGCGGACCGAGAGGGTATACCGGTGCGACAGGAGCACAAGGACCGCAAGGTCCACAGGGACCGACTGGGGCAACTGGGGCATCGGGCATAAATGGGCTTGCAAGCTATGGAGGCTTGTATTCATTGTCTGCGACAACACTTGCGCTAACCTCAACGGCAACTCCGTTGACGCTTTCGGGGCAAATGCCATTATCCAACGTTACCTACGGTTCCGATTCCGTCACGGTGACTAATGGCGGCGTGTATGAGGTGGTGTATCGTCTTTCGGGTTCGACCTCAGCGGATACAACCCTAACGCTTAGTGTCGGGCAGAACGGCACATCGTTGCCGTCAACGGTGGTTACTCGCGATTTTGTCAGCGGAACGCCTCGCGAAGTTGGTGGTAGTGTTTTTGTTAGTCTTACGGCGGGCGATACAGTGACCTTACTTGTTGCCGTCACTACGAATGTGACGTTTACGCCGTCTGCAGGAGTAAACTCAACCTTAACGTTAAAGCAGCTTAGTCAATAACGGCGTGCTTGACGAAGGCGCTTGCTATCATCGTAGAAGTGTTGCAGGTGTACATGCGTTAAGGTAAAAAACGGGCAAGTCATTAAAGGCTTGCCCGTACTTTGTTTGTTGACTATTGGATAGGTGTTACGTTTGCTGCGCGCAGCTTTCCGTTTTTGGAGTCCTCTTCGATTTCAAAGGAAACCTTTTGTCCGTCCTGTAGCGTTTTGTAACCATCAACGTTAATTGCGGAGAAGTGAACGAAAATATCTTCACCGCCCTCGTCGTTTGCGACAAAACCATAGCCCTTGCTTGCGTTGAACCATTTAACTGTACCTGTCATTATACGGTACCTCCTCAATAATTTTCGTAACCGACAAAAAGAAAAGCGCAATTCAGCAAAAACAACAGTGGTTTATCGCATGTAACGGTGCCGTTCTTATCTTCCATTACCAAGTTATTATAGTTTTTATCATTTTAAAAGTCAATATTTTTCAATAAAAATAATATTTATTCTACAAAAGTTCATTATTATCGACATATTTTGACATAGATGTTGGATTTTTACTCGATAAGGTTATCAAGTTGTCGTTTTTTTGATTGTTTTGTTTTTTATATTGATGTACAATAAAAACGAGGAGGTAAGTGTATGCTTATTGCGGTAGTTTTGGGAAATAGATTAAACGACGACGGAACGCCATCTAAGATATTGATGGCTCGCTTGCATGCTACGTTACGGCTTATTGCAGACTTAAAGCCAAGCAAGGTTATTTTATCCGGAGGTGTGGCAAATGTCAAGGCGGGTGTTGCTGAGGCTGCGGTAATGAAGGCTTATTTGATGGACCACGGCGTTGATGAAAAATTGCTGATAACGGAGGATAAATCGCTGACTACAAAGCAAAACGCCAAGTTATCTGTGCCTATTGCGTTGCAGCTCGGTGCTACGGAACTGTTGCTTAGCACCTCGTGCGAGCACTTGTGCAGAACCTATCATAATCCTATAAAGCTGTTTGCTGCCGAGCTTAAGGGAAGCGGTGTAAAGCTTTCCGTGTATGGTAGTGACATAAATTTATGATTTTTTCTGTTTTTCAATAAAGGGAATAGCTGTGAGTTGTGAAATGCACCCCAAAAAAAGTTAAATAAATTTTTTTTGGGGGCACTTCAATTTGACTATTCTTTGGGAAAAACAAAGCTCTTGTACTGCTCGTATTGGCTTTTTGCGAAGCAATCAACGATTTTTTTTGACGATTTGCGATATATACATTAAAAAGGCGCATCTGTTTTTCAGGTGCGCCTTTTGTGTTTGATTTGCAGTTATCTTGTGGCTTGCAGATTATATTGCGGGCAAAACAGACAGTGCGATTTTGCAAAAAATCATCAGCGACAACGCGTCTACGATTGTTGTGATAACTGGACTTGCCACAACGGCAGGGTCAAGCTTGAGTGTTTTAGCAAGCAACGGCATAAGAGAACCGACAAGCTTGGCTATTACGACGGTTAAAAATAGTGATAGCGAGATTACAAAGCAAAGCTCAAATGTATAGGCATACTGAAAAATCAGTCGGTCAATAAGTATCAGTTTTGCAAAACAAGCTACGGCAAGAGCAAAACCGAGTATAAGCGAAACTCTAAATTCCTTCCAGACTACCCTTAGGCAATCTCTCGGGTGAACTTCGTCCAAGGCGAGCCCTCTTATCAGCGTGACGGAAGCCTGTCCGCCTGCATTTCCGCCTGTATCCATAAGCATCGGAACGCACGCAAAAAGCAGTGTGCTAAGGCTGTTGAGTGCGCTTTCGTAGTGGTTAATAATAAGTCCTGTAAAGGTTGCGGAAATCATGAGTATCAGCAACCACGGCAGACGGCTTTTGCAAGTTTGCCAAACGGTTTGTAGTAGATAGGGCTCGTCGGTGGGCGTGATTGCTGCCATTATCGCCATATCCTCTGTTGCCTCATCTTCGACGACATCCAGTACGTCGTCTACGGTTATTATGCCGACAATACGATTTTCCGTATCGACGACGGGTATTGCCGAAAGGTCGTACTTGGACATCTGCTGTGCCACAAGCTCTTTGTCGTCGTTTGTTTGCACGGATAGCACGTTGGTTTCCATCATATCGGCAACTATTGTTTCGTAGCTGCTGAGCAAAAGTTGCTTTACTGTTACCGTGCCTATAAGTCTACGCGTTTCGTCGGTGACGTAGCAGTTGTAGATGGTTTCCTTGTCGACGGCTTCCTGTCGTATGCGGTCAAAGCATTCTTTGACTGTCCAGCCCTTTTTGAGGCTGACGTACTCGACCGTCATAATCGTGCCTGCGCTATCTTGCGGATATTTGAGTATTTCGTTGATTTGCTTGCGCGTTTCCGGATCTGATTGGTTGATGATGCGTTTGACGACGCTTGCCGGCATTTCTTCGATAATATCTACGGTATCATCCAAAAACATTTCGTCGAAAATAGCTTTTAATTCCGCGTCTGAAAAACTGTTTAATAGAAGTTCCTGACTGTCGGAGGACATCTCGACAAATGCTTCTGCGGCATTTTCCTTGGAAAGTAATCGAAAAATTATAGGCAGCTCCTTTTCCGGCAACAGCTCGAGTAATTGAGCCGTGTCCTGTGCTTTTTCGCAGTTTATCAAGCTTTTTATTTCTCTGTAGTTCTTTTTTTGTAAAAGCTCTGTAATTTTTTGTGCGTATTCAAGCAAATTTTTCATGTTAACCTCCTTTGCCGTGTTAGTCGATAGTCGGCGAAAATAAAAAAATCCGCAGCCTGTAATAATAGCCGCAGATACCTGACCGTTTCAAACAAAATTGACGGAAACGTCGTCCTACCATTACAAGCTTTAGCATCACGGGGCGATGAAATTGCATTAGGTTATGCCTTGGTTTCGACATATCCTGCTAACCATACGTTGCGTGTCTCCACGCGTAAAGTCGGTAGCAATCCGTATCCCTGTGGTAGCCTCACCTACCGGATAACTATTTTATTGTGTCTTTAGTATATACCGATTTGTCGAGGGTGTCAACGCTTTTTTGATAAATAATATGCCGTCGATAATATTTTTGACACGTTGGTTTGGGGCTCGTCAAAGTGTTTGCGAGTGTCTTTGCGATAAAACGGATAAGTTGTACATATAAGCGGAACGTTTATAGCGTTTGTGGCAGCACTAAACTTGGAATGCTTAATGCGGCGGTGGTGACTTGTGGTGTTATTTAACGATATAAACAATTGTGTCGTTGCTTTATTTGCCGTGCTGTAAGTTTGTCTATGGTGATGGGTTTGTGAGCGTTGGTCGTGTGCTGTGTATATATCGCCAAAAATAAACATTTCGAGCAAAAAACAGACGGAATATGTTGTGTTTTCGACGAATATCGACGCTATATGCGAAAAACATATAAAAGCTTTTGTATTTCGACTGTGCGATTATGCTAAAATATGCTTGCAAAACAGAATGCGGGAGGTAATAATGATAAGAATAGGATTAATTTCACAAAACGGCTTGAAGGAAAAGCTTGATGAAAATGAGCAATTTAAGGTCGTTTTTGACGTTGAGGGCAGCGAGGCGCGTAAAAGTTTGGAGAGTGTGCCCTGTGATGTGGTCATAACTGAGTTGATGATGTCGGGTGAAGATGGTTACGCTCTTTTGGAAAAGTATCGCGACATTAATTTTATCGTTGCGTCGGAGCTTAAAAGTGAGGTGTTTGTCGTAAAGGCATTGGATTTGGGCGCAAGGTATTATCTTGTCAAGCCTCTGGAGTATGGCGTTTTGGAACAGCGCATTCGTAACGTCGCGGAGGGTGACAGACTGGGAGCAAAGCTTGTCAAAAAGCGTAGTGTGTCGGAAAAGACTTTGGATGAACGCATCAGTAATATTTTTGTGAGCGTCGGTATACCCGCACATATCAAGGGTTATCAATTTTTGCGTGAAGGTATCAAGCTTGCTGTTGACGATCCGCCGATTATCAACGCAATAACAAAATCGCTGTATCCGTCCATTGCTAAGCGTTTCGATACAACGCCGAGCAAGGTGGAACGTGCAATACGGCATGCAATCGAAGTGGCTTGGAATAGGGGCAAAATCGAAAATATCAACAGCGTGTTTGGCATCAAGGTATACTCCTCGTCGGAAAAACCAACCAATGGTGAATTCATTGCGTTACTGGCGGATAAAATGCTGTTGGAATGCGCTTATTGAAAAATGAAAAAACGTAGATTTTTTTAGCTAAACGGTTGCAAATATCTATGCTCTGTGTTACAATATTTCAAGTGAAAAAGGAGAGTTGTAATGCAGTACTTAAAGAAGGAAATACGCGAAAGAATTTTGACGGCAGCGGTGGAGGAATTTAAGACGCACGGCTACTCGGACGCATCTATCAGGAATATTGCCAATAATGCGGAAATTTCACTGGGCAATGTTTACAGGTATTTTACCAACAAGGAAGCCTTGTATTTTGCCGTTATCAATCCGTTTATGGAAAGTATAAAGCAATATATTGAAAGGGACTTTAGTTTTCAGGGTAAAACGATGAGTGAGGTTGCCGATACGTTATTGGCATTTCTCGTCCAATACAGCGATGAAATTTTAATTATTCGTAAGGGTAACACTATCCATCAGGAATCCTTTATTAAGTACATGGTAAAGGTCATCGCGGAAAAGCTCAATGAACTTATTGATGTTTCTTTTCCGGAAATCGGCAAAAAAATTTCCAACCCCGATTTCTGTGACGCCGTGGCGGAGGGCTTTTTAACAAGTCTTTTTGATGTGTTGCAAAAGGGCGACGAGCGTGAAATGAAAGAGCGTTATGCTCGCGAGCTTGTCACATTCTATTTCGGACATTTAATCGATAGGTTTAACCATTTCGATTTGGATTAATTGTGAAAAATTAAACAGCTTTTTTACTCCGAGGGAATATTCCTTCGGAGTTTTTTTTGTGCGTTGCGCTTCATAAAGAGAACCTGCCGCATATAGATTAGTGGCGCAGTTGAGGTGGACAGTTAAGTTGTCGACGTCGAAATGGGCGTTGCCGTTGTGATGTGTTTGTGTGTGGACGCAAGCGTAAAACGAGCTTTTATTGCGTGTTTTTGCCTATATTACAACGGAAAATGCACTTTTATAAGTTACTATTACACTCATAATTCTGTATTATGCGCTATTTATGCAATAATCAGGCGTTCTTTGACACGTTTTTTTCGTGTGAGGCATATAGATATAATGACTGTTAAAGGAGGTCTGTATGTCAGGTAATTTGGAAGGCAACAGCTGCAGCGAAAAGATATGTATTCAGGCAAAAAAGGTTTTTGATGCTTGCATGAAGCAAACTACGCTACAGCAAATAACGGTAAATGTAACGGGGGTTACGCCGACCTCTCCGGAAACGCCGTTACGATTTGTTAGTTGTAAAAGCACATCGACGGTGGGGGACGTTCAAAAACTTGTGGTCGAACGTTTGCAGGAGCGTCCGCGCTACGGCAGAGTAGAGGCGGATATCGTTGTCCCCGTGGAGGTTACTTATGTCGATTCAAACAATGTCGAGGGCAGCGGCACAGGGAGTGTAACCGTTCCTGTGGACGTGGTTATGTATTTGCCTGAGCCGTCTATTATTCCATATAGGATAGAGGCGAGCGTATCGGCTATAAGTCCGGACGGGGATTATAGTCAAACTCAGGTAATTGATGGTGTTACAAATTACATATTTATTGTTAACTGTTGCGTCACTACGATACTCAAGGTGACTATGGATGTGGAGCTTATTGTGCCGAGCTACGGCTATGCGGTCATACCTCCGTGTCAGGAATACACAGAGGAGGTTTGCTCTGGCTATTTTGAATTGCCGCTTTATCCCGGAGGTAGGGGCGGCGGCACTAACGTGTAATAATAAGTTGCTACTTATTTGATTGATTTTGCGGCAGGTCTGTTTTGAGGGCAGGTCTGCCGTATCTGCTTGTAACAAAAAAAGCAGCAAATTCATACTGTACAACGGGTTCGGAGTGGCTGCGTTGAAGTACAAAAAATGTCCGAGGTGCGGTTTGAATTATATTCTTTTAGATAGAGAGTTGTGTGATGTTTGTCGTAATGAACTTGTTGGTATAAAAAGCATTTTCGATGACGAATTCGATTGTTTTGTGTGCCCGATTTGTTTGAAAAACAAAATCGGTGAGGATGACGTGATGTGTGATAGGTGTAGGCTAAAAAGAATGCGCTCTGAAATTACGGATGATAGTATTCTCGATTAAGTCATTTGCACTGAACGTAGACATGCGGCGTGTTTTTGAGTTCTAAAAATAATGCTCAAATTAATTTTGGTAGACATGGCGCGTATTTTTGTGATATACTTATTAAATGAAAGTATTTGCTATAAGTGATTTGCATTTATCCGCAGCCTGTAACAAACCGATGAATGTTTTTGGCGCAAGCTGGGATAACTATTTCGAACAGATTTGCGCGGACTGGACTGAAAAAGTGTCTGATGATGACCTTGTTTTGTTGCCGGGCGATTTTTCGTGGGCAATGCGCATGGAGGAGGCATTGCTCGATTTTGACCGAGTTGCCGCCTTGCCGGGGAAAAAGGTTATATTGCGCGGAAATCACGATTATTGGTGGAACACATTAACGCAGGTTCGCAATGCTTTGCCGAGTGGCTTTTTTGCGCTACAAAACGATTGCTTTAGATTTGGCGATATACTTATATGCGGTACTCGCGGTTGGATTTGTCCCGATGGAAACAACCTTTCCGCTGAGGATAAAAAAATATATCTTCGTGAAACAGAGCGACTAAAGCTATCCCTTGCCGATATGCAAAAGCAACGCTGTCCCGCGGACAAGGTGATTGCAATAATGCATTACCCGCCTTTCAATGGCAGGTACGAGGCGTCTGATTTTATTAGTCAATTTGTTGCTGCCGAGGTGTCGACGGTGGTATACGGGCATCTGCATGGAAAGGATTGCCGAGCCAACTTGTTTTTTAATAAATTCGGTATAGATTTTTATCTGACCAGCTGCGACTTGGTTGGCAACAAGCTTGTTCGTATTTTATAGTTGAGTTTCACGATACTTGCGCGATTTGTGCTTTGGCGATGGTAGGTTAAGGTCGATGCGTGACGTAAGCCTTAAACCGTAAACGAATGAACACTTGTAAATTAATAGTTATTTTTTATCAGTAGAGCTCGGTGTAATTACCGAGCTTTTTGCTATTATAATTCCTGTGGCATCGACGATTCGTTCTAAAAATGTTTGTTTTGGGGAGTGCTTGTTCGCGGTGGTGTAGTGCTTTTAAGCGTGTGGTTCTCATCATATAGAAATGGCTAAATTAAAAATGAACACATCGAACAAAAGTGCTAAATTGCAAGGTCCATTTTTGTCGCAATGGACATCGTTAAAATTGTTTAGAAAATATGTTCGATAAATATGTTTCGGGCGAGATATCGGCGACAATTAAAAATGAAACTGAAATACTTGAATTTTTTATTTAAGGTTGTTTTTGTTATATCTTTTGTATTTTTCTATTTTTTTTTGAAAAAATGGTTAAAAATGGTTGAAAATGGTTTGGGTTTATGTTAGAATATTTTTACAAGAATCCAGAGGTGAAGTTTCGTGTTTTTGGTTGGAAATTACCAGCATTCGCTGGACGACAAAAACAGAATAAGATTGCCGGCAAAGCATCGTGAACAGATGGGCACAAAATATATTTTGATGCCCGGTATGAACGGATGTATTTTTGTGTATCCCGAGGATGGAGAGCAAAGGCTGATACAGGCGATGCAGGAGTTGGATTCGTTTGATCCCGATCAAGCTGAGTGGCTAAGAAGCTTGACGGAATATTCCGACATGGTGGAGGCGGATTCGCAAGGAAGGTTTATGCTTTCCAAGGATTTAATCGACCTGTGCGGTATCAAAAAGGATGTGCGTGTTGTCGGAGCGATAAACAAGGTGGAAATTTGGAGCGAGGAAGCTTACCTTGCTCGCAGAAAATCGCAGGATACCTCCGCTCAAGCATTTGATGAACGTTACAGAAGTCTGCACAAGGCGATGAACAAATGATTTTTTCTCACAAATCCGTACTGCTTGATGAATGTATTCAAGCCCTAAATATCAAACCCGATGGAATTTATGTTGATTGCACTGCGGGCGGCGGCGGTCACTCCTTGCAAATACTAAATCGATTGTCCGATAAAGGCAGACTTATTTGTATCGATAAGGACGAGGAAGCCTTGGCTGTTTGCAGAGAGCGGTTAGATAAGAATAATGTCACTTTTGTTCATAGTGATTTCAAGAATCTGCCAAAAGTCTTATCGGAGCTTAACATTGACGGTGTTGATGGTATTCTTGCGGATTTGGGCGTAAGCTCATATCAAATAGATAATCCTGAAAGAGGTTTTTCGTATATGGCAAGCGATGCTCCACTTAGCATGAAGATGGACGCATCGCAAAAGCTTTCCGCCTACGAGGTGGTCAATCTCTATGATGAGCGGCGACTTTACGAAATAATACGCGATTACGGCGAGGACAAATTTGCCGCCGTGATAGCAAAAAATATTGTTTTAAGGCGACAAGTTCACCCAATCGAAACGTGCGGGCAACTTGTTGAAATAATAGAACGGTCAGTTCCGTTTGCAGCACGGAAGGCCGGCGGGCATCCCGCAAAAAAAACATTTCAGGCGCTGCGAATAGAGGTCAATGGCGAGCTTGATGGTCTTGACGAATTTTTGTCGGCGGCGGTGGACGGATTAAACAGCGGTGGACGTATTGCCGTGATTACCTTCCATTCGTTAGAGGATAGGATAGTTAAACGCAGCTTTGTTGATTTTTCGACGGACTGCATCTGTCCACCCAAGTTACCCGTGTGCGTGTGTAATCATCGTGCCAAGGGACGCTTGATAACGAAAAAGCCGATTTTACCATCGGCGGCGGAGTTGCAAGAAAACTCCCGTTCGCAAAGTGCCAAACTGAGAGTGCTTGAAAAGCTGTAATTATCCATTAAGGCGGTGAATATAATGCAAAGGAACGAATTTTTTGGAAGAGCCGATAATAACGTGGACGTCTACGCAGATGTTGCCACTACCTTTGGCAACGGTTTTTCTCAACAAAGCAATGTTGTACAGGAACAGGAAACGCAGGAGTTTTCACTTGCAAGCATTCAAGAAAAGCTTGGAGCCTTTGCTAACGTTGATAGTGAAGCTAACGTCGGTACGCCAGACGTAATGCCGACAACGCAAACACTCAATATGAGTTTTGAGCGCAACTATTCGTCGCAATCGACGGCTCGCGCAAAAACGGATACTCGCACAAAAGTTGCCGTTGCAAGCTACACCGCATTGGTGTTGTGTTTGGTTATAGCGGTCACGTTGTGTGCTGTTGCCGTAGGTAACAGCTTTACGAATTTTGTTGCTACGGATGCAAAATACAGTGAGTTGTTGGATCGGGCACAGCAGCTTGAGGGACAGCTTGGGGTGGATAACACCGCGCAGTTGTTTGAAAAGGCTACCGAGCTCGGATACGTTGACGCATCGGGAACAAACACTCGTACCTACGAAAGATTGGAAACAAGGCCCATGCAAAATCTCGAGGTGCAAACAAATTGGTTTGATGCTTTGCGTGATTGGCTTTTCGAGGTGTTTGGAGGCTGAATTGCAGCTTAATTACTATATTTCAAAAAAAAGATTGCTGACACTTTTGGTGGCGGCAATTTTTTTATTTTGCGGAATATTTTTTCGTTTGGCGTATATACAAGTAGTTTGGGGCAAGGAGTTGCAAGCAAAGGCAGAGTTGCAGTGGCAACGCTCTTTGCCGATAAAAGCATATAGGGGTGATATAGTCGATTGCAACGGAGCGGTTCTTGCTGCATCGGAAACCGTCTACACGGTGTATGCACGTCCGCAAAGCGTGCTTGAGCCTGCGGATGCAGCAAGTGAGCTTGCTGTGCTTTTGGATAAGTCGTACGATGACGTGTATGAAAAAATCACGCGTAGGGGCATATCTGAGGTTGCAATAAAAAGGCAAATAGATGAAGCTACTGCCGAAAGAATACGAGAGCTGGGACTTGACGGAGTATATCTTGCCTCGGAAGGTAAGCGCGTTTACCCATATGGCGAGCTGCTTGCGCAGGTGTTGGGTTTTGTATCCTCCGACGGGGCAGGACAGACGGGATTGGAAGCATATTACGATAAATACTTGAAAGGTGTCGACGGTAGTTTGCTTACGGAAACTGATCTTGTCGGAAAGGAACTTGATGAAAGCGAAACTACCTACTTGCCGTCGGTTGACGGCTTTACGGTACAGCTGACGATAGACCTCGGTATTCAAGCCATTGTGGAAAACGTTTTGCAGCTGGCACTGTATCAACAGGGGGCAACTGCCACGAGGTGTATTGTTTTGGACGTGACTGATGGCAGAATTTTGGCAATGGGGGCAAAACCCTCGGTCGATTTGAATAAACTGCCGCGCGATGACGTGCAGACCTTAATGAAAAACTCTAAAAACACGTTACTTACGGATATCTACGAGCCGGGGTCCACGTTCAAGTTACTCACAGCCGCTGCGTGCTTGGAGGAGTATAAAAATGGCAACCCAAAGGCGTTTTCGCCCCAGTACGTTTTTAGCTCGTCCGGCACAAGGATGATCGATGGCTCAAAAATAAGCTGTTGGACAAAACACATTAACGGTAAGCACTCCAATCAAACGCTTTCCGACGCTTTGTGTAATAGCTGCAATCCTGTTTTTACGGATATTGCTTTGTCGCTCGGAAAAGAAACAATGTATGAATACCTTGATAAATTCGGGTACGGTAGCGTTACTGGCATAGATTTTGATGGTGAGCAGTCTGGTTTGCTGGTTTCGCTTACATCGGTGACTAATGGCGACCTTGCGCGCATAGGATTTGGACAAAGTATTGCCGTAACTCCGCTGCAGCTTTGTATGGCAACCGCAGCTGCCGTCAACGGAGGGCTTCTTTACAAACCGTATTTGGTTAGTGAGATTGTGGATTCCGTTACCGGCAAAACAGTTTATCGCAATTATCCAACTGTAAAGAATCGCGTCGTGAGTCGACAAACGAGCGAGTTGCTTACGCAAATGTTGCGACGTGTGGTTGCGGAGGGAGGTGGTAAAAAAGCCGATGTTAAAGGATATCAGGTGGGAGGGAAAACAGGCACGGCGCAAAAGTTTGTTAACGGCGCATTAGATGTTGGAAAGTACGTTTCGTCCTTTATCGGCTTTTTCCCTGCAAGTAGCCCAAAATATCTTATTTTGTTTATTGTGGACGAACCGCAGGGGCAAAGCTACGGCTCAGTGGTTGCCGCACCTTATGCGGGAACGATAATAACCGAGTTGGTAAAGTATAAGGAAATAGCCCCTTTGGAGTAAGCTACGGAATATCCGTGTGGCTATGTAAATAGAATAGAATATCGACGTGCTATCGGTAATTACATGATAAAAAAGGAGCTTTGCGTGCGGTTAGAGCGTTTGCTTGAGAACGTTGATTGCAAAATTGTTGGTGACGGCTCGCGTGAAATAACTGGTCTTGCTTGCGATACCTCTAAGGTGAAGGAAGGGTGTTTATTCTTTTGTATAAATGGAAGGCGGCACGACGGACACAATTACTTTCGCAAAGCTTTGGGGGACGGAGCTGTGGCTATTGTGTGCGAAAGGAAGCTTGACACGCAAGCTACACAGGTAATCGTGAAAGACGCGCGTAGGACAATGGCGGTGCTTGCAAAGAGTTTTTATGGTGCACACGCTGATGATTTGAAGTTTATCGGCATTGTAGGCACGAACGGAAAAACGTCAACCTCGTATATACTGGAGGCAATTCTTTCTCATGCGGGCTACAACGTGGGCGTGATAGGGACAAACGGAGTTTTTTTTAATGGTAGGCGTTACGCCTCGTCCTTGACCACGCCTGATCCGATAGAACTGCATTATTGGTTTGAACAAATGTATCTAAGTCGAGTTAAGGTTGTGGTTTTGGAAGTGTCGGCGCATGCAATTTATTTACAAAAGGTATATGGTGTTAAATTCGATTTTGCCGTTTTTACTAACCTTTCGCATGACCATTTGGATTACTTTAGGACTATGGAAAACTATGCGAGGGTTAAAGAAAGCTTTTTTTGTCAAGAATACGTTGAGCAGGCAATTGTAAACGTCGATGACGATCTCGGACGAAAAATTGCCGCAGGTGTAAAAGCGTGCACATCTTACGCCTTGACCGCCCCTGCGGATGTTACTGCGGAATGTGAGACTCCGGATGTGTGTAACTTTGTTGCACATATTCACGGTTTTAGTGTTAATATTCAATCTTCGCTTCGCGGAAGGTTTAACGTTTACAATCTGCTTGCGGCGATAACGTGTGCCGCGGCGCTCGGAGTTGATACGGCAAGTATAACCGAAGGGATAGCATTGATAAACACCATCGAGGGTAGAAATGAGACTTTTGTTCGCGAGGACGGGGCTCGGATTGTTGTGGATTTTGCCCACACGCCTGATGGCGTTGAGAATATTCTTTCGTATCTAAAGCGTGGTTCGCAGCGGTTGATAGTTGTGTTTGGTTGCGGTGGAAATAGGGATAAGCTCAAGCGGCCGCTTATGGCGCAGGCAGTTGCGCGCTATGCGGATTACGCAATCGTAACAAACGATAATCCTCGCTTTGAAAGTCCTATTGAAATAGTCGAAGATATCGTGAGCGGTCTGAGCTGCGAATACAAAGTGATTCTTAATAGGGCACAAGCAGTAAGGGAAGCAATTCGGCGCGCTGATTCGGGTGATGTTGTGGCTGTCTTGGGTAAGGGGGCGGAATCATATCAGGAGGTCAATGGGCGCAAAATCCTTTATTCGGATGTCGATACCGTGTGTGAAATATTAAGAAACGGTGGCGCGTAGAATATAAGCTGTTTGGAGGTGGCATGACAACGGTATTACACTTCATTTTGTCCTTTTTTGTGTCGTTACTGCTAACGATTGTTTTGCTACCGATATTAAAAAGGTTAAAGGTCGGGCAAGAGATATTGCAGTATGTTACGGAACATAGCAAAAAGCAGGGCACGCCTACAATGGGTGGCGTTGCTTTTATCGTTACGGTGTGTTTCTGTGGTGGTATCTTTTGCGATAAAAGTAACAAAACCGTGTGGGTTGCCATTGCCGTGTTTTTTGCCTATGGGGTTATAGGTTTTCTTGACGATTTTATTAAGGTGAAGTTCAAACGAAATCTCGGCTTACTCCCATATCAAAAAATAATTTCACAGTTGGCTGTTGCAGTATTGGTGTCTGTGTTTGCATACAATGAGGTTTCTGTTGGTGGACAGCTTAGCTTGCCTTTTTCAGAAAAGACAATAAACATCGGCGGCTGGATAATTCCGCTTGCAGCTTTTGTGTTTTTGGCTTGTTCGAACGGAGTTAACCTGACAGACGGCATAGACGGTTTAGCGACAAGCACGACAATCAGCTATCTTATAGGCATTGTCCTATTGCTTGAAAAAGAACGTATTGCGGCAGATAGTGTTGGAGATACCTATGCGGTGCAAACGGTGGAGCAGCTAAGTGTTTTGTGCGTTGTTGCAATAGGTGCGTTGTGCGCTTTTTTAATTTTTAACGTCAACGATGCAAAAATCTTTATGGGCGATACTGGCTCACTTGCCTTGGGTGCGCTGGTGGCAAGTGTGTCGATTTTTTCACGCATGACGCTGTTTGTGCCAATTATAGGTGTGATGTTCGTGGTAAGCTGTGTGTCGGTAATCGTTCAAGTTGGTTATTACAAGCTTTCAGACGGAAAACGAGTGTTTTTAATGGCGCCGTTCCATCATCATTTGCAAAAGAAAAAATGGAGCGAATCGCGCATTTGCGTGCTTTACTGTGTTGTGACAATGCTTTTTATTCTTGTATTGTGGGGTTTTGCATAATAATATGTTAAACATAGTAGTATACGGATGCGGAAAAACAGGTAAATGCGTAGCTGAATTACTGCAGAGGCAGGGAAAAGATTTCCGCTTTTTTGACGATGCGAGTATATGTCCCAAAATTGAAAGGGACGAGTTTGTAATAATTAGCCCAGGAATAAAGCCTACGGCAATGGGGTTAATGCAAGCAAGGCGATGTGGTGCCACGGTGTGCTCGGAACTCGATTACTGTTTGCCATTGTGTCGAGGTAGGTGTATTTCCGTCACGGGGACAAACGGCAAAACTACGACTTGCGAGATGCTTTATAGAATACTTGGCAGTATTGGTAGCGCATGGCTTCTTGGAAATGGCGGTGTGCCATTTTCGCATTCTGTTGACGATGTTAAATCCACTGACGCGGTGGTGTTGGAGAGCTCGAGCTTTCAGCTGTGCACTTGCAGGAGCTTTGCTCCGTACATAGCCGTTTTTACCAATCTTGCCGTGGATCATTTGGATTACCACAAGGGGCTTTGGTCGTACGCAAGAGCTAAATGCAATAATTTTAGATATCAGTCGCGTGATCAAATTGCCGTTTTTAACGCCGACGATGCAGGACTTGTGAATCTATCCGATTTTGCCAATAGCAAGGTTGTGTATTATTCGCTTAGCAACACGAACACCAACTGCTTTATCAATGGTAATAGCGTAGTGGTAAGGCTAAATGGTAAGGAGTATAGGGAGGGTCTTGGCGCTATTGCCGATATGCTTTTGCACAACAAATCCAACGCTTTGGCGGCGATTACTGCGGCAGTGTGCTATGGTGTTTCGCTTACACAATGCGTCGAAGCATTGCAGGGTTTTACTCCTTCCCCGCATCGGCTGCAGAGGATTGCCTGTCTTAACGGGGTAACCTTTGTGGACGATAGCAAGGGGACAAATGTGCATGCGACTAAGAGTGCCGTGGCGTGTTTTGATGAACCGTTGGTGCTTATTGTAGGCGGTTCGGATAAGGGCGAAAACTTTGAAAGACTTTTTCCGTTACAGAAAAATGTAACGGCAGTGTTTGCTGTGGGGCAAACCGCAGCAAAAATTGCTCGCGTCGGTAATGACTACGGCTGTATTGTGACGTGCATGGATAATTATGCTGTTGCTATCCGTAGAGCGTACGAACTGTTACGAGTGGATGGCGGTGGCGTCGTGCTTATGTCTAACGCATGTGCAAGCTTCGATGCGTTTTCAAGCTATGCCGAGCGCGGGGCATTTTTTTGTGATGTTGTCAAGGAGCTTATCGATGAGCAAAGCTCGAACGAGCTGTGATTATGTGTTGCTAATTGCTGTACTGATGTTGGTTGCAATCGGCGTTGTTTTTGTGTACAGTGCAAGCAGTTATTCGGCGGAGATAGCGGGCAATAAGTATTTTTACGTCACAAAGCAGTGTATTGGCGCATGTATCGGCATTGTGTCGATGATGTTTTTTCGATACGTCGGAGCGGAGTGGCTTCGCAGATTGTGGCTTGTCGGCTTGATTGTCGCAGCTGTTCTGCTTGCCTTGGTCTTTGTGCCTGGGTTGGGGATAGAAAATTACGGCGCAAAAAGGTGGATTGGTATCGGCGGTTTTTCCTTTCAGCCATCAGAGTTTGCAAAATTTGCGTTTGTACTGTTTGCTGCAGAGTATATGTCGCGACACGACGCTTCCAAGATAGGACATTGTGGAGTTGTGCTTGGCGCGGGAGCGTGTTTGTGCGGTTTGATTATTATTGAGCCAAACATGTCAATAACGATGTGCTTAGCTGCGGTCACCTTGATAATGCTATTTTTGGGCGGAGTGGAGATAAAATATTTTTTGCTTATGCTAGTGCCGTTGTGTGTGCTGGTGCCGTTGCTTATTTTTCTCGAACCGTATCGTGTACAGCGACTGTTGGCATTTTTGGATCCGTGGGCATCGCCTAAGAGTGAGGGGTATCAGCTCATTCAATCTTTGTATGCACTTGGCGGAGGTGGCTGGTTCGGTGTGGGCTTATTTAATAGCCGTCAAAAATATAGATTTCTCCCCTTTGCGGAAAGTGATTTTATTTTTTCTGTAATTGGCGAGGAACTTGGCTTGGTTGGTTGTTTTTGCGTAATGCTGATTTTTGCGATAGTCATCGTGCGAGGAGCAAGGATTGCCGTAAATTGCCGTAATGCTTTCGAGTTTTATCTCGCGTCCGGCATTGTATCTGTCATAGCCGTGCAAACTGTCGTTAATCTTGCGGTGGTAACTGGTAGCATACCGCCCACAGGATTGCCTTTGCCTTTCGTAAGTTACGGTGGAACTTCGCTTGTCATGTTCATGTCGGCAATCGGTTTGCTACTCAATTTGTCTTCAAAAGTGTTTGGGGGAACAAAATGGATTACATAATCAACGGGGGTAAGCGACTGTGTGGTGAAGTCCCGGTTTACGGCTCAAAAAACTGTGCGCTTGCGTTGCTTGGAGCAACGCCTCTTACCGATGATGAGATAGTACTGCATAATTGTCCGAAAATCGAGGATGTAAGCAATATGCTTAAACTGCTGGAATTCTTGGGTAAAAGCGTTAAACGTCAGGGCAATACCATTGTGGTATCGGGGGCAATAAAACACACCGTGTTACCCGATGCGCTCACTAAGCTGTTGCGAGGTTCAGGCTTGTTGCTTGGTTCATTGCTTGGTAGGTATGGCAGTGCAGAGCTTCCGTTAACAGGCGGCTGTGCTATCGGACAACGTCCAATGGACATACACTTTGACGGACTACGTCAAATGGGCGTTACGGTTTGCAACACTTCATGCGGCAAAGTGAGCTGTATGGGGTATCCGCAGTCTGTAAAATATAGGCTGCGCTTTGCAAGTGTCGGCGCAACGGAAAATCTTGTTTGCGCCGCAGTGCGCGGGAAGGGGAATTTTTTACTTTCCAATTGCGCCGTAGAACCGGAAGTTACTGCATTGTGCGAACTACTCAACCTTATGGGTGCAAAGATTTACGGGGCGCAAAACAGCGTAAAACAAATTGAGGGTGTGCCGTGCTTGCATGGTTGCGAGTATACCATAATTCCGGATAGAATAGTGACGTGCACTTATTTGGCAGCGGGGGCTGTAACGGGCGGCGATGTTCGCGTTACGCAGTGCGCCCCATTGCAGCTGTTGGCATTTTTACGTTTTTTGAAAAGGTGTGGCGCAAAAATCGCATACGATGAAAAGTCTGTTAGGGTAACGGTAAAAAAAACATTGCGTGCCGTAGGTCGAATCGTAACTGCGCCGTACCCGTTTTTTCCTACAGATGCACAATCGCTTGCTATGTCATTAGCGGCTTGCTCGGTCGGCGATACACAAATAGTGGAAAGGCTTTTTGAAAATCGGTTGGCGCACAACGCTGAGCAGCTAAAAAAGATGGGCGCAAAAATATTGGTAGATAACGATACTGCATTTGTTAAGGGTGGTTTGTTAAAGGGTGCGGAGGTGAGCGGTGCAGACCTTAGGGGTGAAGCAGCTCTGCTCGTTGCGGCACTTGCTGCACAGGATAAAACCGTGCTTGGTAACGTTTCGTATATTCAAAGGGGGTATGATGGGCTGGGTGCAAGTCTTTGCAGCTTGGGCGCAGATATATCTCAGGTATAACTCATACTTTTTTAACGCTTCGATGGTGATTTTCGGGGCGTTTTTTGATTTTTATACCCCAAAGCTATTGACTTGATTTTGTTTTAGTAGTATAATTTTCTGTATAAAACTATAAGTATGCTTGTGCCTATCTGCAGAGGATTTGTAATCCTTGTATTGCAATCGGCAACTGCAAGCATTGCATTGTATTTGGGAGTTAATGTGAAAAATAAGAAATTTCTAATTCTTTTAGCCATAGCGATTGCCTTTGTGTCCGTAGTGGTGGCATTTGCCGTGGTTTTTTCCGTGGGAGAGGCAAATCCGTATTTCCGCACCTTCGAAGGCGATGCCTGTGCGCCGACGGAAACTGCGCCCTCGGCGAACGATATACTAAAGTTTTGCAAGGGGCAAAATATCTTTTTGTTGAACAAGGATACTCTTTTGACGGAGTTAAATAAAAGTAACCGCGAGTGGTACGCATTCCGTGTTGTGGTAAGCTTTCCCAATGTGGTAAACGTGCATTTTATACAAAATCAGGTTGTGGCAAAGGTTAAGGTTAACGGCACGTTGGTTACGCTGGATTCCTTTGGCTGTATTGTCGGTACTGGGCAGGAAAACGACGGGTATTTGGATATATCCGCTGCATTCAAATCCGAACCGTTAACGGCAGAGGTTGGTAGTCCGCTACAATATACGATGCAATCGGATAACACTCGCTTGAAGGTTATTTTGGACGCCTTGATGTCCGTGTGGCAGTGCAACGTTGAATTTGACGATATAGGTACGGTAATGGGCTCGGAGGGTGTATTTAACTTTGATGCCGAAGAGAATTTGCTTATTACCATGCCGTCCGGAGCAAGAATTTTAGTAAAGGCTCCGGAATATAATTTGTCCGATAGGATTATCGATGCTTTGAGCGTGTATTACAGCAACAACGATTTGCAAAAAACTGGCGTGATAATCACGGTGTACAAAAACGGCACTATTGCCACTGCATAATATTACTTACGAGGAAGCTATGAAAAACAATTTTGTTACAATATTGGATTTCGGCACAAGCAAAATCACTTGCATGGCTGCAACAAAAGTTTCAGATGACGGTGATTTTGTAATAAAAGCCGTTGGACAGAGCGCTTATAACGGCTTTGACGATAATGCTTGGTACGAGCCTAACACAATAAAGGACGCTATACAAAATGCCATAATGCAGGTGGAAAGCAAAATGAAAACCACCGTGAAGGATTTGTATGTGGGCGTTCCCGGAGCGTTTTGTGCGGTGGCGACAAGCGAAGCATCGCTCACCTATCGTTCCAAAACCAAAGTGGACGATAACGACGTGTCCGAAATCGTTAAAAAGGCAGATATTTACGGCTGCGGGACGGATTACACTGCGCTTGGCGGCACTCCCGTGTATTTCGTTATCGACGGCGCAATAAAGCAACTTGACGTTGTAGGTTCAATCGCAAACAAGTTGACAGGGCTTGTGTCGTTCTCCTACATGAAGAATTATTTCAAAAAAACAGTTTCGCGTGCGTTAACTTCGATGGGGCTATCCAAAGTGACCTATATCAACGCATGTGACGCTCAAGCAAAATACGTTGCACAGCAGATGCGTACGCCGAGTCATTGCATAGTTATCGATGTGGGGCACCTAACAACTACGGTTAGCCTTTGCGGAGGCAACGGTTTACTTTTCGAACGTGCTTTTGCGTTGGGTAGCGGGTACTTTGCCGGTGACCTCTGTCAGGTGTTGGGTTGCGATTTCAGCTTTGCAATGGCAGTGTTGGAAAAGATTAATCTCAATTTGGACGTAAAGCAGGGTGACGTGTACACGGTTAACGGAAAGGCTGTGGATGCCGTCCAAGCTAACGAGGTTATCAAGGCGCGTATCGGACAAATTGCACAATATATCATCAAGAGTTTTAGCTATTGTGACAAAGATATTCCGCGTACAACGCCCATTGTGTTGACGGGTGGCGGGCTTACTTATTTGCGCGGCGGAGCCGATTATTTGTCCAATCTGCTTTGCAAGCCTGTAAAGGTGTTTGACAGTGTCAATCCGCAAACAAAACGTAACGAATATACGTCGAGCTACGGCTTGATTGCCGAGGCTATCAGACGTGGTAACGGCAAGCGTGGTTTACTTGCTTTTTTGCTTAGATAACAAGGAGGAATAAAAATGGATTATGTACCTAATGGCGGAATTGCCAAAATAATGATAGTAGGCGTAGGCGGTGGCGGCGGTAACGCTGTTAACGCTATGATGAAAGCGGGCATCCGCAATGTTGAATTTCTTGCAATGAACACCGACCAGCAGGCTTTGGCTAAGCTGACGGCGCAAAAAATGCCCATAGGCGAAAAGCTTACAAAAGGCTTGGGTGCAGGTGCAAATCCTGAAGTGGGTAGAGCTGCAGCACTGGAAAGTAAGGAGAAAATCCAAGCCGCACTACAGGGCGTGGATCTGTTGTTTATTGCCGCAGGTATGGGCGGCGGAACAGGCACGGGTGCAGCTCCCGTTGTTGCACAGATTGCCAAGGAACTGGAAATTTTGACGGTAGCGGTCGTGACAAAACCCTTTAATTTTGAGGGAACTCGCCGCATGAAGAATGCAGAGTTGGGTATCGAAAATCTTAAGGGCAACGTAGACTCGCTTGTTATCGTCCAAAACGAAAAGCTCAATAGAGATAAAAACTTCTCTATCATGGATGCGTTTACAAAGGCAGATGAGATATTGTTGCAGGGCATTCGCGGTATTACAGAAATTGTCGTGCAGGATGGCAGAATTAACCTTGACCTTGCCGACGTCAAGTGCGTTATGCGCAACAGCGGTATGGCTCACATGGG
This sequence comes from uncultured Oscillospiraceae bacterium, assembly GCA_964607155.1. Lineage (GTDB taxonomy): Bacteria > Bacillota > Clostridia > Christensenellales > CAG-314 > Fimimonas. The sequence goes on from CAZSIF010000003.1 coordinate 89,829, forward strand.
TATCGGTGAAGGTAAAGGTAAAAATAAAACTATCGACGCAATCCGTAAGGCAGTGTATTCACCTTTGCTTGAAACCACAATTCAAGGCGCGGCATCTCTTATTGTAAATTTCCGTGGCGGCGAAGATTTGCTGCTTGAGGAGGTTACTGTTGGCGTTGACCTTGTCCGTCAAGTAATTTCTCCGGATGCTAACGTGTTGTTTGGTGTGGGATTTGATCCGGAAATGAAGGATGAGGTTCAGGTAACGCTTATCGCAACGGGATTTTCCGGCGGCGGCGACAGTGCAACTACTTTTTTTAGTAGCGAGGCGGCAACAAGAGTGGCGGCAACGAACGTTCAACGTAATAACGCTGCAACGGTTACGGAGGCTGCTCCTAATCTGCAGCAACCCGTACCTCCAATGAGTGGACAAAATGCTCAGCCTGTAAATCCGATGAGCAAGGCTCCGCAACCATCTAATATTAGTGGGACTATTTCTGTGGAAGAAGATCCAAGCGTACCGCCTTTTTTGAGAAAAATGAGAGGATAGTTTTTTATGGACAGGATACTTATTCGACAATTATTTGCCGAAAGCGATAAGTTTGCCGAGCAGCGCGTTGTTGTTTGCGGCTGGGCAAGAACGATAAGGGACTCAAAGGTTTTTGGCTTTATCGAGCTCAATGACGGTAGCTGCTTCAAGAGTTTGCAAGTTGTGTTCGAGCAGGGGCAAATCGACAACTTTGACGAAATTGCCAAGCTCAACGTGGGCTCATCGTTGGTGGTACACGGTAGGGTGGTTTTGACACCGCAGAATAAGCAACCTTTGGAAATCAAAGCCGAAAAGATAGAAGTGGAGGGCAAATCGACGCCCGATTATCCGTTACAAAAAAAGCGTCATTCGGTGGAGTTCCTGCGTGAAATTGCGCATCTCCGTCCGAGAACGAATTTGATATCTGCTACAATGCGAGTTCGTAGCGAGGCTGCTTTTGCGCTACACAGTTTTTTCCACCAGCAGGGCTTTGTGTACGTTCACACGCCGCTTATTACCGCAAGCGACTGCGAGGGCGCAGGCGAAATGTTTAGGGTAACGACCTTGGATCTCAACAACGTACCCAAAACGGATGACGGAAAAGTAGATTTTTCAAAGGACTTTTTTGGAAAATCGGCAAACCTTACCGTATCGGGACAGCTGAATGCGGAAACATATGCAATGGCATTTGGTAAGGTGTACACTTTTGGACCGACATTCCGTGCGGAAAAATCCAATACGCTCCGTCATGCGGCTGAGTTTTGGATGATTGAACCGGAAATTGCCTTTGCAGACCTTGCCGACGATATGCAACTTGCAGAGGATATGCTTAAATACGTTATACGTCATGTGCTTTCCGTTTGTGCGGACGAAATTGAGTTTTTCAATTCCTTTGTAGATAATGGTTTGAAAGAGCGTTTAAGCAGACTTGTGGAATCTCATTTTGAGCGTATGAGCTACACTAAAGCAATTGAGCTTTTGGCTCCGCACAACGACGAGTTCGAATTTCCTGTTTCTTGGGGATGCGATATAGCAACGGAACATGAACGTTATTTGACTGAAAAAATCGTGGGCGGTCCGGTTTTTGTTACGGATTATCCCAAGGAGATTAAGTCCTTCTATATGCGTTTGAATGATGACGGAAAAACCGTTGCCGCAACCGATATGCTTGTGCCGAGCGTTGGCGAGCTTATTGGCGGTAGTCAAAGAGAGGAACGCTTGGATGTGCTGCAGGCTCGCATGAAGGAGCTTGGACTTAATGAGCAGGATTACTGGTGGTACCTTGAGCTGCGTAAGTTCGGCGGAACAAAGCACGCCGGTTTTGGATTGGGCTTTGAACGTTTGGTTATGTATCTCACTGGTGTATCCAATATCCGCGACGTGTTACCTTTCCCAAGAACGGTTGGCAACGCACAGTTTTAATCGTGGTATAAAAACGATTACATATGATTTTTGTGTTAATGAATTGTATTTGTTAATGGCAAATATAATTACAAAACAATAGAACGCAAAAGGAACGCCTTGAATTTGGCGTTCCTTTTTCTTATTCTGTATGTGTGGATTGTTGTAACACAAAAATATAGTTAAAGAATACTTTGTGTATCCATATGACTTTTTTAATAAATAACCTATAATTATTTTGTGTTAGTGTGTAAATTCTTTTTGTTGTCGTGTTAGTGCGTTATTTCTTTTATTAATGACTTTACATCATCATATGGGCAAAGCTGTGTAAACAAATCGAAACTCATCCATTTTACCTCGAGCATGCGCGGTTCCTTTGTCATGGGAGTACCAGCTTTTGATACTCTGAACAAAAGCGGTGTTACGGTTTTTCTTATAGCTTGGTTTTGCGGTGTGATAAATTCGTAGGTGTGCGGTGTAAGTTGTTGCACAAGGTCATTTTGGGTTATAACGATGTTTGTTTCCTCAAAGCATTCGCGTATGGCAGTGTCAACAAGCTTCTCGTGTGGTTCGACGTGCCCTTTGGGGAGTGAGACAACCTCTTTGCCGTAAATAAGTTCTTTTGTCGTTAAGATCTTGTCGTCAAGTAAAACCACAGCCATAGCAGATTGTTCGAGCTTTATCTCGTGTTGGTTGTTATTTGTTTTATTATCTATATTATTAATCATAAAATCATTATACACTTTTGGGTATTGTTTGACAAGTATATTGCGTCAACTAAAGCCTTGTGTTTTGCATGATGGTAATAAATGTAGATGTGTAATTTTGAGATACGTTTAGTTTAGAGTTAATTTGTGCTTGTGCGTAATCTGATGATGTATATGTTCTATTCAATTGTGTCTGTGTGCTTATGCCATTTATTAATGGGCGCCAAGTCTTTAAGCTTTTGTGTAAGCAATTTAACCTAAAATCATTCATGTCGAGTGAGGTTGATAGGTATTATGGATAGCGTTAAAAAATGATAAAATTCATTTACTGGATATAAAGGATTGACAGTGTATCTGAGCTTTTGGGAAAAATATTAAAGTACGGATGTATAAAAAAGCGTTATTGGACAAAACTATTGTCAGGAGGTAAGTATGAAATCAACAAAAAATTGTAGTAACACCAAGGGCTGCAAGGGCTGTAAAGGTTCAAAGGGTAAGGGAGCAAGTAATTGCTCAGCTTCAAAAACGAGTGGCGAGCATTCCGATTCGGAAAGTCCCTCCGACCCATCGGGTAGCTATACAGGAAATCCCGTCGGATGGGGTAAATACGCTGCACCCGTGCAGGACGTAGACGATTTATAATGACTAAAAAGGCTCCGTGTTTATTGACGCGGAGCTTTTGTCATTTTTTTTTATACTATTTTTTGTGGTGGCTACACAATAGTTTTTTATGGATAATATCTTTTGAAAAAGGGGCTGGCGTATCGAGCCGAACAGTTTTGTTTATCTGCAATTAAAATAATTATGCGTTGTCGCATTAGATTATTTTCGCGATTTAATGGTTTTTTAGTGTTATTTACCGCAATTTTCATTTGGAACAGATATGGTTATGCTTTTGTTGCATTCGTCGCAGCTAAGCTTAATTCTTTTTCCGTTGTTTGCATATACAAAGCAAAAGCCGTTTTGGTTTTTGGGACGCGGCTTTGGCGGCGGAGCGGAGGTGCGGCAAATAGTACTTAGGTAGGTACCCTCATTTACAAATCTTGTGCAACGTTTCATGCTTTATTTTATGCAAAGGCGTATTTATTTGTTAAAATACTTGAAAAATATGTCGAAGTGTAATATAATATAGTAAATGTAAAGGAGGTAAATACTAAATGATTTTTGAAAAGGTTCAAAAGCTTCTTGCTGAACAGCTTGGAATTAGTGATATTAATTCTATCAAGCCGGAATCCAATATTGTTACCGATTTCCATGCAGATAGCCTTGACATTGTCGAAATGCTAATGTCGCTTGAGGATAATTTCAATATCAGCGTTCCAGACGAGGATGCAAATAATCTTGTTACCGTTGACGCTATCGTTAAATATATCGAAGGAAAGGTAAAGTAGTAAAGCAGCAGGTAATGCCTGTGCGAGCAGTCCCGATAAATTACTCGGGACTGTTTTTTTTGTAAGCGCGGTAGTGGCGCAAAAAATATTGGCGCAAGCTTGTTCGGTTAAGTGTTTTTAAAACAACCAAACGCATGTTGTATTGTCTTTTCCATCGTGAGTGTTTTGATTGGCATTGTTTTCTTGCATGACGTTGTTTTGAAGCAAATTACTAAGAAAAACAAAAGAATATAGAATACTATTTTAGACATAGTTTGGTTCACTTTGCTAAAAAGGTGTGCATTTTTGTTGTAAGACGGGCAAATAGAGTTGCATGGCAACATTTTTTGTGATAGCTATATCTCTATTGTATAATTACTAAGAAGGAAATAAAAATGGAATATCTTGAGTTAATGCAAATATTGGAGCAGTGTTCGGATAAAAAATATCAAGCATTTAATAATCCTATTATAAATAGCAGCGTGCCCTCGTTGGGTGTGCGTACGCCAGAGTTGAGAAAAATATATAAGCAACTTACATTGGAGCAGGCAGAGGCTTTTCCGCTACATAAATATTTGGAGATTGATATGCTAAAGGGCATGGTTGTTGCCTCTGTCAAAATGCCTTTTTGTGAAAAAGCAAAGTTGCTATCTGATTTTGCTTTTTCCATTGAAAACTGGGCGGTGTGTGATAGTAATACGATACGCGTGCCCAAATCGGAGCAGCGGCAATATTTTAATTTCTTTTTGGATATGCTTTCATCGGATAAGCCTTTTGCTTGCCGTTACGGCATTGTTAACCTAATGTCATCATATTTGAGTGATCAGTATATCGATGATGTTTTTGCGAGCTTAAAGAGAATCACGCTTTGGGGCGAGTACTATGTCGATATGGCGGTAGCTTGGCTTTTGGCTACGGCAATGGCAAAATTGCCTGAAAAAACGCGAGGATATATGGTCGGCGAGGGAAGGACTGTGGTTTGCGTATTTGCCTATAATCGGGCGTTACAAAAAATGCGTGATTCGTTTAGAGTTTCGTCCGACGATAAGCAATGGACGTACACATTAAAGCGTTTCGAATAGTGTTACTGTCGCTCGTTAATACCAAAAGTGCCCATTGTGTTTTTTCGTGCGGAGCATGTGTTTTTCGGTATGTGTTCAAAAAATCGCCTATTTTTATTGTCAAATTTTGTCGGGTCTAAATAAGACGTAATTGTTAAGCATAAACTACCTGTATGTACGAAACAGTCGTAAGTGTTCCTTTAGATAGCGCATACATTTTGGATTACGTTTGCAGCGGAATGCAACGTATGGTGGACGAGGCTGATGGTATTTCGTCGCATGTACAAGCCAACGATAGGCGCTTTTACTCTTTGGCGTGTGCGGACACCTATCGTTTTCAATTCAAGCGATGCTTGTCAGAGCTGACGTGTGAGGCGTTGGCGTTAGCGTACAAAAATAGGTTTATCAGGCATTTGCTGAAAGTAGATGACAACAACTTTTATTGCAATGTACTTGTAAACGTTATTTGCTTGTTTGATTGTTCAGAAGATAAAAAAGCGATAAATGCAATGCTTGATATGGATAGACCTCTGTTTTTGGACGGCTACTATAACTTCCGCATGAGTGCATTAAAAAAGCGTTGGCGTGAGCTATCCAAGCTGGTTGGCGATAATAGGTATATTTTAGATGACAATTCGCTTATACTGGAGTTTTTGCAGTATTTAATGCAGTCGATTTCTTGCAAAACAGATAGGCTTTCAATATGCTTTGAGGGGGGCGGATATTATCTTTGTGACGGTGCCAATAAGGTTATCGCTTCCAGCCCGTGCTTTGCCCAAAACGCCACCGCGGAGGAAAATGCTGTTGTTAATGCCATTTGCCTTAAACCCAAGTTGTTAAAGATATATTACGAACATATGCCGTCTGAACTTTTTTGTGAGCTTGTACGCGAGTTGTTTGTGACGGATTTTATTTGTGTGGAATAAAAAACAATTTATCGGTTGTGTTGTGATTCGCATCAAACAGGAAAGTTTTTTGCATATTGCATAAAACAGTTGACATTTTTTTATTGTGGAATTAAAATGAATATAACTTGATAGCATCAAGAAGGCAAAGACAAGTTTTGCAGGAGTAGCCTTTCAGAGAGCGGCGGATGGTGTAATCGTCGTAGGTAGGCTTGCACAAATACCACTATGCCTTGGTGCCGCTTGCTTTGTGCGTTACAAGGCGAATAAGCGGGCGACTTTACGTCGTCAAATAAGGTGGAACCACGGAATTTTTTCGTCCTTATGAGTAGTGACTCATAGGGACTTTTTGCTTATTTTGATGCATTTTATAAAAAATAATTAGGGAGGCATTTTTATGTCAGTTAAAATTACGTTGCCAGATGGCAGCATTAAGCAATTTGATGGAGCAGTAAGTTGTTTTGACGTAGCAAGCAGTATTTCGTCCGGACTTGCTCGTAATGCTGTTTGTGCTGAAGTTGACGGAGTTGAAGTGGAACTTGGTCACGTTATCGACCACGATGTTTCGTTCAAGGTGTTTACTCTTAAAAACGATGAGGGGCTTGCAGTGCTTAGGCATTCTACCGCGCATTTGATGGCGCAGGCAATTTCGCATTTATATCCGAGTGCAAAATTTGCTATTGGCCCGTCCGTTAAAAACGGTTTTTATTACGATATTGACTTCGACGGCGCAGAGATAGCTCCCGAGGATTTGCCTAAAATCGAGGCAGAAATGGAAAAAATCGTCAAGGCGGATTTGCCTATCGTGCGCAGTGAAATGTCGCGCTTGGATGCGATTGAATTTTTCCGTCAGCGCGGAGATATGTACAAGGTGGAAATCTTGTCGGAGTTGGATGCAGAAAATGTTTCGCTTTACACTCAAGGCGACTATGTCGACCTCTGCAGGGGACCGCACATGCCATCTACGGGCAAGCTAAAAGTGTTCAAACTTACAAGCATTGCCGGCGCATATTGGCGAGGCGATACAAAAAATAAAATGCTCACGCGTATTTACGGAACGGCTTTTGAAAAGCGCGCCGAGTTGGACGAATATATCCAACGCATAGAAGAGGCAAAGCGTCGCGATCACCGTAAGCTCGGTAAGGAATTGGATTTGTTCGATATTTTCGACGAAGGTCCGGGATTTCCGTTTTTCTTCCCCAAAGGAATGGTATTGCGCAACACGTTGGAGGATTTTTGGCGCAGTGAGCATACCAAGGCAGGCTATCAGGAAGTAAAAACTCCGATGATACTTAACCAACAGCTTTGGCATCGTAGCGGTCACTGGGATCACTACAAGGACAATATGTATGTGGTAAAAATCGACGAGGAAGATTATGCCATTAAGCCGATGAACTGTCCGGGTGGAATGCTTGTGTACAAGCGCAAACCGCACAGCTATCGTGATTTGCCTGAACGTGTGGCAGAGCTTGGTCTTGTTCATCGTCATGAGCTTTCCGGCGCATTGCATGGTCTTATGCGTGTACGTTGCTTTACGCAGGACGACGCACATATCTTTATGACACCGGGGCAAATCGAGGACGAAATTGAGGGCGTAGTGCGCCTTATCGACAAGTTTTACAGTGTGTTTGGATTTAAGTATAACCTTGAGCTTTCCACTCGTCCGGAGGATAGTATGGGTAGCGATGAGCAGTGGGAAACTGCAACAAACGCACTCAAAAAGGCTTTGAACACTCTCGGCAAGGACTACGAAATAAACGAAGGCGACGGTGCTTTTTACGGACCTAAAATTGACTTCCACCTTGAGGATAGTTTGGGTAGAACGTGGCAATGCGGGACTATTCAGTTAGACTTCCAAATGCCCGAACGTTTTGATTTGACATATGTGGGGCAAGACGGTGAAAAACATCGTCCTGTAATGATTCACCGTGTGGTATTTGGTAGTATCGAGCGTTTTATTGCAATACTTACCGAGCACTTTGCGGGAGCGTTTCCACTTTGGTTGGCGCCTGTTCAAGTTAAATTAGTGCCCATTTCAGAGTCGCAATCCGATTATGCGTTTGCTGTGTGCGACAAGCTTTGCGCATTAGGTATTCGTGCCGAAGTGGATAATCGTAACGAAAAGATGGGCTATCGTATAAGGGAAGCTCAATTGCAAAAAATTCCGTACATGCTTGTTTTGGGCGAAAAGGAAAAGGAAAGCGGTAGTGTATCTGTGCGTAATCGTAAATCGGGCGACCTTGGCAGCATGACGCTTGACGAGCTTATAGCTAAATTAACTAAGGAAATTGCCGATAAGTCAATGGATATGTAGCCTTTGATTTGCATGGCAAAAAAATTGCGAATATTAAGCATTGGGGAAAGCTAAAAGCGGCTTTCCCTTTTTGCATATTCTCCCATGTTGAAGTTTGTTATTTGTAAGAGAGCCATTTTTTGTAAAAACTTACCTTAGATGGTTGACTTTTGTCGGGGGGGGGGTATAATGATGTTGTCATATTGAAAGAATGAGGAGGTCTTTATGAACAAAAGAAAGAGTTTGCTGCTTTTAGCGGCGATTTTGCTTGTAACGCTTGTTTTTGGTGTTGCTTGCGAATTTGAAATTCCCGATACGTCTAAAGAAAATGACGATAATATCTACGACGGCAATTACGTTGAGGTTACCGAGCTTGAAAGGCTACAAGAAATCAAGACAAGGCTGATACAACTCATCGACGATAATAAGATGAGAAATTGTCAATGTAAAGCCATTTTTAAGGACGTTAACAAGGATGGCGATTCTTATGAAAATTTTTCTGTATCGATAAACGGAATAATAAATTTTGGACAAAATACACTATCTGCGATGTATAGCGAATTTGTGTTGGATTATGAAACTAACAATGCGGAAAAATACGGCAGAGATAACTTTCATGCAGAGGGGGACGTGTACGCTTTTCCCGAAGAATTTTATTATGATACAACGCTGACGGGCGATTTTCAAACTTTTTATTACGAGGGCACGCGTCTTGAGGGCAAGTACGTTTTGCCGCAAGAGGCATTTGGCTCGTGGTTAGGGGATTATGCTATGTCTTGGTATACTCTTAGGGAAGTTTCGAGGTATTTAGACTTATTGGAGAACAATTTCGATAACGCGGAGGCGCATTCTGTGTTCAAGCTGTATTCCGACGGAGATGTTAAATTCAAGCTTATAAGCCCAAGCGTGGACAACTTTGGATACTGGTTTGTGCTAAACTCCGATGGCAGTATGTGTGCTAAGGCAAATATATCAAGCAATTTGTGGCAGCAATTAAATCCGAGCGAACCATCTCAAGGCGGCGAAAATGAAACTGTGTCGCAGCAGGAAAGCTATTTTATTCAATATGTTGATATTCGCCCCACGGATAAGATTGTTACGCCGCCACAGGATGCAGACCAATATAAAAAGCCCGAGCACGTTCATGAGTATTCAAGCGAGTGGTCGTATAACGAGGAATATCACTGGCATGCTGCAACTTGCGAACATGACACTATAAATGATAAGAGCGCTCATACGCTTGAAAACGGTGTTTGTTCCGTTTGCGGTTACACCAATAAGGCTAACGACGCCGAGCTTACAGCCGAGCAGTGGGAAAAATTATTTACGGTTGCGGAATACGATGACGTAACAATCCGATTCAACGTGTACTCGGCACCGAGTAAAAACTCAAGCATAGAATATAGATGTATTCTTATAGTACAAACGGTAGCTTTGTGAGCGGTCGTACGGAAAATCTTGACGAAGATGGCAATGTGATTGAAGTACAAGGCTGGGGAGATAATGATACTGATTTGTATAACTTGTTTTCTATGCTGATATATGCGTGTGCTGATATGAATGATTTCACATATAATGCGGACAATGCTTGCTATGATTACAACGGCACAAGCTGGAAGGTAAAACTACCCGGCGAGGGAGAATACATCTGGGTTAAAGAAGTTTATTTTTCGGACGGAAAGCCAACGCAACTGTGGTTTGATCCGTATATTAACGAGCCTAATGAAGATTCCGAGCTGTCGTATATATGGTGCGTGGAACTTGTTTATGAATAACCAAACATTTGATGTCATTTAGATTTGCATTGATAATCGATGTGAATGTTTTCTGACAAGCGAATCATATTTGACTTTTCTAAATGATTTTGCAAAAAGTTGCGTTAAAACATTTGACAACGGCGGTGAGGTTTGCTATAATGCTCTCGTTAAAGCAGAAATACCATTTCTCACCGCTTTTGCAATTGCGCATTACGGTTACTCAATAGTTTACGTTGTCTTAGCAATAGGGCATATTTTGGGTGTGGTATTTTTGTTTACCACACTTTTTTTTGTCGGGAGGACACAACTATCAAAGAGCTTCAAACTAACGGTCAGATAAGAGATAAGGAAATTCGTCTTATCGGAAGTGACGGACAACAACTGGGAATTGTTTCTGCATACGAAGGTCAACGCATAGCTGATGAATCGGGTTTAGATTTGGTAAAAATATCACCCAACTCCAATCCGCCCGTTTGCCGTATTATGGATTATAGTAAATACAAATACGAGCAAAACAAAAAAGAAAAGGAAATGAGGCGCAATCAAAAAACTATCGAGGTTAAAGAGGTTTGGCTTTCAATGACCATCGATGTTGGCGATCTTAACACAAAAGCTAACATTGCGCGCAAGTTTTTGAACGACGGAAACAAGGTTAAGGCAACAATTCGTATGCGTGGCAGGCAGCAAGCCTATGCTCAGCAAGGCGTACAGGTTATGAAAAAGTTTGCCGAAATCCTTGCGGACGTATCAAAAATCGATAAACAGCCTACTACGGAAGGTAGGAACATAAGTATGTTTCTCGTTCCGTTAAATTAGTTAAACTTATTACCGGAGGATAAATTTATGCCTAAACAAAAAACACATAGCGCATCAAAAAAACGTTTTGTCGTTTTGAAAAGCGGCAAAGTTAAGCGCGCTCAATGCAACAAGAACCACAAGCTTGGTAAAAAGACCACCAAGAGAACACGCAACCTTCGCAGCACGGCTTATGTAAACGCTACTCAAGCCAACACTGTTAAGAGCATGTTGCCGTACTGATAGGAGGACTGAACAATGAGAATTAAACGTGGTGTTAACGCAGTTAAAAAACGTAGAAAGATTTTAAGAGCAGCTAAAGGCTACTTTGGACTTAAATCCACAAACTATCGTCTTGCTCGTCAAGCGGTTATGAAGAGCGGTAACTACGCTTATGTAGGACGTCGTCTTCGTAAACGTGATATGCGTAGCCTGTGGATTGCTCGTATCAACGCAGCAGCAAGAGCTAACGGTTTGTCGTACAGCAAGCTTATGCACGGCTTGAAGCTTGCCAATATCGACCTTAACAGAAAGTCCCTTGCAGAAATCGCAGTTAGCGATTCCGCAACATTTGCAAAGCTTGCCGATCAAGCAAAGGCAGCGCTCAACTGAATTGATTGAATGAGTTTTTGTCGGTGGCGCAAATAATAATGACGCTATCGACAAAAACTTTTTTTATTTTGTCTAAAATGATTATTACATCTCGACAAAACTCAAAAATTATCCATGCAGTTAAGCTTGCCGAAAAAAAATATCGCAATGCTTACGGGCAATATGTTATCGAGGGCGAAAGACTGGTTTGCGATGCGGCCGTACACGGTGCAGATATTATAGAACTGTTTGTTGCGCAAAGCAAGGCACAAAAACTTGGTGTTGAAGTGGATAATCCGACATTTGGCACAATGTTTAATGTAATTAACGATGCGCTTGCTCAATTACCTGTAAGTGCTGTTGCGGACGACGTATTTGCTAAAATGAGCGATACCGTAAATTCGCAAGGCGTTATTGCGGTCGTTCGTAAGCCTATGATAATGCTCAGCGCCCCCAAAGGTAATTGTTTGGTTTTGGATGGAATACAGGATCCGGGCAATGCCGGCACACTAATTCGTACTGCAGCGGCATGTGGTTTTACCGACGTGTTTGCCGTAAACAGTGTGGATTTGTATTCCCCCAAAGTATTACGCTCGGCAATGTCGGCGCATTTTTGCGTTAAAATCAGTTGTTTTGATGATATTGGCGAGGCGTTTGACTTGCTTTGCAACACGGATATCATAGCCGCTGATATGCATGGCGACGCTATCGTTTCGGCGAATTTTGAAAAACCAGTTTCGCTTGTCGTCGGTAACGAGGGGAACGGAATATCAGATTATACAAAAGCTAATGCAGATAGGATTTTGTCATTGCCAATGCAAAATAATTTTGAATCGCTTAATGCTGGTGTTGCTGGTAGCGTGATGATGTATCAAATCTTTTTTAAGCAAAACAAATTTATTAAATAATTTTCGGAGGTTTTTATGTCCGGTCATAGTAAGTGGAATAACATTAAGAATAAAAAAGCAAAGGGCGATGCAGCTCGTTCGAAAATTTTCACAAAAATCGGGCGCGAAATTGCAGTTGCCGTTAAGGCAGGCGGAGCAGATCCCTCATCTAACAGCAAGCTGTACGATATCATTCAAAAAGCTAAGGCAAATAATATGCCTAACGATAACATTACGCGTAGTATCAAAAAGGCAAGCGGTGAGCTTTCGACCGTTGATTACGTTGATATCGTTTATGAAGGATATGGCGTTGGTGGCAGTGCCGTTATAGTTGAGTGTCTTACTGATAACAAAAACCGTACTGCAGGCGACGTTAGGTGCGCTTTCGATAAAAACGGCGGAAGCCTTGGTCAAACAAATTGCGTAAGCTATATGTTCGACCGTAAAGGTATTGTCGTTGCAGAAAATAACCTTGGTTTAGATGACGACGGCGCATTTGAATTGGCAATCGAGGCTGGCGCGGATGACGTGAGTCTTGAGGACGAGGGTATGGTGGAAATCACCTGCGATCCATCAGCATTATCTGCTGTTCGCGACGCAGTTGTAAATAAGGGTTTGAATCTTACCTCGGCAGAGTTTGATTGGCTTCCGCAAACTATGGTAACGTTGGATGGCGAAAATCTTGTTAAATTCCAAAGAATGCTTGACGTTTTGGAAGATAACGACGACGTGCAAAATGTTTATCATAACGTACAATTACCGGAAGATGAAGAGTAATCCAACTGCTTTATAGGATTTACGGACTTTGCAGAGCGGTTAACGTTATGGGGAGCATAACGTACAATTACCGGAAGATGAAGAGTAATCCAACTGCCTTATAGAATTTTTGGCTTTGCAGAGTGGTTAACGTTATGGGAAGCATAACGTACAATTACCAGATGATGAAGAGTAATCTAATTGCCTTATAGAATTGTTGGCTCTGTAACCTTTTATTGAATGCAAAAAATATAAACAGAATCAAATTGATTGCAAGGCTGTCACCATGGGTGGCAGTCTTGTTTGCGCAAATGGAGATAGAATATGGATGAGCAAAATATAACGTTTACCACAAACAGTGGCGAACGCTTTAGATATAGAGCGGTTGCTGTAATTATAGAGGACGGCTGTGTATTGATGGCTACAAACGCCGTTTCGGGGTATTATTATACAATCGGTGGCGCAGTGCACCTTGGCGAAACGGCAATGCAATGTGCTGAACGTGAGGCATTTGAGGAAACGGGCGTACACTTTAAGGCGGAAAGGCTATTGTTTGTGCACGAAAATTTCTTTGTCGATCATAGCAAGTCGTTACTTAACGGTTATCGCTCGCATGAAATATCTTTGTACTATCTAATGGAATCTCGGGGAACAAAGCTGTTGCCGCAACATAAAAGTAAATGTATTGACGGCGACGAATACGTTGAATGGATTCCGATTTGCGAGTATTCAAACAAGCATGCATATCCAAGCTTTTTTGCCACAGAGCTTGCCGATTTATCCGATACTGTAAAGCACTTTGTAACAGAGGATTAATTGTTATTAGCGGCGTAATTTTTTTTTGTGAATATTATTGACGGAAAAAGTTTTTTCTCGTGGCGGTGCTTTTGGAATCTCCACTCGCGCATGTGAGCTTGTGAACCGTATGTATGACGATTTTCGGGGATTCATAAACTACTATTTTAGACATAGGATATGTAATGCGAGCTAATTTGGGCATTGGGATTGATTTTTAGCTTTTACAAGCACAAAAAGAGTATTGTTTTTATGTGTAAAAATTGCCTTTTATATAGGGACTTTTTGATAAACGGGTGTATTACATCGGCTTGACTTTTTCGTACAAGTGTTTTATTATATATCTACAAAATTAAAGGTAATCATAGGTTTGCCTTGTAAAATACTGCGTTGAAGGAAGCTATGAAAAGAGTAATCGGCTTTGATCCGGGATTAGCAATCGTCGGATATGGTGTTATCGATCATGACGGTTTTAATAATAAAAAAGTGGTGGATTACGGAATTATCACTTCGCCCAAGGAGGAAAGCTTTCCGGTAAGGTTAGCGATTATTTACGAAGGCGTCACCAAGTTGATACAAAAATACAGTCCAGACGAAATAGCTTGCGAGGAGTTGTTTTTTAACACCAATATAACAACGGGAATAAATGTTGCGCATGCGCGTGGTGTGCTTTTACTCGCGGCGATACATCATTGCGGCAAGTTGTACGAGTACACTCCGCTGCAGATTAAGCAGGCGATGACGGGCTACGGACGTGCCGATAAAAAGCAGATACAGGAAATGGTACGAATTTATCTTGGCTTGCAAAAAGTACCCAAGCCGGACGATGCCGCCGATGCCCTTGCCGTGGCGCTTACGCATATTCAAACTGGTGGCATGACGGATAAATTTTACATTCAGTGAGGCTACAATATGTTTAGTTATATATGTGGACAAATTACGGATAAGGATTTGAATTCTGTTACTGTGGAAGCAAACGGTGTGGGGTATCAAATGTTTGTGTCCGATTATACTTTTTCCGACTGTGTTTTGGGCGAAACACGTCGTCTGTACACATTTTTGCAGGTAAAGGAGGACGGAATTGCACTTTTTGGATTTTCCACCAAAGAGGAAAAAAGCATGTTTATGTTGTTAACGTCTGTTTCCGGAGTGGGCTGCAAAGTGGCGCAAGCTGTTTTATCCGGCATGGATTACAAAAGTCTTGCTGCTGCAATTTTTGGTGGCGATACAAAGCAATTGACTAAAATAAAAGGATTGGGAAAAAAGACTGCAGAGCGAATCGTTTTGGAACTTAAAGAAAAGGTGACGCCTGATGATGCGTATATCGGAGTTGGTCAGCAATCGTTAGATTTCGGTTCGCAAAAACAAAATGCATTCGACGCATCTGCAAAAGCTGCAATCGCAGTGCTGTGCTCGCTCGGTAAAGGACAGTCCGATGCGGAAAAGCTTGTTGAAGCTGCTACCAAGCTTGGGGCTTCTTCAACGGAAGAAATTGTCAATATGGCGTTTAGAATTGATTAGGCTTGACAAATTTACAGTTACAGTAACAAGTTTGAGATTTGGTTTATTAAACGAATCGCCTTATTGTTATTACTTATCGATATCTACTTTTGTGGATATGCATTTGAGCGAAAAACAAATTGCTTAAATACAACTCTTTTTGCAAATAAAATGGAAAACACTTTTTTTACAAGCACTCTTACTGAAAAAGAACGTGATACCGAAAATATCCTTCGACCAAAATCATTTGAAGATTATGTTGGGCAGGATAAAGTTCGCGAAAATATGTCCGTTTATATTAAAGCCGCATTGGCGCGTGGCGAAAGCTTAGACCATGTTTTGTTGTACGGTCCTCCCGGCTTGGGCAAAACCACCCTTGCGCATATTATTGCAAACGAAATGGGTGTGCCTATCACCGTGACGAGCGGTTCAGCAATACCCAGCAAGTTTGATTTGTCGGCAATACTATCCAAGCTCAAGCCCAACGAAGTGTTGTTTATCGATGAAATTCATCGTCTAAACAGTAGCTTGGAGGAAATTCTGTATCCTGCAATGGAGGACTATCGTTTGGACTTTGTTGTGGGTAAGGGACCGTCGGCACAAAGCGTAAATATCAAGCTTGAGCGTTTTACGCTTATAGGCGCAACCACAAAGGCGGGCAATTTGGCGGCTCCGTTGCGTGATCGTTTTGGCGTGCAGATGCGTCTTAATTTGTATTCTCCGGAGCAGTTGCAGCTTATAGTAAAAAAATCTGCAAAAAAACTCGGAGCGAACATCGAAGCCGAGGCTTGCTTTGAAATTGCCCGCAGAAGTCGTGGCACGCCTCGTATAGCAAACAGACTGCTTAAACGTGTTAGAGATTTTGCCGATGTTCTTGGTGATGGTAGTATAACATTGCCGGTGGTGGAACATGCCATGCGCGTTATGGAAGTTGACGAGCTTGGCTTGGATGCGGTGGATAAAAATATACTTACCACCATCATCGATAAGTTTAGTGGTGGCCCTGTGGGTTTGGATACACTTGCTTCGGCAACTGGTGAGGATGCAACAACCATCGAGGATGTGTACGAACCCTATTTGTTGCAGTTGGGCTTTGTCGCTCGCACGCCGAGAGGGCGTATTTGTATGCCTAATGCGTACAAGCATCTCGGTCGTAAACTTACAAAGGAAAGAATGGAGATGTTGTCGATTTACGACGACAGTCAAGCAAATGAAAACAAGTGATTTCGATTATTTTTTGCCGCAAGAGTTGATTGCGCAAACTCCTGCCGAACCACGAGATAGCTCGCGATTATTGGTATATCACAGGGATAACAATCAAATTGATCATAGGCATTTTTACGATATCGTAGATTATTTGCATAAAGGTGACGTATTGGTTGTCAATAACACCAAAGTGTTGCCTGCGCGTATATACGGCGTTAAGGATAAAACGGGCGGCCATATTGAATTTCTGTTGCTAAAAAGGTTGGACTATACTCATTGGGAAGTTATTCTTAAACCCGGTAGGATTGCCAAGCCCGGAGCAGTTTTTCATTTTGGCGATAAGCTTTCCGCAACAATACAATCTGTTGGTGAGGACGGAAGTCGTATTGTGGAATTTGCATTCGACGGAGTTTTTGAAAATATTCTTGCTGAAGTGGGTGAGATGCCTTTACCGCCGTACATTACAAAAAAACTTGAAGATAAGGCTCGCTACAACACCGTGTACTCCAAAGTGGATGGCTCTGCGGCTGCTCCGACAGCCGGATTACATTTTACGCCGCAACTTTTGGAAAAAATAAAAGCCATGGGTGTTGAAGTGGTGGAAGTGTTGTTGCATGTTGGGTTAGGGACGTTTCGTCCCGTCAACGTCGATGACGTTACCAATCATCACATGCATTCAGAGTTTTATTCTGTTACACAACAAGCCGCTGATGCTATCAATAAAGCAAAGGCGGAAGGGCGTCGGGTAATTTGCGTTGGCACTACAAGTGTGCGCACGCTTGAAAGCGCAGTTGATGACAACGGAAAATTGGTTGCAGGTTGCGGAAATACCGAAATTTTTATATATCCGCCGTATAAATTTAAGCTTGTGGACGCGCTTATTACCAACTTTCATTTGCCCAAAAGCACGCTTATAATGCTTGTTTCGGCACTGTGCAGCCGAGAAAAAATACTGGACGTGTACAAAACGGCAGTCGAGCAAAAGTATCGATTCTTTTCGTTCGGGGACGCGATGTTTATTGAGTGATTTTTGTGGCGTTTGACGACGTATGAATTTTATTATTTACTCATATCTATTGCGTAAGTTGTTTTGATTGTTCTGTCGAGGAATTTATAAAAATACATTTCATTTGAGTGTATTTTTAGTAAAAAAAATAAAAGGATAAAAGCATTGGCAATATTATTGCCGAATTGCATTATACAATAAATAAAATGAGCCAATTTAGTTTTGAATTACAGCACATAGATAAGCATACCGGCGCAAGAGCCGGTGTTTTTCACACACCACACGGCGATATTGAAACGCCTATTTTTATGCCGGTCGGTACGGCGGCAACTGTAAAATCTCTTTTGCCGTCTACGCTAAAAGAAATAGGTACGCAAATACTTCTATCCAACACATACCATCTGTATTTGCGTCCCGGTAGCGAGTTGGTTGCCGCTGCAGGCGGATTACATAAATTTATGAATTGGGACGGTCCGATTCTTACAGATAGTGGTGGTTTTCAGGTTTTTTCGCTTGGCGATTTGCGTAAAATATCTGAGGACGGCGTTACATTTTTCTCACATGTTGACGGAAGTAAACACATTTTTACTCCCGAAAGCGTTATGAAAACGGAACATGATTTGGGTGCTGATATTATTATGGCGTTTGACGAATGTTCGCCATACGGTTGCGACAAAACTTACGCCAAAAAGGCAATGCTCCGCACACATCGTTGGTTGGATAGATGCGCGCATGCACACACCAACGACACGCAAATGTTGTTTCCAATTATTCAGGGCAATATGTTTGAGGATTTGCGCATTCAGTCTGCCAAGGAGGTTGCGCAGTATGCGGAGTGTGGCATTGCCGTAGGTGGATTGTCTGTTGGTGAGCCTTCTGTTGTTATGTACAAAATGATGGATGCAATTCGTCCGTACCTTCCGGAGAATATGCCGCATTATTTGATGGGCGTAGGCACGCCCGATTATATTTTAGAGGGAATCGAGCGGGGCATAGATATGTGCGATTGCGTTTTGCCTACTCGTATTGCTCGTAATGGAACGGCAATGACAAGTCACGGAAAGGTTGTTGTTCGTAACGGGGCATATAAGGCGGATTTTTCGCCGCTTGATGATGAATGTGACTGCTATTGTTGTAAGAATTTTACCAAAGCATATTTACGCCATTTGATAAACTGTAAGGAAATTTTGGCGGCAGAGTTGCTGAGCATACATAACATAACGTTTTTGTTGAACTTGGTCAAAAAGGCTCGTGAAGCCATTTTTAACGATAGTTTTACGGAGTTTAAACAGGATTTTTACGAAAAGTACTACGGATAATTAAGTTGCTTTGGGATATTGCCTTTTGTGGAATAATCCGTCGTCGATAAAATCGTCAATATTTGCAGTCTTAAAGTAAAATGAAAGTAACCTTAGTCTTTTATTGGCTTGCAAAATGTTTAACAATGTTGTATAATTAACGCGATATAGGCGCAAACGACGTCTTAATAGGAGAATTTGAAATGTTAAATTTGCTCAATTTGTTCACATCTACCTCTGGAGAGGCAAGCGGCGATGGTTCCGGTTCAAGCTGGGTTACGCTTATCGTGTTCGGCGTGCTGATTGTCGGCATGGTACTTATGATGGTTATACCGCAACGCAAGCAAAAAAAGCGTGCGGAGGAAATGATGGCAAAGCTTGCCATCGGTAGCGTAATTACGTCCATCGGCGGAATTGTTGGCACGGTTGTTGCGCTTGACGATAAATTTATTTGGATTGAAACTGGTGTTGACGGTGCAAAGGGAACTATGCAACTGCTTCGTCAGGCTATCCACTCCATCGACTCCGCAGACGCTCAGGCTGTTTCGAACAATGATGCTGCGGAAGTGGACGAAACGGACGAAATTAAATAATTTTGTACTAAAAAAACAAACTTCGAATAGTATTATACTGTTCGGAGTTTTTTTATGGACGGATACAAAAAGGCGGCATACATACAGGGAATTAAAGCTGGAACGTTATCATTCGTGTTGAGTTGTCTGTTGTCACTTGTGCTTGCCTTGGTGGCAAAAGTATTTTCTCCTTCAGATAGTGTTATCGCAATAGTCAATCAGGTGCTAAAAATACTTGCTATGGGCTTGGGAGTTTTGTTTATCGTGCGTGATGATAAGCTTTTGCTCAAAGCAGTTGTTGCGGCAGTTGTTTGTTGGCTGTTATCGACGGTGTGCTTTTGCATTTTCGGCGAATTTGTGCTGTGGCGCATTTTGCTTGATTTGTTAATAATGCTATCCGTTGCCGTGATTTGCGTGTTATTCAAGGCAAAAAGATAGTTTGCGATTATTCATTATATCACGAGGCAAGTACATGCTTGTCTCTTTTTTATATTGTCTTAAAGCTTTTGAGTGAGCATTGGCTTATTTATGATTTGAATTGCGGTAATGTTGTGGATCGATTGGCGGTTACGCTGCTTGTTTTAGTTACTTGTGTTTTATGTTTTAGCTATTTAACGGTGGTTGCCTCGATAACAGGGAAAACGATAGGGCTATTTGTGTGTTTTTATCACTTTTTTGTGTTAATAAAGAGGAAAAAAACTGAAAAATAATTGACTAAATTAGTAACAACTATTATAATAGAATGGTTAGCGGTGTAGGCTGTCCGCAAAGGGGGCTTTTGCGTTAAATGACAAAGTCGCCTTTAAGGGGCACATCTTGCCGCTTTTGTTTAGGATAAAGTCAAGGAGGCTCATAATGACTAAAAAAACATCCGTCATCGTTTTGGCGATCGTGGCGGTAATTGTTGTACTGTTGGGCGTTTTCGCATGCTTGCCCATCAACGTGGCTAACAGCGGACATAACGTCTACATTTCTCCGCTTTCTCGCATTCAGGGCAGCAGACTGTTTGGCGACAACGTTAATGCAGTGTATTCGGTAAATGCGGATTCCGACGAGGCGTGGGATAATATTTCTTCCGTTATTCGCACCAGAATGGCAGATATTTACGGTTTTTACGGATGCTCCGTTTCGTTAGATAAGGATGCTAAAACGGTTACCGTTTCCGCTCCGGAAATCAGCACAGTTGTTAAAAACGAAAACGGTATCAAGGTTAATGTGGATAGGGATAACACTGTCCTTGTTCAAAGCTATATCGAAAATGCCGTTGCAGGCGGTAAGGTTGAAATTTCCGGAACGGCATATTCGGGCAGCAGCGTTACTTATTCCGAAAGCGATATCGTGCTCAAGCCGGAACACTTCAAGCGTAACGCATCTATCAGCCGTTATGTTAACGGTGATACGGTTTGGCATCTTGTTGACGTAAAGCTTACGGCAGAAGGAAAAACTGCAGCTAAAAGCTTGAGTCAATCTACAAGCACAAGCTATCCTGTATTTATTGATGAAGAACTTGCAGCATATGTATTCAAAACGGGCGATGCATCCATTCAAATTTACACAGGTAGTGAAACTGCCGCTCGTACAGTGGCAAGCTACGTTAATAATGACGTTATCGATGCAGAACTTACCTTAGACGTTGTTGAAGCAGATGAAGCTGCCGGCGCGATTATTTTTGTTGTAGTATTTGCTTTGCTGGTTGTTGCTTGCTGGGTAGTGTTTATCCTTCGCTTTAAGGCTTTGGGAGTTGCTGGTATTTATTCGCAGCTTATTGCCATTGTTTTATTTATCATTGCAATGGGTTTGGTTGGCGTTGAAATATTCAACCTCGCTGCTGCGGTAGGTGCAATTCTCGCATACGGTTTGATGACCTTTATCACATACAAGTCGCTTGCGGATATAGCAGAGCTTGCTCAAAGCAAAACTTTTGCAAGCGCAAGCTACAAGGGCTTTGCTGCAAACAACAAGCTTAACATCATCGCTCATGCCGCAGTGGTTGTGCTCGGTGCTATTTTGTGGCTTATCCCCACGGTTGTAACTGCACCTTTGGGCAATGTTCTTGTATATGCCACAGTGCTGTCCTTCGGCGCAACAATGGGCTTAAACAGACTGTTTGTGGGACTTGTTGCAAGCATTGTGGGCAATTCCGCTAAGGTCGGCAAATAATTAGTTATAATAATATCGGCAGCCTTCTAATTTTTGCGTTAGAAGGCTGTTGTGCTTTTAAGGAGAAAAATGAAGGAACGCTACATACAACGTAAAACGCAAGCCAATATTGATTTTCTGTTGGAAAAGGGCTTTTCTGTGCCGTTAGCCGAGGTTGCTGCGGCGCGTGGTGTTACTGAACAGAATTTTGACGAATACTTTGGCGGTAGTTTGATTTTTCACTCTCCCGTTGAAATGCAAGGTATGCGCGATGCAGTGGAACTTATCGGCATGGCGGTCGAAAATGATGCTGCAGTGCTCATTTGTGGCGATTACGATGCCGACGGACTATCCGCGGCGGCAATTTTGTCGTTGTATTTTTCCGATAACGGTATTGATAACGATGTGCTTATTCCCACTCGTGACGAGGGCTACGGCTTGCACGCCGATAGCGTTATTAAAGCATTTGAAAAAAAATTTTACGAGCTTGTTATTACTGTAGACTGCGGAATTTCCAATGCGGAGGAAGTTGCCGCTATACAGGAGCAGTTAGGTGTGGAGGTTATCGTAACTGACCACCACGAGCTGCCGGAAGTTTTGCCTAATTGTGTGTGCGTTAATCCAAAATTGGGTTATCCTTTTCCGTATTTATCTGGCTCTGGAGTTGCTTGGAAGCTTGTTGAGGCGCTTGCCGGTAGGGACGAGGCGTTAAAATACGTTGACCTTGCCGGGATAGGAACTGTTGGCGACATCATGCCCATGCAGGACGAAAACCGCACGATAGTCAAGCTGGCGTTGGCAAATTGGAAGCATGGCGGACTTATCAAGCTTGCCGAGTTATCTAAGTGTGGTAAAGCGCTTTCATGCAATGACGTTGCAATGCGCATTGTTCCCAAAATCAATGCCGCGGGGCGTGTGGGCAATCCGCAAGCGGCGTTAAAGTTGCTTTTGCAGCGTGATAAGGCGGATGTTAAAACCGCAAAGTATTTACTGGAGCTCAACGAGCAACGTAAACAAATTTTGGACGATATTGTTGCCGATGCCGATACGATGCTTGATGAGCAGACGGTTATAAGCGAACGCATGGTGTTTCTTGTCGGTGAGGCTTGGCAGCACGGAGTGCTCGGCATTGCTGCCGCACGTTATAAGGAAAAATACTACGTTCCGGCTCTTGTTATGACAAGGGATGGCGATAACTACGTTGGCTCTGCGCGCGGGATAGATGAAATTGACCTTTTCAATGCTTTTTGTCAATGCAAAAATCATCTTGAAAAATTTGGCGGACACAAGGCATCTGTCGGTTTTACGGTTGCTGCCGAGCGGTTATTGGAGTTTCGCAACGCCATTTCTGAGGTTTTTCGTTCGTATGATTCGTCAATATTCAGTCGTGCAAGAATGTACGACGTGGAGCTTTCGGAGGACTGCAATGCACAGCAGCTATATGCGTTATCCAAAGCATTGCAACCACTTTTGCCAACGGATAAACTTGTGTGTCGTGTGCGCGGAAGTGTCAGTTTTGCAAACGCTTTCGGCAAGGAAGCGCAGCACCTAAGTATGACGTTAAATAACGGCTTGGAGTTAAAAGGCTTTTTTACCTACGGTAGGCTTGCTCCATTTATCAAAAATGGCGGCAACGTGGACGTGCTTTGTTCGCTTGAAGAGGATAGCTACACCGGTAATATTTGCGGTATGTTAGATAGTGTTGCACTGGATAACTCCGTTTGCTTCGACGAGTTTTATCGACTTAATCTTGTAAAGAATTTTTTGCCGAGAAGCGTATTTGACGATGCTACAAACGTGCCTGAACTGCTTAAAGAGTCATCCGTTTTGGCTGTATTTGACGACTACGAAACGTATCTTGCGTATTGCGATAAATACGATTTGTCTGATTTTACGGTGGACGTGTTTTTTGCAAGTGATTGCGGCGGAAAAACTGTTGTCGTATCGCCGTTACCTGATTATCCGTTTGAAAAATATAAAACGATAGTAGCCTTTCAAACGGAGGTGTGCAGGTGTTTGCCTGAAAAAACCGTCTATATTAAGGCGGAGCCGTCTAATCCGTCGTTATACGAGCCGTTATTGGATAGGAGTATCTGTGCGTCGGCGTTTGCTGTACTTAGAAAAAAAGAAAAATTCGATAGCCTAAAAAGCGTGTACGACAAGTATTTAACGGGCAAAATATCATATGCGCAGTATTTGTTGAGCATACGAGTTTTCGAACAGCTTCGGCTGATAACTGTTAAGGATAAATACACGATTGAAATCGACGGCTCGGTTAAAGCCAACTTAGACGATTCGTCCGTTTATCGCATTTTTGAAAAAAAATAGGAGAGCTTTTGCTTTGTGCGGAGCTAATTACAATGAATACGGAAAAAGAAAAAGCAGAGGTTACGTTACAAAACTTTCTGTCCAAAGTAAAACATTATTATCACGCTGCCGACGTTAATCGTATTAACGACGCATTTCAGCTTGCGTATAAGGCACATGAGGGACAGTTTAGGGCAAGCGGACGTCCGTACATTACGCACCCGACCATAGTGGCGGATATTCTTATCGATATGGGCATGGACGTGTCCACTATTTGTGCAGCTCTTTTGCATGACACGGTGGAGGACACCTATGTTACCGATGAGGATCTACGCAAGGCTTTTGGCGATGAAATAGCCTATCTTGTTGCAGGCGTAACCAAGCTGGATAAAATCACCTTTCACGATAAAGAGGAGGAACAGGCGGAAAACATGCGTAAAATGTTTTTTGCCATGGCAAAGGACATACGCGTTATGCTGATAAAGCTTGCAGATAGGCTGCATAATATGCGTTCGCTGATGTATATGTCGCCTGAAAAGCAGCAAATTACAGCCAAGGAAACCTTGGATATTTTTGCTCCGATCGCAGGTAGGCTGGGTATTTCTCCTATAAAAAGCGAGTTGGAGGACTTGTGTCTGAAATATCTCGATAATGCTGCTTATACTTCAATTGCGCAGGGCATTGCGCTAAAAAAGCAGGAGCGGGACGAGATTGTAGATGATTTTATAGTACAGCTAAGGCAGGAGTTATCTGCAACTAAAATCGAAGATTTTGATATTTACGGCAGGGTTAAGCACTTGTATTCCATCTACAAAAAGATGAAAAATCAAAACAAGACGCTCGACCAGGTTTACGATTTAACGGCTGTACGCGTCATTGTTGATACGATAAAGGATTGTTATGCGGTGTTAGGTGCAATTCACGCTCGATGGAAGCCAATGCCGGGTAGATTTAAGGATTACATTGCGGTACCCAAGCCGAATTTGTATCAATCTTTGCACACAACGGTTTTTATAGATTTTGGCGGACACAGTTATCCCATCGAGGTGCAAATAAGAACTCATCAAATGCACAAGGTGGCGGAATACGGTATCGCCGCACATTGGAAGTACAAGGAGGGCGTTTTCGGCGAAACCCCCATGGACGAAAAGCTTACTTGGGTTAAGGAGGTTTTGTCGTATAACGACGATTTCAAGGATAGTAAGGAGTTTTTGGATCTTATTCGAAAGGATATTTCCAATACTAACGAAGTTTACGTTTTCACACCTAACGGCGACGTAAAAAATCTGCCTGCCGGTGCAAATGCTTTGGACTTTGCGTATGCAATCCACAGTCAGGTCGGCAACAAGTGTGTGGGCACCAAGGTTAACAATAAAATAATGCCGTTAAGTACTGTTTTACAAACGGGTGATACGGTAGAGGTAATGACTAATCCCAATGCCAAGGGGCCCTCGCGCGATTGGTTAAAAATCGTAACGACACCATCTGCAAAAGCAAAGATTAGGCAATTTTTCAAGCGCGAGCTCAAGGAAGAGTATATTCGCACGGGCAAAGCGATGGTGGAGCGAGATTCGCGTCATAGGGGCATTGCGCCGTCCGAGTTGCTTACGAACGACGCTATTGCCACCACTTGTGAGCGATATATGTTTAACTCTGCAGACGAGATGTATGCAGCAGTTGGCTATGGAAGCATATCACTGAGTTCGGTGATGTCAAAGCTTATTGCCGGTAACGCTGCCCTGCAGGAAAAATATCGTCGGGAGCAAAATGCTCGCAAGCGCAAGGCGTCCGGAGGAAGAGAAAACGCCGTAGCGATAAAGGGAATGGATGATCTGCTTGTCCGTTTTGCGGGGTGCTGTTCACCCGTGCCCGGAGATGAAATTGTCGGATATATTTCAAGAGGAAGGGGCATTTGTGTCCACCGTGCCGATTGTCCGTCCGTTAAAGGCATGGAAAAGGAACGTATAGTCGAGGCTTCTTGGGTTAGTATGGAGCAGCAGGCTACGTTTGTTGCTACGATTGAAATCATATCGGAGGATAAGGGCGATATTTTTGCCGATATCACACGCTCTATTGCAAACGAAGGGTTGCCTCTTGTTGCAATCAACGCACGCAAGGATAAGCGTGGCAATGCTGTTGCAACCGTTTCTGTAGAAATATCCAATCACGAGCAGGTTAACCAGCTTATGAATAAGATATCATCGATACCTGCGGTAATAAATGTTTACCGTACACACGCATGAAAAAGGTAAAGTTTTTTAGTCAGGGTGAACTGTCTACAAACTGCATTATTTTACACGAGCAATCGGATTGTGTGGTTATAGACGTTCCGTTTAACAGCGTCGATGCGCAAAATTATATTTTGGCAAACGGATTGCGGGTTAAAGCCGTTTTGCTTACGCACGGGCATTTTGATCATTGCGGCGGCGTTCATCAGTTACTGCGTCGAGTCGGGTGCGAAAACGCAAAAATATTTGTTTCTAAGCAGGATGCGCTTTTGTGTCGTAGTGCCGCTTCCAATCTTTGGCGAGTGCAATGTGATGCATGTTATCCGACCGATTACCTTGCAGAGGGCAAGCTGTGTTTGGATAACTTTCATTTTGACGTGATATCTACACCGGGACATACCGGCGGCTCCGTTGTAATACTTACGGAAAACTATATGTTTAGCGGCGATACGTTGTTTAATAGAAGTATAGGACGCACTGATTTCGCAGAAAGCCAGCCAGAGGCGTTGCCATACTCTCTTGCAAGGCTGCGCCGTCTTGACAAAAATTATGTTGTAATACCGGGGCACGGCTTTCAGACTACGCTTGCATTTGAAAAGGAAAATAATCCATATCTAAAATAAAATGACACTATATACAAATTTTTTATATCCAACTGAAATTCACGACGTGGTTAAGTTGTTCTTGTCCGACGTTGTATTATCTGAAAATACCACCGGTGATATTAAACTGATGGAATACCCCGATGGCGATAGTTTTCAATATGTTGCAACATTTTTTGCAAAGGTTGCGATGACATTTGTCGATACATCGTCGGCGGATGAGTTGCACAAAATTCGTCTAAGAAAACGCTACGCAAAGCTGTGTATTTACGAGCTTTTGGTTAAGGTGACGGGTAAGCAAATGCCGTGGGGTAGTCTTACTGGGATAAGACCTACCAAGCTTGCAAGGCAGCTGCAGGGCGAGGGGTTGGATTGGCAACAGACTTTTACTGAGCTATTGGGTGTATCGAATAAAAAAACGCAGTTGGTTGCCGATATTTTGGCTGTTCAAGGCAACCTTACTGACTACAAAGAGGGCGTGGCGGACTTATATATAGGCGTGCCGTTTTGCGTTTCTCGCTGCAGCTATTGCTCTTTTACAAGCGGCGAAATCGCACGTTTAAGACAATATGTGGAACCATACGTTGACGTTTTAATTGACGATATAACCTGTACGATTAGCTTTGCTCGTAACAATAATATCACGTTGCAAAACGTTTACATTGGTGGTGGTACGCCTACGTCGTTATCGGCAGCGCAGCTGGATAGGATTCTATCGGCAATAGATTTTGAACCTGTTGAGTTTACTGTTGAAGCGGGCAGACCGGATACCATAGACGAGAATAAGCTGCGTGTTTTTGCCGAGCATGGTGTGCATAGGGTATCTATTAATCCGCAGACATTTAACCAAAGTGTTTTGGACGTAATCGGTAGGAAACATACCGTTCAAGATATATTCGATAAATATAAGCTCGCAAAGAAGTTTGGCTTTGAGGTTAATATGGATTTGATTGCGGGCTTGCCGTCAGAAACCTACGAAATGTTTTGTTACAGTGTGAATAAAGCCATCGAGCTTCAGCCGGAAAATATAACTATACATACGCTTGCCTTAAAACGCGGCAGTAGTCTTGTCGAGCAGCATTATGTCGCTGATGAACAAGGCGTGGCGAAAATGGTGGATTATTCGCACGCGTCTTTGTACGATGCGGGCTATGTTCCATACTATATGTACAGGCAAAAATATATGCAGGATAATTTGGAAAACGTAGGTTTTTGCAAGCAAAATAAGCCCTGTTTGTATAATATTGGCATAATGGAGGAGTCGTCCGACATTCTTGCTTGTGGAACAAACGCTATTTCCAAAAGGATAATCCCTGCTTTGAACCGTATTGAACGTGCGGCAAACGCCAAGGACGTTATTACCTATATTCAACGTAATCACGATTATATAGAAAAGCGTTTTCGCCTGTTTTTGGATAGCTATGAAAAGGAATAAAAACGTTAAAAGATTTGTTGCGGTAATAATATTGCTTTCAATATTGGTAGTTTTACTGCAACTGCAAAAAAATAGCGATATCTGCGAGTTTTTTTCAACAACCGTTTCTCGTGCGTGGATTGCCGTTTTTGGTAGTTTATTTGGGTTGCTTCCCTTTAGTATGTACGAGCTGCTGTTAGTTGTCGTGATTGCTTTTGGAATAACATCGGTGGTGATAATTATCGTGAGCCTATGCAAACGTAAGTGGAGCAGAGCTTTTTCGATGGTTCTTATCGTTGCCATAATTGGGCTTTCGATTGCCGATATTTATTCGTTAACCGCATCTTTTGCGTATAACAGAAATTCTTTGCCGGATAGTATTTACACTGAGTATTCTGCCGAGGATTTTTCCTATGAACAGGCAGTGGATATGGCGGAAAAAATCGTCGGAGAGCTAAATGAAACGTATACTCAAATACCTCACGACGAAAACGGAAATGCTATTATGCCGTCAATCGACGAGCTAAACGACATTCTTTCCGAGGAATACAAGCGGCTTACGGACGATTATTTTTCATTGTACACGCCGCGCGCAAAGCATATTGTCAATAAAACGATAATGAGTGAAATGCACATTGTCGGAGTGTTTTTTGCGCCCTTTGGCGAAGCGAACATTAATGGAAACGAAACGAGCATGTACTTGCCTCATACTATGGCACACGAACTTGCTCACGGAAAGGGCGTCATGCGTGAAAACGAAGCTAATTTGGTGGCGTCCTATTTGCTGTTAACGTCGGACAATGCATATTTGCGTTATAGCGGATTAGTTAAGACCTTTTATTCATCCATAACGCTTGTATCACTTTATCCTAATTCCATGCGGGAATACGCAAGGTTGGTAGATATGGTTGATGACGGTGTATTTGCAGAAATGTCCAATTACAATAAATTTTGGGCACAGTTTACGTTGCTTGATGATATAGGAAATTGGTTCAACGATATATACCTCAAGCTACACAAACAAACGGGCACGGATAGTTATTACAAGCCGTCGGAATCAGAGGGCACGGGCGAAAAAGACGATGACGGACAAGAAATTGTTGTAATAATTAATTTTTCTGATATACAAAATCTATTGATAGGGTTGTATAAGCAGGGGCAGTGGTAGTTTGCGGAATGTTATTTGCTTCGGTAAAAGAGGCGTGGCGGGATAGGTTCGAAGTGGACGTAAAGCGGTGTGTCTGTAATTTTTTGAGATAATTGCTGTAGGGAAAAATTACAGTAATTGCGATAAACGTGGTGCCTTTCTCGTTTGTGAAAAAAATCAAAAAAAGTGCGAAAAAAATACCTTAAAATCGTTGACAGTTTTTTCCCTTTGAGATATAATGTAAAAGCTGTTGAAGTGCGGGTGTAGTTCAATGGTAGAATACCAGCCTTCCAAGCTGGCTGCGTGGGTCCGATTCCCATCACCCGCTCCAAACTACTCGTTTGCCTGTGCCTGTAGCTCAGCAGGATAGAGCAACGGCCTTCTAAGCCGTTTG
>CAZSIF010000004.1:0-94012 GCA_964607155.1 uncultured Oscillospiraceae bacterium
AAAGCAAGCTAACAAAAGCACCCTAACAAGGGTG
This sequence comes from uncultured Oscillospiraceae bacterium, assembly GCA_964607155.1. GTDB lineage: Bacteria > Bacillota > Clostridia > Christensenellales > CAG-314 > Fimimonas. The sequence continues at coordinate 35 of CAZSIF010000004.1, forward strand.
TTATTTTTTTTACTCAAAAGCAAATTACCAAAAGCAGGTGGATACGCAATGGTTTGCGTGAACATCTGCTTTTTTTATTATTATTTCAAATTTTACCTTTTACTTTGTTATTAACTTGGGCTTAGTTAACTTGCGTCCTTAAGCAAGGACTGCATGCTATTTTTTTTATTTAACCTGATGTGTTTTTTATTGTTGAAAGACGAGATGAATAATAGTTTATTTATCAAATTGATTTGTATGTTTTGCCACTATTTGACGTGGCGAATAGGTGTTGTTTGGAAAAATAAGCACTTATAATGGATAATTTTCAGTTAATTAAGGATAATTTGTTTAATTTTCAGTTATTTTTTTGTATTATTGCTTGACACGACAAGACGGGGGGGGGGTATAATAAACTTGGACGGGAATATAATACACCGAGAACGCACTTTGGTTGCAAGGATTTTTCCCGTTCTCGCCCTTAGATTCTGCTCGGTTAACACCTCGCACTGCTACGCAGTTCGACTTCGCTGCGTTCCGCTCAGAATGACATTCGGGCGGTTAGTACAAAAGATGTGGTTATAAACACACTTAATGTCATTGTTAGCATCGCAGAGCGAGAACAAGAATGACATCGGGCGGAGTATCGCTCCCACTATATGAGCACAAGACATTATCATGTGTCATCCTGAGCGAAGTGCGCAGCACGCGGTCGAACCCGAAAGGGCGATGCGATAGCATCGGGATCTACTATATTTTTTTCGTAAAGCTGTTGAATCGCTCAAAAGGCTCCCTTGTGTAAAGGGAGCTGGCAGCTACGCTGACTGAGGAATTATTATAAATAAAAGTGTCCCTACGTTCATGTGTCATCGACATACCGTAGGGTGGGGCTTGCTCCCGCCGACGAAGTGCACAAGATTTTATTATCTATACCGTCCTTAGATTCTGCTCGGGTTACACCCTCGCACTGCTACGCAGTTCGACTTCGCTTGCGCTCCGCTCAGAATGACATTAGGGCAGCGAGCCTACATCTTAACAATCATTATGGTACAAACACGCATGGCGTGAGTGTATAAAAAATATTTAACAAGGAGAAAACAAAAAATGACAAAGAAGTTAAACAAGCGTGGCTTTACGATTGTTGAGCTGGTAGTGGTCATAGTAGTTATTGCCATTCTTGCGGCAGTGCTCATTCCTACCATCAGCAACTTGGTAAGCAAAGCCAACAAGAACAAGGACACGCAGTTGGTAAGGAATCTTAACACTGCGTTGGCAGCCGACGTTAACAAGCATAATACCATGTCGGAAGCCCTTGCCGCAGCGGCAGAGTTTGGCTACGACGTGGCAAAGATTAACGCATCGGAAAAGGACAACGAAATCCTGTGGGATAGCGTTAATGACGTGTTCTGCTATCTTGACGAAGGTAAGGTAACCTACATTCCTAACTCTAAGGAAAAGGACGTTAAGGATTACCAACTTTGGAAAATCTACACGGAAGCACCTACAACTCAAACGTACTCCATCTATTGGAATACCGATTCGAACGAGGTTCCTGCAACTCTTACAGTCGGTTTCGATGCAGGTAAGTATGCAACTAATCTCAATTTGACTTATGCAAATAGTGGTGATGCACAGGACGTTACCATTCGCACAAACGGTGGCACATTGACAATCAACGCTCCGCAAGATACAGTACGCCATTACGGCAATGCTGCAACGGTTAACGTGACTGCAATTGCAGGTAACTCTTACCATGCACACGGCACGGTTGGCGTAATTACTGTTACGAGCGGACACGTTGTTGTAGAAAACGGCGCAACAGTAAGCACGATTACAAAGTCGAGCAGCGCAACAGAAAGTGATACTGTTTCAATTACCAATAACGGTACAATTACCGCAGCTGTCGGTGTGGATGTTGCGGGAACTGCACCTGCAACAAAGGTTGAGAATAAAGACATTAAATCGACATTGACTGCTGAAGGTGGCTATGTTCAACTGAGTGCAGACCAAACAATAAGTGAAACTCTTACCATTGTTAATGACACAGTACTTGATTTGAATGGAAAAACACTGACGGTCAGCATTCTTAAAATCACAAGCGGACGCAATCTTACTCTTATTGATACGGCAAAGGCAACTGAGCAAATGGGCTGCATAATTTGCAATCGATATATTTTCCTTAATGGTGGATCGCTTATCGTTAATGATGGCAAAATAACAACTACTTTTGCTGATTCAACCAGTTCGTTAATATATGTATCGTCAAAATCATCTTTGACTGTAAATGGTGGTACTATAGAAAATCCGTATATTGAAAACGCAACAGTAAAAACAAAATGTGGCGGTAATGCAATATATGTTTATGGATCAGGTGCAAAGTGTATTATTAACGGAGGAACTATATCAGGTGCAAACATTGCTCTGACGGGGAATGGAACTAATACAAATTGGGGTACTTATATTGAGATTAATGGTGGTAAAATCATAAATTCAAATAATTTAGCTATTTATCATCCTCAGGTGGGTACGTTAAATATTAATGGCGGACATATCGAAGGCTATTCTGCTATCTATCAAAAAGCCGGTACAATGAATATTACTGGTGGAACATTTGTTGCTACTAAGGAATATACAGATTATACTTATAGTGGAAGCGGTGCTAATTCAACCGGCGACTGTATTATTATTGATGCGTGTAAAGGTTATGGCAACGGTACAACAGTTGCGAATATTACGTTAGATAGTGTTAAGATTAGTGTAAATTCCAATAGTATCGGAAAAGCACAGAAAGTTAAAGGTTATGTTTATAATAGTGACAATGCTCCTATTATCATTTGGAACGGCGAGGCTGTTTCGTCCATTGACGTATCCTCGAAATAATAAATCATTTTGTTATTATATCAACGAGGTTCGTGCAATCAAGGTTAAATAGACTAATGCATTGACAGTCGTTATTGATTTTTGTTAAAATTAGTGTGATATATTTTATACAAATAATAAAAACCTTCGGGGCAGGCAAAAATTGTCTGCCCTTTTGCTGTATTTGTGTGCCATGGCAGATGCACATGTAAACAGTTGTTTTGTGGACTAATATACGCTTTAAAATGCCGAAGTGCTTCAAATGTGACGTTAAAAAGGCTTTATTAGCGTCAAAAGAACTTTATTCAGTGAGATAGATTGTATTAATTCGGTTTTGATTGTGATGACTTTATTCCAAACCTAATCGTTTTTTTATCCACGCTTTGTGTTGCATTAATTGTAATGTTACACGAGCTTTTGTAAAAAGACGTTTGTAATGTATTGTAAAAAATGCAAAAATGGTGTACAATATTCTCAACATATTTTTGAGGGTGAACCATGTCCGAGCAAAAATTGATGCTTATCGACGGCAACAGTATAATCAACCGAGCTTTTTTTGCTATACCGCCGCTCAACGATAACCGAGGGCGCAACGTAAATGCCGTATACGGCTTTACCAGCATTTTGCTCAAAGTCATTGCCGACCAAAAGCCGACCAAGCTTATTGTTGCGTTTGATAAAAAGGGTAAGAATTTCCGTAAGGAGCTATATCCGGAATACAAGGCGCACCGCAAAGGCATGCCGGAGGATTTGGCTGCTCAGCTGCCTATTTTGCACGAACTTTTGGAGGCAATGCACGTTGCCATTGTGGAAAAGGCAGGCGTCGAGGCAGATGATATTATCGGCACCATATGCACCGCGTATGACGGCAATTCTGTTATCGTTTCCGGCGATAGGGATATGCTTCAGCTCGTTTCGGAAAAAACCACCGTGCTACTTACCAAAAAGGGCGTAACGGAGGTTGAGGAAAATAATCCGATATCTATAACGGCAAATTATCGTCTTACGCCAAGTCAAATTGTGGACTACAAGGCGTTGCGCGGCGATACGTCGGATAATATACCCGGCGTGCAGGGCATTGGCGACAAAACGGCAATGTCCTTGTTGGAAAAATTTGGCAGTCTTGACGGTTTGTATGAGCGCATAGAGGAGCTACAAGGCTCGATGTATCCCAAGCTGTTGTTCAATCGCGACGCCGCATATCTAAGCAAAAAATTAGCCACCATCGTTACCGACGCGGATATCGAGTTTGATTTGGATAACTGTCCGTTGCCCCAAGCCGACCAAAAGGTCAAATCGATGTTAGAGGAATTGCAATTCCGCACAATTATCAATCGCATGGATTTTTCCGCCATTGCGGAGCCTATCACGCACGAGGTGGAGCAGATTAATGTCGCCTCTCGCGAGCAGCTTGATGCTGTTATCGACGAGCTACTTACAGTCGATTGTGTGGCGATAGATTTTACCGCTGACGGAGTGTCGCTTGCGTGCAGCTCCGATAAGCAGTACGTCGTTACTGCTTCGGAAAGCTTTCTTGACGAGTTAAACAGACAAACGGTATTTGACGCGTTGGACAGACTTTTGCGGTCGGAAGTCGTAAAAGCCGTGTACGACGTCAAGCATGTCAAGCACCTTTTGGACGATATTGGCTTGGAAATTTTAGGTGTTAAGTACGACGTGTGCCTGATGCAATATCTAGTGGAGTACAGGGCGCACAAGGATTTGCATTCTCTTTGCACGGCTTACGGATTCGAGGGGGGCGCGGCGGCTATTTACCATATTGCAGGCGAGCTGAACAGGCAACTGGAGGAGTTTGACGTTTCATCTTTATATTACGACGTGGAGCTGCCGCTATCCGATTTGCTGTTTCGCATGGAAAAGGAGGGCGTGGCAGTGGACGTGGAGCTGCTAACGCAGATGTCCGCAGATATCCGTGCGCAGCTCGATGACATCACGGCACAGGTTTACGACCTTGCCGGTGAAAGGTTTAACATTAACAGTCCGATGCAGCTATCTCGCATTCTGTTTGAAAAGCTTGGCTTACCGCACGGAAAAAAGACGCAGCGCGGCTATTCCACAGGCAGCGATGTGCTGGAATACATTTCCGATAAGCACCCAATCGTTGGTAAAATACTGGAGTACCGCAGCTTATCCAAGCTGCTTGGTACATATTTGGACGGGTTAAAGCCGCTTATTCGCAGAGGACTTGTGCACACGACCTTTAACCAAGCGTTGACGTCTACCGGCAGATTGTCCAGTAGCGATCCTAATCTGCAAAACATTCCGGTGCGCACCGAACAGGGCAAGGAAATTCGCCGTCTGTTCAGGTCAAAGCATGGCGTGTTTGTGGGGGCGGACTATTCGCAAATCGAGCTACGCTTGCTTGCGGCGTTTTCCGGTGACAGTCAGCTTTTGGATAGCTTCCGCAACGGTGAGGATATTCACACAAGGGTTGCTGCCGAGTTGCTTGGCGTGCCTCAACAAATGGTAACGCGTGAAATGCGTCATATGGCAAAGGCGGTAAACTTTGGTATTATTTACGGAATAAGCGATTTTGGCTTGTCGCAAAATACAAATATCAGCATGAGGCAGGCTAAAGAATATATAGATAAATACTTTGCTCGCTTTCCTACCATTAAGCAGTATCTTGATGGCAGTGTGGAAAAAGCCAAAAGCCTTGGCTACGTTACCACAATCACGGGCAGGCGCAGACAAATTCCTGAAATTATGTCCAATAACCACAATTTGCGTACCTTTGGCGAACGCGCGGCAATGAATATGCCGTTGCAAGGCAGTGCGGCGGATATTATGAAAATTGCCATGCTTCGTGTGGACGAGGCTATCCGCGCGGCAGGCTTAAAAAGCCGCATTGTACTGCAAATTCACGATGAAATAATCGTGGATTGCTTTGTTGAGGAGGCAGAGCAGGTCAAGGCAATAGTAAAGCAGCAGATGGAGCAAGCTGTAACGCTGGCTTGTCCGCTTATTGCAGAAACGGAGGAGGGCGTAACCCTATATGAAGCCTAAAATTATTGCGTTGACGGGCGGTATCGGTAGCGGAAAAAGCGCCGTTGCTGGCATTTTGCGCCAAAAAGGATATCGTACGGTGGATTGCGACGAGCTTTCTCGCAGAGCGGCACGCCTACCCGAAGTATTGCATGGGGTGGAACGGCTACTTGGTAGTGAGGCTGTGGCGAACGGCATGCTCAATCGCCCGTATGTGCGAGCACGAGTTTTTAACAACGAACAGCTGTTGCATCGCTATAACGATATATTTTTCGGGCAAATCGAGGCACTACTCAAGGCGGAGGTGGATATCGACGCGCCTGTGGTGTTTGTGGAAATCCCCGTGCCGGATGCGTTTCCTTTTGCTTGGGACGAGCTTTGGCTTGTGCAAAGCAGTGATGAGCTTAGGATAAGGCGTGCGGCTGAGCGCGACGGCGTTTCGGCAGAAAACGTGCGTGCGATTATGAGCAAACAGCACTACGAAGGGCACTTTGATAGAGTTATAGTTAACGATGGCTCGTTGGAGGAGCTTGGCAAAAGTGTTGAGCGTCTTGTTTCTGCAGCCCTATCAAAATAGTTGACATTATTTGTTAACGGGATTAAAATACACTTAGGCATAGAACGGAGAGAAAATCTCCGTTTTTTGCTTGTTTTTGTGCGGTTTGCGTTGGGCTTCACGGAGTCCAGTGCCCGTGCGTAGAATAATTAGAGTGCGTTTGATACCTGTCGGCTTTTTTGGCTTTGCCAAGCAATGCGGCGGGAATATCGGATTATTTGTAGAGGTGTACTGAAATGATAAACAGTTTGTTGGCAATAGCAATTGCGCTTATTTTAGGCTTGCTGTCAACAAGAGTAATGAAGCTCTTAGGCATGCCCAACGTTACGGGTTATCTCGTTGTCGGGCTGATAATCGGACCTTACGCGCTGGGGCTTATCCCTGGGGATAGTTCGTTGATAACGGGCGAGCCGTTGTATCTTACGCTTAGCGGCGGCAAGGTGTATATGCTGGATATTTTTGGCGTAATCAGCACCGTTGCGTTGGGCTTTATCGGGTTTTCGATAGGCATCGAGTTCAAGCTTTCGCACGTTAGGGAAATTGGCAAAAGCGCAATTACAATCACGTTTTGTCAAGCTTTGGCGGCAACTTTGTGCGTGGACGTGATTTTGGCGGCGTTTTCGTTTGTTACCGAAATGCCCTTGTACGAGGCTATCATTTTGGGCGCAATAGCCACGGCAACGGCTCCGGCAGCAACCATAATGGTGGTTCGACAGTACAAAGCAAAGGGTATTGTTACCGGAACGTTACTGCCCGTTGTTGCACTTGACGATGCCGTCGGCTTAGTGGTGTTTGCGATATCCAATAGCATTGCATTGTCGTTGGCAAGCGGTGCAGATGTAACGCTGCTTAATATTATTGTGTGGCCCTTGGTGGAAATTATTGCCTCGTTTGTTGTTGGAGCGGCAATAGGCGGTTTGCTTTCTCTTGTGCCGTCGCTCTTTCACTCCAAGGATAACCGACTTATAGCCACAATAACTTGCGTGTTTTTGTGTCTTGGTGTGTGCAAGCTGTTTTCGACGCTGGAGGATAACGGCGTACTGCCCTTTGGCTTATCCGACTTGTTGGTGTGTATGATGGCGGGCGCAACCTTTGTTAATATTCGCACCGAGGCGCGTGAAATGATGGAAAACACCGACCGTTGGACGTCTGTGGTATTGATGTTGTTCTTTATTCTATCCGGTGCGGAGCTGGATTTGCGGATGTTTAGCGGTTGGCAAATCATTTTGAGTATTGTTCTGTATGTTGTTGCAAGATGTTTGGGTAAGTACTACGGCGCGGCGCTCGGTGCACAAATAACGCATGCCGACCCCAACGTGCGCAAGTATTTGGGTATAACGCTGTTTCCGCAGGCAGGCGTGGCTATCGGTATGGCAACCATGTGCAAAAACGAATTTGTAAAGGCAAACCTTCCGGAAGTGGGCGCAAAAATCGTCACAATCACGATGTGTGCCGTACTTATATATGAGTTGGCAGGCCCTGTTTTAACAAAAATTGCCTTGGTTAAGGCGGGAGAAATTTCTCCCGAACGCCTTGGCGGTTTGGGTAAAAAGGCATAAAGCTTTGCAGTGAGCTTGATTGTGTCGCACAGTGAAGGTTTGTTTTTGGCGGTACGCTAAAACGTTAGGCAGGAGTAAATCAAGAATTGATTGCTAGCGGCTTGATATAAAACAAAATTGATGGAGATAGAAATGAAAAACGTAAGCGGTAGGTCTACAATGTATGAGTTGATGCGCCGGTCGGAAGAAATGGATGACGACGGAATGGATATTGTCGATGCCGAGCAGCGCGATGAACGATCGTCTGCACAAAAATTCAAAGAGGCGTATAAGGGCTTTTATACCGATATCAAAACGGATATAAGCGAAGATTGGTAGCTCTTTGCGTGGCTTTGTGTGAGGTTGAGCAATTTCATCGCTATGCACGCGGACGGTTAGCTGTTTTGATGGGCTTGAGCTTGGGTGCTCGAATGGGCGTTAATAAACATGTCTGCATGTTTTGCATTGATATGGTGCAACGAGCGTTTTTGCACGAGCAGTATGGCGTTAACGGGTAACTTCGACGGAACAATTTAAAGGCGCATATTTGCCTGTTTGAGTGTTAGGCTGTAAAAGATTAATCATTTATAATAAGTAAAAGGAGCAAATGCGCAAGAAATGGCTTGGGTATTTGCTTTTTTTATTAAAACGAAAACGTTGTTGATTGATGTGAGCCCTAAAAGTTGGACACTTTTGCAGGTATATATTAGATTAATTATACCTTTGCTCTTTTGTGTTTCGCGATTGCGCGCAGTCTGTTTTAGGGGGTATTTGCTATGCTAAAACGTAATCTATCTCTCGAAACTTTTTGTGTTTTTTTATGTTCTTTTGTGAAATATCTTATCAAATACTTGCCAAGGTAAGTTGAAAATAAAAAGCTGCATCAAAAAGCGCATAAATAAAAAGTGATAGGGCAAGTTATTGTCGTTCGAGCAAGGCAATGATGATAAAAGTGTGTTTACGCAGTAACACTTTTTGAGTAAAAACCATATTGTAAAACGGACTTGTACAGGTCAAAACGCTTGCCGATATGGCAAAAAGGAGGTAAAAAATGTTCAACGGATTGTTTAACGACGGCGGTGGCTGCGGTTGTGGCGGTGGCGATGGCGGCTTTGGCGGATGCAACTGCACTTGGATTTTGCTTATCGTTTTGTTTTTGTGCTGCTGCGGCGGAAAAATGAAAAGCTTCAATCTTAACGTGAACCCGTGTTGTCTGCTTTTGATGACGGCATTGTTGTTCACTTGCGGCGGACTTCGCCTGTCATCCGATTGCAAATAGCGTAGCTATGCGTCGGTACATATTCCAGCGATAAAATAGGGCGGCTGTTTTTTACGGTCGCCTTTTGACTTTTTGCGGTTATGCGTCGCAAACGAATATTTAATAGGTGTGTAAAATGATTTTTTAATTATAAAAAACTTGTACAGTTTACAATATGTGCTACATATACTTGTTTAATAGTATATATTGTGTGGTTTACGCCCAGTTACGGTCGCATTAGTTGCAATTTATAATGTAAATATGCTCTCTGCCAATAAATGTTTAACACTATATGCGCTTAATAGCAATTTTGTGCGTTTCATTATTTGTGTGCAATTAGCTTTTTTGCTTTTTTGCATTTTGCAGATATGTCTTGAACAGTCGGCTTATTGCCTTGTCGCTCAAAAAAGGATATAGCGCAGTTGTGTTTAGTTCCACGGAAAGCGTGCCGTTGCAGTAGTCGTCCACCAGCTTGTCTAAGCATTCTTCGGAAACGAACGGCAGCAGTGATGTATCAAGATCGCCTTTGCTGATTTTTTGCATAAAGGAATTGTCCATAACCACGTCGGAAACGAATGGAAAGAAATCCTCGAGCTTCACATTGTAGTTTTGCGGATTATCGCTTATCGCCTTGTACAACTTTTCGCATTGAGTGTCGTTCAAAAATGGCAGCACGATTTTTATGGGCACGTCCACGGAGCCTTCGATTAAGCAGTTAACAAGTTCGTCTAAATCCGAATCATCCAAAAATGGCAGCATTGTTGTGATTTTCATAAGTCACCTCGTATTTTTTTTGATATAAATTATTGTATCTTTGTTCCGCTGTAGGGGGATTTGACAGTCAATTTTGTTTGGCACACTTTGATTCGAGCAATCGGCTGTCTGGCAACGCAGCGTTTTTATCTTGGTCGTATTGTGCGGTTTTTTCTGCCGTGTGCCTTGCCGTTGTTAAACAAATAGTTTTGCTCGTCGGTTGTTAGCTGCGGCACCAGTAGTGGTATGTCAACGTGTAGCTTGCCATCTTTTACGGCTTTTAGCAACATAAGTCGTTCCTGTGGCATAAAAATGTCGAGGTTGCCTGCTACGTCGTAGTTGATTTTGCCATCGATTATCGCCTTTACAACATACAGTCTGCTGTGTCCGTCAAATATGTTTTGTACAGTGCAGTCGATAGGCTCATCCATGCACAGCAGCTTTTCGATGGGTGTATCGAACAGCGCACAAAGCTCGGCAAGGCTGTCTATCGAAGGAGCAGCGGTGCCGCATTCCCAGCGCGAAACTGCCTGATGTGTCACTCCGCAAAGCTCGGCGAGCTCGTCTTGGGTGTAGCCATGTTGTACACGCATCTGGTGTATGTTATTGCCTATTGCGGTAAGGTCAAGCATAAAAGGCTCCTCTTGTACATCATTTGCGCACGCTTGCTTTTGTTGTATTTCCTTTGCGACGTGCGCGCATTTGTTCTTTGCATTAACAGCATACTGCATTTTTGCAAAACAATCAAGCAATCGATAGTTGCAAAATGCCGCAGTTTGATATATAATCTATGTATGGCGGTAACAGGCTTTCAGCCGTTGTTTGACGGTGACAGTAAAATATTGATATTGGGTAGCTTTCCCAGCGTGCGCTCGCGCGAGGTGCAGTTTTACTACGGTAACAAACAAAATCGTTTTTGGAGCGTGTTGCAGCGGCTTTTGGGTGGCAGTACGGATACTGTTGAGCACAAAAAGCAGCTGTGTTTGCGCAACGGAATCGCATTGTGGGATATTGTGGTTAGTTGCGAAATCGACGGCTCGCTGGATGCCGATATCAAAAAGCCTGTGCTTGCGGATTTATCGTTGGTGCTAAGCCGCGCACCGATTGAAAAAATTTTGTGCAATGGCGCAAAGGCGTACGAACTTACGCTGAGGGCGTACAAGGGGCCAATTCCCGTTGTCAAAATGCCCTCCACAAGTCCTGCCAACGCACGCTTTGATTTTCAAAAATGGGCGGACGAGCTTTTGCTTGTCGGCTCTGAACTAAACGGGAGGAACGATAATGTCTGATATAGAGCAATCCAAAGCCGAGTTTATTGAAATTTACACAAAAAATGTGCGTCGTGAGGGCGCAAGCGAGCTTTTGGAATATCTATCTAAAAATGATTTTTTCACTGCGCCTGCTTCTGCGCGTTTTCATATGGCGGAGCCGGGGGGCTTGTGCGCACATTCCGTCAATGTCTACAAGCGTTTGCTCGGGTTAATCAAGGCGGATTTGGGCGACGACTATGCAAGTGTATATTCCGACGAAACCATTGCCGTGTGCGGCTTGCTGCACGATGTGTGTAAGGTCAATTATTACGCAATCGAAATGCGCAACGTCAAGGAGGAGGGCGGATGGGTAAAAAAGCCGTTCTTTAAGGTGGACGAACGCTTTCCGTACGGACACGGCGAAAAATCCGTGTTTATAATCAATCAATACATAAAGCTTTCCGCAGAGGAAGCTATGGCGATAAATTGGCATATGGGCGGCTTTGACGAGCGTGTTAGGGGCGGAAGTTATGCCATATCCGATGCTTTTGGTAAATACAAGCTTTCAGTATACTTGCACGTTGCCGATATCACGGCTACCTATCTGGACGAGGAGCGTGGCAGCAAGCTATAATCGGCACGCCGACCGATTCTGTTTGTATTATATGTGGTGTGCTTGCAATATAGGTTTGCCCTTCAGTCGGGGGCAGTCAAGACTTCTGCGGTGCTTGCCATATGTGCTGCGGCATTGTGTGTTGTGCTTTATGATATGGCGTTGAAGTTTTTTTGCCGAAAGATGTTGTTTGACAGACGCAATAAAACTCGCTGTACAGTATTTGATACCGCATTGCATGCGTGCACAGTCGATATGTGTCGTTTTGGTAGATTAAATTGCTTTAAGTGGAACTTTTAATATACTTTATGGGTGAAAATATGAAAAATAGACTTTTGGAAAGGTTTTTGAGATATGTAAAAATCGACACGGAATCCGTGCCCGATGTGGAGCAATTTCCCAGTAGCGAAAAGCAAAAAGTGCTGCTGTGCCTGCTGTGCGACGAGCTGAATGCGATGGGCGTTTCTGCTCAGATGGATGAGCAATACGGATACGTTTACGCCGTAATACCGTCCAACTGCGGCAGCGGTTACAAGCTCGGTTTTATTTCGCATGTCGATACATCGTCGGCAGTTAGCGGTTTTAATGTGCAACCGCAGGTTATAGAGGACTACGATGGCGGCGACGTTGCTATGGCAGAGGGCAGAGTGCTTTCGCCTGCGGATTATCCCGATTTGCTTTCGCACAAAGGAAAAACGCTTATTTGCTCGGACGGCACAACGCTGCTTGGTGCAGATGACAAGGCGGGCTGTGCCGTTATAATGCAACTTGCGGAATATTTGGTTAACAATCCGTCGGTCAAACACGGCGAAATTCACCTTGCGTTTACTCCGGATGAGGAAGTTGGCAGGGGCACCGACTTTTTTGATATCGCACGCTTTGGCGCGGACGGAGCGTATACTGTGGACGGCGGTGGGCTTGGCGAGCTGGAGTACGAAAACTTCAATGCCGCATCGGCGCGAGTTACATTTTGGGGTAAATCCGTGCACCCGGGGTCTGCCAAGGGAATAATGATAAACGCAAGCTTGTTGCTTACCGAGTTTCAGTCCATGTTGCCTGTGTTCCAAAATCCCATGTATACGGCGGGCTACGAGGGCTTTTACTTTTTGGAGAGCATGCGCGGCGATTGCGAACAAGCCGTTGCAAGTTATATTATTCGCGACCACGACCGTGCTAAGTTTGAAGAAAAAAAGCGGTTGTTTGTTAGTATTGCGGATTTTATCAACGCCAAGTACGGACAAACGGTGTGCAAGGCGGAGGTTGCGGATAGCTATTATAATATGAAAGAAAAAATTCTGCCGCATATCCATCTTGTGGATAATGCTGTTGCCGCTATGCGCAGCGTTGGTGTGGAACCGCAAATTTGCCCAATTCGTGGCGGCACGGATGGCGCACGTCTTAGCTACGACGGGCTGCCTTGCCCCAATTTGTTTACGGGCGGACATAACTTTCACGGTAGATACGAGTATGTTGCACTGGAGGATATGTGCAAAGCACTCGATACGGTTGTTGCGCTCACGGATATCTACAAAGATTTCAAAGCGTAGGCGTGTTGTTGCGCATGGCGTTGCAGCAAGAGGCGGACTTATAAACGGTATGCGCGCCTATATATAATGCTATTGTAAGAGGTGCAATAATTGTTGCATTAAGCGAAATTTTTCGTTTGGCTCGCACTGACGTAAAACGAAGTTCGTTATTTAAATATTTCAGATAAGAATATAAGGTATAGCCTAAGTGATGTGAACCCAAAATGATTGGATTTTTTGGGGGGGGGCATTTCAAAGATTGGCTATGCCTTTTTTTATTTAACGCAGTGTATTTTTATTGTTGAAAGTCGATAAGAAAACGAGGTTTCTTTATCAGATTGATTTGTATTTTTTGGGGATATTTGATGAAAAGAATTGGCATTATTTGTGAAAATAAGCACCTAAAATGGATAATTTTCAGTTATTCAAGGATAATTTGTTTAATTTTTAGTTATTTTTTTGTATTATTGCTTGACACGGCGAGACGGGGGGGGGGTATAATAAACTTGGAAGGGAATATAATACACCGAGAATGCACCTTGTTGGCAAGGATTACGGTTGCCCCGATGGATGGAATGGACACGCTGAATGTGGAATGACATTGGGTGGGTTTATTGGCAAATATGCAAGTGTTTACTTGAACAATCCATATGGATAGTTTAATAGAACAATCCCTCCGTCACGACAAGTCGTGCCACCTCCCTTTACACAAGGGAGGCTTTACCAAGGCGTGCCCTCTAAATACGGTACAAACACGCATAGCGTGAGTGTATAAATAAAATTTAACAAGGAGAAAACAAAAAAATGACAAAGAAGTTAAACAAGCGTGGCTTTACGATTGTTGAGCTGGTAGTGGTCATAGTAGTTATTGCCATACTTGCGGCAGTGCTCATTCCGACCATCAGCAACTTGGTAAGCAAAGCCAACAAGAACAAGGACACGCAGTTGGTAAGGAATCTTAACACTGCGTTGGCAGCCGACGTTAACAAGCATAATACCATGTCGGAAGCACTTGCCGCAGCGGCTGAGTTCGGCTACGACGTGGCGAAGATTAACGCATCGGAAAAGGACAATGAAATCCTGTGGGATAGCGTTAATGACGTGTTCTGCTATCTTGATGAAAACAAAGTAACGTATATTCCCGATTCCAAAGACGAAAGCAAAACCGTTAACCCTGTGGACTATTGGCAAATTTGCACAAGCGTTCCTACTACGCAAAAGTATTCTATCTATTGGAACGGCAACGTCGGTGTGGAAATTACCGATTTGCAGGTTGGTTTCGATTCCGGTAATACAAGCGGCAACACGATTACCTACACAGGTGATAGCAGTGTGAGAATTCGCACAAACACAGGCGATAGCCTTACGGTAAATAATGACAATGCAACGGTTTCACACTACGGTGAAGCAAACGTTGTAACTATCACGGCAGTTAAGGGTAATTCGTATCACGAATTTGGTAAGGTGTTATCCATTAGTCTTGCAAAGGGACGTGTTGTTGTTGAAAACAACGGTACCGTAGATAGCATAATCGTAACGGCAAGCAGCTCGGGTGATGTTAAAATCGAGGCTGAAAGTGGCGGAACGCTTAACGGCGTGGCGGCAACAGACAGCACGGTTGCGAACGGACTTGGTGATGTTGTTACAGGCGTTGCAAATGAGGTTGTTTCTACCGAAGTCGTTAGTAAAGATTTTGCAGGCGGTATCGGCACGGAAGCAGCTCCGTATTTGATTGCAACTTGTGAGCAATGGACAAATCTGGCTAATATCTGCAAAGAGGAAAACAATGGTAGCAAGGGCAAGTATTATAAAGTAACCGCAGACCTTGATTTTACGAATTATAGCGAGCGTGTGTCTTTGAATTATTTGTATGGCAACATCGATTTTGACAATCATAAGGTTTTGAACGTTCAAATAAATGATAAGCAATTCCCCGAGGAAAAGACAGTTGCTAAACCGGGTGGAAAGTGCTATTCCTATCCGTTAATTGCTAATGTTTATGGCGATTGCACTATTGAAAACCTTGCGGACTTTAATGTTTATTGTTCTGAAACAGACGTGCTTATAAGGCTTATCCATTGGACGAATAATAATGAGGGCGAACAAAATACTGTTACATTAAAGAACATATCGATTAGTGGTAGTGTTGTTTTGGCGGATAACAATACGGGATTGTTTATTAAATTTGCAAATTCGTATGGTGTCGTTTTAGAAAATTGCACGAATAATGCGAATATATTCAATTCTGGATTGACCGCTGCATTCGTTGGCTCAACATATCGCACAAATCATGATGGATGTGACGAGATTACTTTTAGGAATTGCATAAACAATGGCTCGCTAACTACCACATCAATGAGTAATAATGCTGTGGGAATTCTTATTTCTAATGCCAACGGAGATAAGGCAATTGTTAATATTGAAAACTGTATAAATACAGGAAGTATATTATCTCTCCAAGAAATAAAGAACTATGCTTGCGGCGGAGTAATAGATAATTATACCATTAGAGGTGACGCAATTAAAGGCGCAGATAAATTTGTCAAAGCGGAAGCAAAGGCAATTGTCGTTTCCGAGCAGAATACCTTTACTGTTCCGACTATAGAGGGGGCAACATCCTATAAAATGGTGTTTACTTTTAGCGGTGCAGCTGTTAATAGTGGTGTAGCATCTGTTACCTTCGCGCTTGATTCCAACAGCCTTAACAGTGTGGCTGCATATGGTTGGAAATTTAGCGAATCAAAAGAAAACGGAACTGTTATTAACAATTGCAAGACCGAAGATAAGTATGGCACGATAGTAAAAACCATTGAAATCGACGGCACGACCTATTATGTTGCTGATGTGTATAGTACAACAAATGCTAAGCCTACGGTTACCGTTTATGGTTATGCAGAGGATGGTGGGTTCTGCGGTTACGCAACCTATCAATACGCAGAATAATTTGTATGAGCGTGGGTGCTCGAAAGTATAAAATCAAAGGCATGTTGCTCAAATAATGTATATATTTTATAAATGGTAGTTTATATTGATATTATGTGTTTATTTGTAGTAATAGCAGTACAAGTGTTTGGAAGTTGTATGTTGAAAGAGCAAACAGCATTTTGAGTTGCCATAAACGCAAAGCAAATAGGGTTGTATCACATACCCGATAGTACAATTATTATTGAGCACACAAAATCAATAGTACAGGTAAGGGCAGGCACTTGCTTGCCCTTTTGTGTTGCAAAAATTGCTTTATAAAGGGACGGTCAAGGCTTGTATTAGATGAATTGGAGTGCAAAAGCAGTGCTTGAAAGAAAAATGCGTGTGGAAAGGAAAAACGATAATTTTCTTGAAAAATAAATAGGAAAAATTCCTAAAAATAGTTGACAAGTAGGAAAAATTCCTATATAATGGTATCGTAAACGAGGAGTGCTGACGATGAGATTTTCCAAGCAGAGAGAGGCGGTGTACACGGTTTTGGCCGCAACCGATACTCATCCAGACGCGGCTTGGGTGTATACCAGAGCGCGAAAGATAATACCGAATATAAGCTTGGGCACTGTGTACAGAAATCTTGACGAGCTGTGTGATTGCGGGCGCGCAAGACGAATAAGTGCCGAGGGGCACGCGGAACGTTTTGACGCCAACACAATGGCGCATCCGCATTTTGTGTGCGAGACGTGCGGGCGAGTTTTGGATGTGGACGAGTCGCTTGTGTCGGTCAGCTGCAAGGTTGCAGGCGTGCGAATGGCGGATATAATGCTTTATGGTGAGTGCGAGGATTGTAGAAATAAAACAGATGGCAGCAATGCTGCTATAACAAAATAACTATTTGGGAGGAATAACTATGAAATGGATTTGTAAGGTTTGCGGATATGTTCACGAGGGTGATGTTGCGCCCGAGGAATGCCCTCTTTGCGGCGTTGGCGCGGATGAGTTCGAACAAGTTGAGGAGTGAACGCTCAACGTTTTTGTGACAAAAAGATTGCTTTAACGTCACTTAGTGCAACTTGCAACGTCTGAAAGTGGTGCAAGTGTGCGAGCTGTGCGTATGAGTGTATTTTGCATTTGACAAATGCCCTTTTGGTATTTGTGAACGGGCGGTATTGTAGAAATCGGGACTTGGCTGCAATATATAGTAGATCCCGATGCTATCGCATCGCCCTACGGGTTCGACTACGGGCTATGCACTCCGCTCAGGATGACACAGTATAATATCATTAGCCATTAAAAATAATATGTAAAAACAAGTTGTATTCAGTTAGTGTGACGTAAGTGTTATTACGCACTCCGCTCAGGATGACGCACAATGGTACTGAAATCTTTAGATGTACATAATTAAAAAAATAATAAATTCAAGGAGAAATAACTATGAAATTTGTATGTTCTGTTTGTGGATACGTTCACGAAGGTGACGATGCTCCCGATTTTTGCCCTCAATGCAAAGCGCCCAAGGCTAAGTTTGTTGCTCAAAGCAGCGAAATGAGTTGGGCGGCAGAGCACGTTGTTGGCGTGGCGCAGGGCGTTCCGCAGGATATTATTGACGATCTTAGAGCTAACTTTAACGGAGAGTGCAGCGAGGTTGGAATGTATCTTGCAATGGCAAGGGTTGCTTTCCGCGAGGGCTATCCTGAAATTGGTTTGTATTGGGAAAAGGCTGCCTATGAAGAGGCTGAACACGCTGCTAAATTTGCCGAGCTGTTGGGCGAGGTTGTAACGGATAGCACTGCTAAGAATCTTGAAATGCGCATCGAGGCAGAAAACGGTGCAACGATGGGTAAAAACGAGCTGGCAAAGCGCGCTAAGGCGTTGGGATTGGATGCCATTCACGATACCGTGCACGAAATGGCTCGTGACGAAGCGCGCCACGGCAAAGCTTTCCAAGGACTGCTTAATCGTTATTTCAAATAAGCGAAAAATCGCATAAATAAAGTTTTTTAGGGCATTCACTATTTTGGTGGATGTCCTTTCCTTTTTAAGGATAAATTATTGCAAATATAGGGTATATTAAATAATAGAACTCGACAAAACTCGCGGTGATAGTGTGAGCCAAATCAAGCTGAAAAATATTTTTGCAAAAAAAGCCGTCAAACGATTGACATTGCAGACATATGGTGGTATATTGATACTTGAAATTAGCAGTCGAGTGGTTTGAGTGCTAACACTCAATAAAAAAGGCTGACAGGGCGGCGGCAAAATGAATTTATCCGAACGTAAAAAGAAAATACTGTGCGCGGTCGTGGACGGATATATCGACAGTGCAACGCCTATTTCCAGCAAGGAGATACAGTCAAGTTATTTACCTGATTGTTCGTCGGCGACTATTCGTAACGAGCTATCCACGCTGGAAAGCATGGGCTACCTAATTCAGCCGCACGTTTCGGCAGGGCGCATTCCGTCGGAAAAGGCATTTAGGTTCTACGTCAATCAGCTTTTGACGGAAAACGAACTTTCCGTTGCGGATGTGGATGCGATAGACGCCATATTCGAGCGGCGCAACGCGTCGGTGGAGGACGTTATCCGTGCGGTAACCAAAGTGATTGCAGATGTTACCAATTACACTTCGGTTGTCGTCAAAGAAGATATGTCCGATACAATCACGGCAATTCGTCTGTTGGATTTGTACAACGGCAAGTTGTTAGTGGTAATTGTTACCGATAGCCGCGTGTTGAAGGACGGCATGGTGGATTTGCCGGACGAGTTTTCGGAAACGATGTTGTTGCAAGCGGAGCGTTGGCTTAACAAGATTTTTGTTGGCAAGCACGTTTCGGAGTTTATAAGCTTCGATTATCCGTTTGCACTTGTAAACGACGAGTTTGCTCAGTACAATACGCTGTTCAAAAAGATAATCGACGTGCTAAGACGCGTATCGCTGGAAAACGGCATGGACGTAACGATGTACGGCGAAAGCAACATTTTGCGGCACTCGGAGTACGCCGATTCCGCAACGGCACACAAGCTGATGTCGGAAGTGGAGCAAAAGGATAAAATTGCCCGTTTGTTTACCGATGACGGCGGCGAAAACGGTTGCGTAACGGTAAAGATTGGTTCGGACGACAATGCAATCGAGGGCTGCTCGGTTGTTACCACGCGTGTGAGTCTTGGTGATAACGTTAGCGGAAGCATAGGCGTTATCGGCCCTGTGCGTATGGACTACAAAAAGGTTCTTAGCGTTTTGGAGCGTGTTAGCGTGGCAATAATAGATTTGATAGGAGAAAGAAAGTAACGGTATGAGTAAAAAGCACGAAAATACCACTGCGGCAGAGCAGCCAAAGGTGGATGAAAAGCAGCCTACCATCGAGGAGGCACTTACTGCGGAAAACGAAAAGCTCATTGCCGAGGTTGATAGGCTTACTGCGGAAAACGAAAAGCTCACGCAAACCTGCAATCGTCTGCAAAGCTCGGCGGATAAGTCGGATACCTATCTCAATCAGCTGGTGGCAATGAAAAACGATTTTGAAAGCTACAAGCGTAGAATGAGGTTCAATGCGGAGCAAGCCAAGCAGGAAGGCGTTGCGGATACTGCCGCCAAGCTTATTGCCGTGTGCGATAACTTTGAGCTGGCGCAAAAGCATCTGACGGACGAAAGCCTTAAGGCGTTTGAAATGATACATCGACAGTTTTTGGATATTTTGGCAGAGCTTGGCGTAACGGCGATGGACGTTAAGGGTAAGCCGTTCGATTGCATGACCATGAACGCCCTATCCAAAATAGATAGCGGCGAGGAAAACAAGGACCGTGTTGTTGAAGTGTACAAAAACGGCTACGTTATGGGCGAAAAGGTTTTGCGCTACGCAGAAGTTATTGTGGGAGCGTAGCAGAATGAGAAATTGTATTCGTTGCAATACTCCTATGGTGGAGGATTTAACAATACGCCCAAGTGATGCAAACGCCTTAACCGTTTGGAATAAAGGTATGTTTGCCGGTTCTCTCGGCAAAGTAAGTTGTGCGGTGTGTCCCAAGTGCGGATATGTGGAAACTTACGTTGCAGATACGGGAAAAATCCAAGAGTTGCAAAACAATAACTAAATTAATAAGTCGGCGATATGCACCAACAAGTTAAAAGCTAAAACCCAGTTGGTTAAGCCGCAAACATTAAACAAGTTAACTACTTTCCTGAATGGGAAAGGAAGCAAATAAATCAGATTATATAAGGAGATATATTATGGGAAAAATTATCGGTATAGACCTTGGTACAACTAATAGCTGCGTTGCAGTTTTGGAAGGCGGCGAACCTGTCGTTATCACAAATGCTGAAGGTAACAGAACTACACCTTCGGTAGTGGCATTCACTAAGGACGGCGAAAGACTTGTCGGTCAAGTTGCAAAACGTCAGGCTGTTGTTAATGCGGATAGAACTGTTTTGTCCATCAAGCGTGAAATGGGTAGCAACTATACAGTTGATATCGACGGCAAAAAGTATTCTCCGCAAGAAATTTCCGCAATCACGCTTAGCAAACTTAAAGCCGATGCAGAGGCATATCTCGGTGAAAAGGTAACGCAAGCTGTTATCACAGTACCTGCGTATTTTTCGGACGCGCAACGTCAAGCCACAAAGGACGCAGGCAAAATTGCCGGATTGGAAGTTTTGCGTATAATCAACGAGCCTACGGCAGCTGCACTTGCTTACGGTTTGGATAAGGGCGAAAACAAAAATCAAAAGATACTTATCTACGACCTGGGCGGCGGCACATTCGACGTTTCTATTTTGGAAATCGGCGACGGCGTATTTGAAGTTTTGGCAACCAACGGTAACAACCGTCTTGGCGGCGATGATATTGACCAAATCATCATCGACTATCTTGTTGACGAATTCAAAAAATCTAACGGCATCGACCTATCCAAGGATAAGCAAGCCGTACAACGTTTGAAGGAAGCTGCGGAAAAAGCAAAAATCGAACTTTCCAGCACGCTTAAAACAACTGTTTCTCTGCCGTTTATCACTGCGGACGCAACAGGTCCAAAGCACCTTGAAGTGGAGCTTACCCGTGCGAGATTTGAAAGTCTTATCGACGGCATCATCAAAAAGACTATCGAGCCTATGAAAAAGGCAATGTCTGATGCGGGCGTTACCAACAACGACCTTAACAGAGTTATTTTGGTAGGTGGCTCAACCCGTATTCCTGCCGTTGTGGAAGCTGTTAAAAACTACTGCGGTAAAGAGCCGTACAAGGGCATTAACCCCGATGAATGCGTTGCAATCGGCGCGGCAATTCAGGGCGGCGTGCTCGGCGGCGAAGTGAAAGACGTGTTGCTTTTGGACGTAACACCGTTGTCGTTGGGTATCGAAGTTCTTGGTGGCGTTATGGCTAAGCTTATCGAACGTAATACGACCATTCCCGCAAGCAAATCTCAAATCTTTTCAACTGCGGCAGATAATCAAACAAGCGTTGATATCCACGTTTTGCAAGGTGAAAGAGAAATGGCTGCCGATAACAAAACGCTTGGACGTTTTCAATTGACAGGTATTGCTCCCGCTCCGAGGGGAATTCCGCAAATCGAAGTTAAGTTCGATATTGACGCAAACGGTATCGTGCATGTAACTGCAAAGGATTTGGGCACTCAAAAGGAACAGTCGGTTACCATCACTTCCAGCACAAATCTTTCCGAAGCGGATATCGACAAAGCCGTTAAGGATGCGGAAAAGTATGCCGAAGAGGATAAAAAACGTCGTGAGGCTGTTGAAGCAAGAAACGGACTTGACCAAATGATTTTGTCGCTTGAACAATTTATCAGAGAAAGTGGCGATAAGCTTGAGGCTGCTGATAAGGAACATCTTGAAGAGGAAATCAAAAAGGGTAAGGAAGTGCTTGATAAAGCTGACGTTACCACCGACGAACTTAAGGCGGAAACAGACCGTATTGCACAAAGCTCTGCAAGCATTTTCCAAAAGTTCTATCAGCAAGCGGCTGCGGCAAACGGCGGAGACACAGCCGAGCAAGCCGATGGCAGCGAGGTTCACTACGACGTTCATGACGATAACAACTAATTGCCGTTAATAAAGCATTGCACGGATTCGAAGTCCTGCCGTAACGGGCAGGGCTTCAACGTCGTTTTATGTGTTTGCCCTTGTATGCGTTAACAATGGCACTCGGGCAATATTAAGGCTTGCTACTTGGATTGAATTTTACATCTAGGTGGCGGCGTGTGAGCAATATAAACAAAAGTAGCGTTGCTTTTGCAACGGCTTGAATAAAAGGAAATAAATATGCCTGTAAAAGATTATTACAAGGTTCTCGGCGTAGAAAAATCAGCATCCGCCGACGAAATAAAATCAGCATATCGCCGTCTTGCAAAGCAGTATCATCCCGACTTACATCCGGACGATAAGGCTGCGGCGGAAAAATTTAAGGAAATCAACGAGGCGTACTCCGTGGTGGGCGATGCGGAAAAGCGTGCCAAGTACGACCGCGGCGAAATGGATATGGACGGCGCAGGTTTCAATCCTTTCGGCGGCGGATTTACCGCAACGGGCTTCGACGATATTTTTGATATATTTACTGGAGCGTTCGGATTTGGCGGTAGCGGTCGTAGGCGCGGTGCGGAAAGCAGCGTGGGTAGCGATGTTAGCTACACGTTGGAGTTAAGCTTTATGGAGGCGGCACTTGGTTGCAAAAAAACCATACGCTTTAACCGTGTGGAAAAGTGTAAGGCGTGCGGCGGAAGCGGTGCCAAGGACGAAAAAAGCATTCGTACCTGTGATAAATGCGGCGGAAGCGGTCAAGTGCGCAGGATGACAAATGGAATTTTCGGTCAGCAAGTTAGTATTTCTGTCTGCGATAAGTGTGGCGGAGCGGGCAAAATTGCCACCGAAAGCTGTCGTTCGTGCGGCGGTAAGGGCGTGCTTTCCGTTAACAGAACAATCGATGTCACGGTGCCTGCCGGAGTTGAAAACGGTACTGTTTTGAAGCTTTCCGGCGAGGGCAACGCTTGTAAGGGTAATGGTCGCAACGGCGATTTGCTGCTGGTGCTTTCCGTCAAGCCGAGCAAAGTATTCCGCAGGGAGGGCTACGACTTGTACGTCGATGTGCCTGTAAGTTTTAAGACCGCAGTGTGTGGCGGCGATGTGCAAATTCCCGCACCGGACGGCTTGTTTATCCACAAACTTGCGGAGGGCACGGTAAATGGAAGTACGTTGCGTTTCCGCGGTCGGGGCATAAAAACCTCTCGCGGCGTAGCGGGAGATTTGTATGCCAAAATCGTGGTGGAAGTACCTAAGACCATTACCAAAGCGCAAAGGAAAGCGTTGGACGATTTTGAAAAAGATTGTACGCTTAAAACCTATCCTCAACAAAAGGGATTCCTTGAAGAAATTGAAAAGCTTTACAAAAAGGACTGACGTCGTTTGTAGCATTACAGTTGCGTGATGTGATTGACGTTAAAAAAAAGTATAATAAAAACGAGCTTAATTGCGAAATGCACTCCAAAAGTGTTCAACTTTTGGGGTGCACATCATTGTTGTCAAGCTCGTTTTTTTTGTTGTCGTTTGTTTGCTGTAAATGCTGTTAATGGTAGTGGTTTAGCGTGTGTATGCTCACAATAGTGTTTGTGTGCAATCAACACGTTAGTTGCGCCGACGTTAGAGTTTTTAGTACATTTCGGTTATTAAGTCGATAATTTCTTGCAACGAAAGCCCCATGTTTTTGCATCTATCCAGCATTGCGCTGATTTCAGACGAGGCGGCTTGTCGTTGCATTTGCACAATATTTGGTAAGCTTGCGACAAAGCAGCCCTTTCCTTGCACGGTGTAGATGTAACCTTTTTCTTCTAAAAGTTCGTAAGCGGTGCGCACAGGTAATACGCTTATTTGTAGTTCTCGTGCAACAAGTCGAAGCGATGGTAAACATTCGTCGGCTTGTAAAACTCCGCTTAAAATCTGCTCCTGTATTTGCGAAAAAAGTTGCAAGTATAGTGGCGTATCCGATGAGTTTTGAACAAGCAGCTTCATTATAGATTTACCTGCTCAAATTTTTTAACCGCAAGCTTATTTGCAAGTATGCTGCAAGCAACGTAAAACAGTAAACCTAAAATCGCCAATAGCAAACGTATGGGCAAACACTCGACGGAATAACTATCAAGTGCCAATGTGAGGCTTGGCACAAGCTGTATTGTTGTTTCGAGTGCGCCGTAGGTAAGCAGCAAGCCGATAAGTCCGTATATCAGTTGCCAGCCGTATTTGTAACCGGTTTTGAAGTATTGCGGAATAAATATCAAATTAAATACTCCAAAGCAAAACAGCGTTATTCCCGTAAAGGACAGATTTGCGTCTATGCCAACGAGGTTTCCTTGTGGATACAGTAGTTTGGCAACGGGTATCAATGCTAAAGCAAGCAGCACGTTTAGTGCTTGGAACAGCACAATAACAAGCGTGGTTCCGCCAACAATGTCTTTTCTGCGTACGGGCAACATGGACGAAAATTCTAACGAGCGATTGTTTGCCACGTTTTGTAGATACACTTGTATTTGCATAACAACGTAGCCTGCGCCTACTATTATCGGATAGTGGGGGATAAGTATCATTGCCGCAAGCAACGTGAAAAGGTATATGGGCGGCGCAACGTTAAGCTTTAATTCCTTTTTGAAACATTTTAACATTTATTTCTCCTCCGATTTATTATAGTACACCATAATGTCGTCTAACGTAGGCTTTTCGACCGTTAAACCGCTATTATTGGATATATTTACTCGTTTTATTAAACCGCTAAAACCAAACTGGTGTTGTTTGTAGGCAACAAGATTGTTTTTTAATTCATCTGTTAATTGTTCCAAGCCGCCTTTAACAATGGCGTGCTCCTCAAGCAGTTCGTCCTTGGGTTGCTGTAGCACGATTTTGCCCTTGCGGATAAACAAAATGATATCGGCGCACTTATCCAAATCGCTTGTGATGTGCGTACTAAACAAAATGCTTTTGTCCCCTTCGTCCACAATATCGCGAAAAACGTCTAACAATTCATCACGAGCAATCGGGTCCAGTCCGCTTGTCGGCTCGTCAAATAAAAACAGCTTGGCATGGTGCGACATTGCCAATGCAAGTGAAAATTTAACTTTCATTCCTGCCGAAAGCTCGTTCACCTTTTTTGTAAGCAACAGTTCAAATCGCTTGCAATATCCTTCAAAGGCGGCCTGATCCCACTGGTCGTAAAAGTTTTTGTAGGTATCGGCAATTTCTTTCAGCGTCTTGTGCGGATAGTAGTCGAACGCACCTGTGGTAAAGCTTATCAGTTGTTTGTTTTCCTGTTCGTGCTCTGCCATATCCTTGCCGAATGCAACAACACTGCCCCCGTCGGGGAAAACTGACCGCATTATGCTTTTTAGCGTTGTGGTTTTGCCTGCGCCGTTTTGCCCGATAAAGCCCACAATCATTCCCTCGGGTACGGTAAAGCTAACGTTGTCCAATGTAAAATCGGCATAACGCTTTGTTAGATTGGTTACTTGTAGCATTTGTCCTCCTTAAAAGCCGTTGGCGGTGAGCGGTCATTTGCTTGCCTTGCTCAGTCCGTTCGTGTAGTGGTAAATTGTCAAGTCGGGTACCGCATTTTTACGCTTTTTTACTTAATAAATCGACATTATTTCGATTATGCGATACTTCTACTTTGCGCTTATCATATTCCGCCGTGGCAACTGTGTATTTTTAATATACACAGTATATCGCTATTGTGAGTAATAGTCAACTTTTTTGTTGGATTTTGTGTAAAACAATTTGTGCGTACTAAATCGCACGGTGGTGTTCATTATTAACAAAAGCTTAATATTTGCTGATTGGGGTGAGCAAATGAGCGCTTTTTGTTTGATTATATTTATTTAGTGTGATACAATAAACAAATACGATGCAAATTGATTTGCCATATCTATGCAGTAAGCGTTTTTCTTGTCGTGGTATTTTTGCGTAAAAACTACGTTTGCTGCAATTTTTGTAACAACGGCTTGGATAGAATTAAACTATCTTGATTTATGCGGTGCCGTTGGTTTTTTGTCGCAATGTGGAGCGTTCCCTCAGCTAAGCTCCGGCATTGCGTAGTTGCTTGACGTGACGCAAACGTTATGCGTTGCGCCGAGTTTGTGGGCAAAATCGAGCATTGTAAATAGCCGAAAGGCAAAGGAGGGCTTTTATGCTATTCGGAAAGCATATCAACAAATACTATTTCAAATATATTTTGTGGTTGTTGCTCGGTGTTGTGGCATTGATTGCGGTTGACTATTTTCAGTTGCTCATTCCGGAGTTTTATCGAATGGTTATCAACGGCGTTAACGACGGTAGTGTGCTATATGACGGCGAGCTTGTTCGGTTCGATATGGACTTTGTTTGGTTGCGCATTTGTGTGCCGATGTTCATTACCGTTGTGGTTATGGTTTGCGGACGTTTTTTGTGGCGAATTTGCTTTTGGGGTTCCAGCAACAAAGTTGAACGTGAGCTGCGCAAGGAAATGTTTTCGCATTGCAAGGAGTTATCTTTGCAATACTATCAGCGCAACAAAATAGGCAATCTGATGTCGCTGTTTACCAACGACCTTGAAACGGTTCAAGACTGTTTTGGTTGGGGCGTAATGATGACCTGCGACGCACTGTTTTTGGGTGCGCTTTCGCTGTACAAAATGTTCAAGATGGATTGGACGTTGACGCTGTTTGCGTTAATCCCGATGGGATTGATGTTTGCCGTGGGCGTTGTTGTGGGGCATTATATGGAGGATAAGTGGGATAAGCGTCAAAAGGCTTTTTCCGACCTATCGGATTTTGCGCAGGAAATCTTTAGCGGCATTGCCGTTATCAAGGCGTTCGTAAAGGAATTCAAGGAGCTGTTGGCGTTCAAACGGCTCAATAAAGATAACGAGGACGCAAACATAACCTACGTCAAGGCAAGCGCGCTGCTCAACATTTTGGTGACGCTGTTTGTGGAGTCGGTCACCTGCATTATTTTGGGGTACGGTGGATATCTTGTGTACGAGGGCACATTCGACGCGGGGCAACTAATGGAATTTATCGGATACTTTAATGCAATTATTTGGCCGATAATGTCCATTACGGAGCTTATCGAAATGAGCTCGCGCGGCAAGGCGTCGTTAAAGCGCGTTAGTGAGCTTTTGGATGCAACGCAGGATGTGACTGATAAGCCGACGGCGCAGGCTATCGATGAGGTAAGGGGCAATATCGAGTTTAGAAATTTAACCTTTCGTTATCCCGATGCCGACTATGACGCGTTGCAAAACGTCAGCTTTACAATAGAGGCGGGCGAAAACGTCGGTGTGGTTGGTAAAACCGGTAGCGGCAAAACTACGCTTGCCGACCTCATTTTGCGTTGCTACGCGGTGGAGGACGGCACACTGTTTGTGGACGGAATGGACGTTAACGACGTTACGATAAGCAGTCTGCGCAAATGCTGCGCATATGTTCCGCAGGATAACTTTTTGTTTTCAGATACTATTGCAAATAATATCTCGTTTGCATCGGATAGCAACGACCTATCGGAGGTGTACGCTGCGGCGGAACTTTCGGACGTGGACGGCAACATTCGCGAGTTCAAGGAAGGCTACGATACAGTGCTCGGTGAGCGCGGAGTTACTGTTTCCGGCGGACAAAAACAACGTATCAGTATTGCGCGGGCATTGATGAAAAATGCATCGGTGCTTATTTTGGACGACTCCGTTTCTGCCGTGGATACCGATACTGAACGTATCATTTTGGATAACCTTAGGTCAAAGCGACAAGGTAAAACAACTATCCTTATCGCGCACAGAGTGTCGACTATTGCCGGCTTGGATAAAATCATCTTTTTGGATGAGGGTAGGCTTGTAGATGTGGGCACGCACGATGAGCTTTTGACTCGTTGTCCTGCTTATAAAACGATGGTCGAGCTGCAAAAGCTGGACGAGGAGGAGTAAAGTTATGGAATATTTACCTCTTATAATCGTCGGCGCGATAATCGGCTTGGTTACGCTGATTATTACCGTAGCATATGCGTGTGTTAAAGATAAAAAGGAATCGATGGATTTCGATCGCAACATGAAGGACAGCGAAATTTTTGCTCGTCTGATGAAGTATGCCAAGCCCTATTGGAAAAATTTTGCAATAGTCGGTGTGGTTATGATTGTTTCCATCGTGTACGACGTCGTTTCTCCGTTGCTGATATCGGATATTCAAGCTCTTATCAAAAACGATTTCGAAATGTCCGATTTGATTGCGCGCGTGATAATTTATGCAAGCATACTAATTGTATCGCTTGCCGCATCGTACGTTGAATTGCTGATTTTGCAAAAAACGGGACAAAAAATCGTTTCCGTTTTGCGTGAGGACGCTTTCTCGCACATCGAAAGTCTTTCGCACAGTCAATTATCAGAAATTCCCGTCGGCAAGCTTGTAACTCGTGTAACCAATGATACCGGTGCAATATCCGTTATGTTTACCAATCGCTTGGCAAACCTTGTTAAAAACTCTTTTGTTATTGTGGGCGTTTTTGTCGCGATGTTGTGCGTAAACTATTTGTTGACGCTCATGGTGCTGTGTTTTGTGCCCTTTATTTGCATATTCACCGTGATTTTTAACAAGTTCTCTCGCAAGGCGTATCGTTCGGTTAAAAACGGCACAACGGATATCAATACTTTTTTATCGGAAAATCTTTCCGGCATGAAGATTATACAGATTTTCAACAGGGAGCAGCGCAAGCAGGCGGAGTTCGAAGATAAAAACAACAAGCTGTACAAGGCAAAGCGTAGCGAGTTGTTTGTGTTTGGTATATTCCGTCCGTTGGTGTACATGTTGTATATTTCGTCGGTGCTGTGCTTGCTGTTTTTGGGCAGTAAGGGCGCAATGGATAACGTCACTGTGATGGGACAGGTTATCGGCAGCGAAACGATAGTTGCGTTCTATATGTTTATCAGTAAGTTTTTCAATCCGATCCAAAGCCTTGCCGAGCAGTTCCATTATTTGCAATCGGCTTTTGCCTCTGCGGAAAAAATCTTTACGATAATGGATATGCAGCCGGAGGTGGTGGATTTGCCCGACGCTATCGAGTTGGACAGCGTTAAGGGTGAAATAGAGTTCAAAAACGTATGGTTTGCATATAAGGAGGGCGAGTGGATACTCAAGGACGTAAGCTTCCACGTTAACGCTCGTGATACGGTTGCATTTGTGGGCGCAACCGGCAGTGGCAAAACCACTATTCTTTCGCTATTGTGCCGTAACTACGATATCCAAAAGGGTGAAATTTTGCTTGACGGTGTAAATATCCGCAATATCAAGATTTCCTCGTTGCGCAAGCACTTCGGGCAAATGCTGCAAGACGTATTTTTGTTTGCAGGTACAATTCGCAGTAATATCGTGCTGCGCGATGAGTTTACCGATGAGCAAATCAACGAGGCTTGTTGCTATGTTAATGCCGATAAGTTCATCAATAAGCTTACTGACGGGCTTGACGAGGAGGTTAGGGAACGCGGCAACAACTTTTCTGCGGGGCAACGTCAGCTACTGTCCTTTGCTCGTGCGATAATTCATCGTCCCGAGGTTATGATTTTGGACGAGGCAACGGCAAATATCGATACGGAAACGGAATTGTTGATTCAGGACAGTCTAAATAAAATGATGAATATCGGCACCATGCTTATCGTGGCACATAGGCTTTCCACAATTCAGCATGCTGATAATATTATCGTTATCGACCACGGCGAAATAGTGGAGCAGGGCACCCACGCCGAGCTGTTACACAAGCACGGTAGATATTATAGGCTGTATATGTTACAATATAACAAGCAAAGGCTTAGTCAAGGCTGAGCATTCTTGGGGAAAAGTCCCTTTGCGCGGCTTTTCCCTGTTCTTTTGAGAAGTGATAGTCTTATTTTAAGGTGAACAATGGCATTCGATGCATTGAGCCTGTCGGTTTTGGCGGAGGAGTTCCGTCAAACACTGATTGGCGGAAAAATTACAAAAATCTATCAGCCGGAGCGGGACGAGGTTGTTTTGTTTATATTCAACGGACAAACGTACAAGTTGCTTATTTCCGCTAATGCCGGCGTTAATAGAATTCATCTAACGGATATGCCGACGGAAAATCCCAAGGTGTGCCCGTCCTTTTGCATGCTGTTGCGAAAGCGGATTCTCAATGCCGTTATCACAGGTGTATCGCAAATGCCGTACGAGCGCGTTTTGGATTTTTCGTTAACGGGCAGCGACGAATTGGGCTACAAAAGCGATATGCACCTTGTGTTCGAGTTGACGGGCAAGACGTCAAATATTATTTTGACCGACGGTGACTATATTATCGCCGATAGTATCAAGCATCTACCGCAGGATTTGGAAGCAAAGCGTCTGATAATGGCAGGTGCAAAATATAGCTTTTTTGAGCCGCAAAATAAAATCGAGCCATTCGATATGCCACGCGTTAATGCCTTTCTTGCGGAAACAAAGCAACCGTTGCGCACCGCATTGACGGAAAATCTGCTTGGAGTATCGCAAAGCACCGTCAATGAGATTTTGTGCGGTATAGATGAAAACGACCATACCGTTGCTAATAATTTACGGGTTGCCAACGCAATCGAGCGATACCAAAAAGGGCTTGCGAACAAAAAGCCGACGGTGTGGACGGTTAACGGTATGCCGCAGGAAGTTGCGCCGTTCGAGTATCTTTCTGCACGCGGCGAAAAGTTGTTCTATCCCACGCTTAACAAGGCGCACGATGCGTACTATTTTTTGCTCGACCAACGACAACGCTTTAACGACAAGGCAAAATCCGTAACGACCGTTGTAAAAAATGCCGTTTCTCGTACGGAAAAGAAGTTGGCAATACAGCGTCAAAGCGTTTTGGATGCGGAGCAACGAGAGGTGTTGCGTAAATACGGCGATCTTATTTTATCTAACGTTTGGCAGATAAAGCCGCAGCAGTCGATGCTTGTTTGCGACGATTATTTTGATGGCGGCAGGGCGGAAATTCCGTTGGACGTAAGGCTGACGCCGCAGCAAAATGCGCAGGCGTATTACAAAAAGTACCGTAAGATGAAGTCGTCGGCAATACACAATGTTGCCTTGGTGGAGGAAAATCAGCGATTGTTGGATTATCTTGTTACTATCAAGCAGAGCTTGCGCTTTTGTGCGGACGAAAACGACCTCTTGGAAGTTCGCAGAGAGCTAACGGAACTTGGACTTATTCGTGAGGGGCGCAAAAACGGCAAAAAAATCTCCGAGCCGCCAGTCAAGCCGCTAAGATATAATGTTGACGGATTTGTTGTGTATGTTGGCAAGAATAACGTGCAAAACAACACGGTCACGTTCAAACTGGCTCGCGCGGAGGATATCTGGTTGCATACGCAAGGTATTCACTCTTCGCACGTCGTAATTATTACCGAGGGTAAGCCTGTTCCTGATGCCGTCATTGTAATCGCGGCTGAAATTTGTGCGTATTTTTCGCAGGCAAGCGGCGGTAGCAAAATTCCTGTGGACTACGTCGCGCGAGGCAACGTTAAAAAACCGCCCAAGTCACCCATGGGTTTTGTAGTGTACAACGGTTATCAAACGATATTGGTTGATCCCAACAGACATTTGGAGTTGCAGTGTTAGCTTTCAACAGTGCATTGCAAAGCTGCGCATAATTTGGAAATAGGCGAAAACAGTCGTAAATTGTTGCAAGTCACTACTCAAAGGTTTTGAAGGGGTTCTTAGGGGAAACTTTTTTCAAAAGTTGCCCCCAAGACTGTTGATTAATTTTTTAATATGTGATATAATAATAAACTGATGGATGATGGGCAAAAGCCCGATACGTCCGATTTTTACACAAATTACAAGCAGTTGAGAGCCGATTTTTGGCATGCGCTAACGGCTCGTCACGCGGAGGAAATTATGAAAGTAACTCAAAAGAAAGACGGCTACAGGCTTACGATCACGTTCAAAATGGATACCACCGAGTGGGCGGATTTTGATAGAAAAGCTTACGAACAAAACAAAGGAAAGTACAGCGTTCCCGGTTTCCGCAAGGGGCACGTTCCCAAGAACGTGTTGGAAAACAGATACGGAAAGGGACTTTTCTTCGAGGATGCATTGTATCTTGCCGCACAGGAATATTACACGGCGTTTTTGGAAAAGAATAAAAAGGTTGAGCCCGTTGCTCGTCCGGAAATTGACGATAAATCCATCAAAATGGACGATAACGGCGTTGCATTTGCAATCAACGTTATTGTTAAGCCCGATGTTACGCTTGGTGACTACAAGGGATTGACAATCGCTAAAACTCCCGTAAAGGAAGTTGTTGATGCCGACGTGGATGCAGAACTATCCAAGGTTCGTGAGCGTAACGCTCGCTTTGTGGAAGTTACCGATCGTCCCGTTCAAGATGGTGACCAAATCAATCTTGATTACTGCGGCAAAGTGGACGGCGTTGCATTCGAAGGCGGCACTGCGCAAAAGCAGACGTTGGTTATCGGCTCGCACACTTTTATCGAGGGCTTTGAGGAACAGCTTGTTGGCATGAACATCGGCGAAACGAAGGATATCGACGTTACCTTCCCTGCCGAGTATCACGCAGAGGAGTTGAAGGGTAAGCCCGCTGTGTTTACCGTTACGGTTAACGCAATCACCGTTAAAGAGCTGCCCGCCTTGGATGACGAGCTTGCCAAGGATGTTAGCGAGTTCTCCACGCTGGACGAATACAAAGCCGATATACGCAAGCATATTGCAGAGCATAACCAAGCCGACGCAAACAATGCGGACGAAAGCAAGCTTGTGGAAACGGTTGTGGATAACGCAACGGTAGATATTCCCGACGCAATGATCGAGGAGCAAATCGATAG
Organism: uncultured Oscillospiraceae bacterium; assembly: GCA_964607155.1. Taxonomy (GTDB): domain Bacteria; phylum Bacillota; class Clostridia; order Christensenellales; family CAG-314; genus Fimimonas. The sequence continues at coordinate 33,124 of CAZSIF010000004.1, forward strand.
CTATATCGAGGACTTCAAGTATCAATTGATGTACCAAGGGCTTAATATTGAAAGCTACTTTAAGTATACGGGCTCCACAATGGAGCAGTTGCGTGCAGACCACAAGGATAGAGCCGCAAAGGCAGTGCGCACTAGACTTGTTTTTGAAGAAATCGTAAAGGCGGAAAAAATTAAGGCTACCGCCAAACAGATTGAGGCAAAGGCAAAGGAATATGCGGAGCGTATCGGCAAAACCTACGACGAGTTCAAAAAGGAAATGGGCGAGCAGGAAAGGTACTATTTTGAAAATCAAGTAATTACCGAGTCGCTGCTGGAGCTTCTCAAAAAGGAAAATACAATAGCGTAATTATGCAACAGATAACGTCGGGATAAAATTATTTTTCCCGACGTATGTTTTATAGGAGAGAATTATGAATCTTGTGCCGATGGTGGTGGATCGCACCGATAGCGGTGAACGTAGCTATGATATTTATTCGCGCTTGTTGGAGGATAGAGTTATCTTTTTGTCAGGCGAAATTACCGATGACGTTGCAAATCTTGTGGTTGCGCAGCTTATCTATCTTGAAAGCAAAGATCCCACAAAGGATATTTCGCTGTACATCAATTCGCCGGGCGGCTCCGTATCGGCGGGACTGGCAATCTACGATACGATGAACTATATTCGCTGCGACGTTAGCACGATATGTATCGGTCTTGCGGCAAGCATGGGCGCGTTTTTGCTTGCAAGCGGCACAAAGGGCAAACGTTATGCCCTGCCTAATAGTGAAATTATGATCCATCAGGTGCTTGGTGGCGCAAAGGGGCAGGCGTCGGATGTGGAAATTCAAACGCGCCAGCTACTAAAAACAAAAATCAAGCTTAACCGCCTGCTTGCTGAAAATGTGGGCAAGGATGTTAGCATAGTGGAAAAGGATACCGATAGGGATAATTATCTATCGGCAGAGGAAGCCAAGGAATACGGCATTGTAGACCAAGTATTCTACAAGCGTTAATCGAGGCTTTTGGAGGTGAAAATGAAGCAAATTTGTTCTTTTTGCGGTAGGGACACGGATAAGGTAAAAATGCTTTTGGCGAGTCCCAGCGGAGTGTGCATTTGCGACGAGTGTGTGGAAATTTGCAACGAAATACTTAACGAGTCGGAACCGACTACCGCCGAAGTCGAGGAGACGCTTGCGTTGCCTACACCGGAGCAGATAAAGGCGCAGCTGGACGAATACGTTGTCGGGCAGGATACCGCCAAGCGTACGCTTTCCGTTGCTGTGTACAATCACTATAAACGTGTGTTGCACGCCAAAGAAAACGACGATGGCGTGGAGTTGGAAAAAAGTAATATATTGATGCTCGGTCCCACAGGCTGCGGAAAAACACTACTTGCAAAATCGCTTGCAAAGATTTTGGATGTGCCCTTTGCCGTTGCGGACGCTACAACGCTCACAGAAGCTGGCTATGTCGGCGAGGATGTGGAAAACATTTTGCTCAAGCTTATTCAAGCCGCTGATTATGATATAAAGCGTGCGGAGCGCGGTATAATTTATATTGACGAAATTGATAAAATTGCCAAAAAATCGGAAAATGTGTCCATAACAAGGGACGTTTCCGGAGAGGGCGTGCAGCAGGCCTTGCTCAAAATCTTGGAAAGCACTGTTGCTAACGTGCCTCCGCAGGGCGGCCGCAAGCACCCCAATCAGGAAAGTATTCCTATTGATACAACAAATATATTGTTTATTTGCGGCGGAGCCTTTGTTGGGATTGAAAAGATTGCGGAAAAACGTCAGCAGGGTAGCGGATTGGGCTTTGGAAATGCAATAAAGAGCACCGATGAGGTTGACCACGCCCAACTTGTAAAGAATTTGCAACCGCAGGATTTTATCAAGTTTGGGCTTATTCCGGAGTTTGTGGGGCGATTGCCGATTACCGTGGGCTTGTCGCCGCTGGACGTGAACGCGCTGGTCAATATCTTAACCGAACCCAAAAACAGCCTTATCAAGCAATATCAAAAGCTTATGCGTATGGATAATATCGAGCTGATTTTTGATGCCGATGCAATCAAGGCTATTGCGGAAAAATCCATTAGGCTCAAAACCGGTGCGAGAGGGTTGCGTTCGGTTGTGGAAAACGTCATGCTCGATTGTATGTACGATGCTCCAAGCCAAAAGGATATCGACCAAATTCGCATCACGCGCGATTGCGTTGATGGAAACGTTGCGCCTCAACTTGTTAAAAAGGCTGGATGATGTTGGTTGCGTACCCATAAAGCAACTTTAACGTTGCATTAATGCACACTTAGCAGCTTTTGATTGCATGTAGATGTTTTTTGAGTGTGGCGATTACGGTTTGCTTGAACTGTCGAAATGTAACTTAATTTTTTAATATAAAACCGTCATGTGGTCTTATACACAGGACGGTTTTTTTGTTTTTGGGGCTTATAAATGTTCTATCGCTGATTAGAGAAAGGGAATGCTGTTGATGTGAAAGGCATACGAATATGTTCAATAGTGTTAAAGATAAGCTTGGCTTTTTGTTGCGATGAATGCAGAATGTTGGGCAAAAATAAATTTGTTTGTGAATGAGTTTGGTGTTGCTAAGTGCCCCTTCAGATGTATCTATCATTTGGGGCGAATAGCATTTTGATATGTACATCTTAAAGTGTTTTACTTTGGGAGTTCGCATCATTGTACCAAGCTTTTTTTGTTTGTTGGTTTTATGCGGTTATTTTTTTTATGGTAAACGTCGTATTAGCTTGTTTTTTGAGGGTGTTACTGTCTATAAAGTGTATTTTTTAGTGTATTTGCAAAAAAAATGTTAATTTTTTACTTATTTTGTTGTTTTATTGCTTGACACGACAAGACGGGGGGGGGGTATAATAAACTTGGATGGGAATATAATACATCGAGAACGCACCTTGTTTGCAAGGATTGTTTCCGTTCCCACCCCTGCGAAAGAAACGATTGTATGGTAAGTTGCATATTAAAAACGCCACGCAATTAAATTTGGCGGTACATTGTAATAAGTGCATAATGGTTTCCCTTACAAAACATAGGCTTTGGAACTTGTTGTAAGGTAAAGTGGTTCGTGTCATCCTGAGCGGAGGGCGGTAGCACGCAGTCGAACCCGTCAGGGCGATGCGTAAGCATCGGGATCTATTCTTTATGCTCAATAGCATTATCATTGTGCCGCCCTTAGATTCTGCTCGGTTAGCACCTCGCACTGCTACGCAGTTCGACTTCGCTGCGCTCCGCTCAGAATGACATCAGGGCGGAAGTGGCGGTTTATGGCAAGCCTTGTATAGGCACTCTTTGCACAAGGCAGGCTTTATACGGATTGCGTTAATTGATTGTAATGTTGGTGCAGAATAATGTAGATTGTGTGCACTTTCTTGTAAAAAGGAATCCATACTTTCAAGTGTCATCCTGAGCGGAGGGCGTAGCCCGTAGTCGAACCCGTCAGGGCGATGCGTTAGCATCGGGATCTACTCTTTATACTCAATTGTATTGTCCCTGTGCCGCCCTTAGATTCTGCTTCGGTTAGCACCTCGCACTGCTACGCAGTTCGACTACGCTACGCTCCGCTCAGAATGACATTGGGCGGTGTGGTAGCTTATATTTTAACAATTATTTCGGTACAAACACGCATAGCGTGAGTGTATAAAAAAAATTTAACAAGGAGAAAACAAAAAAAATGACAAAGAAGTTAAACAAGCGTGGCTTTACGATTGTTGAGCTGGTAGTGGTCATAGTGGTTATTGCCATACTTGCGGCAGTGCTTATCCCCACCGTTAGCAGCTTGGTAAGCAAAGCAAACCTATCTGCAGATGAGCAAGCCGTAAGACAAATGAACACTGCACTTGCAATATACACGGTGGAAAACGGTGCACCGGAAACCATTTATCAAGTAAAAACCGCTTTGTACGAAAATGACATCAATGCCGACTCATTAGTTCCCGTTACACAAGGCTATGCTTTTTATTGGGATAACACCAACAACAAAATTGTTTTGGTTGGTAAGGATAAGGCAACAGCTCAAAAAGGTTGGGTTCTTTTGACTTCGACCGGATATGGCATTGAAAAGTCTTTGACGAACGAAAATCCTGTTGGTTCGCTTAAAGACGCAATTAAACAATCCTCAACAACAGAGCCGGTGTTGGTAAAGTTGGACAAAGATTTTTCAGTTTCTGCTGACACTACAACGGAAGAAGTTGTGAAAGTAGTAAAAGATAAAAGTGAAACTAAGAAAGGGGTTTTCTGCGTTGGTGCGGGTCAATCATTGATAATCGATGCTAACGGAAAGACTATTACCAGTGCAGTTGCCGATGGCAATTTGTTTTTGGTGCATGATGGCGGTCAGTTGGTTGTAAAGAACGCAGAAATCAACACAAAATTCGGTGCATTCGTGAATTTGGACGGCACACTTAGAGTGGAAAACGTCACTGTAACTCTTGCTGATGCTAATTCACAAGTTGGCTGTGTTTATGTAGATGGGCTGTCAGATACATATATTGTCAATTCAACATTCAATCAAAATGTATTAGGGCATGGTATTGCTACAAATAGCTCATATGACGAGTCTGATGGTTCAAGACTCACACTTGTAAACACAGATGTTTTTGTGGGCAAAGGATGTTTGGGAGCTGCCATCAATATTACAACGTATACAAATGTAGTTATCGATGGCGGAACGTTTAGCGGTGGATTGACAGGCGGAACATTCCGCGGCTGCAATGCCACAATTAAAAATGCTATATTTACGCACGATAGTGATGAAAAGGATCGCACAAAGTGGAGTGGGGGCAATGTAGGTGTTGCTGCCGATATAGTATTTGCTTGCGGCGGAACAAAAGAATTTACAGGTTATATTGCAACAGCCAATTATGTTTGTGAAAATGTTACGGCTAAGACCGTTGCTGTCCATGAACCTGAAGGCGGCAGTGTAACGGTATCCGGTATCGACAATTACTCAAAATACACAGAAACGCAGATAACAGCAAACAACTAATCTGTGGTGTTTGCAAACAAGGTTCAAAAGACAAGAGCAGCTTTTGTAACAGGCAAATTATCTAACAACAAAAAGCTTCCGTTTTCATTATGAATGGCAGAAGCTTTTTTAGTTAAATAAGTCGATGTTATTGTGGGTAATGGTTTTTGGGTGCGAAACGAACGTAACGACTTTTGGGTGTATTTTAGGTAGATCCCGATGCTTACGCATCGCCCTATCGGGTTCGACTGCGTGCTACGCACTTCGCTCAGGATGACAAGTATAATAAGTAATTGCTTAATATTTAATCATTGCACTTCATGTTTGGCGGCAAGAAAACAATCTCTCCGTTACGGTTCTTGTGCCACATCCCTTTACACAAAGGAGGCTTGCTGCAAAATGCGTGTGCAAAAGATGGCATTTTTGGAAAAAAGAAGTCCGTAGGGAGTTGCCCTGCGGACTTCATGTTTTGTAAGAGTTCAGTCTGTAAGCCGAGTTCTGTATTGGACGGTTATCTTTCTACGGCTGTCGTTACCGACAGTCTCCAGCGAGTATGTCGAGATGCCGAGCAGGCATTTAATCTCATTTCTTGCACCGAGTGGGGTTTACATGTACGCGTTGTCACCAAAACGTATGTAGGCTCTTACCCTGCATTTCCACCCTTACAGCGTTACCGCTGCGGTATATTTCTGTTGCACTTTCCTTAAAGTCGCCTTCACAGGCCGTTAGCCTGCACTCTTGCTCTGTGGTGCTCGGACTTTCCTCGTGAGTTGCCCCACGCAACCGTCTGGCTGTCTCCTACACACAAAATTGTAGTAGTTTATTTGTTTTTTGTCAAGCGGTTTGGAGTAACGCGATTGAGCTTGCGCATATTATTGTCGGTTTTGTGCAACGCTGTTTGCATTTGCGTATTTGTTGCAGCACGAAAATTGGCGTTGTGCTTAAAGCTTGGAATACTATTCCATACTTAATTGCGTGAGATTGCAATGCGGAGCTGTATATTGTGTTGAGCCGATTTTTATCTGCTGAACTTTTTGTCGCGTTGTAATTGCGTGGCTGATGGCTGATTTATTCGTTTGTGGTGTGGCATTGCGGCTGTGCAAGCAAATTTGTCCTGTTGCGCAAGGCGTAATCGATAAAAGATTTTATCGTTGTTTGCAAACTTGGGGCAACCGCTTGAAAAACACATAAGTTTATGTTAAAATATATATTGAAAGAAAGTAATATCGGCAACAATGCTTGTCGGTAGGGGTGTTTATGAAGAACTTTATTACAATCGAAGGCTGCGACGGTGTGGGCAAAACCTATCAAACAAAATTATTAAAAGAGTTTTGCCAACAGCAGGGATACAATGTTGTGTTCACTCGTGAACCCGGGGGCAGCCGTATTGCGGAAAAAATACGGAATATCATTTTGGATGCAGGCAACAGCGAAATGGATGATATGTGTGAGGCGTTTTTGTATGCCTCGGCGCGTATCCAGCATCTGCACGATGTTGTTCGTCCGGCGTTGGAGCAGGGAAAAGTGGTTTTTTGCGACCGCTTTGTGCATTCCTCGTATGCTTATCAGGGACTTGGCAGAGGCTTGGGCTACGATAAAATAGTGGCGTTAAACGAGCTTGCCGTGGGTGATTGTATGCCGGAGTTAACGATTTTCCTTGATTTATCCCCCAAGCAAGCATTTGCTCGCAAGGGCGGTGCGGATAAATCTGACAGAATGGAGGCGGTGGACCTTAGCTTCCACGAAAGGGTTTACGCTGCCTATAAGCAGATGATTGCGGAAAAGCCGCAGGCGTTTATCGTTATCGACGCGTCGGGCACGGTGGAACAAACGCAACAAAGGCTACGCGATGCACTTTTTGCAAGGGGATTACTTAGATGAGTTTCGACCGAAATATAGGTCAATATCTTGTTTCTGCCTTTGCGGAAAACAAAGCCTCGCACGCCTATATCGTTTGCGGCGACAAGCAATTTTTGCCGCAGCTGCTAAAAGAGTGTGCCATTGTGGCGATTTGCGCTACGCACAGCGGAACGGATAACTGCGAGGCGTGTCGCAAGGCACACGACGGTGTACATCAGGATATAATTACGTTGCCTGCGGATGCGAGCAAGCGCTTGACGGTTGCTGACGTGAGTTATCTCATTGATGAAAGTAGTAAGCGTCCCGTAGATAACGGTGACCGCCGTGTGTTTATTATAAATGCGGCAAACTCTGTGCAGGGCATAGGCGCGGATGTTTGGCAAAACAAGCTGTTAAAAACGCTTGAGGAGCCAATGGATGGCGTGTATATATTTATCGGAGTGGTGGATGCGGAGGCATTGCTGCCCACAGTTCGGTCGCGCTGTCAGGTGCTGCACCGTAGCGTGCTGACGACTGCGGAAGTCAACGCGGCACTGCAACGCAGCGGCTTTGATAAGCGTACTTGCCAAATTGTTGCAAGCATGTGCGGCGGAAGCATCGAGGGCGGCTTGGCAATTATCAATAATTCCGCACTTTTTAAGGCATATGAGCGTGCAATAGATGCTTGCGTGAATATGACGTCTACCAAAAATGCCGTTAAGTACGTCGGACAGATGGTTGCCGATAAAACGTATTTTGTGGATATGCTGGCTTTTTGGGAAAGGCTGTTTGCGGAAAGCATATATTACAGACTTTCGCCCGAGTTGTGCGAGCTATCCGAGCTTGCCGATGTGGTAAGCGAGTTGTGTCGTTCGTACACGCTGCAGGCGGCAAATGCTTGTATCGAGCTGTTGAACGAGGCAAAAAGGCGCATCGATGACGGCGGAAATTTGCAAATTGTGGCGGATAACCTTGCGTCTAATATTTTGGAGGTTAAATACAGATGTCGATTATAGTTGGAATACAGTTCAAAAAATCCGGTAAGGTGTACTACTTTGCTCCCGGTAAGATAAATTTTGTTAATGGCGACGGTGCGATTGTGGAAACGACTCGCGGTTTGGAGTACGGCGAGGTGGTTATCGGCAATACGGATATCGACCCGAAGGAAATAAAGGGTGAGTTAAAAAAAGTGGTGCGCAAGGCGACCGAAAAGGATATCGCCTCGCACAAGGCAAGCATTGAAAAACGTCCTAAGGCTATCAGGGAAGCGCAAGCTCTTGCAAATAAGCGCAAGCTGGATATGAAAATTGTGGACGCCGAGCTTGCATTTGATGGCAGCAAGGCGATTTTCTATTTTACGTCGGATAATCGCGTGGATTTTAGAGAGTTGGTAAAGGATATGGCGGCAGCCTTCCATGCCAGAATCGAGCTTAGGCAAATAGGCATACGCGACGAGTGCAAAATGAAGGGGGGCTTAGGTCCCTGCGGACGCGTGTGCTGCTGTAACTGCTGTAAGACGGATTTTGACAGGGTGTCCATCAAGATGGCAAAGCATCAAGGGTTGTCGCTTAATCCGGGCAAAATCTCCGGTTTGTGCGGACGGCTGATGTGTTGTTTGAAGTTTGAGGACGACTATTATGCGGAAACGTTAAAGTTTATGCCAAAGCTGAACTCAGATATTGTTACGCCGGACGGCAAGGGCAATGTGGAAAGCGTGGATATGCTCCGCCAAACGGTTGTTGCGCGCGTGACGGTCGGTGACGAAACAGAGTTGCACGAGTATACTATCGAGCAGTTGGGTATTACGCCTCCACAAGGTAGGTGCGGTGCGCAAAGCAGGACAGCCGCAGAGACGGATGACGACGACGCCGACGTGCTGCCAGAGGATAACGAGTGATATCGGGCGATTTACAACGATACAGCAAAAAGGCTTTAAGTGTGCCGGTTGTCGAGCTTTAATGACACAAAGCGGGGCGTATTGGTAACTCATAATAGAACCGTGCCGTTTTGCAATGTGCACAAGGACTATAAGGAATAAGATAGCAGGACGATAAATCCTGCGGCAAAAGGAGCTTATGAAATATTTAATTGCAACCGATTTGCACGGCTCGGCGTATTGGACGGAGCGTGTGTTGGATAAGTTTACGCAAACAAATGCCGAGGTATTGGTGTTGCTTGGCGACGTGTACAATCACGGACCGCGCAATCCGTTTCCTCAGGAATATGCCCCAATGAGGGTTGCCGATATGTTAAATGATGTTGCCGATAGGCTGATTGTTGTGCAGGGCAACTGCGATAGCGAAGTGGATGGTATGATAAGCCGCTTTTCTTTCGTGCGCGAAAATTTTATTTTTATCGGTGGGCGCAGGGTGTTGTTTACGCACGGGCATATTCACAATAAGGATAGCTTGCCGCCGCTTGCAAACGGTGATGTGTTGCTGTATGGGCATTTTCACATTAACGAGGTGATTGTTAACAATGGTATTACTTGCGTGAATATTGCAAGTTGCTCGTTGCCAAAGCAAGGGGCTGTGCCTGCATATGCGTTGCTGGATGATAGTGGCATTTCGCTGTTGGATTTTGATGACGGAGTGCTTGCAAGGGTGAATTTTTAGTCACCCTTTTTTTGCAAGTCGGGTTTTGCTTGACTTGCTTGAGTGATAATGCGCATTTTATGTTTTTTTATTTTGTGGCGGCTATATTGTGATTGTAATATGTTCAAAAAACGGTGTTGGCATTTCACCTTGACGCCGTTAGACTATCACACGGAGGTAATATGAGGGACGTTATTATCATCGGCGCAGGGGTAATAGGCTGCTCGATAGCTCGCGAGCTTTCACGCAGGAGATGTAGTATCCTTGTACTGGAGCGTGGCAATGATGTTTCCGTCGGGGCAAGCAAAGCCAACAGCGGCATTGTTCATGGCGGCTTCGATGCGGTAAGCGGCACGTTAAAGGCAAAATACAACGTGCTTGGCAACGCTATGTTTGATAGGCTTTCTGCCGAGTTGGATTTTCCGTTTAAGCGTAACGGCTCGATGGTGCTGTGCTTCGACGAGGCAGATAAATCCAAATTGGCAGATCTGATGGCTCGAGGCGAGGCTAACGGCGTGCGCGGCATGCAGATATTGGATGGCGAGGCTGCTCGTGGGTTGGAACCGTATATTTCGCCGAGCGTGGTTGCCGCATTGCTTGTGCCAAGCGGCGGTATCGTTTCGCCTTACGAAATGACAATCGCCTATGCGGAAAATGCCGCGGTTAACGGCGTGGGTTTTACATTTAATGCGCAGGTGACGAGTGTTATCAAGCAGTCGGACGGGCTGTTTTGCGTTACTTGTGCGGACGGAACGTCCCACCTTGCAAGGGCGGTTGTAAACTGCGCCGGTGTGTATTCGGACGTGATAAACAATATGGTTTGCACGCAAAAACGGCACATAACAGCTCGCAAGGGCGATTACGAGCTGTTGGATAAAACATGCGGATATGTTGCCGAACATACCCTGTTTCAGTTACCGACAGCCATGGGCAAGGGTGTTTTGGTAACGCCAACTGTGCACGGCAACATTTTGGTGGGACCAACTGCAACCGACGTTGATGATAAGGATAACACTTGCACTACGGCGGATGAGCTTGCAGAGGCGTTCGATAAGGCGTTGTTAACCGTGCCGACGCTTTCTCGCCGTAGTATAATAACGCAGTTTTGCGGCTTGCGTGCACATTGTGATGTGGATGATTTTATTTTGGGTGAGGCGGATGTGCCACTGTTTTTTAATGCAGTTGGTATTGAAAGCCCCGGTCTGACCTCTGCGCCGGCAATTGCAGTGGATATGGCGGTGCTTGTTGCCAATAGGCTTGGACTGGAACAAGATGACGATTTTATTGCTTGCAGGAAAGGCATTCCTCATTTTGCGGCTCTTTCGGACGAGCAGCGATGTAAGCTTATTGCGCAAAATCCTCTTTACGGCAAAATTGTGTGCCGTTGCGAAATGGTAACCGAGGGCGAAATTGTCGACGCAATTCATCGCCCTGTCGGTGCGACCGATTTGGACGGTGTAAAGCGTCGCGTTAGGGCAGGAATGGGGCGTTGTCAGGCGGGTTTTTGTACCCCTGCCGTGATGGAGATTTTGGCTCGTGAGTTGCACCTTGATATTGCGCAAATTACCAAGCGTGGAGGGCAATCTAATGTCGTTGTCGGGAGGGCTAAATGATTAAGCACGTCAATCTTGTGATTGTTGGTGGCGGTCCGGCAGGGCTTGCTGCAGCGGTTGCCGCATATGACTTTGGCGAACGAGATATTTTGATTTTGGAACGAGATACGTTTTTGGGCGGAATTTTGAACCAATGCGTGCATAATGGCTTTGGATTGCATACGTTTAACGAGGAACTTACCGGTCCGGAGTATGCAGCAAGATATATCGATATGGTCAAGTTGCGCGGCATCGACTACCGTGTTCAAGCAACGGTGATAGAGGTTTCGTCGGATAAAGTTGTAACGTATGTTTCGCCCGAGGACGGACTTGTGCGCTTGCAAGCAAAAGCAATCATTCTTGCGTGCGGTTGCAGGGAACGACCGAGGGGTGCAATCAATATTGCAGGCATGCGCGGTGCGGGAGTGTTTTCTGCCGGTACGGCGCAGCGTTTGGTTAATATCGAGGGCTATTTGCCCGGTAAAGAGGTTGTTATTTTGGGCAGCGGAGATATCGGACTTATTATGGCGCGGCGTATGACCTTTGAGGGGGCGCACGTCAAGGCAGTAGTGGAGCTAATGCCTTATTCGTCCGGACTTAACCGTAATATCGTTCAATGCTTGGACGATTTTGATATTCCGCTGTATTTTTCGCATACGGTTGTGGATATAAAGGGCACAGACCGTGTAGAGGGGGTTGTTGTTGCCGCAGTGGATGAGGGGTTGCGTCCGATAAAGGGCACGGAACAGTTTATCGAGTGCGATACGCTGTTGCTTTCCGTCGGCTTGCTGCCGGAAAATGAACTGGCAAAAAATGCCGATGTTGAACTATCTGCCATTACTGGCGGTGCAGTCGTGGACGAAAATCTAATGACGAGCCTCGACGGTGTGTTCGAGTGCGGCAACGTGCTGCACGTCCACGATTTGGTGGATTTCGTTTCGCAGGAGAGTGCTATTGCTGGGCAAAGAGCGGCGCAGTATATCAACGGTAGCGTATCGCGCGGCGATGCAATCCCGATGGTTTGTAGCAGTGGCGTGCGTTACTGTGTGCCCACAAAAATTTTGCGTAATGACGATTGCCGCGAACAGAGTTTCAAAATGCGCGTATCGGGCGTGTTTCGCGGCGTAGAACTTGTGGTGCTTGCCGATGGTGAAAAGGTGTTTTCTCGCAAGCGTCGAGTTGTTACCCCCGGCGAAATGGAAAGCATAACCCTTTCCGCAGAGCAGATGCGTAGATTAAAGCAGGCAGATAAGGTGGAAATTACTCTGCAGGGAGGTCAGGCATGAAGGAGATAATTTGTATCAGCTGTCCTATGGGCTGCCGTCTTACGGTCGACGATACCGATAAAACCGATATTAAGGTTAGTGGCAACACCTGTCGCAGAGGCGAGGAATATGCCGTGAACGAGGTGACCGCCCCCAAGCGTATGGTTACGGGTAGCGTTAAAGTTATGGGCGGACAAATTGCAATGGCGTCGGTAAAAACCGCACAGGCAATTCCTAAGCAGCTCATTTTTGAGTGCTTAAAGCAGATAAACGCCATAACAGTTACTGCGCCCGTATGTATTGGCGATGTGATTATTCGCAACGTGTGCGGCTGCGGCGTTGACGTAGTTGCAACAAGAAATGTACCCACAAAGACTGTTTAACATGTGTTAGTGGCGAGTAGTGGTGGCAAAACTGTCGCTATCTCGCTTTTTGTATCTTTTGTGATTATGGTATGGCAACGTGCGTAATTGCCGTTGATTTGTCGGTAAATGTATTCTTTATTGAATGCAGGAGCAAGCACGTTGGTATATGAAAGTTTGCAGAAGGGCATTTGAAAATAAACGGAGGATAGTTTATGAAGTATATTCTTGCGCTGGATCAGGGCACAACCTCATCGCGGGCAATTGTGTTTGATGTTAACGGCAAAATAATCGGCAAGGCACAGCAGGAGTTCAAGCAGATTTATCCCAAGCCCGGTTGGGTTGAACACGATCCCAGAGATATTTACGGTTCACAGTTGGGCGTTATTCCGGAGGCGCTTATTCAAGCCAATGTCGAACCGCAGGATATTGCGGCAATCGGTATCACTAACCAGCGCGAAACCACAATCGTGTGGGATAAGCGCACCGGTAAACCTGTGTATAATGCAATCGTTTGGCAATGTCGCCGCACGGCAGATTATTGCGAGCAGCTGCGTGAACAAGGGTTGGCGGATATGTTGTACGAAAAAACAGGTTTGGTGCTCGATGCGTACTTTTCTGCGACCAAGTTGCGTTGGATTTTGGATAACGTAAGCGGCGCAAGGGAGCGTGCATGCAATGGCGAGTTGTTGTTTGGCACAGTGGATACTTATATTATGTGGCAACTATCCAAGGGTAGAATTTTTGCCACCGACTACACCAATGCAAGCCGAACTATGTTGTTCAATATTCACACTTTAGATTGGGACGATGACCTTTTGCGGTTGTTCGATATTCCACGTTGCATGTTGCCTGCCGTTTATCCTTCCGGCTATAACTACGGCGTCACGGACGAGGCATTTATCGGCAGGGAAATTCCCATCTGCAGTGTGGTTGGCGACCAGCAGGCTGCATTGTTCGGACATCTTGCCGTAAATCGTGGCGACGTTAAAAACACTTACGGTACGGGCTGTTTTCTGTTGATGAATACGGGCAATGTGCCGGTAAAATCCACAAACGGACTTATTACCACATTGGCTGCCGGATTAGATAATAAGCCGAGTTACGTTTTGGAGGGTAGTGTGTTTGTGGGCGGAGCTGTTAATCAGTGGTTGCGTGACGAAATGCGTATGATAAAGTCCGCAGCGGAAACGGAAACTTACGCCGTGCGTGTTGATAGCACCGATGGCGTTTACATAGTCCCATCCTTCACGGGGCTGGGTGCACCTTATTGGGATGCCGATGCTCGCGGCGCAGTTGTGGGCATTACGCGCGGAACAAAAAAGGAGCATTTTATTCGTGCCGCTTTGGAGGCAATCGACTACCAAGTGTGCGACCTTGTTAATGCAATGCAGCTGGATGCCGATGTTAAAATCGATACCCTCAATGTGGACGGCGGTGCAAGCGCAAACAACTTTTTGATGCAATTTCAATCGGACATTTTGGGCGCGCGCGTCGTTCGTCCGAGCCTTACTGAAACCACTGCATTGGGAGCCTGTTATCTTGCGGGGCTAACTGTCGGGTATTGGTCAAGCATTGACGAAATCCGTGCCAACGTCGCTGTGGAAAAGGTGTTCACTCCAACTATGGCGCAAGATAAGCGTACCGCATTGCTCGACGGATGGTCAAGAGCGGTTCGTCAAGTCCGTTGTAAATAAACGTACCATTTAGTAGTTTTTAACAATCTTTAATGTTGCATTCGGTCGCAGTTTTATGTCAATAGTGGCAATACAAGTAAATAAGGATGATGGCTGTTGAATACTGCAAATTGCTTCACGCTGTGGTATTGATAAGATAATCTACGCAACGTGATTAATAAGCACAAATACATTTACTCAATGTATTTTCAATAAAAAAGGCTTACAATAAAGGCAGAATAATTAAAAGCGGAGGCTTTAAGTGAAAATTCTTGTCGTTGATGACGAAAAACAGTTGACGTCGGCTTTGTCGTTGTTGTTAAAGCGCAAGGGACTGGATTGCGACTGCGTATATAATGGAAACGATGCTGTTGACTGTGCGCTTACGGGAATGTACGACGCCATTGTCCTGGACTGGATGCTACCGGGGCTATCCGGCATCGAGGTCTTGCGCATACTGCGTGAAAAAGGGCTATCCACGCCCATTATAATGCTCACAGCCAAAAGCGAGCTTTCGGATAAGATAAGCGGGCTCAACGGCGGCGCGGACGACTATTTGTCAAAACCGTTCGATTCTGATGAGCTTATTGCCCGCATTTTTGCCATCACAAGGCGCAAGGGCGAGTATATTGGCACAAGAGTCAGTTTTGGTGATATCGTATTGGATTGCGAGTCGCACATGCTGGAGTGTGGCAGCCAAAGCGTCAAGCTGGGCGCAAAGGAATTCCAGATTTTTGAAATGCTAATAAAAAATCCGGATAGGGTTTATCCCAAGGAGCTGATTATTGAAAAGATTTGGGGCTACGATAGTGAAGCGGAATACAACAATGTGGAAGTTTACGTTTCGTTTTTGCGCCGTAAGCTATCTGCGTTAAAATCACGCGTTCAAATACGTTCCATTCGTAGCGCCGGCTATAAGGCGGAGGCGGATTTATGATACGCACAACACGGTTCAGATTTGTGTTAAGCACAATGGTGCTTGTTGCGCTGATTATCGTGATTTTTGTAGGCAGTGTTATTATCATTAACTACCAAAGTGCGCGTGACGAAGCGTACAAGCGGCTTGTGCTTTTGCTTGATAATCATACCCAACAGCTCGGCGCGCCAATGCGGCAGCGTACATCGGTGTTTATTTGCTCGTTCGACCAAAAGGGCAGTCTTATCGGCGTAAGCGAGCTTACCGATTATGCAGGTGCTTTTACCTCACAGACCGAAGCGGCAGAGTTTTTGAACAGTGCTTTTGCCGATGGCAAGGTTAATAATGCCAGACAAGTTGAGGATAATGTGTATTACGGGCGGCAAGGTAGCTTGTTTTACGTTGCCGTGACAAACGAACAACAACTTTCGGTTAGGGTTGCCGTGGTCGATAGGCGTGCGGAGGAGGCGTTGCTGGATAAAAACGCTGTTGTGCTTGCTGTCGTATCGGCGGTAGCATTGCTTGCCGTATTTGTTATAGTATGGTTTTGGTCAAAGGTGGTTGTTCGCCCCGTCGAGCAAGCCTTTGATAAGCAAAAACGCTTTATATCCGATGCCTCGCACGAGCTAAAAACACCTGTTACCATTATTAGGGCGAATGCGGAGGCGTGGCAAAGTGACGAAGCTCGCTCCGACGAGTGGTCGCAAAACATAATCTCGCAGACGGATAGACTAACATCACTGGTGGAGGATATGCTGTCGTTGGCTCGATTGGAGGAACGCAAGGCGGAAAAAACCGACGTGAATGCGTCCTCCGTTATTGAGGCGGCTGCGTTAGAGTTCGAGCCCCTCGCATATGAAAGCGGCAAGCAATTTCGCTGCGAGGTGGCGGCAGATATCACCTTGCTGGCTTCAGCGGAGGAATTGCGTCGATTAACGCTTTTGTTGTGTGATAACGCCGTAAAGTATAGCGACACCTTTGTGGATATCTCCTTCAAAAAGAACGGCAAACACAGTGTTTTGACGGTAACTAACGATGGCTGTCAGGTACCGCAGGAAAACAAGGATAAAATATTCGAGCGGTTTTACCGTCAGGACGGCTCTCGTACTCGCTCGACGGGGGGTAGCGGTTTGGGACTTGCCACCGCGCAGGCTATTTGTCAAAGTAATAAATGGAAAATTTTCGCCGATTGCAAACTCGGTGGAAATATGCAAATTCAAGTGTGGTTTTGATTTGTAATCACTTTCGCTAAGCCGTGTTTGTCGTAAATTCGGCTTAGCTTTTTTTGCTTGTCATGCGGTAGATTTGGGCGGCGCATAAGTCGGCTGTTCGATACGGTGCTGCTTAATCTCATATTATTCATTTTGATTTTGTAAATGTACCTATTTTGCTAATCAGAGTCGTACTTGAAGGTGCGGCTTTTTTTGTCTTGAAGCGGATGTTATTGAAGGAACAAGCTTTCAAGCCAAGTGCGATGCCTTTTGTTTTTTTTTGTTGATTTGTTTGGTTCAATGTGGTAATGGCGACCGTTTGGGCGGTATTATTTTGTAATGTACGGTATTCCTCATCGATATATGGAATAACTAATAAATGGCAAAAAAATATCCACGCGAATCGTTTTGATTCACGCGGATAATCTTTTGTGTTTAGTTTATTCCGATAAGGCTCTTTGCTTGATTAGCATTTAATATTCCATTTTGCTGATATTACGCTGCTTGTGTGCGAGCGTAAGCGGTGCGATCTTGTTACTGTTCTATCGAAACAAACGGGGCAACAACTGCGCTTTCCGGATCCAAGTATTTTCTGCCGGATGCATTAAGAATTTCTCTTTCCTCACTTGTAACGGTTGAACACTTGTGTTTAGTAAATACTGTAAACGCTATTGCACTACCCAAAATCAATATGCCGCCTATTAAAAGTTGTATTGCGTTCAATTGCATTCCGAACACAGAAAACACAACCGGAATTAGTACTATTAAGAACGTGAATACGCCTTGTGCAAGAATATTTTCTTTTTTTGCCTCGTGAACGTCCTTTATTTTTACCGATATGCATGCAAAACGTTTCAATCCGGTGCCCATCAATGTTGCTCCAATGCATATATACAAAAGCTGTGCCAAGCATAACAATGTTTCTATAACAACGAATATCTCTAAGCTTCCATTGACTGTTATGGCTTTTGCAAAGCACGTTTGTGCCGATGCCATGCCGCTCATAAATCCGTGTCCGCTAAACAAAACGACAATTGCACCTATGGCGGTAAGTAATCCTACAAGCTGAGCACTGCTTAGATACAGAGCTTTGTCTTTGGAAAGTGTTGTGCAACGCGACAAAATTCCGCAAACGACGTAGCCAAAAACAATTGCAATAAGCGCTGCAATACCTAAAATTGTCAATTGTCCGCCCATACCAATGGCTAACACAAATAATGATAGCAGCATCCATGTGCTTGTTTTTTCGAATCCTTTGCTTGTTGCTTTGAAAAACTTTTCCGGCTTGCCGATTTTGAACAACGACGCTAACGTGCGAATAAACGCAATGATAACAGTAATTGTTAATACTAACATAGCAATAATAAACGACGCTATCAATGCTATTGTATCGGTGGCGGAATAAGTATCAAACGCTTCTTCGGAGCCACGAGTAATCATATCATCAATAAAATGAAGGTCGCTGTAGCCAACGTCATCCGAGTTACCGTTCGAGGACGAATTAAATAGTAATGTAAGCATTAACGCTTTTTCAAAGTGTTCTGCCGTAATCCATTCGTAATATGCGCTATTCGATAATTCCGCCGAGTAATCGATTATGCTTTTCTTGATAGCTTCCTTGTCGGATTCGGATTCGGTCTCTGCCAATTGCTTTTCTAAGTCCAAAAGGGTAAATACATCACCCATCAAAATGACGGCACGCACGGGAGCAGTGGTTTCAGAATATATATTTTCATCGTTTGACGAAGCGTTTTCCGAATCCTCGTTCGACGCAGAGAAAATACGACTGACAAGGGCAATAGGCAAAGAAATTATGTCTGCAATTGAAAGGCTTACGTCATAACCTACGGAATCCTCTCTTAGACGAGAAAAAACCGATGGCTCGAATTGTTTTGCAAGGGTAAACAGCTCGTCTGCAAGTGCATTTGCTTCCTTTTCGACTTCTGCTTTTTCTTGTTCGCTAATGTTTTTCAACGATTTATTTAGCGGATACCATCTAGCGTATTTTTCATTCCATTCATCAATTTTTTCATCTGCCTCTTGCTTGTCGTAAACTTCCTGTAATTCAGTGATCCATTTTTCGATGTCTTCCTCGGTTTTTAATCCATAAGGCAACGTTATGTCACCATCTTCGCACATTTGAGCAAGATCCAAAGCTATAGATTCAAGGTTGTGGGATTGATAATACCACGCTCCCTGAAGCTTTGAAATAAGACTATCTAATTTTTCAATGTCTTTTGCGGAATCATCGTCCTCAAAATTTAGTAAAGTCTTTTTGTTCTCTAATACTTTGATTAGTGCTTCGGCTGTTTCGTCGCTAAGCTTTATGTTAACGGTAAACAGCGGGCAAAGGCACAAAAAGCCTAATAGTGCGGTCAGTGCAAAGCATACGAAAGCGCGTATGGTTAGCAATGTCTTTTGTTTCATAAAAAATCCTCCTATTTTAGTATAAGTGCATTTTACCCCCCCCCCCGAATTTGTCAACTATTTTTCAGCTAATTTTAATAAAAGTGTGATTTTTTTTGCGGATTGCCTCGATGTTATTCGAAATAGCTTGGTAAAAATTATTCAATATGCCTAAATCTTTTTTGAGGGGCGGTGTATGGGCAAAAATATCTGCGTGACTGGAAGCCATGTTGAGCGTAGTCGAGTTACCAATAAACAATTCGACAAAAAACAATGGATACATCGTGGGGTGGGGATATCGTTTAATGCATCAAAATATATTCATACGCACAGTATCCGCCCCCCCCCCGATGTCATCTTGAGCGTAGCGCAGCGAAGTCGGAATGACATCGGGCGGTTAGTACGAAAAACGATGTTAGTTTATGTAAAATGATTAACGTTGCTGTCAAGGTCGCAACTATATTATAGAATGACATTGTGGCGGCAGTATCACTCTATGCTAAATAGGCATAAAGCACTATTACAGTGTCATCCTGAGCGAAGGGCACAGCCCGTAATCGAACCCGAAAGGCGATGCGTAAGCATCGGGATCTAATATATGCATTGGTATCAAGTGTTGTGCCACGAACCCAAATTGACTTAACCACACGATTTTATATCCTTATCCGCATGATTTTGTGTAAGCAAATGGTCGTTAAACGTTTGACTATTTGCAAAAATACGATTATATTATGTATTGAAATATAATGCGTCTTTGGCGGCGACTTGCTTGCAGGTATCGTCGATTATTTACTACTTACGAAAAGAGGTTGAAGGGTGTCAGAGTTAAAGGGCGGCTTTGGAAAAAAGCTGAGAGAATACTTTTTTGTCACGATAGCCGGCATGTTAAACGCCGTATCGCTGTACGCCTTTGTTAATCCGTCCAATTTGGTTGCGGGCGGCTTTAGCGGCTTATCCTCGGTTATTGCGCACGTTATTGTTGCAATCGACCCTGCGGCAAGCTTTGATAGCCTTATGTCGATTGTGTACTTTTGCCTTAACGTGCCGTTGCTAATCGTATCGTTAATTTTGCTTCGCGGTGATTTTACCTTCAAAACCATTTGGGCTACCGTCGTGTGCACTATAACGCTGGATGTGCTGCCGCAAATTTTCCCCGGACTGAGGTTTGACGACTCTGCCCTTATTGCCGTTATATTCGGTGGCGTGATTATCGGTTTATCTATGTATATTGCCGCCGTCAACAACGGTAGCAACGCCGGCACGGAAGTTATCGCAAAGGTGGTATCCAAGTATCATCCGGAAATCGACCTTTCAAAGGTGATACTGATAGCTAACCTGTGCATTACCATTATGGGCAGTGTTGTGGTTATGCTGGTTGTACCCAATGCCTCGTTTGTGGTGGTGCTGTATTCGCTCACATACGTTATTCTCGGCGGAACGATGATGGGCATATTCACTCGCGGTTTTGACCATCCGCAAAAGTTTATCATTGTCACTACGCAGTATGACCTTCTTGCGGAGATTATTCTTAACAAGTTTGGGCGGGGACTTACACTTTTGGATGTGGAACCAACCGAAGGACAACCCGTACGCAAAGCGTTGTTGGTTGTTGTGCAGTATAGGCAAGCGGCGCATCTTAAGGAAATACTAAAAAAGTATGATCCCGATGCGTTTACCTTTATCAAGGACGTGCACGACGTGTTTTCACGCCCGTCTTTTAACAGGAGTTATAAAATCAAATGAAAAGAAAAACTGCCTATAAGCTTAAAAGCGTGATGATAATCGGGCTTGCCGCTCTTGCCGCGGCGGTATCGTTGGAACTGTTTTTGTTGCCGTCCAACGTTATTATCGGCGGTGCGTTGGGCATTGCAAGCATATTGGATATTTTGCTCACAAACAATTTGGACGGCTCATTGTGGTATCTTTCTACGGGTATTTGGTGTTTTGTTATCAATATACCGGTGTTTGTGTACTGTTTTCGCCGTTGTAGGCGTTCATTTGCTGTGCGTACCATGATTTATGTTGCATGCCTTGCGGTTTTTTCCGTAGTGCTGCGTGTATCGGGGCTTTCGCAGCTGCTTGATAACGCAATCAACGCCAATTCGCCTGATGACAGAGTGGTGTTTGTTATTATTGGCGGTGCGTTGCATGGTGTTTCGTTGCCGATGGTGTTAACGGTAAACTGTTCTACGGGCGGAAGTGATATTGTCGGTATTGCCGCTCAACGTAATCACAACAAAACAAGCAGCTCGTCCATGCGTATTATCATGCTCACAAACATGGTTATCGTGCTACTTTCGTCTGTGGCGTACTATTTGGTGCGCAGTGATATAACTGCGGCTGTAAACATGTTTATTTATTCCGTTTCCGCAATGTGCGTGTGTGAAGTGGTTCAGGAAGTTATATTCAAGGGCTTTTCGTCGGCGTTGGAGTTGGAAATTACTACCGATAAGGTGGAGGACATGAAGCAGGCGTTGTTAACCGAGTTAAAGCACGGCGTGACGACGGTAAAGGTTATCGGCGGATATTCTCGTCAGGAAAAATCAATGTTGCTGTGTGTTATCAATCGCGGACAGCTTACGCTCGCACGCAGGATTATTCACCGCATCGATCCGATGGCGTTTGCCTATGTGGAAAACGTCAAGGAAGTTATCGGCAAGGGGTTCGATAATATGGAAGGCTCGCTTGCCAACGAAGATATTGCGGTTACAGAGGAGTAGCCTTGTGTTTTTGGGGCTTATGCTCAACGGATTACAACAAATGCGGCTGTAACGTCGTGGCGTTCACGGGCTGATATGAATAAATAGCAATGCGGAGTAGACTATTGTGTCTGCTCCGCATTTTTGATGTCCTGTACGGGGATATTTTGTTGTAAGCGACGTTTGCCAAAGCGAGTTACTTTCTTGTTTGAGTGCCGTCGCTCGCGGCGAACGTTTGCGCCCGCTTGTGTTGCTTAGGGCACAAGTCCCCCGGGATAAAACAGCGCGAGGTCCATCGGTGCATAGCCTCCTGCAAAAAACGCCGCAGGTATTTGCCAAAAGCCGTTTTCAGTATTTTTGACATCGGAATACATTTCGTTTTGTGGTTGAAAGTTTTTCATGCTTGTAGCTTGTGCAATTTGTCAAATAAAATACGATGCGCATATTTCGGCGGCGGTGCCTTTTGTTGCGGTTTTATTGGATTTTTTTTTACTTTTGGTTTAGTTTGGTTTTTGTTGAAAGCTGTGTTGCGCGCCAACGCACAAGACGGCGTTATCTGCCAATTTCGGTGTTATCGTGGCTACGGTCGCGTAGTTCCTCGATGGGGTGCTGTGCCGTTTCAAAGCGGTAGTCTTTGCGATTATCGGCGATATATTTTTCGATAACGCTGTGGCTTGCCACGTTTTTGTCGCTAACGTTTACTTGGCTTTGATATTCAAAAAAGCGTGCGTCGGCAGGTAGCTTGTCTACATCGGTGTAGTCCTCTCCCTTTGCGGTTAGCGTAACGGTGTTTTTTAGCACGTTGCGAACGTAGTCGATGTTGGAACAGAATGATAGCAGCTCGGGGAACTCGCCTTTTGGGATAACTTGCTGCCAGCTTTTCTTTTCGTGCTTTTCAAGCAATTCGGCTGCCTTGTGCAGATGCGTAAGCTCGTCGTTAAAGTGTTGTTCCCATACTTTTGCAATATGCTTGTCTGTTTCGTCTTGCCACAGCGAGTAGTACAAATAACACTCCGTGTATTCGTGCATAAGCAGCTCCTCCAGCCAAGTGCAGGTGGTGTCCTTCAAGCCACCGTACAGGGTAACGTGTTGCTCCTCGATCATGGCAATCTCGGTGTACAGTTGTCTGCCAAGATTGTTTTGGTAAAATGCAGCCTGATTCATATAATAGTTCATTGTTTGCTGCTCGGCTGCGGTCAGTATGTTGATATCCAGCTTAGTCAAGCTGCTCGCTTGCTTAAAGTTGACGTATCTTTTAACTTCGTCGGTGGGAAATCTATGTTCTGCTATCGTCGGACGTCCGGGCATAAGCTCGGTGTAGCTGCCCACAATCCGCTCTGCCTCGATGCCTTTGTCCATTTCCAACAGGTCGGCGTAACGGTACAGGTGGTCGAAGTCCTCTAAGAGTGCAAAATCCATCGCCATTTTGACGTATTTATCTGTTTCTCGCCGAGCAAATATTGCGGTTAGGTCAACGGCGAGCTGCTCGTAGCCGATGGTGTGCTCCAAAATACCCTCTCCGATGGGCTTTAGCGCGGCAATTCGTTTTTGCTGCTGTTGCTCTTTTCTGCGTAAAAGAGCAAGCTCGCGGCGCAGATCGTTGTTTTGAGCGTGTCGGTGAAATTGATGCGAAAACCAGCTTGCCTCGTACTCGGCGCCGTTGGCAAGTATAACTCTCACGCGTGTGTAAGGGTCAACTTCGTGCTTGTTGTAGGGCTTAACGGCAAGCTCCTTCCAGTTGTAAAACTCATCCGACGTTTTTAGAGGTTTTTCGTTAAAAGGGTTGATACTCATTGCAAAATTCTCCTTATAGATTATTGTGTAAAGTGTTTCCGTTTGCTTGTCGTTTAACACCTCGCAAAACGCTTTTTTGTAATTTTGTGCAAAAAATAACAATATGCTAACATCAAAAAAGTATTCGTTCCGCGGCTCATGAGGCGGATAGATAGCATCGGCTTGCAAGGTGATAACACGATATGCCACGAATAGTATTTTAGACAAAGTGCTATTTGTAAAATAGTGGTGGCGGTTTATGCGTAAAATAATTTGAATGCAGTCGTAAAAACGAAAATGTCAATAGGGTAAATTTGCTCAAATATAGCATACACCGAGCGTGCTTTTTCGTTTGTGCGGTTTCACTGTAGACGTGAAACAGGTTGTCCACAGCGGTGGCTTTTTTGGTGGATAACTTTGTGGATAAGTGCATAACTCTGTGCGTTTTTTGTCGAAAAAGAATGAAATGCTATACATAAGATAGTGTTATGCGATTGAAACATTAGGATTGCGCGAAAATATAAAAAAAGTAGTTTGTGGAGAAAAATTGAATGTTTGCAGTTATAAACGGACGTAAAATGGCGTTGTTCCTTGCCGTGCTTATCGTGGTGCAACTATGTGTTGTTGCAGGGGTTTGCTTCGGTGATGAATTCAAGCAGACTTCGCTTGTGGATTTTACCGTGGTAATAGACGCGGGGCACGGCGGAATTGACGGCGGCGTTGTGGGGGCAGACGGCACAAAGGAGGCGGAGCTTAATCTTGCGTACGCAAACGTTCTTGGAGAAAAATTTGCAACGGCGGGCTTTAACGTAGTGTATACTCGTCGCGACGCTAACGGCTTGTACGGCTTGCCTACGCGCGGCTTTAAGCGTAGGGATATGCTTGCGCGCAAGACTATTGTGGATAACGCTCGCCCGAATTTGGTTATAAGCGTGCATATGAACAAGTATTCCGATACTCGTCGTAGCGGAGCGCAGGTGTTTTATCAGCAGGGGGATGCGGAGGGTAAGTTGTTTGCCGATAGTTTGCAAGCGTGTTTTAACGAGGCGAGCGGTAGCGCGCACGAGGCTCTTGGCGGAGATTATTATATTTGCCGTGAGGTCAATTGCCCGTCGGTTATTGTGGAATGCGGTTTTGTTAGCAACCCGAGTGAGCTTGAGCTACTGAAAACCGACGATTACCGAAACAGCTTATGTGATAATATTTTTAAGGGTACCATGCTGTTCTTATGTCGTAGCGAGTAAATGTGCGCTATGTTGGCGTGTAAAAAGTCAATAATCTTTGTTAAAAAAATAAAAAATATAAAAAATTGAAAATCGTAATGAAGTGACACAAAACAAAGGGTTTGAACAATAAAAATTATTTTGAATTGTGGTATTTGCAATGAGAGTTGTTGCAAGCAGTGTCGGTTTTGCATGTCTTGCGTGCGGCATCCATATATAAGCAGAAAAATGCACGCCTTGTTAATAAGAAAAGGCGTGCGTAATAGAAAGTTTGCTGTAATCGGTACGGCGTAACCTTGTTGCGTGGCAACTAATCGTTGTGGAAGGCGTCGTAGAGTGGCTGTATATCCGCAGGCAGGTTGTTGGGTAGCATTTTTTTTACGCCTTGGTCGTTGCCGTCCTCGATAAGTCTGTCGTAGTACCAGCACTTGTATTTTATCGTAGCTAAGGTTTTTTGTAGCTTTTTTATTTCGTCCTCTACGTTTCTTTTGCGTTCCTCAAATAAAGCTCTGCGTTGGCTGTACGTTTCGCTTCCCCTTGCGCAAAGCAGCATGTATTCTCGTATGTCCTTTATTTGCATTCCCGTCATTTTTAGGCATTCGATTATTCTAAGGGTTTCAACGTCGGTTTGCGTAAATTTGCGTATGCCGGACTCTCGTTCGATATTGCCAAACAGTCCCTCCTTGTCGTAGTAGCGTATTGTGGATGCAGATAGGTTGAACATTGTAGTAAGTTGCCCTATGGTGTATGTCATGGCGGATTCCTCCCATAATTTCAATAAAACACTTGACTTAAAGTTAAGTTTAAGTGTTAGAATATAATTATATGAACAAAGGCTTGCGTCGTCAAGTTTTTGCGGATGTAAATCTTGTATTTGGGAGGCAATAATGATTTTTACCGACAGTAACAAGAGGCTGGGCTTTGGCTGTATGCGCCTGCCTATGAATGGCGATACGGTGGATTACGACGAGTTTTGTCGTATGATTGACGCGTATATGGAAAGGGGCTTTAACTATTTCGATACGGCTGCGGTGTATATCGGCGGACAGAGTGAAACCGCGCTTAGGGATTGTCTTGTAAAGCGTTATCCGCGTGATAGCTTTGTGTTTGTGGATAAGCTTTCAACGCATTTGTTCAAAACGCACGATGAAATTTTGCCCTTGTTTGAGCGTCAGCTTGCCGCAACGGGCTTGGATTACTTTGATTTGTATCTGATGCATGCGCAAAATCGCGCCAATTACGAAAAGTTTTGTGCTTGCCGCGCCTACGAAACTGCTTTTGAGTTAAAACAACAGGGGCGAGTTAAGCACGTCGGACTTTCCTTCCACGACAGTGCGGATTTGTTGGAGGAAATTTTGACGGCGTATCCTCAAATTGAGGTGGTGCAGCTACAGCTTAACTATTTGGATTGGGACGATCCCGCAATTCAAGCGCGGCTTTGCTATGAGGTGTGTGTGCGCCACAACAAACCGGTTGTTGTAATGGAACCTGTAAAGGGCGGCAGTCTTGCTAATCTTTCTGACGATGCAAGGAACATTTTGGATGATTTGCATGGTGGTACGCCGGCAAGCTATGCAATCCGTTTTGCCGCAGGGCACAAAAACGTCAAGATGGTTTTGTCCGGAATGAGCAATTTTGAGCAGATGCAGGACAATTTGTCCGTGATGGAGGCATATCAACCGCTTAATGCGATGGAGCTTGATGCAATAAATCGCGTTTGTGAGGTTATACGCAGTAAACATCTGATTGCTTGCACGGCTTGTAGGTATTGTGTGGACGGCTGTCCGGCGCATATTGCCATTCCCGACCTGTTTGCTTGTATGAACGCAAAGCAGATGTATCGCGATTGGAATGCCGATTTCTATTACGGCGTGCATACCAAGGTAAACGGTAAGGCATCGGCTTGTATTAAGTGTGGCAGGTGCGAAAAGGCTTGCCCTCAGCATTTGGAAATACGCAGTTTGCTTGCTAATGTTGCCGCCGAGTTTGAAAAATAATTCGGCTTGGTGATTGTTATATGACGGTGCAACAACTAACGTCAGCCGTTGTGTGCGTCTGATTGCCGTTGCAATCGGTATGCTTACGATATAAATGCTGCAAGTCGATATGCAGTTTATGGTGTGGCTGTATTGTTGTATATAGTGTTGTTGCATTTAATTAATGTGGTGCTTGTGTTCGTGACTCGGCTTGCGAGTTTTTAGTAAGGCGTTACGATTGGGCTCAATAGAGTGAATTTTGATAAGATAAAGGAGTTTGTTATGATTGAACAAGCGTTAAGAAAAAGAAATTACGGCACAAAAGTGCGCTTTGGAATAAAAAGCGTTGTAGCTTTATTAACGATTGCAATGGCTATTGTGTCGCCGCAGTTAGTGCACCTAACCGTTGGCGCACAGGGCGGCTCGATTTTGCTGCCAATGTATTTGCCGGTTTTGCTCGGTGCATGTCTTTTGGGAGTGCGTTGGGGGCTGGCGGTAGGATTGTGTTCGCCGCTATTCAGCTTTCTGTTCAGTTCGAGCCTGCTACAACAGGCAATGCCCTCTGTTGAACGTCTGCCATTTATGATGGCGGAGCTTGCCGTGTTTGCTCTTGTTGCCGGAGCGTTTTCTAATAAAATTGCAGATAATGCTTGGTGGTCGGTTTTGGCGGTGATATCGGCAACGATTATAGGCAGAGCATTTTATATGCTTTTGGCAGTGGCGTTTACTGGCGTGGCTTCGATTACGCCGCAGGCGGCATGGCAGCAGATAACAAAAGGGTTTATCGGGGTAGGACTTATGGTTGTTGTCGTTCCGCTGCTTGTATTTGCAATCAAGCGCGCGCTGAACGCAAAGGATGCCAAATGAGCGATTTATCTAATGCAATCCAATGCCTTGGCGAGCATACTATTGCTTTGTGTCGTGGTGAAAGTGTTATTGTAAGCGATAAACGTGGTGTTGCGCCTATGCTGGAACTTATCGGCAGTGGCGTGGAGCTTGCGGGATATTCCGTTGCGGATAAAGTTGTGGGCAAAGCGGCTGCAATGCTGTTTGTAAAGGCAGGGATAATTGCCGTTTTTGCGCGCACAATGTCTGTCGGCGCAAGGGAGTATCTTGTGGATAGGGGTGTTGTTGCTACCTTTGATGTGTTAACAGAGCAAATTCGCAACAGACAAAACAACGGCATGTGCCCAATGGAACAGGCAGTACAGGAAATTTCCGACTGCGAACAGGGCTATCAGGCTATTGTTGCACGCTTTGAGGCATTACGCAGTGTGGCAAATAATAACGGATGAGTAAAGGCTTTTGGGGAGCGTGACGGTAAATCGTCAGATGGCATTTGTGTGTCGTTTGATGTCGACACGATACTCTTGCGTGTGGCTGAATTTGCGTGGCAAATACAACTCGTAACTTAAATTAATTGCAATCGATTGACATGTGGCAACTTTCTTAATCTCAAATGTGAAACGTAATTTGATGCATCTGTAACGCCATTATTTATGGTGATTTAATGTTATATTTATAAAATACTAATAAAACGTCATCAGTTATGATATGCACCCTAAAAGTGAAATGCACCCCGAATGTTCAACTTTCGGGGTGCATTTCACTCTTGTGCTACAGGTGATTTTTTTGTGCTTCTGCCCAAAAACTCACAAATTATTACCCAAAACGTTGATTTGTGCAATACTATGTTTGACATTGCTTGCGTTTTGTTGTGTTGTTGCTTGAGATTCAATATTGTTTTAATTTTTTTAGTATATATTATCTATGTTAATTATACTATCGTAATATATGTTTGTCACTTGACTTTTTATCGGTAGTGTGATAGCATAAAAATATAATCGCAGTATATCGCCTTTGATCGAGATGCGTTCATCGCATGAGCTGTGCCGTGCGGGAATTTGCGTTGATTGCTGTCGGTGGCTGCAAAGGAGCTTTTGAGTGATTACCATCAGACCTTACGAAAAAAAAGATTTCCGATATGTTCAGGATATCTGCATGCAAACCTCCGCGTTTGCCGATGACGATAATGCCGTCAACAGAGCGGTGTTGTGCGCCCTTTATTGCGACTACTACTTGGATAACGAGCCGCAGTTTTGTTTTGTTGCCGTCGATGACGATAACGTTCCCGTGGGATACGTTTTGAGCTCGGCAAACGTCGAGTTGTACGACGAGGCAATGGCAGATTATATTCAGTTGGTGCGCAAGCTTAGCAGCTCGGAGTATTTTCGTTTTAATGCAGAGTTAAAGCTCAACCGCAGATATATTTCAGACGGATATTCCGCGCACTTGCATATAAATGTTTTGCCGGAACATCGTGGCTGCGGCATAGGCACACAGCTTATTGCCGCACTTGAAAAGCGTCTTGCCGAAGTGCCTGTGGACGATGTTTACGCCGACGGTCTGTTTGTGGTTGTGGGCAAGAAAAACGATCGAGCTCGCGCTTTTTACGAAAAATGCGGCTTTGAGGATATCGACTATATAACCGGTTCGGTTGTGTACGGGAAGCGTTTGCTACCGCAAGAGTGATGGAACGGCTTACAAAAAAACAGGCGGGGGAGCTTAACACGCTTGTGCTTGCATATATTGGCGACGCTGCTTGGAGCTTGTACACACGCCATCGTCTTGCTATCTCACACGACTTGAAAGCCGGTGAGTTGCACAAGTTGGCTTCTGCTGAGGTTAACGCAGGGGCACAAGCCGCGCTTGTCGACCGTGTTTGGGAGTGCTTGACCGACGAGGAACGCGATGTGTTTTTGCGTGGTCGCAATAGCAAGGCTCACCACAAGGCAAAAAATCAGTCGGGGGCGGATTATCGTAAGGCAACCGGCATTGAAGCGGTAATCGGGTACCTGTATTTGATAGGCGAGCAAGAGCGTTTGGAGTGGCTTTTGTCGCAGTAAACCATGTGCCTGCATGCTCGATGCAATGGTTGCGCCGTTGTTGTACAATTGTTCGTACGCATTGTTGTGGTTGCGGTGGCAATCGAGTGAACTATTGGCTTTGCGGGCGTGGCAAGCAAGCGTTGTGATTAGGAAGGAATAAATGAAAATCGAAGGAAAAAACAGCGTATACGAAGCGTTGCGCTCGGATAAAATTACCGTCAACAGCATTATGTGCGAAAAGGGCAATGACGGCAACATAGTGGCATACGCAAAAAAAATCGGCGTAAAGGTTAGCTTTGTGGATAAGGCTGTGCTGGATAAGGAAAGCGTCGGTGGAAAGCATCAGGGATACATTGCCGATGTGACGGATTTTGCCTATTGTGAGCTTTCGGATATTTTAGGGGCATCGCAACAGCCTTTTATTGTGGTGTTGGACGATATTGTCGATCCGCACAACTTTGGCAGTATAATCCGCGTGTGCGAGTGTGCCGGAGTGGATGGCATTGTGGTGAACAAAAACCGACAGGTCGCAGTAACGGATACCGTTATTCGTACCTCTGCAGGAGCTGCCGCTCACGTTAAAATTGCTCGAGTTACAAATATCAATAATGCCATTAAGGAAATGCAAGCTCAAGGCGTTTGGGTTTACGCATTGGATATGGACGGTGACGAGATAACTAAAACCAACCTTACCGGAGCGGTTGCACTGGTTGTGGGGAATGAGGGGAGCGGAATAAGCCGCCTTACTCGTCAGTTGTGTGATGGCGTTATCTCAATAAAGCTTAACGGAAGGGTAAATTCGTTAAATGCCTCGGTTGCGTGCGGCATTGCCGTGTACGAGGTTGTCCGTCAAAGAGGTTAACCGTGCAAGATAAAAAGCTTGACGAGCAACAAAGGGTAAAGGAGCTGGCTTTAAGTGCAAAGCGGGGCGATGCTGCCGCCTTTGAGCAACTCGTAAAACAATTTAAGGGGCTTGTTCGCGTAACGGCTAACAGCTACTATCTTGCCGATGGTGACCACGACGATCTGTTGCAGGAGGGCATGCTCGGCTTGTTTGTCGCAATAAACGACTATGACGAAACAAAGGGGGCTTTTCCGTCCTTTGCGGAGCTGTGCGTAAAGCGCAGGGTGCTGGATGCGGTGCGGCAATCGGAAACAGTCAAACTAAAGCGACTGTCGCAAACCGATGACGTTGCGTATTCGCTGGTTGAGCTGTCCGAGGCGGAAAATATCGCCGATGACGGGCAAGGACCGCTGGAAAGCCTGCTTTCCAAGGAAAGGTTGAGGGCGTGTTTGAATGCGCTTACAGTCATGGAACGCACGGTTTTTACTATGTTTTTGCAGGGCTATTCCTATGAGGACATCTCGCAAGCCGTTGGTAAAAGCGTAAAGTCGGTGGACGGCGCGCTGCAAAGGGCGCGCAAAAAGCTTGCCGACTTGCGGTAAGTAGGCAGTCGGGCAAACGTAGGCTTGCATCACGCCCATGCTGTAGATGGACGTGCGTCTGACTGATTTCATTGCAATATTTGGTGCAAAGGCAAAAATAAAAAGGAGCGTAACAAGATGAGCTACGTTGCGTTGTATCGTAAGTATCGTCCGCAAACGTTCGATGACGTTATCGGGCAGGAACATATAATCAACACTTTGCGTAATCAAATCGTGGGCAACAAGGTTTCCCACGCATATCTATTTACCGGTACGCGCGGTACGGGAAAAACAAGCACGGCAAAAATTTTTGCACGCGCCATCAACTGCACGGAGGCGCCCAAAAACAACGGTAATCCCTGTGGAAAATGCGCCGTTTGCACTAAGGGGCAGGCAGGCAATCTGGATATTGTAGAGATGGACGCCGCAAGTAACAACGGCGTTGACTATGCGCGCGATATTCGTGAGAAGGTGCAGTTTCCGCCAGTAAACGGCAAATATAAGGTTTACATCATCGACGAGGTGCACATGCTTAGCGTCGGTGCATTCAATGCTTTATTAAAAACGTTGGAAGAGCCGCCTGCGCACGCAGTGTTTATTTTGTGTACCACGGAAGTGCACAAGCTGCCCGCAACTATTTTGTCGCGCTGTATGCGATTTGATTTTAGGCTCGTTCCTATCGATAAGCTCGCCGCGCTTGTGGCGGATATCTACAACAAAGAGGGCAAAGAGTATATGGCGGAGGCTGTTAACGCAATCGCTCAAGCGGGCGAGGGAAGCGTGCGCGATTGTGTTTCCATTGCCGATAGGTGTTTTGCTATCGACGGAAAGTTGGATTATAACGCCGTGATGAACGTGCTTGGCGTTAGCTCAAAAAACAGTATTGATGCGCTTGCTCGGGCAACGTTATCTAACGATGCCGGTGCAATTTTGACAGAGATTTGCCGTTTGACGAGTGAGGGCAAGGATGTGCAGCGACTGTGCAAGGATTTGGCACTGTATATGCGAGATTTGCTTACGGTAAAGACTTGCGACAACGCCAAGGAAATGCTTGCAATGCCTGCCGATGTATTTGCTGTTGCCAAGCAGGTTGCAGCAGATACTACCGTTAACAAATTGCTTTACGGTATACAAACGCTTGTTTCGCTGGAGGCAAGTCTGCGATACGCGCTTTCGCCTCGTATCATGTTGGAAGCGGCATTGCTGCGTATAGGTTCGTCCACGGGTGAGGTGGATGTGGAAGGGTTGAACCGTCGACTAACTCGTCTGGAACAACAGCCACAAAACCTCAATGCGGATACGCTACTTGTGGTGGATAGAACAAGCGTTCAATCCATTTGGCGTGGCGTAAAGGTGGAATTGGAAAAATCCAATATGCCGCTGCTTAGCGGGATTTGGCACGAATGTCGGTTGCGTATCGACGAGCAAGGCAGCCTTGTGGTTTCTTGTGAAAAAGGACCGTATCTGCTTATTGAAATGAATTTCAAAAACGATATCTCGCGCTTGGTCAAGCGTATTTGCGATAGAAAAGTGGTTTTTGAACTTTTGGAACACATCAGTCAGGCAGATATCGATAGGCAGTTGGAGCAAATGGGCAACAACGTCAAGTTCGAGCCTGACGCTAAAAAGGCATTTTAGTCTTGGTAAACCGCATCGTAACAAATGCGGATGGATTGACGATAATTTTTGTGGCATTGCGAGCTTTTGGGCGTAAATGCTGTAAAGTAAAATATAGGCTGCAAAAACGTAAGCTTTGGCTCGGGCACACCGTGGCTATGGGGCTTGCAGATGAGCAGCTTTATTGCAACGGCTCACATCTTGGCTTATTGTGCGGCGAGGCAACGCCTTAGTGCATTTTAGTGGAAGTAATGGGTTGTTGCAAAAAATATACAATTGACATCAAAGGAGATGGCTTATTATGGGTAACAAATACGGATATAACGGTGCAGGCGGCGGAATGCGCGGCGGTGGCGGCGGTTTCGATATGAATTCGCTTATGAAGCAAGCAAAGCAAATGCAACAGCAGATGGAGGACGCCAAATCAAAGCTCGAAGAAATGGAACTTGCAGGCTCAGCGGGCGGCGGCTTGGTGGAAGCAGTGGTAAACGGGCACGGAAAGGTGCTTTCCGTCAAAATTAAGCCGGAGGCGTGCGATCCTGAGGATGTTGAGATGCTTGAGGATTTGGTGCTTGCCGCTATCAACGATGCTTGCGCCAAGGCGGAGGCTGCGGAATCGGAATTGATTCCTGCAAACGTAAAGAGCTTGTTGTAATATGTCCGGATATATTCAGCCTATCGAGCGGCTTATTGCGCAGCTATCCAAGCTGCCCGGGGTAGGCAACAAAACTGCGCAACGCTATGCCTTGCGTATACTTGCCATGTCGGATGTTGAAGCCGACGAGTTTGCCGCAGCGGTGGTTGCCGCAAAGCGCAACGTCAAGGTGTGCTCTGTTTGCGGTAATTATACCGATACCGACCCGTGCCATATCTGTCAGACGCGCGATGGTAGCGTTATCTGTGTGGTGCAAGAGGCAAAGGACGTGTTGGCAATCGAGCGTTTGGGCGAATATAAGGGCGTTTATCATGTTCTTGGCGGAGTGCTCAATCCGCTTAAAGGTATCGGCAGGGACGATTTGCGCCTTGCGGAGCTTTTTGCACGCTTGCAGGGTGATGTTAAGGAAGTTATTCTTGCAACAGATACCTCTGCCGAGGGTGAGGCTACGGCAACATATATTTGTCGCTTTGTAAAGCAGTTGGGCGTCAAGGTGACGCGTTTGGCGCAAGGCATATCTGTCGGCAGCGAGCTACAGTATGCGGACGAGGTTACGCTTTCACGGGCATTTACAAACAGACGCGAGCTGTAAGGCGTTTTTGTTGATAGGCGCAAAACTTGATGTTTGTTGTGGAAGGAGTTTTATAAAACGATATTTGTCCCGTTGTTTGTCGTGCGGCTTGGCAAGGCAAAAGCTTCGGGGCATTTTTGTGGCACGGAAGTGCGTTTTGTAAAATAAGAGAATAGGTCGGTTGAGGGCGCGCTGCATGCTTGCTCATTATTGACGTAATTTTAGGTGGCATTATGCGATTGGATAAGTTTTTGAAGGTATCACGGATACTCAAGCGTCGTACTGTGGCTCAGGAAGCTTGCGACGGTGGTAAAATTGATGTGAACGGCAAAGCGGCAAAGCCTGCCCATCAGCTTAAAGTGGGCGATCTTGTTTGCGTGCACTTTGCCGGCGGTAGCTTGACTTTTAAGGTTAAGGAGTTAAAAGAAACGGTCAAAAAGGACGAGGCTGCCGATATGTACGAAATCGTCAGTCAGCTATGAGAGCGGCAGTTATCGTTGCGGCAGGCAGTGCCACTCGCTATGGTGCGGATAAGCTTGCGGAAAATGTGCTTGGCAGGAGTGTGTTGCAACGCTCGGTGGATATTTTTACCGGCATTGCCGATGTGATTGTCGTTGTCGGCAGGCGTGACGTGGATGGCGTAATTTGCGTGGATGGCGGCGATAGCCGTTCGCAATCAGTGCTTTGCGGTTTGCGTGCGTTGCCGGAAAAGTGCGATGTTGTTGCCGTTCATGACGGTGCAAGACCGTTTGC
Organism: uncultured Oscillospiraceae bacterium; assembly: GCA_964607155.1. Classification (GTDB taxonomy): domain Bacteria; phylum Bacillota; class Clostridia; order Christensenellales; family CAG-314; genus Fimimonas. Next base: position 67,536 of record CAZSIF010000004.1, read on the forward strand.
TTCGCGTGCGTTGGCGCGTGGGCTGTTTGCGGAGGCGGAAAAATACGGTAGCGCAGTGCCTACTATTGCCGTTACCGATACTGTTTGGCGGCAGTCAGATGAGGGACTTGTTCCTCAGGCTCGCAGTAGCTTGATGGCGGTGCAAACGCCGCAGGTATTTGACTACAAAAAGCTACTTGCGGCTTTGTGCGATTCAACAGGAGTCTACACCGACGAAAGTACTCTGTTTGCGGAAAAATACGGCAGTGTACATTTTTGTCAAGGGCAGATAACAAATAAAAAAATAACTTATGGCGGCGATGTTCCATTATTTAGAGTGGGCAATGGTTTTGACGTACATCCGTTTTGTGATGGAAACGGCGTAATTCTCGGCGGGGTTAATATTCCGTTCGATAAGCGGCTTAGTGGACATTCTGATGCGGACGTTCTTGCACATGCCGTGTGCGATGCAGTGCTTTCAGCCTCGGGCAATAAGGATATAGGACATCAATTTCCCGATACGGACGATGCTTATCTCGGTGCGGATAGTATAAAACTGCTGCAAAAATGCGTTGAGCTTGCCGCAAATAACGGTTTTTTTGTCGTTAACGCAACGGCAGTGGTTATTTGCCAGCAGCCAAGACTTGCGCCGTATATCGATGCGATTGGGTGTAGGCTTGCCGATGCATTGGATATTTCGCCCGCTTGTGTGTGCGTATCTGCAACCACAACGGAGCACCTTGGCGCACTTGGTAGCGGTGATGGCATTGCAGCTACGGCAACGGTGCTGTTGTGCAAGACTGACTGACCGCACAGTAGTGTGCAATGGGGCTTTGCTTATTGCGCCTGCTACGAGTGTGCTTATTTTGCAATGTGGAAGTGGGCAATTTGCAAGCTGTGCATAGTGTTTCACTGTTTCATATTTGTGAACAAATTAACAAAAGTTTTTTTTCTGAAAATGCGCCTTTTTCGGCTTGACAAAAGGTGCTTTTTCATGTAATCTATATGATAGACATAGTAAAAGAACTCACAAAGGACAATGAGAGAGATGAAGGTTATTTCAAGCGATTTGCTTCGCGGACACATCGACACGTTTGTGCTGTCCGCCTTGCAGGAAGGAACAAAGTACGGCAACGAAATACGCAAGTTTATTGCGGCTAAAACAAACAATTTGTATGTGCCCAACGAGCAAAGTTTATATTCGGCATATCACCGCTTGGAGGATATGGAGTGTATACGCGGATATTGGGGAGAAAACGTTGGGGCAACGCGCAAATATTACACAATAACCGATAAGGGTAGGCAACTTTACGAACTTAACAAACGCGAGTGGGAAAACGCCAAGCGTCTTATCGATATCCTTATCAAGTAACATGTTGTATTCGGAAATTACCGTCAAAACAACCTCGCAAGCGGCGGAGCTTGTGGCTTACTTTTTGCAAGAGGTTTGCATGGACGGCGTTAGCATATTCGATAAAAAGGACTTGTACGAAAACCGCGGTTGGGACTATAAAGACGACATTGCCGATACTTTATACGATGACGAGGTGCTTGTTAAAGGCTATTGCAACAAGGAGGACACGGATAGTGTTCTCAATTTTTTGCATTCGTCACTATCGGGGCTTAGCGATGCGGGTAGTCTTGCCGTTTCCGTTCGCGATGTGGACGGCGATGCTTGGGTGCAAACATGGAAAGAAACCTTTAAGCCTATCGAAACGGAACGTATGGTTATCTGTCCGGAATGGCAAACTGTACGGACGGATAAAAAAGTTTTGCTATTAGATACGGGTATTGCGTTTGGTACAGGTCAACACGAAACAACTGCTATGTGTGTGGAGTTTGCCGAGGAATTGTGCATGGACGGCTTTAGAGTGTTGGATGTCGGTTGCGGCAGCGGCATTTTGGGGCTATCGGCATTGTTACTTGGCGCAAGGCAAGCCGAGTTGGTGGATATCGATGCTCAAGCAGTGGATATTGCACGACACAATGCGGAAATAAACGGCGTTGCCGACCGTGCGAAAATCAGCGTGGGTAATCTCACCGAGCAGGTCGAGGACACTTTTGACGTGGTGTTTGCCAACCTTACGGCGGACATTTTGGCAGGACTTTGCAAGGATATATCTCGTGTTGTGCACAAGGGCACGTTGGTGATACTATCCGGCATTTTGGATACAAAGTTGGATGACGTTTTACAAATGTACGGAGCGAACTTTGAAATTATAAAAATACATCAAAAAGGCGAGTGGCGTTCCGTTTTGCTTTACGCCAAAGGCTGATTTTTTCAGAGGGAAAACGTGGCTCGTTTTCCCTTTTATGCTTGTATGCCAAGTTGTGGCGGTTTTGTATAATACTATATCAGACATAATAAGCAAAAGGGCTAATAAAGATAGCAAAAATCGGCAATTTTAGCCGAAATTAAATTAAAAATGAAAGTAGCGGTATTTACACTTGGGTGCAAAACCAATCTGTACGAAAGCGGACAGATTGTTGCAAAATTAAAGGAGCAGGGGCACGAAGCGTTTTTCGGATTGAAAAATGCCGACGTTTTTGTGCTTAACACCTGCGCAATAACGCAAGAGGCGGAAAAAAAATCTCGGCAGTTGGTGGCGCGTGCGCGTAAGCTTAATCCGAATTGCCGCGTGCTGATTGTGGGGTGCGCTGCGGAAAAAAATGCCGAGCAGTTTGCCGACCGAAACGTGACGTTTATCAAGGGCGTTGCCAACAAGACGGAAATTGTCAATCAAATTTTGAACAGCGGCGTGGACGTGGAGGCATTGCCAAGCTCGTATGTTGAAACGGTCAATGCGGCGCAAGACCACACCCGAGCATTTGTTAAAATTCAAGACGGTTGTAATAACTTTTGTAGTTACTGCATTGTGCCGTATCTGCGTGGCCGCAGTCGCAGTCGCAAAATTGCCGATGTCGTTAGTGAAGTTAAGCAAGCGCAAGCGCCCGAAACGGTGCTTATCGGCATAGATATTTCGCAATTTGGTAAGGATACTGGCGAAAGTCTTGCGCAGTTGTTTGATGCGTTGAGCGGCGAGCCTACAAGGTTACGCTTTGGCAGTTTGGAAGCCGGCGTTGTTACGGACGAGCTACTTGCGGCGTTAACGCGTGTGAATTTTTGTCCGCATTTCCACTTGTCGTTGCAAAGCGGTTGCGATACCGTTTTGAAGCGAATGAACCGCAAATACACTACGGAGCAGTATTACAACGCCGTGCAAAAAATACGGGCAGTGTTCCCCGATGCGGCAATCACAACGGATGTTATTGTCGGTTTTTGTGGCGAAACGGACGATGAGTTTGCAACCACAGTGGAGTTTGTGCGCAAAGTCGGGTTTGCCGATATACATGTTTTCCCGTATTCGCCAAGAGAAGGCACTGTTTCGTACGGTTGGCAAGATGTTGATTCGGCAGTGAAAAAACGTCGAGCTGAGCTTCTCGGTGAAGTAAAGGCGGAGCTAAAATGGCGGTTTGCGCAATCGCTTATCGGCACACAGCAGGAAGTGTTGTGCGAACGCAAGCGCAACGGACTATGGGAAGGGTACACAAAGCAGTATTTGCGGGTGCGTTTTAGTAGCGACGACGGCGCAGTTGGCAAAACGGTAAAATTAACAATCCTGTCCGAACACGTTTTGCACGACTTTGACGAGATGTGATTTTGACGCTTAACGTGGCGCTGTTTTGTGGCAGTTGCATGCGTGGCGTTACCAATTAAAAAAAATAATTTAAGGAGAACTTATATGAACGATTGTGTTTTTTGCAAAATAATCAAGGGTGAACTGCCCAGTTACAAAATCTATGAGGACGATTTTACATATGCGTTTTTGGATATATCGTGCGATACCTATGGGCACACGCTGGTTATACCAAAAAAACATAGCGTTAACGTGATGGATACCGATGTGGAAACGCTTTCGCACGTTATTGCCACCGTTAACAAGGTCGCAAAACATTATGTTGACGATTGTGGTTTTGACGGCGTTAATATTTTTAACGCAAGCGGAAAGGCCGCACAACAATCAGTGTTCCATTTGCATTTCCACATTATTCCGCGCAAGAATGACGACGGCGTTAACGCTTGGCCTTTTTCCGACAAACACGACTATGTGCTTGCAGATATTTGCAACGAGCTTGCAATAAAATAATCGGTGAGGTGTGGGTATGTCGCTAAAAAAGATTGTCTACACGGCATTGTTTGCCGCTTTGATTTGTGTGGTAACGGCGTTTGTTAAGGTGCCGTTGCCTGTTGCCGGATATATTCATCTGGGCGATGTGTTTGTGTTCGCGGCGGCAGCGATGTTGCCGTTGCCTTATGCTCTTGTTGCGTGCGCTATCGGCGGAGCGTTTGCTGATTTGCTTGCGGGTTTCCCGTCGTATGCGCTTGTAACGGCTCTCGCAAAGATGATAATGGCGTTGACTTCGCATATCCTGTTTGTTAGGGACAAGCGGTGGCTAAAAGTTGTCGGCGTAGTGGCTGCGTCTGCTGCGATGGCTATTGTATATGGCGTTTTCGAGGCGTTTGTGTACGACGTGCCGATTGCTGTTGCCAATTTGCCGCTTAACTTGTTGCAAGGAGTTGTCGGTGGAGCTATTGCCTTGCCCTGCTGCGCTGCACTGCGACGAATTAACATTTAGTTTTTGCTGACTGACCTGTCATTTGTGTTAGATGCAATGACGATTAGTTTGCATCGATAGTCCTATTGATACACACCTTCAGGGTTTGATAACCTTGGAGGTGTTTTTTTTTGTGAATTACAATAGCAATTTTAACGTGTGATGGTGGTTAATTGCGTTGTGGAAGAACGGACTATTTACGTTCAAATATACTATACAAATGGTCTTTGCGGCGGAATTGTCAATATCGTTTGTTAAAATGCAATTTAATATGTATCCAATGGTGCAATATGAACAATAAAAAATGCAAAAAAATCAAAATAATTTGCACAAAAGTATTGCTTTTGTTCAAAATATGTGGTATAGTATAGTTATTCAAATAAAAGGAGAGCACATATGAAGGATGACGAACGTTTTGTAAAAGCATTTTTCGAGCACACTAACTCGCCGGAAAACACATCTTATGCTTTAATATCATTGTTGCGGTTTCGCAATAAGCTATCAGGCACAAGATTACTTCGCACGGCATTGATGCACAGTCTAACGCATATCGACGAGCAGCTTACTGTAACGGAGGTGTATGCAGCTGTTGCCGAGCAACACAATGTTACGGCAGCATGCGTAGAGAGAGCCATTCGTAACACAATACACGATTGCTATAATCACGGAAGTCTAAGGCTATTAAACGACATTTTTGCCTGTTCGCTAATAAACGACAGATACCCTCCGACCAATGCCGAGTTTATAACCGACGTTACGTCATACTTACACTTTTTGCTAATGCAAAATTCCAAAGTCCCTGCGTAAAGCTTGATTGCTTGAGTTGCACATTTCGATGGGAAGCCTATAAGCTTAGTAAAACAAAATGGAAAAATGTTGTGAATTTGAAGGCTTAAAGTAAACCAGAGCTTTACATGCATAACTTAAATCTGTTAAAAAAGCGCGATTGTGCGGAATGCCGATATAACGGCGATTTGAGAATTAATACAAAATTTGCAGCTACATGGGCTTGCTTAAAACGGGCGATATTCAACCTCAGTTGGATGTCGCTTTTTTTTGTGCGTAAAAGATAAAAAAGGTTATGTTTGTTTTGTAAGTTTTTTTCATGCGAGCATAAACGAACATAATTAGTGTATTTTGTATGCAGTATTAGCCGGTGTTAAGGGCGTATTTTAGCGTATTTGTATAAAAAATGTTAAATTTTTGGTTATTTTTTTGTATTATTGCTTGACACGACAAGACGGGGGGGGGGTATAATAAACTTGGACGGGAATATAATACACCGAGAACGCACCTTGTTTGCAAGGATTTTTCCCGTTCTCGCCCTTAGATTCTGCTCGGTTGCTACCCGAGCACTGCTACGCAGTTCGACTTCGCTGCGCTCCGCTCAGAATGACATTCGGGCGGTTAGTGCAGAAAAGTGGATTTATATATAAACAACTTAGCGTAGCCGTTAACTCTGCATATCGAGCATAAGAATGATATAGGGCGGCAGTATTAACCAACGCAAAATGAGCATAAAGCGTTTTCTTGTGTCATCCTGAGCGGAGTGCGATAGCACGCAGTCGAACCCGACAGGGCGATGCGTTAGCATCGGGATCTACTAAATATTTTTCGTTAAGCTGTTTAATCGCTCAAAAGGCTCCCTTTACACAAAGGAGGCTTTACCAAGACTTGCTCCCTAATTGTGGTACAAACACGCATAGCGTGAGTGTATAAAAAAAATATTTAACAAGGAGAAAACAAAAAATGACAAAGAAGTTAAACAAGCGTGGCTTTACGATTGTTGAGCTGGTAGTGGTCATAGTAGTTATTGCCATTCTTGCGGCAGTGCTCATCCCTACCATCAGCAGTTTGGTCAATAAAGCCAATCAATCGGCAGATACATCGGCGGTTCGTCAAATGAACGAACAACTTGCCATTACTGAAGTTGAGGGAAAGCCTGCAAACATCGGTGAAGCAATCAAGGCATTGCTTGGCGTTAACATCAAATTGGAAAACTACACTCCGTTGGCAACCAATACGCAGTTTTATTGGGTAAAAAGCCTTAACCGTGTTGTTTACGTTAATATTGAAGGCGGCAAAGAGGAAATTATTTATCCGACGGACTTGAAAGATTTAACGCATACGGCAGGAGATTGGTATTCGCTTAATGGTGATATCGAGTTCAAGAATTATTCTGTTGGCACTGATAATTCTGTTAGTATTGCAAGCGCAGGACAATTTGCTAAATTGGTTGATGATATAAATAATAAACAAGCAACTAATATTTCCACAATCACGCTTACCTCTGATATTGATTTGGCAGGTGCTACAAGTAAATTTGTTGCACAAGGTGGCAATGGTAATACAGGGTTTCAGGGTAATTTAACTATCGACGGTAATTCTCATACAATCTATGGTCTTAGAGATGATACTCAAACATTGTTCGGTAGCGGCGATTTTTCTGAAAGAGCCTATGGTTTTGGTTTGTTTGGAAATGTTGGTTCAAATGGTAAAGTTATTATTAAAAACGTGACATTTGATGGGATAAATGTTCAGCCTACAGTAGGCAACAACGGTACCGCTGGCCTGATTGCGGGATATATCTATGGTGAAGTCGAGTTGAATAAAGTTACCTTTAATAATTGCGCTATTGTCGGCGGTGTAAAGGTTGCTGCAATTGTAGGACAACTGCATGGTAAATTAACTATGACAGAGGTTGAATTTACAAATACTACGGTGACTGGAAAGTGGGAAGTTGCTAAGCTTATTGGATATTGTACAACAACTGGTACTCTGACATCGACGAGTGGCAAGTATGATGGCATTACAGTTATCGCATCGCAAACGGGTATTGCTGCTTCAAACATCGGAAAAACTGGCGACGGAACCACATATGGTATACAAGGTGAGAATATGTGGGGCGTTGCAACAAATGATTGGGCATGGCGAACAACATCTGCTACAAACACGAGTGTAACATATAATAACAAGAGTTATAATTTGCATTTAGGTGAGGAATCTATATCTGAAAATATTTCTTCAGAAAGTTAATCCAATTAATAATGGATAAATAATTGTTATTTTGATTGTTTTAGTTTAAGAATTGAATTGATTGATTGACTATTAACAAAAAAAATGAGAAATTATGGTTAAGATTTGTCTTTGCTTATAACTCTTTATTCATAATCTCAACAGGGCAGGCAAAAAAATGTCTGCCCCTATTTTTAAAGAAAAACAGAGTAGGAGTTGCAAGGAATTTGGCATCAACAAAGATGACAATAACAGTCTGTCTCGTTTGCGCAATTGATGGTGAATAAGAAACAAACTTATAAAGAGTAGGCGCAAATTTGTGCCTATTTTTTTATGTTGTGACGAGGGGCGAGGTAAGCTTAGAATTCTGTTTGTAAATAAAAAAGCTCCCTTTACACAAGGCAGGCGTTTGTAGCATTTGTCAAACAAAGAGAATATTAAAAAATTGCAGACGAAAAACGTCGCCCGAATGTCATTCTGCGTTCAGAGTTACATATGATAAACAATCTTACACATATCATGGAGCAGGGGCTTGCTTTCGCCGCCTAACCACCTGAAAAATATATTTGCTTATACCGCCCTTAGATTCTGCTTCGGTTAGCACCTCGCACTGCTATGCAGTTCGACTTCGCTGTGCTTCGCTCAGAATGATATTCGGGCGAAATGGGTTGCTTAAAGTCATATGGATAGATGTTTAATCCATCAATCCCTCCGTCACAGCAAGCTGTGCCATCTCACTTTACACAAGGGAGGCTTTTGAGCGATTTAACAGCTTAGTAAAAGTATATAGTAGATCCCGATGCTTACGCATCGCCCTACGGGTTCGACTGCGGGCTGCGCCCTTCGCTCAGGATGACACCATAATCGTGCACTTTGCTTATACAAAGTTTATAAAAAAAATATTCTGAGATTGCGTAATAACCATTAGTACCGCACGCACCACTATGTACTTCGCTCAGAATGCCAAAGACAATAAGCAATTACTTAATATTCAATTATTGCATTTCATGTTTGGCGGCGGGAGCAAGCCCTCACCCTATGGTGTATCGATGACGCACGAACGTGTGTATTTATTTACAAAGGAAATGCGCTGTGGATAATTACAATCTAAGGAATGTGCTATCCCTCCGTTCAGGACGACAACTCCTTTATGTAAAGAAAAGGTCTGATACTTTTCGTATCAAACCTATGCTTTTATTATGGAGCGAATGATGGGAGTCGAACCCACAACCGTAGCTTGGGAAGCTACTGTTTTGCCGCTAAACTACATTCGCATATTAAGTTGTGTTTTTATATGGGCGTTGCGGCGTGGCAAGCGTTGTGCTAAGCTATTGCGGAGTGTCTATGCTCTCGTAAAACCGATTTCCCTTGTGCTATTGTGGTGCAGTTGTAGTTTTATTGTGATGTATGTTACACGTTTGCCTAATGCCAACCATGTTTTGGTTATACGGCGCATGACTCACTGAACGCAGTGGTGGCTGTGTAAGCAATTTGTTTGACAGCAGTGGCTCTGTGTGCAAGCGACTGCTAAGTAAACGCAATAGGTGTGCGTATGCGCCAATCTGTTTTGGTTGTGCATGCAATTAGTTAAACAACAGCGGCTTGGTGTGCAAGCTACTGCTAAATTAATGCAAGGGCGTTTGTGCCGCAAAAAAGCTATTTCTTTTCCGGAATGGCTTCGATGTTGAAGTAGTCGAAATCTACGCTTTCAACAAAATCTCTCGGCTTAAAGCGTGTGGTGTTGAACATCACAAAGTGCGTAAAATTAACTCTTGTTACAACGGGCGTGGGAATATCCAACTGCTCGCAAACGTCGTGCAGCACGCAAGCAAACTCGTCCTCGTTGTTTATTTGGTTGTATTCAAAAACGATATCTTTTGATATTCTTTCTTCCAAAACGGTTGTTGCCCAGAGTTTCATTTTATCCTCACAAAAATTATTATATCAAATTTTTTTGTATTTGAAAACAAAAATGCGGCACTTTTAGCAAACTGACGTCAAAAAGTTTTTTCGGCAAATGCGTAAGGTCAACATAATGTAAGTTTTGCGTATTGCTGTGATGCATAATTAACGTATACATATGGTTAGATCCCGATGCTTACGCATCGCCCTGCGGGTTCGACTGCGTGCTTGCGCACTTCGCTCAGGATGACAGTGTGCAAGGTGGATTACGCATTTAGAGTGATATGCGCCGTTTGTCCATCGCAAATTATCTCATAGCTTGCTGGTTATTTGTTGCACTTAGCTCAGGATGACACATTGTGGATAGTGCGCGGATGTGCAAATTGTAGGTGCAAGGGCGTTATATAATTATTTAGCTTTAGTTTGTGCGGTTGGTTGAATATGTTTTGGTGAGCATTGCACAAGCTGAGTTTTGATTTGGCGTACTATCTGTGAGTTTGGCTATGTGGGCAAAACTATTTGGAGTGCACACGGCGGCATTTTGTTGTCGAGCGCAAGTAATTATTTGCAAGTTGATTGTTGTATTCTTTACTAATTTTGCGCAATATGTTACAATAGACAAAACAAGGTTGCTTGCAGTGTATCGTTGCGTGTGCGCTATGGTGTGTTGTTTGGCAAGTGGAGTGGTTATGACAATCGGAATTTTTACGGCAATGCAAAAAGAGGCGGCGAGCTTTATCCAAAACGTTTCGCCGGAAAAAATCGGGGCGTTCACAGTGTACCGTTTTAAGCTTGGTAAGCACGATGCGGTGTTGTGTTTGCCACCGTCCATTGGCGAAATCGCGGCGGCGGCGGCTTGCCAGATGCTGATATCTCGCTTCGGTGCGCAGATGATGTTGAATTTTGGCGTGGTGGGCGGTTTGACCGAGCAAATGTCGCAGCAAAAAGCCGTGTATGTGGGCAGCGTTTGTCATTACGATATGGACACGTCGCAGGTGGATAATTGCCCTGTGGGATACTACGGCTGTTTTGACGGCATCAACGTGCCTTGCGATAGCGATATGTTGCAAAAGGCATCAAGCGTGTTGGCGTTGCCCATTGTGGGGTGTGTATCGGCGGATAAATTTGTTGCCGAGCCGCAGCAAAAAACGCAGCTGCACAATCAGTTTGGCGCAGAAATTTGCGATATGGAGTCTGCCGCATTTGCCTTCACTTGCAAGTTTAACAACGTGCCGTATCTTTCGGTAAAGTGCATTGCCGATACGTTGTTTGGCGGAGCAGGCGAGTACGAGGCTAACTCTAAGCTGGCGTCGCAGACCTTTCGCAATCTGGCGGAACGTCTTTGCGAGTTGGCGGACGTGGACTGACTGTGGCTTGCGGAACTATCGTCGTGTATTTGAATGGGTTTTTAAGGGAGTCAAATGAAAACAAAGGTTAGTGCGTGCGCTTGCGGAGATTATGTTCCCGAACATGTGCAAGCGGCTGTTGACAAGTTGTTGGGCGACTTGGGCGGCATTGAAAAATTTGTTAAGCCCAACGCAAATGTGTTTATTAAAGTAAACCTTGTGCGTGATATGTCGCCGGATAAATGCGGCACAACTCACCCCGAAGTGGTAATTGCGTTGGTAAACAGAATTGCGGCTGTAACGCAAAATATCGTGGTGGGCGATAGCAGCGGCGGTCTGTACACAAAGGCGGCAATGGGCGCGGTGTACAACAAGTGCAAGATGACGGATGTGGCGGCACGCACTTGCGCAAAGCTCAATGACGATTTTGATTTTGCCGTGGCTGATATAAACGGTGTTGCGGTGAACAAGTGCGAAATTACCAACAGCTTTTTGAATGCCGATGTTGTTATTAACGTTACTAAGCTTAAAACGCACTCTTTTGCCGGATATACCGGCGCGGTTAAAAATTTGTACGGGCTTATCCCTGGGTTAGTCAAGGTGGAAATGCACAGCAGATATCCAGATTTGGGTGATTTTTGCAATCTGTTGTGCGATATCGAGCAATTTGCAAGCAAAAAAATAACTTTGCACGTTATCGATGCGGTTATCGGTATGGACGGCGACGGACCTACCAACGGCAAGCCCAAGTATATGGGGCAGTTGCTTGCATCGACCAATTCGTATGCGCTGGACGTTGTTGCCGTCAAGCTGTTTGCCGAGCCGTTTGATATGCCATTGCTGCAAGTGGCACGCAAGCGTGGCTTGGTTAGCGATGACCTCAATCAAATCGACTTTGATTTTGATAGCTGGAACAGCAACTATATTGCCGATTTCGACATTGCGCCGGTAACATCGGCGGATACCTTTTTGAATATGCCAAAATGGGTTAAGAAGTTGGCAAAAAAGTACCTTACAAAAAAGGTTGTAACCGACACCAAAGTTTGCAAGGGGTGCGGCAAATGTGCATTGCATTGTCCGGCAAAGGCAATAACCGTAACGGACGGTAAAGCGCAGATTGCGCAAAACAAATGTATCAGGTGCTATTGTTGTCAGGAGCTGTGCCCGTTCGATGCGGTGCGCTTCCGTAAGTCGTTGCTGTACAGATTTGTACACACATTTTCACACACAAAAAATAAAAAGAGTAAGTAATTTTGTTTTGTGTGGTTTGCGGCCACCATAATATATCTAAAAGCAATTGTTTTTTTTGTGAACGGACGGTAAAAAACTGCTCGATTGTGGTTTGCGGTTTGTTTACAAAACATCTGCGAGTAAGTTTTTTAAAAAAGCGTTGCTTTATTGTTCGGGTGAATTATACTTTTAAGTGCAACATGTGGGACGTGCGCCGTTGCGAATAAAAAACGCAATCTGTGCGTATTATGTGTTTTTGTTGCATTTACTTGACAAATAAACAGTGCGGATGTACAATATATTATCAAAGAAAATATGCAAACAGACAGGGCAACTTAAAGTCGATAACGCTTTAAGTTGTTTTGTGTCGTTATGCTTTAATTAAAGGAGTGTATCATGGCAGAAGTTCAACTTACCGAAGCAGGACGCAGAGAGTTAGAGGAGCGTCTTGAATACTTAAAATCCGTCCGTCGTGCTGAAATTGCAGAGGAAATCAAAACCGCAAGAGGTTTTGGCGACCTGTCAGAAAACGCCGAGTACGATGCCGCTCGTAAAGCACAGGCAGAAATGGAAGGAGAAATTGCCGAAATCGAAGCGCAACTTCGCCTTGCAAAGATAATCCACGAAACTACCGTTACTTGTTGCGAAATTGTTGACGGTGCGGAAAAGCCTGCAAAAACCTACACGATTGTTGGTACCACCGAGGCGGACTTGGCTAACGGCAGAATCAGCGACGAGTCGCCCGTGGGCGCAGCTTTGATAAAATCCAAGGCAGGTCAAATTGTGGAGATTCCTCTGCCTAACGGAAAAATCAAGCACATCAAGGTAATAACTGTTGTAAGATAAAACATAAATTTGGGGTATAAAATGGATCAGCAAAAAAATGCTTCCGTGGCGGAAGCAACTCAGGAACAGGATCTTAACGAAATATTGCAAATTCGCCGTGATAAGCTTGCAAAGCTTGTTGAAGAAGGACGCAATCCGTTTGAAATTACATGTTTTGACAAAACCCATTCGTCCAAGGACGTATTGGACGGTTTTGTTGACGTGGTGGAGGGCGAAGAGCACGAACCGCAAATTGTTTCCGTTGCCGGACGTATGGTTTCTCGTCGGATAATGGGCAAGGCAAGTTTTTGCCATATTTTGGACGGTGAAGGCACAATTCAGCTTTACGTTAAGCGTGATGAAATCGGCGAAGAGGCGTACGCTCGCTTTAAGACGTGGGATATCGGCGATATCATTGGCGGGACGGGCGAAGTTTTTCGCACGCATATGGGCGAAATTTCCGTTAAACTTAAAGATATACAGTTGCTTTCAAAGTCGCTTTTGCCCCTGCCGGAAAAATATCACGGCTTAAAAGATATCGAAACAAGATATCGTCAGCGTTACGTTGACCTTATTGCAAATCCGGACGTAAAGCGCACGTTTGTAATTCGTTCTCGCATGATGAAAGCTATCCGTGAGTATTTGGATAATTTGGGCTATCTTGAAGTGGAAACGCCTATACTTAACACCATCGCCGGCGGAGCTAACGCAAGACCGTTTATTACCCATCACAACACGTTGGATATCGATATGTATATGCGTATCGCAACCGAGCTGCACTTAAAGCGGTTGATCGTCGGCGGATTTGAGCGTGTGTACGAAATTGGCAGACAGTTCCGTAACGAAGGTATGGACTTAAAGCACAATCCGGAGTTTACAACTATCGAGCTGTACCAAGCTTATACCGATTTCCGTGGAATGATGGAGCTTACGCAAGGCTTGTTCTGCTACGTTGCGGATACCGTGCTTGGCACAAGAAAGTTGCCCTACGGCGATATCGTTATCGACTTGGATAATTGGACAAAAATGACAATGATCGAAGCGGTAAACAAGTACGTTGGCGTGGACTTTTCGCAGTTGGACGAGGCGCAGGCGGTGCAAGCTGCACTGGATAAGGGCGTGGAATTGCCTGAGGGTAAGCGTACTTGGGGTAATGCTTTGTACGAATTGTTTGACGTGTTTGTTGAAAAGGAACTTGTTCAGCCCACGTTTATTTATGACTATCCCGTTGAAGTTAGCCCATTGGCAAAGAAAAAGCCTTCGGATAACCGCTTGACGGAGCGTTTTGAATTCTTTATGAATGCCAGCGAGATGGGCAATGCGTTTTCGGAATTGAACGATCCCATTGATCAGTACGAGCGTTTTCTTGCGCAAGTTAAAGCCAAGGCGCAAGGCGACGACGAGGCGCAAATGATGGATGACGACTTTATCACCGCGCTGAAATACGGTATGCCCCCGACAGGCGGTTTGGGTATCGGTATCGACCGTATGGTAATGCTGTTTACCAACAATCAGTCCATTCGTGACGTGTTGTTGTTCCCCACAATGAAACCCATCGACTAATATAAGTCGCATAAAAAAGTGTATTTGATGGCTCGATTTGCCAAAAAAAACTACGGTTTATATTTTTCCATAAAACATTAATTAAGTCCTGCCTCTTTGGGGGCGGGACTTTTTTGCAGTTATGTGTACTTTGGGGCAGGAGCATTTTTAACAAAACATCATATAATGTGTGTGCAAGATGAATATTGGTTTGGTATAATTAGTCAGTCAATATTACTTATAGCCCCCTTTGCCAGAAGCGACTTGCTGTTAGCGCACATAATTTGCGTTTTTTTTCTAAAAAACTTATATGTGCATATTGAAATGGAAGTTATTTTGTGATATAATACAAGCGGAAAAGAATTTTTTGCAGTCTTTTCTGAATAAAGTTGGAGGTATCATTATGAAGCTCGAAATCGTTGCAAAGAATTACCGTGTAACAGATAGGTTGGAACAAATCCTTGCCGCAAAAACAAGGCGGTTGGATAAGTATTTCCCCGATGACGCTACCCCCTGCAAAATTGTACTGACCGATCAGGGCAGACAATGCAAAATGGAAATTTCCATCAACTATCACGGCACTCATCTGCGCTCGGAGGTGGTTGGCGATACTATGTATTACAATATCGATTCTTGCCTTCCCAAGTTAGAGCGTCAAATAATCAAGCATCGTGATAAGCTCAATCGTTCGTTTAAGCTGCCGGAGCGTCCGTCGGAGTACGAGTTCGTATCCGAAGTGGATATCGAGCCGGTCGTTATTGCTAAGGTGAAAAGCTTTGAGGTGGAGCGCATGACGCCGGAGGAAGCAGCGGAAAATCTCGATATGGTTGACCACGATTTTTATTTGTTCCTTAACGACCAAACTGGCAACGTGGAGGCGGTTTATCGTCGCAAGGACGGTCAAATCGGCTTGCTGCAGCCGTATGTTGAGGGCTAATAGGCTCGGAGGCAGTTTTGTTTAATTTATTGCTTGATGGCAGCTTTGCAAATTCGAGTCTTGTGCGGCTGTTTACCGAAATGAATCCTTGGGCAATAGCGTTGTTTATTTTGGGCGCGCTGTTCCTTGTTGTGGAGTTAATGCTGCCCGGTTTTGGATTTTTTGGAATAAGCGGCTCGATTATGCTGTTTGTCGCCATTATAATCCGTATGGTGACGGGCGGCGACTTGCTCATGTTGGTGTATATGCTTATCATATGCGCCGTGTTGGTGTGCGGTATGTTTTTGTTGCTGAGCAAGCTGATACGCAAGCGTCAGCAAAATCCCGATTCGCTGTTTAGCGTGCAATCGGCAGTGCCGCAGGATAAAACGCAAGGCACGCAGGATTTTGATTATCTTATCGGTCAACAGGGCATAACCACAACTGTTTTGCGCCCTATCGGCAAAGCAAGTTTCGGCGCAGAATGCGTCGACGTGACGGCTCGCGATGGTTTTATCGACGCGGGCAAACAAGTCACGGTCGTTTCCGTAGAGGGACAACGCGTGGTTGTCGTGGAACAGTAGTTTATTTTAAGGAGAATGTGTTATCATGATTTCATTATTGGCTGAAACAATGTCAGCCGGCGGAATTGTTGCGGTTATCGCAGCTATAGTTATTTTCTTAGTGCTTTGTTTTTTGCCTATCGGCACTTACTTTATTGCCGCAGTGAGCAATGCGCACGTTTCTTTGGGCAGACTTGTCGGCATGAAAATGCGTCGTATCAAGTATAAGCAGCTTGTGGACGTGTACATTCGCGCTAAAAAGGCAGGCTTGGATATTGATATTGCTGAGCTGGAAAGCCACGTTATGGCAGGCGGCAATATCAGCAACGTTGTAAATGCGCTCATTTCGGCACACAGTGCAAACATCGACTTGTCGCTACAATCGGCAAAGGCAATCGACCTTGCCGGACGCGACGTGTTAAACGCTGTTAGAGTGTCCGTTAACCCAAAGGTTATTGAAACGCCGGTAATTTCCGCCATTGCCAAGAACGGTATCGAGTTGCGTGTTAAGGCGCGTGTTACGGTGCGTGCAAATATCGCTCGTCTTATCGGTGGCGCAGGAGAGGAAACAATTATTGCCCGCGTTGGTGAGGGTATCGTTACGACTGTTGGCTCATCCGAAACGCACAAAGAGGTGCTGGAAAACCCCGATAGCATATCCAAAACAGTGCTAAAAAAGGGCTTGGATGCAGGTACGGCTTTTGAAATTTTGTCAATAGATATTGCCGATGTGGACGTCGGAAGAAATATCGGCGCACAATTGCAGATGGATCAAGCGGAAGCGGATAAGCGCATCGCACAAGCCAATGCAGAGGAACGTAGAGCTATGGCTATTGCCTCTGAGCAGGAAATGAAGGCGCACACGCAGGAAATGCGCGCAAAGGTCGTCGAGGCGGAAGCAGAAGTCCCCAGAGCTATGGCGGAGGCGTTCCGCAACGGAAGGCTGGGAATTATGGATTACTATCAAATGCAAAATATTCAGGCAGATACGGCAATGCGTAACGCCATATCCAATGGCGGCGGCGAGCATAAGGGCGATAAAAAATAGGTGAATTATGATTCCCGAAATCATTATTTTTGCCGTTGTCTTTTTCGTGGTGTTGGCGAGTATAGTCGCCTCTATTAACAAAAATGCGCAATCAAACGACAGCAATTCGGTACAAAAGCCGTATGTGGACGGCAACGGTCGCACGCAGGCACAAAACGACTATCTCAACAGCTTGCGAGCTAAGCGCACACAACAGCAGCAGTCGCAACGACTGCATACGGACGGTGCCGAGGAGCACAAGCATATTGGCGCTGTTGAGGAGTACGATAAGATTGTGGGCTCGCTTGGTGAAATTGCCGACGAGGGCTGTTCCGAATTGGACGGGATTAGGCTTATATCCGATGACCAAGCGTATTCTGCCGAGGACAATTCTCTTTCATTCGATAGGGACGAGCTGATAAAAATCATCGTGCTCGGTGACGCGATAAGCAAGCGTAAGTACAAGTAACCGATGTTTAATGCCGTAATATGCGACTTTTAAGGCGTGCAAGCGGTTGCTTTGGCAACGTCGTTGATTTTCTTAAAGTCGGCATTTGCGTTGTTCGTGCGAGCTTGTTGATGGACAGCAACCGAAAAAAGATTATTCTAACGTACAAGGGAAGCTCGGTTTCGGGTTATCCCTTGTAGTTTGTAACAAAAGGTATACGCAGGCGATAGGGCATTAACCGTAGTCGACTGCAAGGAGAGTGTATTATGTGTGAGTTTTTTGATGTTATCATCGTTGGGGCAGGTCCCGGCGGAATTTTTGCTGCGTACGAGCTTGCAAAATCGCAAAAAAAGGTTGCCGTGTTTGAAAAGGGCAATGCTTTATCCAAGCGTAGGTGCCCCATAGACGGTGATAAAATCAAAAATTGTATCAACTGCAAAACCTGCTCGATAATGTCCGGTTTTGGCGGAGCAGGTGCTTTTTCCGACGGCAAATACAATATAACAAATGATTTTGGCGGAAGCTTGCACGAACATATCGGGAAAGATACCGCAATCGAACTGATGCGTTATGTTGACGAGGTTAACATGGCGTTTGGCGGCGAAGGCACCAAGTTGTATTCGACGGCTGGCACAAAATTTTCCAAAATTTGCATGCAAAACAAGCTGCATTTGCTTAATGCGCAGGTGCGTCATTTGGGTACGGACATTAACTATATTGTGTTGGATAACCTGTACAACCATTTGGTTGATAAGGTGGATTTTTTCTTTAATACGCCTGTTACGGATATTCAAAAAACAGATAACGGTTTTTTGGTTGTTGCAAACGGCAAGCAATATGGCTGTGAAAAGTGCATCGTTTCCGTCGGTCGTAGCGGAAGCAAGTGGATTGAGCAGATTTGTCACAAACTGGATATTGCCACGCTCAGCAACCGTGTGGACATCGGTGTGCGCGTGGAGCTTCCGGCAGAGATTTTTTCGCAACTCACCGACGAACTGTACGAAAGTAAAATCGTGTACCGTACGGAGAAGTTCGAGGACAACGTGCGCACCTTTTGCATGAATCCTCGCGGCATTGTTGTGACGGAAAATACAAACGGCATAGTTACAGTTAACGGACACAGTTTTTCGGAAGAAGGAAAGCTGACGGATAACACCAACTTTGCGTTGCTTGTATCCAAGCATTTTAGCGAGCCGTTCAAGGATAGTAACGGCTATGGCGAAAGCATTGCAAAACTTTCCAACATGCTTGGCGGCGGCGTGCTTGTTCAACGTTTTGGCGATTTGGTGCGCGGCAGACGCAGCACCCCAAAACGTATCGCAGAGGGGATGGTTACGCCAACCCTCAAGGCAACCCCCGGTGACCTTAGCCTTGCGTTGCCCAAGCGTATTTTGGATGGCATTATCGAAATGATTTACGCTTTGGATAAAATTGCCCCCGGCACCGCCAATGACGACACTTTGCTTTATGGTGTGGAAGTTAAGTTTTACAACATGGAAGTCGCCATCGACGACAATTTGGAAACAAAATACAAGGGCTTGTATATGATAGGCGACGGTAGCGGCGTAACGCACTCCCTATCGCACGCATCGGCAAGCGGTGTTTACGTTGCTCGTAAAATAATGCAGGGATAACTTGCAACGCGAACGTTTAACGTTGCTTGTGGCGCGGCGCTGATACGGTTGTTTTTCATAACAAGCGCGGCAATAAGTGACTGTTTTGCACTCGGTAACGCAAAAAGTGTAGCGTTAAAATGGCTTATTGTGACATTTTCTGTTTAATGCATATCATTTGCGAGGAATGTAATCATGCATAAAACACACTGAAATGACGGAGTAAATATGAATATATTGGATATTATCGAAAAGAAAAAGGTTGGTTCGGAGCTATCCACAGCAGAGATAGATTTTTTTGTTAACGGATACACGGCGGGGCAAATTCCAGATTATCAAATCTCGTCGCTTTTGATGGCGATTTTGTTAAAGGGCATGACCGACCGCGAAACGTTTGATATGACAAATGCAATGCTGCACAGCGGTGACGTGGTGGATATGTCACGTCTGGGCGGAATTGTTGTGGACAAACACAGCACGGGCGGTATAGGCGATAGCACAACGCTTGCGCTTGCCCCCATCTTGGCTTGCTGCGGCGTGTACGTTGCCAAAATGAGTGGCCGTGGCTTGGGCTTTACGGGCGGCACAATCGACAAGTTGGAAAGCATTCCCGGTTTCGATACGGCATTATCCGAGGACGAATTTTTTGACGTGGTTAAAAAGGTTGGCTGTGCGGTAATAGGGCAAACTGGTAACCTTGCGCCGGCGGATAAAAAACTGTACGCTTTGCGCGACGTTACGGGCACTGTCAATTCCATTCCGCTTATTTGTGGCAGTATTATGAGCAAAAAGTTGGCATCGGGTGCCGATACGATTTTGCTCGACGTAAAATATGGCAGCGGCGCATTTATGTCCACGCCGCAAAGCGCGTTGGAACTTGCCACCAAAATGGTGGAAATAGGCACTCGTGCAGGCAAGCGTATCGGCGCACTTATCACGGATATGGAGCAGCCGCTTTCCGACCACGTTGGCAATGCGCTGGAGATTATTGGCATAATAGACGTGCTCAATGGCAAACGTAATCGCTTGTATCGCGAGCTCAAAGAGGTTGCAATTCGTCTTTTGACGTTGACGGGCAAATTCGATAAGACCTCTGCCGAGCATGCCTTTACCGATGCTATCGAAAGCGGTAAGGCACTGCAAAAGCTTGCGGAAATGGTTGCGGCACAGCACGGTGATGCAAGCTATATTTTCGATTCGTCAAAATTTACCGTGGGGCAAAAGGATATCGTTGTGTCGCAGTCTGACGGCTACGTTTCAAGCATGGTGGCGTGCGATATCGGCAGAGCAGTAACCCTACTTGGCGGCGGAAGAATGCAAAAGGGTGATGCTATCGATTTTTCGGTCGGCGTGGTTATGCGCGTTGAACTGGGTAGCGTTGTTAAAAAGGGCGATGTGTTGTGCGAGGTTTACCACAACAACGGCAAAAAGCTTACAGAGGCAAAGGAGCTTATCGCTCGGTCGATAACCATATCGTCTGAGCCTGTTGCGCCACACAAAATCGCATACGCATATGTCGATAAAAACGGTGTGGAAATGTATTGACTATGACAAATGTATTGCTTAATTATTATAATTTTGATGAGCCGTGGGCGTTCGATACACTAAAACCTTTAATTTACGGCAAAAAAACGCTTATTTTGCCGCTGGCTTTTAGACCTACGCAAGCGTGGGATATGCAAAGTTGGCTTTCGATTTACGGCCGCAACGGAGAAAAGTACAAGGCAATCACGTCGCCGTTTGCGGCGTACGATATTTGCGGTGATAAGCTAAGCTGGCTAAATTGCTTTGATACCGACGCGGATTTTATCGGGCAAATCAACGATGCGGAGGTGCTGTTTTTTACGGGCGGAATGCCGGAGCGCGCAATCGATTGGCTGGATAAGCTTGGCTTGACAGATGCCGTCAAGGGTTTTAAGGGGGTTGTTATGGGGGCATCGGCAGGCGCAATGCTTCAGCTGGAAAGGTACCACATAACGCCCGACGAGGACTATGCGAGCTATGGCTTGTGGCAGGGACTCGGTTTGGTGAAAGGGCTTGACCTTGAGGTGCATTTTTTGGATACGGAATTGCAAAATAAGTGCACCAAGCGTGCCGTAAGGGAGCTGGATGTGCCTGTGTATCAAATGTGGCACGAGGGCGGCTTGACGGTTGACGGCGACAATATTACCGTTATGGGGCACGTTAGACGTATATGTTCTCACAAATAGACCGCGATATAACCCATCGTGGTCTTTTTTTTTGTTTGCATTGATATTGTGCCCTTGAGCGATGAGCAATACATTCATTGGATTACAATTATCAATTTTTCTTTGTTTTTGTTGGGCGCAAATCATTGATGCTATTGTTATTTTGATATCAATCAATACTATGAAAGCTTGCGGTAAAACGTGGCTTGCTCCAGCCGTGTGGTTAACGTAATCGTAACAATTCCGCAATAAAACTCACTTTACACAAGGGAGGCTTGAATTGTGGATATAAAGTGAGAGTGAACTCCGTTTCCCCCGAATGTCATTCTAAGCGAAGTATACTATATTAGCAACAACGTTTTTTTTATAAATCAACATTGTTTTTCGCACAAACTCGCCCATATGTCATTCTTATGCTCGGTATGCAGAGTTAGCGTCTACGTCGGGTTGTTTATATATAAATTCCCTTCTTTTCACGAATCGCCCTATGTCATTCTGAGCGGAGCGCAAGCGAAGTCGAACTGCGTAGCAGTGCGAGGTGCTAACCGAGCAGAATCTAAGGGCGGCACAGTGGCAATGCAATTAAGTATAAAGAATAGATCCCGATGCTACCGCATCGCCCTAACGGGTTCGACTGCGTGCTTTCGCACTCCGCTCAGGATGACACCTGAACGTGTAGACAGCTATAATCCAACTTTTTATATGGATATGTTTAGTAGACCAATTCTTCCGTCACGGCAAGCCGTGCCACCTCCATTTACACAAGGAAGGCGCAGATAAGCGGTGGGAGCAAGCCCTCACTCTACGGCGCAACAATGACACATAAACGTATCCAAATATACACATGGACAATATTTGTGGGTTTGCTGTTGACTTTTCTCGATGTGTTTGGTATAGTTAAGGTATGAAATGCGATTTACATATACATTCGTCTTTTTCCGACGGCTTGTTTGCGCCGCAAAGAATAGTGGAAATGGCACATGCTAAGGGTATCGACTGCATGGCAATTACCGATCACGATACGGTGGACGGCGTTGACGAGGCGCGCAGGGCGGCTGCCGAGGTGGGAATAAAATGTCTTGTGGGCGTGGAGCTATCATGCTTTTCCGATGTGGAGGTGCATATGCTCGGATATAATATGAACACGTCCGATCCAAGCTTTATTGCTGCAATGCGAAATATCGTGGATATGCGTAACCGTCGTAACGAGCTTATTGTGCAGCGATTGTTCGAGCATGGCATTAAGCTGGACTTGGATAAACTGCAAAAGGACGGCACGGTTGGCAGGGGCGTTATGGCAAGGGAAATGGTTCGCCTTGGATATTGCAAGGACGTGGCAGAGGTGTTCGATAAATATCTTGGAACGGACAAGTGTTGCTTTGTGCAATCGCAAAGGCTCACCCCTGTGGAGGCGGTGCAGCTGGTGTTGCGGTACGGCGGCATACCTGTGCTTGCGCACCCCAAAAAGATACGTCTTGACGGCGTCGATTTCGAGCGGTTTTTGAAGCCGCTTGTGCTTGCCGGTTTGGGTGGTATCGAAGCCGAGTACTTTGCACATAATATGTCCGAGCGAAGATACTACGGCAAAATGGCAAAAAAATACCGTTTGGTCGTCACGGGCGGAAGTGATTTCCACGACTATGCGCACGGACTTGATTTGGGCGAAAAAAGCTTTTCGCCGTCGGGCTACACCCGTATTATTTTGGGAATATGAAAAAATATATAGTATTACTTGCGCTCGCCTTGCTTGCGAGCGTTTTTGTTTGTCCTGTCATCGTCAATGCGGAGCAGCTTGCGTTGCCGATTGAGCCATGGGCGGTTGTTGCAACTGTTCGCTATAATGGCGATAGCTTTATGTACGACTATAAACAACATTTCGATGCCGATAGCAACAGCGCATATTTGGGGTGTATCGGTAAGTTACGTCTGTACGAACGGCTTATTGCATTGAGCCTTGACGAAAACGCCGTTTTTAATTATATTTTTCCCGATTTCGATTGCATTATCGAGCATTTTTTGTATGCGGAGCGCCCCGTTGTGGATGCTACGGTGGAGCTTGTTAACGACACGTTTCGCTACAAAACAGGGCAAAACGGCATTGAAATTGACCGCAGGGCACTCTTTCAAGAGATGGCGGCGCAGTGCGGTAGGACGTGCGTTATTGATTTGCCAATAATTGAACACAAGGCGGTTACGGTTGAACAACTAAAAAGCGTAACAGTGCTACGGGGGAGCTTTACAACAAGCTTTGTAAATAGTCGTACGGAACGTTGCCATAATATAAGGCTGGCGGCGAGCAAGCTTGACGGACTTTGTGTGCCTGCAGGCGGTACGTTTTCCTTTAACTGTGTCGTCGGCGAACGCACGGAGCAAAACGGATATAAAAATGCGGTGGTTATTGCCGACGGAAAATATACCGAAGGGATGGGCGGCGGTGTTTGTCAGGTATCCACGACGCTGTACAATGCATTGCTGCTTGCGGATTTTGTCCCGAAGGCATTCCGTCATTCGCTTGTGCCGAGCTACATCGAGGCGGGCTTTGACGCAATGGTGTCGTACGGCACGACGGATTTGTCCTTTATCAACAACACGTCGAGCGCAGTATATGTTTCCGCAAGAGTGCAGAACGGTTCAATAACATGCAAGATATATGGCATGCCGAACGCATATCGAATTGAGCGTGAAAGCGTCAGTGAGCGACAACCCTTCGATACGGTTTATGAACCGTCGAGTGATCCCGATATAATCTACGACGATCAATTCAAGGTTGTGCGTAACGGCAGTGACGGCGTTAAAAGCAAGGCATATTTGCTAAAATACGATGGCAACAAGCTTGTTGAACGCAGGCTGTTGCGAATTGACGAATATAAGAGGGTGGATAAGCTTGTTATTCGCGGTACGCTGCCCCGACCGAACGAATAATTGCGATTGCATTAAGCGAATATAAGCCCATATAATTGCTTTTAATGTGACTATAACGGTATTTTAATTTTATAAAGTGACATTTACTTTGTAAAAAGCGGTCAACCACAGGTTTTGTGCGTTGACCGTTTTGCGTTATAAATCAGGCGCACCCATCGACACTATGCAGATGGGTGTATTATTATCGGCAAGATACATTATGATAGTGTTTTAGTGTAATATCTTTTCCAAGAGTGTTAACTGTTTTGTGTGTGCTACGCAAGGTGTTGCGTGAGCTACGATGCGTTTGGAATGCGTAGTGGGCTTGTAAAGAGTGACTTTGCGGCATTTAACGGGGGCGAAATAGACTTTTGGTTCAAAAAAATGCATAAATTTCCGTCATTTTTTTATCAAATTTATTGATTTATTTTTTGATTAATAGTATAATTTACATATATTACAAAAAACATGGCGTATTAATAGCGTAATATGCGCTCAAAAGCCGTTTTAGCGGTACGTCTAACAGGATTACGGAGGAGCTTATGCCGCAAAGAAAGGAACAAACAAGTCAAGCGTATGCCACGCTGCCCAACAGCGTAGAGGCAGAGCAAAACGTTTTGTGCTGTATTTTGCGTAACGTAAGCTATCAGTTGGAAATAATCGCACAACTAAACGAGGACGATTTTTATCAGTTAAACCATCAAATCATTTTTGGCGCGATGAAAAGCATTTCCGAGCAGTCGCATGTTGTCGGAACGGAAAGTCAAGCCGATACCGTCAATTTTGCTTCCGTTGTGGACTTTTTGCGTCGCGTCGGCAAACTGGAACAGGTCGGCGATATCGACTACATAATCAAACTAAACGAGTTGTTGCCTTCGGCAGTTAATTTTGACGAGTACGTTGCCATAGTCAAGCGTGCGTCTACCATGCGTAAGCTTATTGCCATATGCAACGAGGTGCAGCGCAAAGCGTATAGCGCAGCCACTGCGGAGGAGGCAATCACTTTTGCGGAGGAGGAAATTTTCCGGTTGTCGCAAGGCGGTAGCAATGCGGGGCTTGTTTCGTTGGCGGACGATACGGCAAAAACAATGTTTGCCATCAACGAGCGTTTTATCAACCCCGGCAAGTTCCGCGGTATTCAAACGGGTTTCAAGCGTTTTGACCGCATGACCAACGGCTTGCACGGCGGCGAGCTTATCGTGCTTGCGGCGCGTCCGGGCGTGGGTAAATCGGCACTGTCGATGAATATGGTGGAAAACATTGCCAAGCAGGGCAAAACGGTTGCAGTATTTTCCTTGGAAATGTCCAAGGGACAGCTTATCGAAAGAATGCTTTCCAGTATGTCCAGTGTTCCCCTTGCGGAAATTAAAAGCGGACAGTTTTCTAACCCGACGGCAGATTTGACCCGTCTTAGAGCGGCGCAAAACACAATTTGTTCTTCAATGAAGCTGTACGGCAACGACTATGCCAATATTCGCCCGTCGGAAATTAGTTCACAGTGCCGTCGCTTAAAAGCGCAGCACGGCTTGGATTTGATTGTTATCGACTACATTCAGTTGATGAACAGCGGCATTGATCCTAAGCAGGGCAGAGCCAATGAGGTCGGCGCAATCACAAGAGCGTTAAAGCTTATGGCTAAGGAATTGGACGTGCCTATTATCGCACTTGCGCAGCTAAAGCGTGATGCGGAAATGCGTAACCTAAAGGGCAAGGACGGTGCGGCGGCAGGCAACAGCGAGCCGGTGCTATCCGACCTTAGGGAATCTGGTTCCATCGAGCAGGACGCGGATATCGTTTTGTTCATTCATAAGGAAAAGGACGAGGAACGCGGTACAACCAATCACAAGCTTATCGTTGCCAAGCACCGTAACGGCGAAACGGGCAACATCGAGTTGTTTTGGCTGGGCAAATTCGTGCGCTTTGTCGATGCAGAGTCGCTTGCGGAAATGGGTGCTGCTGCTGAGCAGAATGAGCAAGACGGACAGAGTAATAATGCGCAGAACGAAGCAGAGTTGCCCGACCTCAACGCAGGTATCTCGGAAGAAGGACGCTTTATTTCAGACGATTATCAGGCGGAAGGCGACGGCGATTTTACCGTAGAGGAGATTGAGGAAACGGCGTTTTAGCTTGAGTTGTTGTGTTGTGCTTTGAAAATTATAAATTGTCAAAAACAAAATATAGACAAAGTTTTGAAAGGGTTGTTAGGGAAAACTTTTCCAAAAGTTTTAGTATGAAAGAGTTTTCAAAAACAATAAAAATGCAACAATATCGTGCTTTGCCAAAAGCTGAAAATTGTTGAAAGCAAAAATTAGACAAAGTTTTGAAAGGGTTGTTAGGGAAAACTTTTCCAAAAGTTTTAGTATG
>CAZSIF010000004.1:94112-109127 GCA_964607155.1 uncultured Oscillospiraceae bacterium
TAGACAAAGTTTTGAAAGGGTTGTTAGGGAAAACTTTTCCAAAAGTTTTAGTATGAAAGAGTTTTCAAAAACAATAAAAATGCAACAATATCGTGCTTTGCCAAAAGCTGAAAATTGTTGAAAGCAAAAATTAGACAAAGTTTTGAAAGGGTTGTTAGGGAAAACTTTTCCAAAAGTTTTAGTTCGAAAGAGTTTTACAAAGCAATAAAATGCAACAATATCGTGCTTTGCCAAAAGCTGAAAATTGTTGAAAACAAAAAATAGACAAAGTTTTGAAAGGGTTGTTAGGGAAAACTTTTTCAAAAGTTTTCCCTAACCGAGAGAGAAAAATGAGCGAATTTAAGAATTTTATTGAGGATATTATTGACGGTGACCTTGCGAGTGGCAAGGTTAGCTCCGTATACACACGTTTTCCGCCAGAGCCCAACGGATATTTGCATATCGGGCATGCAAAAAGCCTGTGCATCAACTTTGGCTTGGCGCAAAAATACGGCGGAAGATGCAATCTGCGTTTTGATGACACCAACCCTTGCAAAGAGGATCAGGAGTACGTCAACAGTATCAAGGCGGATATCGAGTGGCTTGGCTTTAAGTGGGATAAGTTGCTTTTTGCCAGTGACTACTTTGACGTAATGTTTGATTGTGCAGTTAAGCTTATCAATAAAGGTCTTGCGTACGTTTCGGACGAAACTGCCGATGAAATCAAGGAGCGCAGGGGCACGCTTACTGAACCAGGAGTGGAAAGCCCATTCCGTAATAGAACGGTTGAGGAAAACTTAAAATTGTTTTACGAAATGCGCGACGACAAATATGCGGACGGTAGCAAAGTTTTGCGCGCAAAAATCGATATGGCTTCGCCCAACGTAAACATGCGCGACCCCGTAATTTATCGTGTGCTGCACGCAACGCATCATAACACGGGCGATAAGTGGTGCATTTATCCCATGTACGACTTTGCACATCCCATCGAGGACGCGCACGAGGGAATTACGCACTCCATTTGCACGCTTGAATTCGAAGACCATCGTCCACTGTACGATTGGGTGGTAAAAAACTGCGATTTTCCCGCACCGTTGCCGCAGCAGATTGAGTTTGCTCGACTTAGCATCACCAACACCATTATGTCCAAGCGGTTTTTGAAGAGGCTTGTGGACGAGGGTAAGGTTATGGGCTGGGACGATCCCCGTATGCCGACGCTTTCCGGTTTGCGCCGTCGCGGCTATCCTGCCGAGGCATTAAAGGACTTTTGCGAGCGCATAGGCGTATCTAAAGCCAACAGTGAAGTGGAGGAGGGCTACTTGCAGGCGTGCGTTAGGGATAATCTTAACCGTACCGCTAAGCGCGTGCTTGCCGTGTTCGATCCCGTTAAGGTTACGCTTACCAACTATAGCGGCACTGAGTTGCTGGACGTAGAGGATAATCCCAACGACGAAAACGTGACGTATCGTAAGGTTAGCTTTTCCAACGAGTTGTATATTGACCGTGGCGATTTTGCCATGGTGCCGCCACCTAAGTATTATCGCCTTAAACCAGATGGCTACGTTCGCCTTAAAGGCGCGTACATTATCCATTGCGACGACGTTGTTTTGGACGATAACGGCGAGGTTGCCGAGCTTAAGTGCTCCGTGGTAGAAAACTCGCGTTCGGGCAACGATACAAGCGGCGTAAAGGTAAAGGGCGTTATCCAATGGGTGGATGCAAAAACCTGCGTAGACGTTACAGTGCGTAAGCTACAAAGTTTGCTTACCGACGTTGTGGACGGCATTACCGATTTTAACCAACGTTTTAATGCGCAAAGCTTAACGGAAGTTCAGTGCAAGGCAGAGCGTGCGTTGACTGAGGCAAGCGTTGGTGATCGCTTCCAATTTATGCGTGTAGGCTACTATGTTTTGGATAGAGATTCCTCGCCTGAGAAGCTTGTTTTTAACGAAATAGTGGGCTTGAAAGACGGTTTTAATAAAAAATAATAAAAAATAGTTAAAATCGTTTAATTTACACGTTGACAAACGAAAGAAATTAGTATATAGTTATTATGTAGAAATAGTTTTACCGTCCTACATAAACAGAAAGAAGGTGGCAAGAGTATGAAAATATGTAAAAACTGCGGAGAAGTCAACACCAACGACTCGTTGTACTGCTGCGGCTGCGGTTCTTCGTCGCTTGTTTTCGGTGAGGAGGTTGTGTGTTCGCATTGCGGCGCAACAAACGTTTCCTCCGATGTACATTGTACAAGCTGCGGCGCACCCATTCCTACAGTAGCGGAGCCGGTTGTAAACGCACCCGTTCAACCTGTCGAGGCACCCAAGCCTCTCGTCGTAAAGGTACTGGACGAAAACTCCGAACATTTTAAGTCGGTTATTCCCGCAACGGAAACCGTGCTTTGTCCGGATTGCGGCGCACCTGTGCCTATCACTGCGATTTTTTGTAATCACTGTGGTGCAAACGTTGTCAAGTTGCATCAACATAGGGTAGTTACGCGTGCCGTTTGCCCTCATTGCGGCAGACCTAATTCGCTCGAGGCAAGGTATTGCAGCTACTGTTACAGTCCCCTTGACGAGGCGGAAACCACCGATATGCAGGTTACTTATGAAACGGAACCTGTGGGAGATATGGTTGTGGCTCAGGCGTATTTGCAGGATCACGAGGGTAAAAGCATTGTTTGCCCCAACTGCAGCACGTTGAATAAACCCGGCGAAGCCTTTTGCGTTAATTGCGGCTTAAAGCTGATTATTGAGGATAATAAAAAGTATTGTCCCATATGCGGAACGGAAAATCCTGCCGATAGCTCGTTTTGCACAAAGTGTCAGTGGTCGTTTACGGGATTGTCACCCGATGCCGAGCTTAAATGGAAATGTATTCATTGCGGAAACGTAAATGATAGAGAGGATACATTTTGCTCCCAATGCGGAGCAGCAAAGAAACAAACGGAGGTAAAACAATGAATAGTTCAAACAGCTTCAACATTTGTCCGCACTGCAACAATTCAAATTCGTTGAACGCACGCTATTGCGCAAGATGCGGTTCCAAGCTTGTTGTTCCGGAAGAGGTAGTGGTGTGCCCCAAGTGCCACACGCGCAACTCACCCTTGGCAAACTTCTGCCGTAATTGCGGCACGGCGTTTAAGGCTAACGAAGCAACCAAGATTTGTCCGAAATGCGGCAGAACCCTTTCCTCGGATAGCAACGTGTGCGCTTGCGGCTACAGCTTTGCAAACGTAGGCAGCATTTCCCCGTCGGATACGGCGCTTGAGCGCACCGATATGCCTGTGGAAAACGTTGCAAAAAAACCCGTACGCAGGGCAGGCGGCAGAGTATTTGCAATCATCGCTTTGGTGTTCTTGCTTGCATTTGCATATTTAATCGTTGCTCCCGCATCGCTTCACTTTGAGGCAATTGCGCAGTATGATAACGGTATCGTTTACACCGGCAGCACAAAGCTTTACGGTTACGAGCTTATCCTTAACGAAAACGGCTTGGTAGACGTGGTTAAGGGCATTATCGCAAATCCGTCCTCTATTGCACAAGTTGCATACAGTGCAGATTTCGTTCTGCTTGTAACAATCGCATTGTTTGTTCTTATCGCAGTTATTCACCTCATCGTGGTTATCGTTCGTATCTTTACGGGCAAGCGCTCCAAGAGAGGTAATTGGTTCTTCTTTATTATGGCAGCACTTACAACTATTGTTTGCTTGCTGATGCTGTTCCCGCTGGAAAACACAGGTTCTTCCTTGATGACCGTTGTTACAACGTTGTTCCAGCTCGATAACGCAGCTTGGGGAACCGTTGGTTACAACTTCGGCATTGCAATCCCCGTGTACTTCTGGTTCTTCTTCCTGTACTCGCTCATTGCAAAGCGCAGGGCTCAAAAGGTCTGCGACTGCTGCGAAGAGTAATTAGCCGATTTGATTTATCAACAAGAAAAGTGATACATAAAAGGCCGCGCAATTTATTGTTCGGTCTTTTGTATTGCAGGGGCTGTATGCGCAGCCACGCTGTATTTATTGCACAGAATATATCCTTACGAGGCAACAATGAAAATTACATCACAATTTTTGAGAGAAAAGTATTTGTCATTCTTTAACGAAAGGGGACACGCCGTTATTCAGTCGGCAAGCCTTATTCCGGAAAACGACCCTTCAGTGTTGTTTACCACGGCAGGCATGCACCCGCTCATTCCGTACTTGCTCGGGCAAAAGCACCCAAAGGGCACGCGTCTTACCGATGTGCAAAAGTGCGTGCGCACGGGCGATATAGAGGAAGTCGGCGACGACAGCCACCTTACGTTTTTTGAAATGCTCGGCAACTGGTCGTTGGGCGATTACTTTAACGAGCAGTCAATAAAATGGAGTTACGAATTTTTGACGAGCAAGGATTACCT
Organism: uncultured Oscillospiraceae bacterium; assembly: GCA_964607155.1. Lineage (GTDB taxonomy): Bacteria > Bacillota > Clostridia > Christensenellales > CAG-314 > Fimimonas. Next base: position 98,490 of record CAZSIF010000004.1, read on the forward strand.
TGGCTTGGACGTTAATCGTATTTCCGTTACGGTTTTTGCGGGGGACGAGGACGCACCTCGCGACGAGCAATCTGCCAAGGTTTGGCATGAGTGCGGTATCCCAAGGGAGCGTATTTATTATCTGCCCAAAAAGAATAACTGGTGGATTGCCGGAACAACCGGACCTTGCGGACCGGATACGGAAATCTTTTGGGATACGGGCAAGCCTGCTTGCGGAGAGCATTGCGATCCGAGCTGCGATTGCGGCAAGTATCTTGAAATTTGGAATAACGTATTTATGCAGTTCAACCGTCAGGCGGACGGGACATATTTGCCTCTTGCTCAACGCAACGTCGATACGGGCATGGGTTTGGAACGTACAGTTTGCGTGCTTAACGGCTACAAATCGGTATATGATATCGACCTGTTTGCAGGTGCGCTTGCAAAAATTTGCGAGCTTTCCGGCAAAAAATACGATGCCGATGCAAAAACGCAAAAGGCAATGCGCGTAATTGCCGACCACGTCCGCACGGCAACCTTCCTTTTGGGCGACCCCGTAGGCGTAGTGCCCAGCAACGTCGACCAAGGATATGTTTTGCGTAGACTTATCCGTAGGGCAGTTCGCATGGCAAACAGTTTGGATATGCCCAAGGGCAGCATCGCTCAAATTGCAGCCGTGTACATCGACGTGTACAAGGACGTGTATTCCGAGCTGACGCAAAATGCCGATAAGATTATTGATGAGCTCAACAAGGAGGAGGAGAGATTTTCCAAAACTCTTGTTGCGGGTGAAAAAGAGTTTCTTAAGGTTATCAGCCATATTCAAGGCAACGTCGTTCCCGGGGGCACGGCATTCAAACTGTACGATACCTTTGGTTTCCCCATCGAAATGACAGAAGAGCTTGCTGCGGAAAACGGTTATACCGTGGATGTTGAGGGCTTCAAACAAAAATTTGCGGAGCATCAGCAAAAATCTCACGCCGGTAGTGAGCAACGCTTTAAGGGCGGCATGGCTGAGGGCGGCGGACAGGAAACTACCTATTTGCATACTGCAACCCACCTGCTTCAAGCTGCACTAAGACGTGTTCTCGGTGATGAGGTTAAGCAAAAGGGCAGCAACATCACGCCCGAGCGTTTGCGTTTCGATTTTAGCTTCGGTCGTCCTATGACGTCGGAGGAGGTTGCCGAAACAGAGCGTTTGGTAAACGACGCTATAGCTCGTGCGCTACCAGTAACCTGCGAGGAAATGCCCATCGAGGAGGCTCGCAAAACCGGAGCAATCGGCTTGTTCGGCGATAGGTATGGCGAGGTCGTAAAGGTGTACACAATGGGTGATTTCAGCAAGGAAATTTGCGGTGGTCCCCATGCGGAAAATACGTCACTGCTTGGACGCTTTACCATCACAAAGGAGCAGTCCTCGTCTGCAGGCGTACGCCGTATCAAGGCAGAGCTACACAGATAAAATAAAGTTAACAATATATAAAAGCACCTTCCAAGACATATAGTCCTTAGAAGGTGCTTTTTTGTTATCTGTTATGTAATTGTTGGTGTGAATGTACTTGTGGCATTTATTGTTGTTCAAGCTATGGTGCCACACTGGTTGTTTGTCGTCGGTTCGAGGGGTGTGGATAGCAAGATGTTGCGCACTTTGCAGATATACTATTCTACCACAACGGTAATTTGCGTGGATATTTCCGCATACATTTTTACGGAAACGGGATAGCTACCCGTAACGCGAATGGGCTCCTTTAGCACGATTTGTTTTTTATCTACGTTAAAGCCCATTTTAACAAGTTGTTCGGCAATTTCCTTGTTGGTAATTGCGCCGTAAAGTTTGCCTTGTGCGCCCTTATCCGCAACGATACGCACAAGCTGTCCCTTTAGCTGTTTTGCGGCTTGCTCGGCTGCGGCTTTTACAGCAGCTTTTTGTTTTTCCACAGCTTTGTCGTGTATTGCAACGGAGTTGATGGTATCGGCTGTTGCAAGTTTACCCAAGCCTTTTTTTAGCAAAAAGTTGTTTGCGTAGCCGTCCGATACGTTGATGATTTCGCCTTTTTTGCCTTGTCCTTTAACGTCCTGTAATAATAAGATTTTCATCGTATGCCTCCGTGTGAGCCTGCCCGATATTAAAAAGGCGGGCACGTTGATAATTCATTTTTTGTTAATTATACATCAAAAGGTTGTTTCAGTCAACAGATTACTTTGTTGTACAAAAAAACGCACCTCGATAAGTGGTGTGCACCCAAAAAGTGTCTAACTTTTTGGGTGTACCTCATAAGTCGAGATGCGTTGATTATTTGTTTTTAGCCGACGTGTTAAGCGCGTATTCTTTTTGATATAAAGCGAGTTAGCAGTTTTTGCAGCTCGACAATCGGAATGATGGAAAATGCCAACGCAAGAGCGATAACGTATTCTGTAAAGTCAATTATTGCAGTACCTTCGTGCGCAAAGCCGAAAAAGCTGTTGACTCCGGGGACGAATAGAACGGCGGTGGTAAGCAAAAGAGAGCTAATCATTGCGCCCCAAAGCAACTTGTTGTGCGTTTTTAGCGAAAAGATGCTTCTTGTTGCACAGCGTGCATTGTAGGCATGGAAAATTTCCGCCATGGAAAGTGCCAAAAACGCCATAGTAGAGCCTTGTTTGTACGCAAGCACCTCACTTGTATCGTGCGCAAGCCCTATCGCGTGCCCGATAAAGTATGCTACAAGGGTTATGGCAGCAAGAATTATACCGTGGAACACTACGTTAAAGCCCAGTCCGTTTGAAAAAATGCCTTCGTTTTTGGCGCGCGGAGGACGACTCATAATGTTATCCTCGGCAGGCTCGATGCCCAAGGCTATTGCAGGCAGACAGTCGGTAACGAGGTTTATCCACAAGAGGTGGTGCGCCTCAAGCAATGCGTAACCTTGCGGCAAAATGAGGCTTGCGGTAAACACGGCAATTACTTCTGCAAGGTTGCTGCTAAGCAAAAACTGTATCGCCTTGCGGATGTTGTCGTAAATCCTGCGCCCTTCGCCAACGGCGGTAACGATGGTTGCAAAGTTGTCGTCGGATAATACCATATCGGCGGTGGACTTGGTTACGTCCGTGCCGGTTATGCCCATTCCCACGCCAATATCTGCCGATTTAATGGACGGGGCGTCATTAACGCCGTCGCCCGTCATAGCGCATATTTTGCCGAGTTTTTTCCAAGTGTTGACTATGCGCACCTTGTGCTCCGGCTGTACTCTTGCGTAAACCGAGTAGTTGGCAATGTTTTGTTCCAGCTGTTCGTCGGACATTTCATCCAACTTGCTACCGAGTATTGCTTGCGACGGATCTGTGATGATTCCCAGTTGCATTGCAATGGCGATTGCCGTATCGATATGGTCGCCCGTAATCATTATCGGGAGAATTCCCGCTTGGCGGCATTGCTCGATTGCGCCTATTACTTCCGGTCGAACTGGGTCAATCATACCGCACAAGCCCACGAACACAAGGTCGTTTTCGATTGCCTTTGGCGATGTGTCGCTTGGCAACTCGCTGTAGCTTGTAAAAGCAGCGGCAAGTACGCGCAATGCTTTATCTGCCATTGCCTTATTTGCGGCAAGCACGGCATGTCTGTCGTCGTCTGTTAGCTCAGCAATCACGCCTTTTTTCCAAATCTTGGTGCAGCGAGCAAGCACCTCGTCCGGTGCGCCTTTTGTGTATTGTACGATGTCCGTTTCTGTCTTGTGCAGGGTGGACATCATCTTGCGCATGCTGTCGAATGGGGCCTCGGCAACGCGCGGTGTGGATTTTTCCAGCTCGCCTTTGGATAGTCCAAGCGTGTTTGCGTATGTAATAAGCGCGCATTCTGTCGGTTCGCCTACAGCCTGTCCATCGCTAAGTTGCGCATCGCTGCACAATGCCATTGCCTTTGCAAGCAGTGCGGTATCGTCGCCGTAGGTATCCACAACGGTCATTTTATTTTGGGTTAAAGTGCCTGTTTTATCCGAGCAGATAATTTCGGCACAGCCAAGCGTTTCAACAGCGGTTAGCTTGCGTATGACGGCGTTTTTGCGGGACATATTGGTTACGCCGAGGCTAAGCACGATTGTGACGGTGGTGGCAAGTCCTTCCGGAATTGCTGCAACGGCAAGCCCTATTGCAACCATCAGCGAGTGCATTATCGTTTCCAATTCGAAGCCTTCGCGTATAACGTTGATGGCAAACATCACCACGCAAATACCCAAAACCATGTAGGTAAGTATTTGAGAAAGCTGTGCCATTTTGATTTGCAGCGGTGTTTTTTCGTCCTTGGCTTGGCTAAGAACGTTTGCGATTTTGCCCATTTCCGTAGCCATGCCTGTGGCAACGACAACGGCTTTTGCGCGTCCGTAGGCAATGGTGCTGCCCATGTAGAGCATATTTTTGCGGTCGCCGAGTGCCGCTTCGCCATCGATGGCGTTTTCGTGCTTATCTATCGGTACGCTTTCGCCAGTGAGCGCAGCTTCTTCGACCTTGCAGCTTGCCGATTCCAGCAAACGACAGTCTGCCGGTACGCTGTCGCCCGCTTCGAGCAACACGATATCGCCCACAACAAGCTCGCAGCTGTTGATAAATTGCATTTTTCCGTCACGCAGCACCTTGCAGTGCGCTTCCGTCATGCTTTGCAACGCTTCGATTGCCTGTTCGGCTTTGCTTTCCTGCACTACGCCTAGTATTGCATTGAGCAAAACTACTGCGGCAATAATGATAACGTCGGCAAAGTCCTGCACGGACGGGTTGGACGTTTCTACGAGCGTTAGCACAAGACTGATAACTGCGGCTATCATTAGTATGATAATCATCGGATCGGATAGCTGCTGCAAAAACTTGATGAGTATAGGCGTTTTTTTGCCTTCGGCAAGCTTGTTTTTGCCGTTTGCCTCCAGTCGACGCTGTGCCTCTGCGGAGGTCAAACCATCAACAGACGATTTTACGTCGGCAAGCGTTTGTTCTACGCTGTTTTGGTAATACTTCATTTTTTCACTCTCCTGTTCTATAAAAAAAGACTCCTCGCAGCCTGTGGTTAAGGTTGCGTGAGTCTCATTTTTTATAACATTACCAGACGGAATAATCCGTCGTGTGATTGTTGGCAGTGTTTCGCAATTTATCTGCGCAAATTACTCCCTCACTATTAAATTGTGTTGCATTTTGGCACACCGATACGCTTGCGCAGCGATTTGCTTGGTAAATGCTTGTGTGCGTTGGCTATTTGCCGTAGCTACTATGGATATTATATGGTATTTTTTGTGGCTTGTCAACGATTTTTTGATACTTGTAACTAACGTTTGTCGTTGAAATTTGCTTTGAGTTATTGTTTGTAGCGGTGCAGCGGTGCGGTGCAGCAAGGCAAGCGTGGTGTTGCGGACTAAGCATCAAACTGCAGTTTTGCAAAAAAGCTTGGCTGATTTTGCACCTCGCCGACGACTTTCCACACGCAGCCTTGCTTGCAGGTGTAAACATTTACCTCGTCGCCGAGCAAAAGTTCTTTGCGATAGGTGATTTCCAGTGTGGATATTTGACCACCGTCGGTGGCGTCTGTGACGAGCGCAACGTATTGCGTGTTGTTTACATGTCCGTTTGTGTCGAGCATGCTTTTGCGTATTTTTGTGGAATATGCAAGCGCAAAGCTTTCGTCCTTGCGTATCCGTTCCGGTTCGCCGCTTAGTCCGATTGTTGCGTTGTCGTACTCCGTAACGTCAAGTTGCGGCAGGTTAGTTATCATTTTGCGACTGTTTTTGTCGATAATGAGCCAAGATGTGAATGCGCAAAACAGCTCATCGCCCTGCTCGTTTACGGCTTGGAATAACCTGTTGTAAAAGCGTCTTGCCTCGCCCTGTGGCCAAGTGTATAGCGTTAGGTTTTTGATGTCCTTTTTTATGCAACGCGTAAATTGCAGCTGAACTTTGCTCAGTACCCATAGGAGCCCTTGTTTGTTTAGAACATCCCATCCAAGACCGAGTTGAGTAACATGCTCACCTGCGATAGCCTGCATTAGCTGCATTGCTTTGTCTGCACGCAGGTAACCGTTGCAGTCGAAGTCGGTATCTATTAGCTCATAGCTTTTTTTGTAAAAGGCTTTTTGTGGTAGCATAGGCTGTGTGATGGTGTGCGTCTATTGCACAGAAAGAGATTATTAAAAACTGTGTACCATTAAAATCAATTTAGTTGATGTTAGTGGTGACTTTAACTTGCAAATATGTGCTACTTTTCGATATGTCCAAAAAACGATGCGACGTGCGATACGCTATCGTAAAGCTTATCCACTTCCTCCTCGGGGAAGGTGTTTAGGTAGTGTCCAAGCTTGCGATCAAGCTCCTTTTTTAGGGCAAGAATGGTACCTTCGCCTTTTTGTGTGGCTTGAGCGTAAATTTTGCGGCGGTTAGTCGGGTCGGTGATTCGTTCTGCCATGTTGAATTCCACAAGCGCATCCATCACCTTTGTTAGTTGTTGGTTGCTCATCGTCAGCTGCTTGGCAAGGTCTGTCATGGACATTTTGCCGTTTTTGTACAATATGTTGAGGCAGGTAAGCTGCGTCATTGTTATCGGGACGTCCTTTAACGACACCAAATCCCTAAATGTTTTGCGAACTTGCGGATAATAGGAAAATATTATCTCAGACAGCTTTTCAACGATTTTGCTCATTTTTTCTCCTTTGTGCGGCGCGTACCGTTTTTCTAAATTATATTCCAACCGGCGTGTAAAGTCAAACACAACTTGACCGACTGTGTGACGTAATTTTTTGAAAAGTAATTTATCAAAATAATTTTCGCGATACAGTTTTTGGCGGAATTTCCTTTGAAAATTTACGGCTCGTTTGCCGATGTTGTTTGGTTTTTCAAGCAAATTTTGTAGTTATTTTACACCCCTAAAATCTATTTTAGGTAAATTTTTTTAATTTTTGCCGCTTTTTATGCTCGATGTGTCGTCAGCGCAGTGCATGCGTCATCGTGTTTTCGTGATGTAATAGAGTTTTGGGACTACCTGTCGGTGCGTGGTAGACGAGTGCGTCCATTGATAAAAAGTGAAAAAATAGTTTGAAAATACTACTTACGAGCAATAGTACTTGCTTGCTAAAAACTGCCTTTTGTTGTACAATAAAACGGAGCGTTAGCAGTCGCATGAGGCTTTGTGTCGTGCGGCTTGCTGATACGTCGGTTACAAAAGGAGTTTGTTATGAACAAGGCTGTTGCGGTTGTAGGTATGTGCGGTTCGGGCAAAAGCGTGCTCAGTCAATATTTTTGCGAGCTTGGCTGGCAAAGCGTGTATTTTGGTGGCGTTACGGTTTCGCAGCTAAAAAAGGACGGCATTCCCGTCAACGAGCAAAATGAGCGCATAATGCGTGAGGGGTTGCGCAAACGTTATGGCATGGGTGCTTTCGCCGTGCTGCTAAAAGATGAAATTTTGGATAAGCTAAGCCGCTCCAACGTGGTGCTGGACGGTTTGTATAGTTGGTCGGAGTACAAAATTCTAAAGGAACTCCTTGGCGATAACCTTATCGTTTTGGCGATAGTTACCAACAGTTCCGTGCGTAAGCAACGTTTGCAGTGCAGGGATATTCGCCCGCTTTCGGCAGAGCAGGTGGATAGCAGAGATATTGCGGAAATTGAAAATTCCGAAAAGGGTGGTCCGATTGCAAAGGCGGATTACTATATCCTCAACAACGGCACCGAGCAACAACTTCACGCACAGTTCGATGACTTCATGCGCTGGCTCGAACAGGCATAACATTTTATTGCGCTCGCTCGGTTTGTGTGTTCCGCGGCACGTCTGCTACTAACGTAATGCATATGCCGTTTTGTGCATTGCACGCTCGGCAGGGTATCGTTTTGCAATGGTTTCCGCAAAAATCATGTTGGCGTTAAAACCTTGTTATAGTTCCAATATGTAATGCGTGCGCATTTTTGCGAGCAAAGCACAAATTTTCAACTAAAAATCACTTTCAACAAACAGCTTGCTTATTCATTTTGTATAAGTGAGCTGTTTTTTTTGCCTTATCGGTTTGAAAAACGCAGGGAAATCAGTTTTTGGGGTAATCGGCTCGACAAAAAGTGAAAAAATAATCGTTTTTTCGCGATTGATTTTTGAATATATCTTGTTTTAATGAAAAAATTATGGTATAATTTTTGCGAATGCGGCATCTGCGGTGCGTTTGATGGGCTGCTTAGCTGTACTGACGGACATCTGGATTATTGTGTGGTAGGCGTTTTGTTTTGCTCGAATGCATGCGTGTTGCAGAGTCGTTGATTTTTGGGAGGAAGTAAGCAAAATGAGTAATGTTTTGATTATTGATATGGGCACGCAAAGCATGCGTGGATTGATTTTTGATAACAAGGGCAATATTCTTGCCAAGGAAAGAATAAAGTATCCGCCGTTTATATCGGTAGAAAAGGGCTATGTGGAGCAGGATGCGGACGTTTACTGGGATACACTGTGCGCAGTGTGCAATCGTCTTGCAGAAGGCTATCCCGAGTTAATGAGCAGTGTTATTGCTATGTCTGTGGATACATTTCGCGATTCCGTTGTGATGTTGGATAAGGATTGCAAGCCGTTGCGCAGGTGCATAATATGGAGCGACCAGCGCAAAATTGACGAAACGCCCATTCCGTTGCTGCAACGCGTGTGCTTTAAGGTTGCGAATGTTGAGCGTTCCATTGCGGCGGTGCGCCAAAAAATAAAATCTCGTTGGGTAAAACAACACGAACCGGAAATTTGGGAAAAGACCGATAAAGCCGTGTTTATTTCGTCATACATTATCTACAAGCTTACTGGTAAACTGGTGGATTCGTATGCGTCGCAACTGGGCATGTTGCCGTTTAACAATCCCAAAAAACGTTGGCTAAAGCGTAATGAACTGCTGTTTCCGCTGTACGAAACGACGCTTGACCGCACAATTCCGCTTGTCGCTCCCGGTGAGGTGCTGGGCACGATATCGGATGAGGTAAGCAAACTTACGGGCATACCGCAAGGGTTAAGGGTTATTGCAAGCGGTTCGGATAAGGGCTGTGAAACCTTGGGCGTTGGCTGTTTGGAAAAGAATGTTGCAAGCGTGTCGTTCGGAACAAGTAGCACGGTTCAGTTTTGCACTAAGGACTTTTTTGAACCGGAGCCTTTTATGCCTGCCTATCCCGCCGTGCTTAGGGACTACTATAATCCCGAAGTGCAAATTTACCGCGGATATTGGATGATAAGCTGGTTTAAGGCTAACTTTGCGCGTGATTTGGAACCGATTGCCGAGCAATCCGGCAAATCCGTTGAGGATATCTTGAACGAGGAAATTCTTTCCGTGCCCGCAGGTTGCGACGGTTTGCTTTTGCAACCGTTTTGGCAGGGCGGACTTACCAACTCGGAGGCAAGGGGCGCAATAATAGGCTTTTCCGATTTCCACACTCGTGCGCACGTTTATAGGGCTATTATCGAGGGCGTGGATTTTGCCCTTAGGGAGGGATTGGAACGCATGGAGCGTCGAGGTAAACAAAAAATTGAGTACATATCCGTTTCCGGCGGCGGCTCGCAAAGCGATATTATCTGCCAAATTGCAGCCGATGTGTTCAACAAGCCAGTAAGGCGCGTTCAAACGTATGAAACGAGCGGTTTAGGTGCCGCTATTGTCACCTTTACTGCCTGTGGCGAATTTTCCGACGAGCATCAGGCGGTGCGTGAAATGGTACATTATACCGATACGTTTACGCCCGATCCGCAAAACGTCAAAGTCTATGACCATATTTTTAACGATATTTATTTGAAGCTGTACGGTAAGCTGCAAGGCTTTTATTTCGATATGTTCAAGCGTAGCAAGCATTGATATCACAGCGTTGTTTTATATGCAAAATGCACTCCAAGGGTTAAGTCCCTTAGAGTGCATTTTTTTCATTGCATTGCGTACTTTTAGCTAAGCCTTTTTTGAATTTCGCTGATGTATTTTTCGTTGGTGATCCATTGCCGAGCCTCGTCAATATCTACTTTGTAGCCTTTGCTTATATATTGTATTACTGCCTCGGCGTAGAGAACCTGAGGATTTGCAGTTAAGGTTTCCTCAAAATCGAAGTTCATTCTGTCGCTTATGCCTTGAACAATGCCTTGGTAAAAGGTGCTATCCTCGCCAAAGCAATCTTTTAGCTGCGCGATGTGCTCAAAACCTTGCACGATATTTTCCACCTTTATTGTTTTGCGATTTTTGTTTATTGCCACGCCGCCGTTTAACAGCGCGTCGGCAGTGGTGTCCAATTCGTTGCACAAATCCAAAAGCAAAGCAACGTCGGGCAACGTTTCGTCGTTTTCCCACTTGCTCACTGCTTGAAAGGATACATTCAGCTTGTCTGCCAGCTGTTGCTGCGTCAAGCCCTTTTGTTTTCTCAATTTTTTGATGTACAAACCAATATTCATTTTGTTACCTCCGTTTATGTGTGTTTCGATATCGATGGTTATATTGTACCATACTTTGCAAAACTAAACAATAACTTGATAATTGATTTTATTCTACCGTGAGTTGATTTTTTGTACGTCGAGTGGATGGTGGATATTTATAAAAGTAGTTTTTAGGGAGTTAAATGGCAAGATTTATTGGACTCTTTGGGAGTATTTGCGTAAAAAATGTTAATTTTTTATATATTTTGTTGTTTTATTGCTTGACACGACAAGACGGGGGGGGGG
>CAZSIF010000005.1:0-99775 GCA_964607155.1 uncultured Oscillospiraceae bacterium
CCCCACGGCGGCGGCGAAGGCAAATCTCCCGTCGGACGTCCCGGTCCTGTTACTCCTTGGGGTAAACCTGCTTTGGGTTACAAGACAAGGAAAAAGAAAAAGGCTTCTAACAAGCTTATCGTTAAGCGCGTGAACTAATCGGAGGAAAGAAAATGAGCAGATCAATCAGAAAAGGACCGTACGTTCAACCCGTTCTCCTCAAGAGAATTCAGGCTATGAACGCCAACGGCGAAAAGAAAGTTGTTAAAACGTGGTCGAGAAGTTCTACGATCTTCCCCGACTTTGTTGGACATACAATTGCAGTTCACGATGGCAGAAAGCACGTTCCCGTATATGTTACGGAAGATATGGTTGGCTTGAAGCTTGGTGAATTTGCACCCACCAGAACGTTTAAGGGACACGCAGGCAGCAAAACCGCAGGCGGTAAATAGGAGGAAAGAAGATGGCTACAAGAAGTAAAGCAAAAGCCCTTGTGCGCGCTGAGAATAAAGACAGACGCCCCAAGGCAATCGCAAGGTACATCCGCATATCTCCCTCCAAGGTTCACGTTGTTTTGGACCTTATCCGCGGCAAGGATTACAAGGATGCAGTTGCTATTTTGAAAACAACACCCAAAGCAGCGTGCGAGCCTGTTTTGAAGTGTCTTAATTCTGCAGCAGCTAATGCCGAGGTTAACCTTGGTATGAACAAGGATACCTTGTTTGTTGCAGAGTGTTTTGCAGATCAAGGACCCACGCTCAAGAGAATGCAACCCGTTTCTCGCGGAAGAGGTTATCGCATTCTTAAGAGAACAAGTCACATCACTGTGATTTTGGACGAAAGAGCGTAAGGGAGGAGTTTTTATGGGACAAAAAGTTAATCCGCATGGACTGAGAGTCGGCGTTATTCAGGACTGGAATGCAAAATGGATTGCTGACAAAAAGAATTTTGCGGCATACATCAAGGAAGACGATAAAATCAGAAGCTTCCTTAAAGACAAATATTTCCAAGCAAGCATCAGCAAGATTGTTATCGAGCGTCAGGAAGGTAAGGTTATCGTTGATATCCACACCGGTCGTCCGGGCGTTTTGATCGGCAAGGCAGGTGCAGGCGCAGAGGAAATCAAAGCAGCAGTGCAAAAGCTTGCCGGTGATAAGGCTGTTGTTATCAATATCGTTGAGGTTAAACGCCCCGATATGGATGCTCAACTTGTTGCAGAAGCAATCGCTGCACAGCTGGAAAAGCGCGTATCTTTCCGTAGAGCAATGCGCCAATGCATGGGCAGAGCTACACGTTCCGGCGCAAAGGGAATCAAAACAATGGTTTCCGGTCGTTTGGACGGCGCGGAAATCGCACGTTGCGAACAATATCACGAGGGTAGCATTCCTCTTCACACACTCAGAGCAGATATCGACTACGGCTTTGCAAAGGCACAAACGACCTTTGGCGTAATCGGCGTTAAGGTTTGGGTGTACAGAGGAGAAGTTCTTCCCAGAAAGAAGAAGACTGTTAAAAAGGAGGTAACTGAATAATGTTAATGCCTAAAAGAGTTAAAAGGCGTCGTCAATTCCGCGGAAGAATGAAGGGCGAAGCTCACAAGGGCAATAAGGTTGCTTACGGTGAGTACGGTCTTCAAGCGCTTGAGTGCGGCTGGATTACCTCTAATCAAATAGAGGCAGCCCGTGTCGCAATGACGCGTTTTGTAAAACGTGGCGGTAAAGTTTGGGTTGATATTTTCCCTCACAAACCCGTTACGAAAAAGCCTGCCGAAACCAGAATGGGTTCCGGTAAAGGTACTCCCGAGTATTGGGTAGCAGTAGTTAAACCCGGCAGAGTAATGTTCGAAATGGCTGGCATCACTGAGGAGCAAGCCCGCGAAGCATTGCGTCTGGCAAGTCACAAATTGCCCGTTAAGTGCAAGTTTGTGAGAAAAGTTGACGAGGTGAGTGCAGATGAAAGCAAGTAATGTTCGCGAACTTAATAATGAAGAATTGGTGGCTAAGCTCGCCGATCTGAAAAAAGAGTTGTTCAACTTGCGTCTTTCTCACGCAACCGGACAGCTTACCAACCCTCTTGCGCTGGCAAGTGTCAAAAAGGACATCGCAAGAATAAAGACTGTTCTCCGTGAAAGAGAACTCAATGCGTAAGTGGAGGTAACGGATCATGGAAAGAAACAGTAGAAAAGAAAGAGTCGGCATTGTAGTATCCGACAAGATGGACAAGACAATCGTTGTCGCAGTCGTAAACAAGTATAAGCACCCTCTGTACAAAAAGACGGTTTCCACAACCAAAAAGTACAAGGCTCACGATGAAAATAACGAATGCGGAATCGGCGATACGGTAAGAATCGTTGAAACGAGAAAGCTGTCCAAAGACAAGAATTGGCGTTTGCTTGAAATCGTCGAAAAGGCTAAGTAATAGGAGGACAGTACTGTGATTCAACCACAAACAAGACTTAAAGCCGCAGATAACAGCGGAGCAAAAGAACTTATGTGTATCAAGGTACTTGGCGGTTCCTTCCGTAAGTTCGGCAATATCGGCGACGTAATCGTTGCCAGCGTAAAAAGCGCAAACCCCGGCGGAGTCGTTAAAAAGGGCGACGTCGTAAAGGCGGTTATCGTGCGTAGCGCATACGGCGTTAACAGAAAGGACGGCACACACATCCGTTTTGATGATAACGCTGCAGTAATTATCGATCAACAAAAGCAGCCCAGAGGCACCCGTATTTTTGGGCCGGTAGCAAGAGAGCTTCGTGAAAAGGATTACATGAAGATCGTATCTTTGGCACCGGAAGTGCTGTAATTAGGAGGACTCGTAAAAATGGCAAGTATGAATGTTAGGTCCGGTGATACGGTCGAAATCATTGTCGGCGGCGTTGATAACGTCGGCAAGAGAGGCAAGATCATCGTAGCCGATCCCAAAGCGGGAAAAGTAATCGTTGAAGGACTCAATCTGGTTACAAAACACAAGAAACCACGTTCAGCACAAGAGCAGGGCGGCAAGGTGGAAAGACCTCGCGCTATCGACGTATCCAACGTTGCGCTCGTTTGTCCTAAATGCGGTAAGACCACAAGAGTTGGTCACGTCCTCGGCGAACACGGCAAGTATCTTAGATGCTGCAAAAAGTGCAACGCTGTAATCGACGCTAAAGAAGAAAAGAAGCAGGTTAAAAAGGCTGCTAAGAAGTCTACTAAAAAGGCTTCTGCCGAAAACTAATAAAGGAGGAACAAAATGGCTGCAAAGAAAACCGCTGCTGTTGCTAATAACAGCAATCAACCGATTGAATGCAGATTGAAGACATTGTACAAAGAGACAGTTGTTCCTCAACTCATCAAGGAATTCGGTTATAAAAACGTAAATGAAGTACCCAGATTGGAAAAAATCGTTCTCAACTCCGGCTTGGGCGATGTTAAAGATAACTCAAAGTCCTTCCAACTTGCAGTTGAAGAACTTAAGATTATTTCCGGTCAAAAACCTCTCGTAACAAACAGCAAACTGTCGGTAGCTAACTTCAAGGTTAGAAAGGGCATGGCAGTAGGCGCAAAGGTTACGCTTAGAGGAACTCGCATGTATTCCTTCATGGACAAGCTTGTTAGTATCGCTCTTCCCAGAGTTCGCGACTTCCGCGGTGTTAACACAAATCTTGACGGAAGAGGAAACTACACGCTCGGCATCCGCGAACAACTTATTTTCCCTGAAATCGTTTACGACCAAGTGGAAAAGACAAGAGGTTTCGATGTTACGTTCGTTACGACGGCTAAAACCGACGAAGAAGGTAAGGCTTTGCTCAAGTATTTGGGTATGCCTTTCAGAGTGTAGTCAGAAGGAGAGTGCAATTATGGCTAAAAAATCAATGATAAACAAACAACAGAGAACACCCAAGTATTCCACAAGAGGATACACTCGTTGTTCTATCTGCGGTCGTCCTCACTCCGTGTTGAGAAAGTACGGCATTTGCAGAATCTGCTTTAGAGAAAAGGCGTATAAGGGCGAAATCCCCGGCGTTAAAAAAGCAAGTTGGTAAGGAGGAAATACAAATGGTTGTTACAGATCCTATTGCTGATATGCTCACCCGTATCAGAAACGCTATTACCGCAAAACACGCCGACGTTGAAATCCCCGCTTCTAAAACAAAGAAAGCCATTCTCGACATTCTTGTTGAAGAAGGTTACATCGCCGGTTACGAAGTAATAGAAAAAGAACTGCAAGATTCTCTCAAAGTTACCTTGAAATATGGTCCCAGAGGCGAAAAGGTTATTACAGGACTTAGACGCATTTCTAAACCCGGACTGAGAGTTTACGCTAAAAGCGAAGAACTCCCCAAGGTACTTAATGGTCTTGGAATTGCAATTGTGTCCACAAGCAAGGGCATTATGACTGATAAGCATGCTCGCAGCAATAACCTTGGCGGCGAAGTGCTTGCTTTCGTTTGGTAAGGAGGATAGTACATGTCAAGAATCGGAAAAAAGCCTATCGCTATCCCCGCCGGCGTAACCGTAACGTATAACAACGGCGTTGTTGACGTTAAGGGCGCAAAGGGCGAACTTACCCGCGTTATCGATAGCGGCATCGGCTGCGAAATCGACGGCGCAACAATTCACATCACCTGCCCCGAAAACGCTTCCAGCGACGTTCAGGCTAAGCACGGCTTGTACAGAGCTTTGGTTGCCAATATGGTAAAAGGCGTTCACGACGGCTTTGCAAGAAATCTGATCATCAACGGCGTTGGTTACAAAGCGACCGTTCAAGGCGATAAGCTTATTTTGAACATCGGTTACTCCAACCCCGTAGAGGTTATTGCTCCCAAGGGAATCACTTTCGAGTGCCCCTCCGCAACCGAGATTGTTGTTAAAGGTTTCGACAAAGAACTTGTCGGTCAAACTGCAGCCAACATCAAGGCAAAGCGTCCTGTTGAGCCTTATCATGCTTACGGCGTCCGTTATAAGGAAGAAGTCGTTATCATGAAGGAAGGCAAAAAGGCGGGTAAGTAAGGAGTGTAGACTATGATTAAAAAGTTGAACAAAAATGCTGACAGAAGAATCCGTCACGCAAGAGTAAGAAAAAAGGTGTTCGGCACAAGCGTTAAACCTCGCCTTTGCGTATACCGCTCCACAAACTACATCTACGCTCAAATTATCGATGACGTTAACGGCACGACTCTTTGCGCTTCGTCCAGCCTTGCGCTTAAGCAAGCTGTTGAGGGCAAAAACAAGAAGGAAGCCGCTTGCGAAGTTGGTAAGGATATCGCTGCTAAGGCTGTTGCTCTTGGCGTAAGCGAAGTTGTGTTTGACCGTGGCGGTTATATCTACACGGGCAGAGTTGCTGCATTGGCAGACGGCGCAAGAGAAGCCGGTCTTAAATTCTAATCGGAGGCAAAAACATGGAAAACGTACAAGAAGTTGAAGTAGTTGCAACTGAAGCTGCAGCTCAACCCGCTCAAACAGAGCAACAACCCAAACGTAACTTCCGCGATGGACGCCCCGAAAGAAAAGGCGGCAGACGTAATCCTCGCGAAAGAGATAACAAAGAAGATGACGGTCTTATCAAAAAGCTTGTTGCTGTTAACCGCGTTACCAAGGTAGTTAAGGGCGGACGCACGATGCGTTTCTCCGCTTTGGTAGTAGTGGGCGACGGCAAAGGCTCCGTAGGTATCGGAATGGCTAAGGCGGCAGAAGTTCCGCAAGCTATCGAAAAGGCAAATCTTAGGGCTAAAAAGGCAATGGTAAAGGTATCCCTTGTTGATACAACCATTCCCCACGAGGCAATCGGTAAGTACGGTCGCGGCAAAGTTCTGCTTATGCCCGCTCAACCCGGTACCGGTGTTATTGCAGGCGGTCCTGTAAGAAACGTTCTCGAAGCTGTTGGTATCAAAGATATCCGCACCAAGTCTTACGGTTCCAATAACCCCATCAACTGCGTCAAGGCAACGTTTAACGGACTTGTTTCGTTGCGTAGCCGTGAGCAAATCGCTGCTCTTAGAGGTAAGAGCGTAGAAGAAATTTAAGGAGGAACACAACAATGGCAAAATCAACAAAAAAGGCTGCCGCTCCTCTTTACATCAACGGAAGATACGTTGTTGAAAAACAACTTCCCGCAAAGCCTCAAAAGGGAGCTGCTCCGTACGCGGCGGCAGAGGGCAAAATTAAGGTAACCCTTATCAAGAGCACCAACGGCGTGCTTAAAGACCAACAAGCAACAGTGGCTGCTTTGGGATTGACAAAAATTCGCACAACCAACGTGTTGCCCGATAATGCCGCTATCCGCGGAATGATCTTCAAAGTAAAGCACCTTGTTGCCGTAGAAGAAGTAAAGTAGGAGGCTATCATGAGAATTCATACAATTCAACCGGCAGTCGGAGCTACAACCTCCGAAAAAAGGCTGGGTAGAGGTATCGGAAGCGGCCTCGGCAAAACAAGTGGCAAGGGACACAAAGGACAATGGGCTCGTAGCGGCGGCGGAGTACGCCCCGGTTTCGAAGGCGGTCAAACTCCCCTTGCAAGACGTCTGCCCAAACGTGGTTTCAACAACAAATTCGCTGTTAAGTACGACGTAGTTAACGTACAAGCACTTAACGTATTCGACGAAGGTACCGTTGTTACGCCTGAATTGCTTGCAGAGCATCGCATTATCACCGACAAAAATAACGGTGGCGTAAAGGTTCTTGGCAACGGAACAATCACCAGAAAACTTACTGTTAAGGCAGATAAGTTCTCCGCATCGGCAAAATCTGCAATCGAAGCGGCAGGCGGCGTAGCAGAGGTAATTGAATAATGTTTGAAACCATCAGAAATGCCTTTAAGATCAAGGAAGTACGCACAAAAATACTGATGACAATCCTTTTTGTAATCATTTACAGATTGGGTTGCTACATCACCGTGCCCGGACTTTCCAGTATCACGCTTGACGGGGATATGGATATTTTCGGACTTTTGGACTCCATTACAGGTAGTGCTTTAAGTCAGGGTACACTCTTCTCACTTGGCATTTCCCCGTATATCAACGCATCGATTATCGTGCAGTTGCTTACGGTCGCCATTCCGTCTTTGGAAAGAATGTCAAAGGAAGGCGAAGAAGGTAGAGAAAAAATCAACAAAATTACTCGCTGGGTAACACTCGGCTTGGCAGTTGTCAGCGCCGTAGGTATCGTACTCAGTCTTGGCAAGCAGGACGGCTATATCAATTATGGCTGGCTTGGCGAATCTATCAGAATCGGCGAAACCAACGTTAGCCTTACGGAATTCTTTACGAACAACAAATGGATAATGTACATATATGTTGTTATCGTACTTGTCGGCGGAAGCATGCTCACCATGTGGATCGGCGAAAGAATTACCGAGTACGGCGTTTCAAACGGTATCTCCATTTTGATTTTCGTAGGTATCATCGCAACCGCTGCGCAAGCGTTGGGCACGTCCGTTTCCGGCATGTTCGGCGACGCAGCTGCGGAAAACATCTGGTCGGTAGTGCTGTTCCTTGTAACCCTCGTGGTTGTGTTCGGCTTTATCGTTTGGGTAGATGGCGCTGAAAGAAAAATCAAGGTTCAGTATGCTAAGCAGGTTAAGGGCAACAAGATGTACGGCGGACAATCGACGTTTATCCCCATCAAGGTAAATGCGTCCGGCGTTATGCCCCTCATCTTTGCTTATGCAATCATGAGCTTCCCAACAATGTTGATATCCACGTTCTGGTCGGGTTCCGACTTTGAAAATTGGTGGACAACATACATGACGGCTTCCGGTGACAGCGTTATCGGTCCCATCGTGTACAATGTAATCTTGGCAATTTTGATTTTCGTATTTGCGTATTTCTATTCGCAAATTCAGTTCAATCCCATCGAAATATCCAAGAATATTCAAAACAACGGCGGTTTTGTTACTGGTATCCGTCCGGGCAGAGAAACGGCAGAGTACCTTTCCAAAATCGTATCCCGTATTACGCTTTGGGGCGCAGTGTTCCTTACAATCATTGCATTTGTTCCCTCGATACTGTTCAGCTTCCTTCCGCAGATACTCGGCTTGTCGCTTAACACCAAGCTGGTTGGTAGCTTCTCGGCAACGGGAATGTTGATTTGCGTATCTGTAGCTTTGGAGTTCAACAAGGCTTTGGAAAACCAAATCATGATGCGTCACTACAAGGGACTTTTGGGCTCTAACGCCAAAGGATTTTTGAAATAATATGCGTATTATTTTGCTCGGCGCGCCGGGTAGCGGTAAAGGCACCATGGCGCAAAAGCTCACGCATGAGCTTAACATTCCGCAAATTTCCACAGGAGATATTTTCCGTCAGAACTTGAAGGAAGGTACTCCTTTGGGATTGCAGGTAAAGGACATTTTGGCAAAGGGCTTGCTTGTTCCGGACGAAATCACAATCGAAATCGTCAAGGCCAGGCTTGCCAAAGCCGATTGCACTAACGGCTACATTTTGGACGGATTCCCTCGCTCGGTTGTTCAAGCCGAAGCATTGGATACCTTCCAAAACGTAGATTGTGCTATAAATCTCGACGTGGACAGCGAAGCCATTGTCAAGCGTCTTTCGGGACGTCGTTTTTGCCCCGATTGCAACGGAACGTATCACGTTTCCACGCTTGAAAATGAGCATTTGTGCCCCTCGTGCGGCGGCACGCTTATTGTTCGCGAGGACGATAAGGAACAAACCGTTCGCAACAGATTGAGTGTGTACGAACAGACAACGCTGCCTCTTGTTGATTATTATGCCCGTCAAGGCAAGCTGATTACTGTGGACGGTAACGGCTCGATAGACGAGGTGTACGGAAGAATTGTGTCTGTATTGAAAAAATGATTCTTATCAAGTCAAATTCGCAAATAGCGGAAATGCGCAAGGCGAACATCATTGTTCGCGATACCTTAAATCTTTTGCGAGAACACACCAAACCGGGCGTTTCCACTTTGGAACTTAACCGTTTGGCTCACGAGTATATTCTTTCGCAAAAGGCTTATCCGAGTTTTCTTAACTACAACGGTTATCCCAAAAGCATCTGCATATCAATCGATTGCGAGGTGGTGCACGGCATTCCCTCAAAGCACAAGATATTGCAGGAAGGGCAAATCGTCAGCTACGACGTCGGCGCCATATATAACGGCTGGCACGGCGACGCGGCTCGTACGGTTGCCGTGGGAATTATCTCACCCGAAGTGCAACGTCTTATCGACGTAACGGAACAATGCTTCTTTAAGGGCGTTGAGTCCATCGTGCCGGGGGTTACCCGTCTGGGCGACTTAGGGCACGTTATTCAGGCACATGCGGAAAGCAACGGATACGGTGTGGTGCGAGAACTTGTCGGGCATGGCATCGGCAGGGATATGCACGAGGATCCGGACGTTCCCAATTACGGGACGGCGGGGCACGGAATGCGTCTTTCATCGGGAATGACAATTGCCATCGAGCCTATGATTACCATGGGTACGGAAAAGGTCGATTGGATGAGCGACGGTTGGACGGTAAAAACAAAGGATCGCAAGCCCTCCGCGCATTATGAAAACACAATAGCTATTTTGGACGACAAAATAGAGATTTTGAGTTTGTAAGGTAAATATGAACGAATATGACATACGAGTGGGCAGTATAGTTTTGTCCACGCAAGGACGCGATAAGGGCAACTATTTTTTGGTTGTCGAGCTAAGCGACGGGTACGTTAGGTTGGCGGACGGAGGAATGCGCAAGCTTGCTTCGCCAAAACGCAAAAACCTAAGGCACGTTTCCGATAGCGGAGTTGTTGTCGATACCATAGCCGCAAAGCTTTTATCTCGACAAAAGGTCTTTGATAGCGAGGTAAAAAGCGCACTAAGACAGTTTAATCAAAATGTTTCAGGAGAATCACAATGTCAAAAGACGATGTAATCGAAGTTGAAGGCATAGTAGTCGAGGCGCTGCGCAATGCGGAGTTTCGCGTAAGACTTTCCAACGGACACGAAATTATCGCCTACGTTTCCGGCAAGCTGAGAATTCACTCAATAAGAATTTTGCCCGGGGACGCAGTTAAGCTGGAAATGAGTCCGTACGACCTCACAAAAGGACGTATCGTTTGGCGCTCCAAGGGCGTTCAACAACCGCAACAGTAAAAAACACAACACAAACACATGGGGGCTAAGCCCTGTTAGGAGGATAAAATGAAAGTTAAACCGTCTGTAAAGCCTATGTGCGACAAGTGCAAGGTTATCAAACGTAACGGAAAGGTAATGGTTATTTGCTCTAAATATCCCAAACACAAACAAAGACAAGGCTAATATTCCATATCAGCGCTAAAGATTTTGGCAAGGCACAAGCCCGTCAAAATCTTGTTGCGCGTTGTAGCTCCCTAATATCACAACGCATTTTGCGTATAGGTTAGGACACAATAGCGCAAAACGTGCCGCAACATCATTCCACATTCGGCTTGCGTGCGTTTTTGCGTGTAGAATATAAATATCGAAAAAATAATCAAGGAGAAAAACAAATGGCTCGTATTTCCGGTGTAGATTTACCCAGAGAAAAACGTATTGAAATCGGCTTGACCTACATTTACGGAATCGGACGCACGACGGCTAAGAACATTCTCGCTGAAACGGGCGTTAATCCCGATACTCGCGTAAAAGATCTTACAGAAGACGACGTGTCCAAAATCCGTGACTGTATCGAAAAGAATCTTCATGTAGAAGGTGACCTTCGTCGTGAAGTTTCCATGAATATCAAAAGACAAATTGAAATCGGCTCCTATCGTGGTATCCGTCACAGAAAGGGTTTGCCCGTAAGAGGACAATCCACGAAGCAAAATGCCCGTACAAGAAAAGGTCCCAAACGCACCGTTTCTCGCGGAAAGAAAGCCGCTAAGTAAGGAGGTCAACCATGGCAGGAAAAAGAATTGTCAAGAAAAAACGTGATATAAGAAAGGTCGAAAAGGGACAAGTTCACATTCACGCTTCCTTCAACAACACTATCGTAACCTTCACGGATATGAACGGTAACGCTCTTTCGTGGTGCAGCTCCGGCAGTCTTGGCTTCCGCGGCTCTCGTAAAAGCACGGCATTTGCAGCTCAACAAGCGGCAGAAGTTGCTGCAAAGGGCGCAAAGGAATACGGAATTCGCTCTGTAGAAGTGTATGTAAAAGGTCCCGGTCAAGGACGTGAATCGGCAATCCGCGCATTGCAGACTGCAGAAATCGACGTTACCCTTATCCGCGACGTTTCACCCATCGCTCACAACGGATGCCGTCCGCCCAAGCGTAGAAGAGTATAATTAAGGAGATTATCGAAATGGCAAGATATACAAGCGCAGATTGTCGTCAGTGCAGACGCGAAAAATGCAAGCTTTTCCTTAAGGGAGATAGATGCTATTCGGAAAAATGCGCCCTCACAAAACGCGGGAAGATTCCCGGAGTGCATGCCGATAGCAGAAAGAAGGTTACCGAGTACGGTCTTCAGTTGAGAGAAAAGCAAAAGACCAAGAGAATTTACGGTCTTCAGGAAAAGCAATTCCACAAGTACTACGAAGTTGCCGAGCGCCAAAAGGGCGTTACGGGTGCAAATATGCTTATTTTGCTTGAACAAAGATTGGATAACGTCGTTTACCGTATGGGTATCGGCATTTCCCGCAGTCAGGCAAGGCAGTTCGTTAACCACGGTCTTATCACCGTTAACGGCAACCGCGTTACCATTCCCAGCTATCAAATCAAGGTTGGCGATGTTGTTTCCGTAAAGGAAAGCAAGCAGGAACAGCCCTTGTTTGTGGCACTCAAGCAATCCAAAAAGCCTGCAAACCTTCCTCAATGGTTGGATTTTGAACCCGCCGAGCTCACCGGAAAGGTGCTTGCAAAGCCGACGAGAGAAGATATCGACGCAAACATTCAGGAACATATGATTGTCGAGTTGTACTCCAAGTAATTGGTGCAAGCCTTAACAACACTGTTTGTTATATGCAAGGTCGGAGCGCAAACGTCTGTTTTAAGGCGTTTACCGCTCATTAAAATTTTAATAAAGGAGATTGTTGTCCAATGATGGAAATAGAAAAACCGGTAATGACAGTTGAAGAAAGCGGGCAAAACGCAAGTGTCATCAAGATCGTTGCCGAGCCGCTGGAAAGAGGCTACGGGATAACTCTTGGTAATGCTCTACGCAGAGTGCTACTTTCTGCGCTCCCGGGCGTAGCGGTTGTGGGCATTCGCATCGAAGGCGTTCAGCACGAATTTTCTACTGTTTCCGGCGTAAAAGAGGACGTTACAGACATCATCCTGAACATCAAACGCTTGGCTTTGAAGTCTGATAATGAAGATAATGACTTCAGAAAGACAATTTCAATCACAAAGGTAGGTCCGTGTGAAGTTCACGCCGGCGATATCATTACAGATAGCGAAGTGGAAGTGCTTAACCCCGATTTGTACATTTGTACTCTTGAGGAAGGCGGCATTTTCAACTGCGAACTGTATGTGGCACGCGGCTGCGGATACTACTCGATAGAAAAAAACAAAGAACGTAACAAGGAACTCAAGCTTAATTATCCCATCGGTTATATCCCCATCGACTCTATTTTTGGACCGGTCAAAAAGGCAAGCTACAACGTCGAGCCTGCACGCGTAGGTCAGGATATCACACGCGATAAGCTCACTTTGGACGTGGAAACAAACGGCGCCTTTTCCGGCAGAGAGATTGTTTCGTTGGCGGCAAGAATAATCGAGGATCACATTAAGATGTTCGTTGACCTATCTGAAAACTTCAACAGAGATATCCTTATCCCTCGCGAATCGGATAACCACCGTAAGGTGCTGGAAATGAACATCGACGATATGGATTTGTCCGTACGCTCCTACAACTGCTTGAAGCGTGCCGGAATCCAAACCGTGGAGGACCTTACCCGTCGCACTGAGGATGATATGCTCAAGGTACGCAACCTTGGTAGAAAGTCACTCGACGAAGTAATCGCCAAGCTTGAAAGTTACAGTCTGTCTTTGAAAAATAAGGATGAATAGGAGAATTGCAAAATGGCAGCACAAAGAAAATTAGGTAAAGCAACCGATCTCAGAATGGCTCTTTTGAAGAATCAGGTTTCTCAATTCTTGTGGAACGGTAAGCTGGAAACAACCGAGGCTCGCGCTAAGGAAGTGCAAAAGCTTGCTGAAAAATACATCACCCTTGCCGTAAACACCTATAAGGACACCGTTGAGGTGGAAAAATCCAAGGTTGTTAACGGACAGACGACAACCGTTAAGGTGGTAAACGACGGTGCGGATAAGCTTGCTGCAAGACGTAAGCTTATGGCTAACCTTGCCGACTTGCAGGAGGCTCGCCTTCCCAAGGAAAGCGCAACGGAATATAAGCTTCGTACCAAGCTTGTAAGACATCCTCTTATCGAAAAGATGTTCAACGAGTACGCTCCCAAGTTTGACAAAATCG
Source organism: uncultured Oscillospiraceae bacterium (assembly GCA_964607155.1). Taxonomy (GTDB): domain Bacteria; phylum Bacillota; class Clostridia; order Christensenellales; family CAG-314; genus Fimimonas. The sequence goes on from CAZSIF010000005.1 coordinate 13,362, forward strand.
CTCAGGAAAAGGGAAAGAAGGGCGGCTACACGGCTATCTATAAGAAAAACGCTCGTCGTGGCGACGGCGCAGAGATGGCTCTTATCGTAGTTCTGTAAGGTCAAAAAAATAATTAGCCTGCTTCACAACGAAGCAGGCTTTTTTTTATGCACTTTTTGGGATACGCAAGATATATAAGGCAGTGTCATCCTGAGCGGAGTGCGACAGCACGCAGTCGAACCCGTAGGGTGATGCGTAAGCATCGGGATCTATTTCTTATGCTTAACCGTATTGTTTCTATGCCGCCCCTTAGATTCTGCTTCGGCTCACGCCTCGCACTGCTACGCAGTTCGACTTCGCTTACGCTCCGCTCAGAATGACATATGGGCGGAACGATTTCTTATATTTATAAAATTCTTTCTATTTAATTGTGTGTTTCTCCATCGCAAAAGCACATCTTGTAGGCACTTTTTTGTTAAAATAAGCATTTATTAATAGGGCGTATCGCCCCAAAGACGTCCAAAAATGAAAAATTATGCACTAAAATTACTTGTGCAAGTAATTGACGTGGCGCAATGGGGGGGGGTATAATTAGATTATCCCAATATAATAAATTAGGAGGCTATCAATGAACAAAAAATTACTTATAGCGTTAGCGTTGATATTGGTCGTTGCTATGGGCGCATTTGTTGCTTGCGACAAAAAAGAACCGGACAAGGGCGACGAGCATACTCACGCTTATACGCAATGGGCGCACGACGACGCACAGCACTGGAAAGTGTGCTCCTGCGGCGACGCTGACAATGCAACCAAAACGGCACACACTTTTGTGGACGGCGAATGCGAATGTGGCTTTACACAAGCAGAACTTGGCGACTGGGAGTTTGACCAAGAAAAGCACTGGTTGACTGACGATAACGGTGCGGTGGACAAAACTACCGAAGCTGCCCACATTTACGGCAACGGTTCGTCTTGCGTGGTTTGCGGCAGATATTCTCTCAAAGCAGAGGTACTGTCTGTTGTTAACACGCTTAACTCCTACTCGCTTGTTATTGAAAAATTAACCGTTCCAAGTAGCGATCAAGATGTGGAAATTTCCTTGTTAAATGCACACATCGGCTTGGACGACAACGGCAAGCTTTTTGCTTGGGCAACGCTATCGGCAACGAGTGATATTATCCTGCCCATCAAGGCTGACGGAACAACTACGACCATCAATCTTAAACAGGGCTTACAACTTGTTGTTAAAAACGAAACGGCATACATAACCGGCGTTACCAATTCGGCGAATAAATATAATGATTATATTGTTGATTCTGCCGAGGGTTTTATTGAATTGCCGCTCGAATACGTTGCAGATATGATTCTTCAAGAATTGCTTGATTTGGACGTTACATATGCTCAACTTGTTGAGAGCATACCCGCTTTCCTTGCAGAGTTGGATAGTTATTCCGAAACGGTAGTGGCGGCATTGGAGTTTATCGGTTCGCTTGGCGCAACAACGGAATCTGCTGCTGACGATAGCGACGACGCAATTCCGTCCTTTATATCCGTTACCAAAAATGCAGATGGCAGCAAGGTTTACTCACTGAACTTTGACGCACTCCGTGCAATCAACAATATTTTGGCAACAAACACAGTTGGCGACTATCTCACGGCAATTTTTGGTGAGGATTATGCAACGGATATTCCGGCTACCATTGCCGCTGCGTTCAAGCTTACCATTGGCGACCTTGTTGACGCAGTGGAAGAGCAAACGGGAATGACGTTGGATGAGCTTATTGCCGTTGGTAATGGTATTGTTGCAACCATTATGGAAGACGACACTATAACCATCGACGCGCTTTTGCAGCAAGCCGGCATTTTACAGGAAGGCGTAACGCTCAAAGAGTTGCTTTCCGATAACGTCGTTAAGGCGTACACGTTGGAGAATTTGCTCGACCTCATTCAAGGCGACGTGGAGGACAAGATTACCTCGGAGGATTTGGTTGCAGACGTATCGAGCGTTATCGAGAACTATAGCAGCTTGACAATCTACGATATTATCGGTTCACTCATGAGCATGAGCGACGAGGACGTAAACGTAACCATCGGTGCTCAAATCGGATTGCTTTTCGGTCAAGCCATCGATGTGATTGACGAATATCTGGACGTTTTTGCCAATGTGGATAAAGATGGCGTTTTGCAGAACGTAACAATCAAACTCGGCTTTGATTCCTCATTTACATTGGATGAAAATTCGCCATTCAACAGCATGGTGGATTCGCTCAAAGGATTAAGCGGAACAATCTCCTATAAGCGTGGCGTTGAAATAGAAAACGAAGATGACATCATAGATAGCGTTGAGGACAATATTGACGAAATTGCCGATGCTATTGCCAAAGATATCCTTAAAGACGAGAACAGCGTTCAGGCGTTTGTGAACGATAACTTGATTTGGGACGACGAGTACGAAGAAATTGTTTCGTTGGAAAAGAACGCCGATGGCGATTGGATACTCACGATTAAGGGGTATTACGATTATAGTTATATGAGTGCAGATGCAAGGGTTAGTGCGATAAAGGAGCTTGTTGGTTGGACGGATAAAACCGAAGTGCTTGCTTTCGAATACGGCTATGTGTACACTTCTACCATAAATCTCAACAAGGATTTTGTGAACTTCACTTTCAACGATGCGGCGTGCAACGGCAAACGTGCCGGCGAAATTCAAGCAGTTTGCAAAAAAGAGATAATCGGCATTTATATGTTCGGTACCGATAAGAATAAAAAAGTGACCGACTTGCTGGACGCTGAACAGCTTGGAGCGGTTTTGCAATATCTTAAAGATGACGGTGCTTATGCTTACGATTATCTTACAGAGGAATACCTTGAATCCAACGTATACAACACAAGAGATTTTAGCTTTATCTACGATACGGTTAACAAATCGATAGTGGTTGATACCGAATACGATGGCGTTCACAATTGGGTGCCCACTCAAGAAATTGACGAGGATAGCCTTTCGTGCGCTTACTACACAGTGGTTACGGAAAAGTGCACAATCTGCAACGCTACGAGAAAAACCTACCATATAGGCGAACATGATTACGAATGGTCTGACTATGAGTGTGACGGCGATTGCGAAGCTGACGGCGCAGTAAGTCATTATCGTTGCAAAGTTTGTGGCGATATTAAGCGTAGTACAGAAAAGAGATATAGTCACGTTCTTACTGACGTTGTAGAAGGCGATTGCACGTCGTCGGAATTTAACGGAACATGCGATGTATGCGGTGCGCAAGTTTCGTATTCCGAGCACGATTATTATGGCAAAAGCTTGATCTACTATGGCGACGGCGCAGTAATGACTTGGTGGTGCTGTGAGCGTTGTACTTCCGGTGCGTATTGGGACTTGCATATGGATGCCGAAGGCAATTTTGGATGGACAGTGGAATATATTGAAGGTGGCGAAGTGATTACAACGCAGGACGGTTACGTCTTTGCGGAAATAGACGGCGTTTACTACTACAAATACAATACAGAAACCGGCGTTTACGAATTCTATTTCGATAATGCAACGGGTGAGCGTGTACCCTATGTTGCCGCTTAGAAACGGTACAAAAATACGTTTGGTATAACACGCAAAATTAACTATTAGGGGGAAGGCTTAACACAAGCCTTCCCTTTTGCCGTGGCGTAGCGGTATTCGGAGAGTGCTTGGCAACAAACGAGTTTGCCGACGACGTTTGGCATTTGTGCAACGAGGTGGGGATTGACGAGTAATAGTTTTTTGTAATTGATAATAATTATCAGTTATAAAACGCTGGACTTTTTTTCCTCTTTATGGGATAATAAATAAAAACAAACCTTGCCTTGTGCGAGTGTGAACTTGGGGCAAGGCAGCAGTGAAATTTGCACGGACGGTGTTTGTGCAGTAGGGAGGAAGTATGGATTTTTGCAAAGATATTTATTACGTTGGCGTTAACGACCACGATATAGATTTGTTTGAGGGGCAGTACATCGTGCCCAACGGAATGGCGTATAACTCGTATGTTATTTTGGACGACAAAATTGCCGTGTTAGATACGGTGGACGCTGCATTCGGCGAGCAGTGGTTGGGCAACGTAAAATCGGTTTTGCAAGGTCGTGAGCCGGATTACCTTGTTGTGCATCATATGGAGCCGGACCACTCGGCTAACATTGCCATGTTTTGCAAGCATTTCCCCAACGTTGCGGTAGTGGGCAATGCAAAAACATTTGCCACGCTGGATAACTTTTTTGGCGCAGGCGTGTGCGCAAATCGTGTGGAAGTGGCGGACGGGCAAACTCTTGAACTGGGCAAGCACTCGTTGCGTTTTGTGTTTGCGCCTATGGTGCACTGGCCGGAAGTTATGGTTAGCTACGACGAGGCAAGCCGCACGTTGTTTTCTGCCGACGCATTTGGTAAATTCGGTGCGCTTGACGTGCAAGAGGAGTGGGCGTGTGAAGCTCGTAGATATTATTTTGGCATTGTGGGCAAATACGGCGCACAAGTGCAAACCTTATTGAAAAAGCTATCCGCACTCGACGTGCAAAATATTTGTCCGTTGCACGGTCCGGTGCTTTCGGATAACCTAAGTTACTACATCGGTTTGTACGACACTTGGTCATCTTACGGTGTGGAAACGGACGGCGTGTGCATTTGCTACACATCGGTTTACGGGCACACTCGCTTGGCTGCGGAACGACTTGCGGCAACGCTATCCGAAAAAGGGTGCACGGTTGCGCTTAACGACCTTGCTCGTTGCGACGTGGCGGAGGCGGTCGAGGACGCTTTTAGGTACGGAAAGCTTGTTTTGGCAACAACCACCTATAACGCAGATATTTTTCCGCATATGCGGCAATTTATCCGGCACCTTACCGAGCGCAACTATCAGAACAGAATCGTAGCTTTTATCGAAAACGGAAGTTGGGCGCCTGTGGCTAAAAAGGTTATGAGCGATATGCTTGCAAACAGTAAAAATATCGTGTATGCGCAAAACAACGTTACAATTCGCTCGGCACTTACGGCGGAAAACTTGCAACGTCTGGACGAACTTGCCGCGGAGCTTGCAGTGTAGCACCCTTGTGGTTTTTCGGCTTAGAGGGCAATTTAGAGGCTCAAAAAAGCACCTCGACGCGTTTTGCGTCGGGGTGCTTTGTGTTTTGGCATAATTACGTTTGGTGCAGTTGTGCCTATTGCATTTCCGTTTTGCGTGATTGTACGGTTTAACGGTGAAGTCCTTGCGTTGCTATTGCTGTCTTGCGCGGCGTCGGTACGCAAGTAGTTTGATATCCAAAACGACGGCGGCGGCTGATATTGCAAAGCCGATAAAAAACATTGCCGTGTAGGCTGTTAAATAGGTTGGCGGTGCAAGTATTATTATGCACAACGCAACAAAAAACGCCACGAACAATAGGCGGAATATTAGGTTTGCTATGCTAAGTCCGTCAATCTTTTTGGCAATCTGTATTGCCGTAAGAACGATGGAAACCGCACTCAACACCAGGTACAAGGCAACGAACGGAATAAACAGTATTGCCAAAACAACAACGCCTATCGCCCCTGCGTTGGAGTTGGAGCTGTCGTTAACCTTTTGCGAAAAATCGGCAAATCCAAGCCACATTGCCACGCCGATGGCAAGCAATGCTATGGCGATAATCAGGGATAGTATCCGTAATGATTTTGGTGTGGTCATTTTGCGCCTCCCGATAAACAGTTTGTGTGTAACGGCGATAGTATATACCGTGTGGGGTTAGTTTGCACGCAAAGCATAAGTTTTTGTGCAGTATCACGTCGCAAGAATAATTTGTTGTTGCGAGCTAATTGCAAACGAGGTTATTATTTTTTGATGTTGTGGTGTTGCATTACCACATCGATATCTTTGCCCTCAACAAACTCTTTTAGGGCTTCCGCTGCGGAGTCGATTGCAGGTTCAAGCAACGTTTTGTCGTCAGCGGATATTTGCGAAAGAACGTAGTCGATAAGTTGCATTGGCGTATCTTTTGCAAAACCTATGCGCACCCTTGCAAATGCGGTCGTGTGCAGCTGCTCGACGATGCTGCGCATTCCGTTGTGCGTCCCTGCGGAGCCTTCTTTGCGAATTCGCACACTGCCCATCGGCAGATCTACGTCGTCGTAAGCCACGATAAGGTGCCCTTGCTCGATTTTGTATTTGTTGCACAGCTCGGATAGTGCCTTGCCGGATAAATTCATGTATGTAACGGGTTTTGCTATTATCACTTTTTCGCCGTTGATGCGTGTGTGTGCCGTTACGGCGCAGCACTCGCCTTTGGTAAACTCCGCCCCGATTTTTTGCGCAAGCCTATCCACGCACATAAAGCCTAAGTTGTGGAAGGTGTTTTGATATTTTTTGTCCGGATTGCCTAACCCTACTACTAAGTACATATTATCTCCGTTGTTGCCTCGGCGTAAAAACCGTGGTTGCAGTTTGCGCGTTTTTATGTGCCGTGCGTATCGTTGCAGGGGCGTGTGTTTGCCAGTGCCGTGCCGATACGTTCCTGCTTGTGCCAAGCTGCCGCAGTTGTTGCTTGTATGTATCATATCACGTTTTTGCGTTTGTGTAAAGTTCTGTGCGCAGATAAAGCCGTCATGTGCGTTGTGTGCAGTCTTGACGGCGTGTGTTTAAGGTGTGAGCGTTTTTGTACTTGCGCTTTTTGCGCGCTTTGCGCATACCTTGCGTGAATGAGCTGATGTAACGGCAGCGCAGGGCGTAACGGCTGACTTTTTTGTTTACAAGCCGTGTCGATTGTGATATAATATTCATAGATGGAGCGAATAATTGACAGGCTAAATAACACGCAGGCATACCGTGATTTGTATGCCGATACCCGCGATAAAAAAATTATCGCGGCTTTTGGCGTGCAGCCGAACGAAAAACCTTTTATCGCCGCAAACGCACCTTTCCCCGTGCTGTACGTCTGCTCGGATTACGTCGAGGCGCAGCGGATTTTCCGTGCAGTGAGCGGGCTTGGCAGGCATGCGGTGTTTGTGCCGCACAAAGAGGACGTTCTGTTGTACAAGCGTAGTTCTTCCCGCAATACGGTTTTCGCTCGCAATGCCGCGCTGCACGAGTTGCAAGACGGTTTTGACGTGGCAGTCACCTGCATCGATGCGCTAATGCAGCTACTGCCGGAGCGCAAAGTGTTTGTCGACGCGAGCTTTGAGCTTAGGCAGGGCGTTTGCTACGACGTCAAGCGCGTGGCAAACAGGCTTGTTGCGGTGGGATATCGTCGTGTGGACGGCATTTCTGCCGAGGGCGAGTTTACGCTTAGGGGCGATATATTGGATATATCCATGCCCTTCGGCAAGCGTTATAGGGTGGATTTTTTCGACGACGAGGTGGAAAGCATATCCGTCGTTTCGTCCGAGGGCGTTGCGACTGGTAAGACCGAATGCTTTGCGGTGTATCCGTTGTTCGATACGATTGGTTTGCCGTCAAGCAAGATGGATAAAATCAGGTCGCTGGCAAGCTCTAAACTATCTGCGGATGCCAAAAGTCGTTTGGACGAAATCGTATCCGAGCTAACGGCAAGCGGTGGCGGCGGCAGGGTGGATTCCGCATGGTTGGCTCCGTTTTTGTCGCATTCGACTTTGTTCGATTACTTACCGTCCGATGCGGTGGTGCTTTGGGATGAGCCCAAGCTGCTAAAAACGCGTACGGACTTTTTGTACAAGGAACACGCTCAGCGTGTGGCAAACCTTGTTGGCGCAGGCGAAATATTGCCGCTGCATCACAATTCGCTAATAAATCCTGCGGAAGTGTACGCGGTGGATACCAAGCAGATTGCGCTGCAAACGCTGCCATATCAATCTGTCATTCAGCCGCAGGCAATACACAATTTTAAGACGGGCGCATTGCCCACCTATATTGCCTCGGATGACGAGCTGCTTACCGACGCTCGCACTGCAAGGGGGCGCGGTTACGAGCTTGTGCTGCTTGTTAGCGGCGACGATATCCCTATGATTGCCGAAAGGTTTAGCTCTGGCGGCATATACGTTGCCGATATTCCCAAGCTATCTGCGGAGCTTGCCGACGGGCTTGTTTTGCCGCTACCGCTGGAAAGGGGTTTTATTTCACACACCAACAAGCTGTTTGTTATCGGCGCAAGGGATTTGGGCAGAAGCGTTAACGGCAAGGCGATAAGCAAAAGTAAAAAACAAGCCTTTTTGTCGGTGGAAAAGGGCGATTACGTCGTGCACGAAATACACGGCATAGGCTTGTGCGAAGGCATACAAAAAATCAAAACGGGCGATGCGGAAAGAGATTACATCGTTGTGTTGTACAAAAACGGCGATAGGTTGTACGTTCCCGTGGACGCGTCGGATATGTTGTCGCGATATTCCGGCGGCGAAAATCCCACGCTGTCCAAAATCGGCGGAGAGGATTTTGCTCGCGTTAAAAGCAAGGTCAAAACCGGTATCAGGGAGATGTCGGTTAACCTTTTGAAGCTATATGCCGAGCGTGAAAAGGCTCGCGGCTTTACCTATTGTGTGGATAAGTATCTTGGCGAGGAGTTCAGTCAATATTTTCCGTACAAGCCGACTGCCGACCAGCTAAAATGCGTGCAGGAAATTACCGCCGACCTTACGACGGATAAAATAATGGACAGGGTGCTCGTGGGCGACGTCGGCTTCGGCAAAACGGAAGTTGCAATGCGTGCCGCGTTTGACGTTGTTTCCAACGGATATCAGGTGGCAGTGCTTGCGCCGACAACCATTCTTGCCGAGCAACACTACAATACTTTTAAGGAGCGCATGGGGCACTTCGATATCGAGGTTGCGTGCCTAAATCGCTTTCGCACTCCGGAGCAGCAAAAGGAAATTGTCGGCAAAATCAAGGACGGCACTGTAAATATTATTGTGGGCACTCACCGTTTGTTATCTGCCGACGTTCAATTTTCCAAGCTCGGTTTGCTCATTTTGGACGAGGAACAGCGCTTCGGCGTGGAGCACAAGGAAAAAATCAAAACGCTAAAAACCACCGTGGACGTGTTGACGCTTTCGGCAACGCCCATTCCCCGCACGTTGCACATGGCACTATCGGGCATACGGGATATCTCGACAATAACCACTCCGCCTGTGGAGCGCATGGCGGTGGAAACATTTGTTGTGGAGGAAAGCTCCGCATTGCTCACGGACGTAATCTCACGCGAGCTGGGTAGGGGCGGTCAGGTTTATTGCGTGTACAACAAGGTTCAAACCATCGACGCTTTTGCCGCCAAGTTGGCAACGCTTGTGCCGGAGGCTAAAATAATCGTGGCGCACGGTCAGATGGGAGAAACGGCATTGGAGGACGCCGTTGTGGCGTTTTCGCAAGGCAAAGGCAATTTGCTTGTGTGCACAACGATAATTGAAAACGGTATCGATATCCCCAACGCCAACACGATAATCGTTGTCGACGCGGACAAAATGGGCTTGTCGCAGCTGTATCAGCTACGCGGCAGAGTGGGGCGCAGTAATCGCCTTGCTTACGCGTACTTTTTGTATAAAAAGGATAAAATTCTTAGCGATGTTGCCTATAAAAGGCTGTCCTCCATCACGGAATACAGCGAACTGGGCAGCGGTTTTAAGATTGCGATGAAGGACCTTGAAATCCGCGGTACAGGCAATATTCTCGGGCGCGAGCAGCACGGGCATATGATGAAAGTCGGCTACGAAACATACGCGCGGTTACTAAAGGAAACGGTTGCGGAACTCAAGGGCGAAAAGCCCGAGCAAAAGCTGTACACCGATGTGGAAATAGATATCGAGGCATACGCGCCGGAAAGCTACATTCCGCGTCAAAAGGATAGGATGGACTTCTATCAACAGCTTGCCGCGTGCAAAACCGTAGAGGAAATTGCCTCGCTCAACAAGCAAATCGCAGACGTGTACGGAGCTTTGCCCGTTACGGTAGCAAATCTGTTTACCGTGGCGGAAATAAAAACGCTGGCAAATGCGGCAGGAATAAGCCGTGTTTCCGTCAAGGTCGGCAAGGGCGAGTTGACTTTTGCAAACAAGCAAAGCATGATGAACAAGCGTGTGTTTGAGGCGCTCGACGATGATAGGCTAACTCCGCTATCGGGTAGCTATGGCGTTCAGTTTGTTTCCAACGACTTTTTGCAAAAGGATAGGTTGCTATCTGCAATGACGGACTTTTTGCGTAAAATACAGCCCTCGCCGCATGGAGATGCGGTCGAATAATAGATGCGTAAGTCAATCCGTGCGAGCGGTGGTGTTCACGCAGGCGGACTGTTGTGGGGCAACAGTAAAGCAGGTTGGTAAAAAACAGACGAATATGGACGGTCTGATTATCTTTTTTGCGGCAAAATAAAAATTTGTATAAAGGAAATAATGCAAAACCTTGCAAAACCGCTTGCCAATTATCGGCGATAAATGTATAATAGATTAGTATAGGTGGTTATGCGCTTTTGTCGTCATAAGCGGTATGCGCAAGGTAAAACCATCAAATATTCAGGAGTAACAAAATGAAAAAAGTAAGTAGAGCAATTTCGATACTTTTACTGGCTGTAATGGTTGTCGGCGTATTGTCGGCATGCTCGCTGTTTGGAGTGAACGCCTCTAAGTACCGTTCGGAAACGGCATTTACCGTTGGCAAGCAATCAGTAAGCATCGGTAAGGTTATCGATACATTCAATAACTATTATAATTCTTATTATTCCTACGTTTCGCAGGGATATTTTACGGCAGATAGTTTGTTTTCGATGGCAATGTCGTCACTGTACACGCAGTACATGAAGTTGGACGCATATGTTGATGCGCACCAAGCCGTCAACAGCAGCTACAATGGCGAATACAAGTATGGCGAGTATCTTACCGAGGACGAGCTTGCATACGTTGCAGAGTACGTTACCTACCTTATCTTTACAAATTACGATAGCGCAGTTGAGGACGAAATTAACAAAAATTACACTCTCGAGGACGCTGAGGAAGAAGATACTTCTCGTGACTTTACAGAGTACGTTGACCTTGGCAGTGCAAAAACGTATAGCGCATACGAGCGTGCACAGTTGTTTGTGAACGACGAAATGTCCGAGTATTTTGACGATTACTACAGAACAAACAGCTCAACGCGCGTAGTAAGCCCAAGCAAGTATCTCAACTCTCTTGAAGCAAAGGCAAACGATTATTGCGAACGTCTTACCGAGTATAAGGATATCGAGGACGCAACGGAGCAAAGCACGTTCAAGGCTAACTTCCGCACCGAATTTGCCGCTTGGCAACAAAAGGTGCAAAAGCGTTACAATAGCAGTATTGAAACCTCTTACGGAATTACGTTTGACGAATTTTTCAAAAATCAAGTAGAAGACGCAATCGTGTCGATGCTTGTTTCTCTGTACGATAACAGCGTTGCCGCTGCAACGGAAAACTACGAAGGACTTGCCGCTGCATTGAGCACACTCAAAACAAATGCAGTTAACGATAGGGCTGCACAAAAGGCGCAGTTTGCCATCAAGGAAAACTTTGTGTCCACGGTAGAGGGCTTGTCTGACGGCACATATATCTACGACGTTCCTGCCGGCTACGAATACATTTTCGTAAAGAACATTCTTGTTCCTTTCTCCGATGAGCAAAAGACCGAGCTTTCCAACCTTGAAAAGCAACTTGGTTCAACGGATAGCGATGCGTACAAGACATACAGAGAGAAGCTTGCGGCAAGCATTGTTGCGGACGACTTCCTTACCGATAAGGATGCCGACGGCAACTATGGCAAGGTGAAAAATCTGTTCAAGTACGAAAACGACAAGCTTGTTATCAATTCCGAGGGCGAGCTGAGCAACTACTTTAACGCAGACGGCACTGTTAAGGCGATAGAAGGCAAAACAAAGGACGAAACCATTGTTGAGCTTATGAAGAGGTTTAACACTGATACGGCTCAACACACGGCTGCATACGACTACGTTGTTCGCACAAACGCTCCGAGCGATTACACGGCACAGTGGGTTTCGGAATTTGTAGACGCGGCAGAAGAGGCTAAAACGCACGGCGTTGGCGGATACGGAATTGCTGTTTCATCCTATGGCGTGCACATCGTGTACTACGTCAAGGACGTAACTGCAGTCACATTTAATTTTGAAGCTATCGACCTTGGCACAAATCCCGATTTGAGTAGTGATAGCGTAAAGGCTAAGTTAGATACGTTCCTTGCTAGTTGCTTGAAGGATACTGCTTCTGCAGAGTACAAACTGTTCACGGCTTATTATTCCAATCAGGCATCGTCGCTCAAGGAAACCGCAGTAGAGGAGCTTGAGGAAAGCTACTACAACACTGTTGACGAGGACGGCAATATCAAGGCTGAAGGCAAAATTAAGTTCACGGACGAGTTCAAGTCCTTCCTTGAGGATCAGGGATTGACCTTTGATTATACCGCATCCATCGCACACGAGCACGAGGATCACGAATAATTTAACAAACCAACAAGGGTTCTGCAATTTACAGCAGAGCCCTTTTTATTGTCTTAAATTGTAATAAGCCTATTTAACTGATGTGCTATTAAGCTCAAAAGTTTGACGAACAGCAAATGTTTTTGGAGCACGTCCAAAGGATAAACCCGAACGTGCCGTGATGTTCGCAAATGCGTTTGTGTGCAAAGCCTAATGGGGCGCAATTATTGTGGTGTTTAACGGGACGCAGTCTGTATCGGCAGAATACCGTTCTCAAAAAAACTTGGCGCCTGTTGACATTTCGCGTATTATAGATGTATAATATATCTAAAATAACCACAAAAGAGAGGTCTGCGAATGGAACGATACGTCTGCAAAGTGTGCGGCGAGCAGCTCGAACAAAGGATAGGCGACTACTACGTCTGCAAATACTGCGGCTCACGTTGGAAGGTGGAAGAGGAAGTGACTCGTCTGCCCGTGTTGGAAAACGCTTGGCAAACCTTGCGCAACGGAGATTTTGACGTTGCGGAAGAGCTGTTTGAGGATGTAATTAACACGGATAACGCCAACCACGAAGCTTATTGGGGCAGGGCATTGGCTTCTGCAAGCATAATTTATGTAAACGACCTCAACGAAAACAAAAAAGTGCCCACTTGTAATAATATTTCGGAACAGGTGTTCGCCGATGGCACGTTTGTCAAAAAGGCAATCGAGCTTGCCCCTGCCGAGATAGCAGATAGCTACAAGCAACAAGCCGAGTACATAGATAAGGTTCGTATCGAGTGGTTAAACAAAGCCAGTAAAGAGCCTGCTTACGACGTGTTTATTAGCTACAAGGATAGCGACAAGGAACACGGCATCGAACGCACTCAGGATAGTTATGACGCACAAGAACTGTACACCGAGCTTGTTCGCCGTGGTTATAACGTGTTTTATAGCCGCGTCAGCTTGCGAGATAAACTTTCTGAGCAGTACGAGCCGTACATATATAATGCTATTAAAACCGCAAAGGTAATGATAGTGCTTGCGGAAAAGCCGGAGTATATAACCGCAACTTGGGTAAAAAACGAGTGGTCACGTTTTCGCAATAGAATAGAGTCCGGCGAAAAGGACTCACGCAGCCTTGTGTTTGTTTACAAAAACCTTGACTTATCGGATATACCTGCCGCATTGCGTTCACGCCAGTGCTTGAACATGGCGGAAATGATATTTTTGCCTTCGCTTATATCTCACATTGAAAAGGTCATCGAAAGCTCACGCAAAAACCAAGGTGTGGAAAAGATTGCAATAACAGGCGGCAAGATTGCCAAAAAGTCTACGGAGATATCTCAAAACCAAATAACGGTTAGAGAGATGGGCAGCACGGTTGCGCAAACGTCCCTTAACGATGCGCAAACGCTTAGCCTTGTTAGGACGTATCTTGCGGCTCAAAGCTTTGATCAGGCGCTTGCGCTCACGAACGCATTGCTTGCAAAAAGTCCGCGTAACGGCGAAGTTAAGGCGGTCAAAATGCTTGCGGAACAACATTTTGCATCGGAATCGGAGTTAATTGCAAAGATAAAGTTCGATAAGCAGATATGTCGCGAGTTCGAGGACATAATCGAGTGCGCCGCAAAGGACTATGCCGAACAGCTTATTGCGCAGCTGTATATAGGCGCGTGCGAGCGTTCGGATAGCGAAATGTACAACATTTTGGAATTTGTACTTCCATTCAATTGCTCCGAACGTGAAAGTCTGATTGCCAAGACGGCGGATAATTGTATTGCCAAAGATAAATACTGCAGCTTTAAGTTGTTGCTTTCCACATTGGACGGAAAACAAGTGGATAGGTACATTGAACTGCTTTTGAACTATGCAAATGTAAATGTTCGCTCAAACAATCTCGACGCGTGTATCGATGCGGTTTTGGAGGTGGACGAGGGCAACGTTGAGGCATACCAATACCGTTTGTACCGCCTTTTGTCCTCTAATGGTTCTGTTGATGACCTAAAAAGTGTCTCTGAAAAAATAATAAGATATTCGGCAGATTCCGACGCAAAAGTTGTGGAGTTGTTAGATAAGTTGACCACGCGCATTAAGATGAGTTTTTCCGTTGTCGATGGTGAGCTTGCTCGCTATGTGGTGCGTTTTTATCAAAAAGATATTGCAGATTTGGATTCCGTTCTGTTAAATATTGCGGACGTTTTGCTGTCAAATAGTGATTTTGGCAATGCCGAGTATTTTTACGGAATTGTGCTGTCGCATAACGATATGAATGCGCAAGCTTGCTTGGGCGTGAGCCTTGCCAAAGTGGGTGTAAACAGCCTTTTGGAGGTGTCGAGCGAAAGCGAGGAATTGTTGCTGTTGCCGGAGTTTAACAGATATCTGGTGCTGGAAACGGACGAAAAACGCCTCAAAGTAATTAACAGTCTTAATAAGCAGGTGGAAAAAGCTCATCAGGAACGTGCTGCCTATGCCGAAGCGGAGCGCCATCTTGCAGAGGGGCGCGAGGAACGTAAAAAGCAGCGTGACGAGGTGCTTGCCCGCATGGAGAAGTCGCGCAAGGGAGAAAAAAGGACAGCTCGTAAAACTGTGTTGTTTTTTGCCATCCTGTGTTGTGTAATCGCCGTGTTGAGCGTGTTTAATTGCTGGGCTTGGTGGAGCATTGTCTTGGTTGTCTTAATAGGCGTAGTTCTCACATTAGTGCTTATTACATACGTTCCTTGGATGTTTTATTTAATCTTGGCTGCGTACATAGCCTTGTTTAGCGTTTTCGGCTTGTGGACGTGGTGGGATATTATTTTGACCGTGCTTGTGGGCGGTTTTTTACTGTTGTACGCAATCGGCATGCAGGTAGACAGTGATTATGCGGATATAAAAAGCTTTGATAGCAAGGTTGAAGCGCGTAAATGTCAAAATAAGGCTTGGCACGAGGGACTGTTGTTGAACAACGTTGGTGAAGTCGAGGAAGAAGCATTTTTGGGCTGCGGTGCCCTTTCGGGAGTGACCATTAAAAAGGAATTAAAATATATCGGAGTGGGCGCATTTCGGGATTGCGTTAGTGTTAAAAAGGTCAATTATGTTGATTTTGAGCTGGAAGACTTGCTTACAATAAAGTTCAGTGATGAATTTTCTAATCCGTTGGTGTATGGTGCCGATTTGTACTTAAATGGCAATTTGGTCACGGAATTGACTGTAAACCATTATCAAAACGAATTTGTTCTATGCGGTTGCGGCTCACTTGAATGTGTTACTGTGGCCTGTGAAAGTATCAACGATATGGTGTTTGCGATTTGCGAAAAGCTAAGCACTGTAACGTTATCCTCCAAGCTCCAAAAAATCGGCGACAAAGCTTTTTACGGTTGCGGTGCGCTTACGGAAATACGCTTTGACGGAACAGTTAAGCAGTGGTTGCGAGTTCAAAAGGGTACTTGTTGGAACGTTGGCACGGGCGACTATAAGGTGTGTTGCATCGACGGGACGCTTGATAAATGGGGCAAGCGTGTAAAATAGCAGTCTGCGGCTTGTTGCTGTGTTGGGATTAAATTATCGATGCGGGGGTTGTTCAAGCTTTGCGCTTTGGTGTGCTTGGCGACAAGCGGTGCAACGAATGGCTTGGCTTTTAGAGGTGATGGGAATTGTTGTCGACTTTCTTGCTGAAGGCGGTGGTGCGGCGCGAGCGGTTCTTTCCCACAAAGCAACGTTACGTTGTTCAAGGCGAACGCGTATAAACGTGTTGAAAAGGTTCAAGCGTTATTGCGCATGTTGACTATAAAAACAAATAAAGCGAGAAAGTGTTTTTTAAGTACGCTTTCTCGCTTTATTTGTGTCAAAATATGGTATTAAATGGCGGTTAATGTCACTTTGTGTTGATGTGCTTAATTTTTTGCCACGCCGTTGCGTTATCTCTGCGAGTGGTTAACGGGGTAATGGATATGTATCCGTTCATTGTGGCGTCGGTATCGATATCCAAATCGTTACCGGCTTTGTAGACCATGTAACCTTGTTGGTCAAAGTGATTTTCGTCCACGGCAATAAAGTCGTCGGTGTAGTACGCTCCGCCCATGCGTGTTACGCGTATGCCTTTTACCGTGAGCGGAATGTTAACGTTGTAGATATCGTTTGCGGCAAACAAATCGTTTTGCGTAATGAAGTTGTAAACTTCGTTTAAGTATTTTTGTGCTGTTTCAAACGAGGTGTATTCGGTTGAAAGCGCAATTCCTTTACATCCGCGTAGGTTTGCTTCGAATATGGCTCCGACCGTGCCGCTGTACAGTATATCCTCGCCCATATTATAGCCTTTGTTTACGCCGCTTATAATAAGGTCGTAAGTTTCGCCCAAGCCAAGCGTGGCGTAGCGTACGCAATCCACGGGGGACGAATTGACGCAAAATGCGCGTATGTTTGGCGCGTAATTGTATTTTGTTATCTCAATGGGCTCGTGTATGGTTATTGCGTGGCTTTTGCCGCTTTGCTGTGTTTTGGGCGCGCTAACCGTAACTTCGGCAAATGTTGCCGCCCAATTTGCAACAATGCGCAACCCTTCTGATTGAATTCCGTCGTCGTTTGTAATTAAAATTTTCATAGCCAGTCCGTGTGTGTAGATTTGTATTCTTCAACCATTTTATCTGCGTCGTTAAGCAGCAGTTTGATTTCCTTTTTGTTCGTAAGCGTTGCGCCGCAAGTGCATTGATGTCCGCCGCCGTTGTATTTTTCGGCAAGGGTGTTTATTTCCATAAATCTGCTGCGCAAGCGCACTCTTATTGTGCCGTCCGGCATGTCGATAAAGGCAATCCAAGCGATGCTTCCGCGAATGGCGTTCATAAACGAAACTGCCTCGCACGCTTGCTCGTTGGTTAGCTTAAATTGCTTTTGCATTGCTCTGTTCACATAAACGTGAGCCACGCCGTTTGGTGTTATTTGCATTTTTTTGTGTATGTGCGACTCAAACTTGTAGTACTCAAAATCCTCCAAGTAAAGGTTGGCAAACAGTTTATCTGTGTTTATGCCAAAATCTAACAGCATGCCGGCAAGTCGCATTGTTTCTCCGGTGGTGGATTCGTAACGGAAGCGTCCGCTATCTGTTACCATGCCGGTGTAGATGTAGGTTGCGGCTTGTGTGTCGAGCTTGAGGCGGTCGCTAAAAGTGTGATAAAAGTATGCAACCATTTCGCTTGCCGATGAACGGCGGTCTTCCACCCACGAAATATCCCCGTAGGGTTTAATGTTGATGTGGTGGTCGATTTTTATTATTTCCTTTGCAAGCGAATATTTGCTGTTGGAAATTCTGTCCGTGGTTGCAGTGTCCAAAACTATCAACAATGCGTCCTTGTACAGCTCGTCGTCGATTTGTTTGTCGTCGCCGCCCAAAAAAGCAAGATAGTCGCTGGCGTCGTCGGTTATAACATGAATTTCTTTTTCTGGATAGGTTAGTTGCAGCATGCGCGCAAAACCCTTGGACGAGCCTATTGCGTCGCCGTCGGGACGAATGTGGCGTGTAACGATTATCCTATTGTAGCTTTCAATTTTTTCGATGATTGCACGCATTGTTTGCAGTTGTAATGAATCGCTCATGGTAGCTCCTTATATAAATGGATTTGAGGTGGTTATTTCGTTTTGATGGGATATTGTGTGCCAATAAAAGTGCTTTAACACTTTTTAATGGCTTGTTTAATAAACGTTAGTCTGATAAAGCGTCGATATCGGCAAGAAGTTTCATTGCCGTGTCGAGGTCGGGCACGGTTGCTCCGCTCGCTTTGGCATGTCCGCCGCCGCCATATTTGACAGCAATAGGATTTATGTTGTGCGTTTTGGAGCGAAGCTCGCACAAAACGCCGTGGTCTGTTTCGGTAAAATTAACCCAACTGTTCACGCCCTTGATGTCGCTCATCACGCTTACCATTCCGCGAGAAACGGTAAACTCGCTTGCGCCGCTTTGGGCAAGCTCCTCTTTTGTTGTAACTATATATGCGTTGTTTTTGGGCGTAAATCGGATTTTTAGCGTGTATTCCGCGCGTAGACGAATTTTGTCGAAATCATCTGCGTACAAGTTGGAATAGATAGATGTGATATCTATGCTGTGTTTCATCAATGCCGCCGCCGTGGCAAAAGTCTTGTTGGTGGTGCTGTCGTAGCGGAAGCGTCCGCTATCCGTTACCATGCCCGTAAACAGCGATGTTGCCGCAAGGTCGTTTATGGCAAGCTTGCTTTTCAGCGCAAAGTCGACAATCAAACCGCAACAACTTTCGCGCGAGGTGTCAACTATTTCGACGTCACAAATTTTTTCGCAAAAAATGTGGTGGTCAAAGCGAAGCGTTGCTGCGGCGGTAGTGTAGCGATTGTCGGATATCAATGCTTTTGCAGCGGTATCGAGCACAATGGCAAGCGCGCCGTGATAGGTTTCGTCCGCAATGTTATCGGGTTGCCAGCCTTCCATAAAACTGTATCTGCCGGCGTCGTCACCGGTAATCAAGATGTTTTTGTTCGGAAAGCTTTCTCGTAATATTTCGGCAAGCCCCACTTGGCTGCCGATGGCGTCCCCATCCGGATTGGCGTGGCGATGTATTATTATGGTGTCGTATTGATTTATCAAGTCAAGGGCTTGTTTGTATTTTCGCATAATGGTATTCCTTTTTTTTGTTTGTAACATAATATTATAGCATATTTGCAGGTGGGTGTCAATTCCATAGTCCAACAGCACGCAAAACGTCCATTGTCTTTTGTGCGTTTGTCGGAGCACAAAGGCGGTGCAGCGGCTCGGGCACAACGGTGTTTGACGAAAGGTTTATCAGTTGATAGTTGCGTTGTATCAGTTGTTCATTTTGTAAAACCTTTTGGGAAAGCTTGTCTGTGGAACTTTTGTTTTTTTTAAACAGCTGTGACGGGGTGGAACATCCGCAAACGATTTTTGACGCCGTTTTTGCGCCGATTCCGCGTATGCCGACGATGTTATCTGCCTTATCGCCGCAAATGGATTTGTGCAAGGCGTATTCGCAAGGGGATATTGCCAGCTTTTGCCAAAGGCGTTGTTTGTCGACTTCGATGCTGCTTTTGCCCCGATACCTAAAAACGGTTACGTTGTCGTCAATCAGCTGAAAAAAGTCGCTGTCGAACGAAGCAATGATTACGTTTAAGTCAGAACTTGCATTTTGTGCGTAGGCGGCAATTATGTCGTCGGCTTCGCAATCGATAGTTTCGTGGTGAGCAATGTGCATTTCGTCTAATGCTCGGTAAATTAGCGGCAGCTGCGTGAACGGATTTTCGTTATCCGGCACGGCGGAAAAATCTTGTCGATTTGCCTTGTAGGCGTCGTCAATTTGCTTTCTTGGATTGCATGTTTCCCCGTCAAAAACAACAATGACGTGCGATGGATTTATTTGCGATAGCATTTTGTTTAATGCACCGATAAAACCGATAACGCCGTGCACGGCAGTTCCGTTGGAGTTAATTATGCGATTGGGCATTCCGTAAAACATCTGGAAAAGTAGGTTGTGTCCGTCGATGATAAGTAGCTTATTCATTTTAGTTGGTGTCACTTTGGTGTATTGAAAGTCGCTTTCTGGGTGTTTTAAGTTGCGTTTGTGGTGTGTATTGCGCGAAATCGCATTGATACTGTACCGCCCCTTAGATTCTGCTTCGGTTAGCACCTCGCACTGCTGCGCAGTTCGACTTCGCTTGCGCTCCGCTCAGAATGACATTGGGGCGGTGCGGGTTGACATAGTTGCATTTACACAATTCAAGGCTTCCTGTGTAAAGGGAGCTGGCAGCTATGCTGACTGAGGGATTGTTCTATTAAACTATCCACATGGTCGTGTGTTGTCTTGTTCTTTTTGTTGTTTTCGGCGGGAGCAAGCCCCCGCCCTACGACATGCGTAAGACTTGTTATCATATGTCTCCCTGAACTCAGAATGACATTCGGGCGGCAGCGGCAGTATATGATTGCGTTTGTTGTGTTTTTTACTTGCTCCGATTGTTTCCTTGTATCTTAATAATCATGTACCAATACTGCCTTGTCGTACCGTAGAGTGATGGCTTGCTTTCGCCCTACGATTATTCACATTATCTTTGCAATGAAATATTAGTGATTTACAATAAAAGAGTATTTTTTCGTGTCATCCTGAGCGTAGGGCGATAGCCCGTAGTCGAACCCGATAGGGCGATGCGTAAGCATCGGGATCTATTCCTTATGCTTAGCGTATGATTTTTGTGCCGCCCTTGTTTGTGGTGGGGCTTAATTTGGACGTATAGCTGCCTTGCAGTGGTTTGTTCTGTTGAATACATTATATCATATTAGTTGACAATTTGTCCAAAATAGACCATACTGTATTAAAAAAGAATATTGGAGGTGCAGCGTGATCTTCAAGTTAAAGCCTGCGCTAAAAAGCTATATTTGGGGTGGCACAAAGTTAAAATCGGAGTGGGGAAAGGTTTCGGAACAACCGACACTTTCTGAAAGTTGGGAGCTATCTTTTCATAAAGACGGCATGTGCGTGATTGACGGCGGTGAGTACGACGGTTTGCCGATAAGCCAAGTTGTTCCCAAGGAACAGTGGGGCGTTAACTGCAAGGATTTTCCGTTTTTCCCTGTGCTAAACAAGCTTATCGATGCGGCGGATAACCTTTCTGTGCAGGTGCACCCGTCTGACGAGTATGCATTGCAAAACGAAAATCAGTTCGGCAAAACCGAAATGTGGTATGTTCTTGATGTCGATGCCGATGCAAAACTGTATATGGGGTTAAACCGTGCGCTTACGTCGCAGCAATTTGCCCAAGCTATTAGTGATAACTGCATTTGCGATTATATGAATGCAGTGTCTGTAAAGGCTGGCGAAACCTATTTTATTCCGAGCGGAACACTCCACGCCATCGGCAAGGGAATTACCCTTTTTGAAATTCAGCAAAACAGCTCCCTGACATATCGAGTGTACGACTACGACCGTCGCGACGCCAACGGCAATCCACGCGAACTGCATGTGGAAAAGGCAAAGGCGGTTGCAAATTTGGATAAGTATATTGTGCCCTCGCCCGAACGTGGCGACCTATTGGGTAAATGCAAATATTTTTCCGCATATAGATATGCAGGCGAAAAGCATTTTTGCAACAACGATAGCTTTGTTTCCTTTACCGTTGTGGATGGACAAGTGTGCGCAAACGGCATTGTTTTAACAAAGGGCGAAACTTGTTTTGCCACAGCAGGCGAGCATGTGGATATAGACGGAACGGGAACATACATTTTGACGTGTGTCGAGCGTGAGTAACATTTTGCGGCATTAAAGCGTCCCAAAAGGCACGTTTAAGAATAAAAAGTGCGCGTCGTGTCGAATTGTTGCGACAGCACAAATAATAAAGGAGTTAATATGAGAAAGAATTTTGGAGCTAAAACTTGGTTGTATCCGATGCCCGTTTTGATTGTTGGCACATATAACGAGGACGGCACGGCTAATGCGATGAATGCCGCTTGGGGCGGCATATACGACACAAATCAAGTGATGTTGTGCCTAAGTGACGACCACAAAACCACAAAAAATATCAAGGCAAACAAAGCGTTTACTGTTAACGTGGCGGATGCAGCGCATGTGGTTGCCGCAGATTATGTTGGTATCGCTTCCGCCAACGATGTGCACGATAAGTTTGTCGTTGCCGGTTTTACTGCCGTGCGCAGCGGCGAGGTTAATGCACCGATTATCGCAGAGTTGCCTGTTTCGTTGGAGTGCAAATTGGTCAAATTTAACGAAGACGGTATTGTGGTTGGTGAAATTATCAACGTTAGTGCGGACGAAAAGGTTATCGGCGCAGATGGTCTTATCGACGCGGCTCTCGTGCAAGCCATAACTTACGACTCCGTGCATCACGATTACCTTGTGCTCGGCAACAAAGTCGGCAACGCTTTTTCCGACGGCAAAAAGCTGATGTAATTGCAGTTCGTCTGTTGCGGCGGTGTTGTCGATTGCGCTGCGTGCCAAAAACTTTGTTCGTGGCAACAGCCGCATTGCGGCAGGTTCAGGTGCAACCATTGTTTGTTGTAAAAATTTGGCAATTATAAAATAAAAACGACTGTTGATTGCGTTCGCCGTGTGGTGGCTTGGGCATTTCAACAGTCGTTTTTTTTAATCTATTATTTCAATGTCGTAAATGTCATCGAACAGCAGCTTTTGCTCGCCGATAACGATATGTCTTAGTGGCAGGTTTATTTTTGTAACAGTGCCCCGCACCTCAAGGTAGTGTCCTCGCATATAAAACACAATGCTTGCCTTTGTGCCCACGCTAAGCCGTTGCAATTGCGCATTCAAGTGCTGCTGTTGCTCCTCGTCGAGTTGCTTTTTTTCGACCTTTTTGCGCTTTTCCTCACGCACCGATAGCTCGTGCTGAATGCCCAACGCATCGAATGGTAAAAATTGTGCTGCTCTGTTGAGCTCATCTTTCGGTTTGTCGTCTTTCATATTGCTATTATACCATTTTTTGTCCGAATTGAAACTCTTTTTGGATAAAAAATGTTGTCTTTGGGAATTTTATCATTTTTCGCAAAATCGTATTTGTTGTGTGGGCTCCTTGCTGTATTGTATATAAAGCTCAAAATTCAATTTGCAAATATACAAGGTTTATTGAATAAATTGCGTTAATTATCAAAAAACACGACCAAATTTGTGGTCGTGTTAATGAGCCTTATTGCCAACATAACGTATGCTGTATTCATATAATTTATTTCAAATATATTACCGCTTTTCCCTTGATAACGTCACCAGAATTGATTGCTCCTGTATTGCTTGTACGGTTGGTTGCACAATAAACTTTATTTCTGTCGCTCGATGGATAATAAGTCACCCAAGCACTGTAATTTGTGGTAGGCGAATAGTCGCAAATTTTTATACCAATATTGCCATACTTCGTTGTAAATTCCACATCTTTACAAGTTGTATCTGCGGCAACAGTTTCTTTTGCGGAATAATACTTATAATCAGAATTACTGTAAAACCCATTGGCAAGAGGAGTGCCATCTGTGTCTGCACAGTTAACCGACAACATTCCAATGTACGAAACTTCGAGCGTTAACGCCTCTTGCGCCACCCAATAATTTTCCACTGTATATCCGTCGGAATTGAATTTTAATACCTTATTGCGTTTGAAAGCCACTGTATCAGCGTTTGTAGAAGTGTTGCAATGATAAACGTCGCTTTCACATATTATTAGGATTTCCTTAAATTCTAAATTATCAAAAGTTGACGATTCCTTATATTCGACACCATCTACGAAAATTTTCACCGATGTCTGTATTTCGTCCCCGTGATAACCGCCGATAAAATCATCCTCGCCAGAAATCTTAACAACGCCGTCGGAATCGGAATCGGACCATATTGTGTGATATGCTCCACTTGAATCGGCAACGTAACAAGCGTTTGTTCTCCATAGATAAGCTCGTATTGAAGGATTATCGTATCGATTAACTTTGAATTGCCATTTCTCTAAGTTTATAGTGATAGAAGTAGCTGTTTTGCTTGCAACGTTTATACTCTTTCCGCACGCTTGACAAAAGCCGTTTGTGTAATTGTGTCCGGTGGTTGCAATTGTTAGGTTTGATAACTTGTTGTGATCCTTGTCAAAATAATTTCCGCAATCGGAACAGGTGTGGTGTCCGACAATGCCATTTTGTGAGCATGTTGCGGCAATTTCGTCAATCCATTTTCCCAAATCGTGGTCTTTCTTTTGTGTTGTTTGCGGTGTTGAGCTAAGAATGGCATCGCATTTATCGCAACGGACGACAAGATTGTAAGAGCCTTGTTCGGTGCAAGTTGACGGAATAACGTCTTCTTTTGTTGCGGCTTTTGGCGTGTGTTCAATTGCGGCAATCGTCTGCGTTTCGAACGAATCGCAAATGGAGCATACTCGTTGCATTTCACCCGTTGATTTGCACGTTGCAGGCGTTGTTTCCTGCCAAGCGGAGTAGGAGTGCTCGCAGGTTGCGGGGTTGACTTTGACGTCCACTGTAACTTTGGAAGTCATGCCGTTGTAAACAACGGTAAGCTCGCACTCGCCTTCTGTAAGTGTGCCGATTAACGTAAAATCATCAATTTGAGTCGTGTTGCCGTCGGAATCCGTGTAAGTGACCGTCAAATATGGCTTGATGGTTTCCAAATCGTCCCCCACACAGATGGTGTGGCTTTTGTCGTAGCTAACGGTAATAATCCCATTGCCATTGTTGCAAGCCGCAAGTGCAATCATTGAAAGGATAAACAATGTCGCAAGCAGGCAGGTTAGTACTCTTTTTGAAGTGTTTTTCATAAGTTTCCCCCTTTGTAAATAAAAAAGTGCCGCAAGCAAAGCAAACGGCACTGTAAAAATGCACCTCTTGCTCTGCTGCGACGCTAACATAATCACTCAAAGACATGTATTCGCAAAAGAGTACACCTCTACCGAAGTCTACTTTGAGTGATTTTAATATTCAGTTAACGTCGCAGATTCATTTTAGCACTTTGCGGACAATTTTGCAACACAATTCTTGAAATTTGATAATCGGTAAGGTTATAAAGTATCAAAACGGCGTTTGAAAAGGTTTGTTTTTGTGGCATATTATATCGGTGTGCGATTATTTGCCGCTGTTGCAAGGCGCATAGGTGGCTGCGTGCGAATGCAAATAAATGTTGAAATTAAATTTTTGTTTAATAAATGTTGAATAATTTGTCGATTTGTGTTACACTAAGGTAAAATTGGTGCAAGGTGTGTGTTGCGCAAGGCTGTTTGCGCACACATTTGCGTTAAGGAGAACTGTCGTGAAGTTTACAATCAACAAAAAAATTTCGTCGTTAAAGTTCAAAAAGCCATCGAGAATTGCGCAGGCGGTGCTGATGCGCGTGGTGAAGGGTCTTTATTACAAGCAATGCAACGTCACGGTGAATCGTAGCATCGATTTGAATAAATACAAGGACGTGCCTGTGATTATCGTTAGCAACCACGCTTCGCGCATGGACTACGCCTTTGTGGAATACGCAATGAAGGGGCGCAGGCTCAATTTTGTTGCGGCGGAAAACGAATTCCATCGCACAAAATTCAAGCTGATATTTTCGCTCGCGCACACCATTCCCAAAAAGAATTTTGTGCCGGATATCACCACAATTAGGGGCATGTCGCAAATTTTGCGTAGGCAAAAGGCAGGCGCAGTGTGCATTTTTCCGTGCGGAATGAGCACGATTAGCGGTGCGCAACAACCGTCCATGCTTGGCACCGGCAAAATGTTAAAGCACTTTGGCGTGCACGTTTTGGGCATCAGGATTCACGGCGGCTATATGGTTAGCCCCAAGTTTGATATTCGCGAGCGTTACGGCAAGGTGGATGTTGAGCTGTTTGAGCTGTTTACGCCCGAGCAACTAAAAACTATGGAGGCGGACGATATCCGCAAAAAGGTGGACGAGGCAATTTTTACCGACGACCTTGAGTGGAACAAGACGCGCAAGCACGCCTATAAGTGCGATTGGGGTTGTGCGTACAACCTCGACCAACTGCTGTTTGAGTGCCCTGTTTGCGGCGAGCACAAAATGAAGGGCGAAGGCAACGAAATTAAATGCCTTGCATGTGGCAATGCCGCAACGCTGAATAACGCCTACGAGCTTACGCCCCAAAAGGGCAGCCGTGTGCCTGCAACCATCGTCGATTGGTACAACAACCAGCGTAGGGCTATTCGCAGACAAATACAAGCAAGCAACGGCACGTTTGTGATGGAGGAACACGTCAAACTTGGCGTGCTGCCGCCCTATGACTATATGAAAAACAACGAGATGTCCGTTATCGCAGGCGACGGTACGCTGCGCCTTACGATGGAAGGGCTGTCGTACACGGGCACTCGTGACGGCGCACCCTTTGAGGTGTTTATCAAGAGTGAAAACATTAACGTGCTGTGCATACCAAATGACGGCTCTATGTGCTACACATATGCAAGCGGCGAATTTTTGGAGTTTGTGCCCGATTCGCCCTCGTCTATTTGTTGGTCTATGGCGGTGGAGGAAGTCTATCGTGCAAACGGCGGCAAGTGGCAAAATTACGATTGGTTTGATTATGAAAACGACGCTCCGTTAATCGAAGGTTAGCGCAACGCAATATTGTTTTGTTAATGTATAAATGAGGTTGACTGTGCTTGTCAGCCTCTTTTTTTTTTGTGCCGCGGCACTGCTCGTGCAAAACTGAATTTGCAAGTTGAGTTTGAAGTATAGTGCATTTTCTTGTATTAAAACATAATTAGAGTATCTTTTAACTGGATAAAATGGCACATAATTTTCGAATAACTAATTATGTCGATATGCTTTGTTTGTAAGATATTATTTTTGCAATAGGCACATAATATATTGTATGAAAAAGATATCGCAAAATTTTATGTCAAGTGCGCTTATTCTTAGCGTGGGTGGGTTGCTTGCAAAAATCTTGGGTGCGTTGTATCGCATTCCTCTTACCAACATTATCGGCAGCTACGGTATGGGGCTGTATCAGCTGGTTTTTCCGCCGTATATTTTGTTCCTTACCATTGCGCAGGCAGGCGTGCCCGTTTCCCTTTCCAAATTGGTTGCGGAGCACAATCAGCTCAATAATCCGCAAAAAAGCCGCAGTGTGTTTGTGTACGCTTTTGTAGTGCTTTTGTGTTTTGGCGCGATAGCGTGTGTGCTTATGGCGCTACTTTCGGAAGTAATTGCCTCAGCCCAAGGCAATCCGGAAACGGCAACGCTGTACAGGATAGTTGCGCCTGCGCTGTTGTTTGTACCCGTCACAAACGTCTTGAAAGGGTATTTTCAGGGACAAATGAACATGGTGCCGTCCGGAGTGACAACGGTAATCGAACAAATTGTAAAGTTGGTTGTGGGACTGGTACTTGCCGTAAGACTGATGCCTGATGTCAACAAGGCCGTTGCCGGCGCCGCGTTTGCCATAACGGTTAGCGAATTGTGCTCGTTGTTGATAATGCTCGGCGTGTTTTTGGCGCACAAAAAGCGGCGTGGCTTTAAGTTGCCAATGCTTGTCGGGCGTGATTTTGCCGAGCTTTCACGCGAGGTGTTTGCCTTGGCTGTGCCTGTGGCTTTGGGCGGCTTTGCCATGCAACTATCGCAGGTGATAGATTCCGTAATGGTGGTAAACCTGCTTACTGTAAGCAACGGCACGGAAATGTATGGCTTGTGGACGGGGCCTGTAAACTCCATGCTCGGTTTGCCCATTGCCCTTTCAAGCGGAGTGGCAGTTTCCGCGCTACCCGGCATAACTGCGGCGTTTGCGTCGGACGATAGCGAGGGGTTAGCGCGCTCCTTTAACTCTGCCATTAAGCTTACGTTGGTAATTGCTTTGCCCTGTGCGCTGGGACTTATTGCGCTTTCTTTGCCGATATTGAGTTTGCTGTACGGCGGATTGCCCGCAGATGAAATTCGCATTGCTGCCGTTTTGCTTTCCTGTTCGGGTTTGTCGGTGGTGTTTCTTGCAGTGTTGCAAACTTGCGTTTCGGTTTGCCAAGCCGCAAATAAACCCTACGCATCCGTAATAATAGTGTCGTTGGCAATAGTGGTTAAAGCAACGGTTAATCTTGTTTTGCTGCCAAATCCAAAAATAAACGTCTACGGAGCGGCAATTTCCGAAACAATGTGCTATCTTTTTGCGGCGGTATGTGTTATAATATACTTACGAGTTAAGCTGCGGTTAAAAATCGACGTGAACGCATGCGTCGTAAAGCCGCTTGCGGCAAGTATGCTTATGATGTTGTGTGTAACACTGGCATTGTCGTTTGCCAAACCGCTTGTATCGTCTGCGTTTGGCACGCTGCTGCTAATTGCTGTTTGTGGTTGCGTGTATCTTGCGGCGATAACAATGCTAAAAGCATTCGATAGGAGCGAGCTTGGCTTGGCATTAAAGCAAAAATAACAAAGAGGTTAACAAATGATAACAGTTGTCGGAATGGGGCGCAAAAAGGGCGACCTCACGTTGGATGGTGCGGAGGCTATTCGCTTGGCGGACGTTGTGGTTGTTCGCTCCAAGCTTACTCATGCTTGGCAAACCGCTTGCGAAATTCGCAGCGATGCCGTAAGTTGCGACGAGCTTTACGGCGAGGCGCAGGATTTTGACGAGCTCAACCAGCGTGTGGTTGATTTTTTGCATAGCTTTGGCAATAAAAACGTGGTGTTTTGCGTTGTGGGACAGGGCTGTGACGATACCGCGGTGCAGCTGCTGCCCGAAGTGCGAGTGGTTGCCGGTGTGCCGCTGTATTCGACGGTTTTGCAAAACAATTTGCCTATCGGGTGCACGGTATACACGGCAACGGATATTATTGCCGCCAAGCGCATTTTGCCTGTGCCCACGGTTGTGACGGCTATCGACGATAAGTATGTTGCGGCGGAAGTTCAGCTAAGGCTCACGGAAGCTTTCGACGCGGATATCCCCGTTATAATCACTGTTGGTGATAGCGTTAAAACAGTGTCCTTGGATAGGCTTTGCAGACAACGTTTCGACTATCAAACGTCAATTTTGATTTGCCCTAAACCTCTTGCGGAACGACAAGTTTTTGATTACTACGATTGCGCAGATATTTTGGCTGTTTTGCGTAGCGAAAACGGGTGCCCGTGGGATAGGGAACAAACGCATAAATCTATCGTTAAAAACCTTATTGAGGAAGCGTACGAGTTGGCAAATGCCTTGGAAAACGACGATATCCCCAACATCGTGGAGGAGATTGGCGACTTGCTTATGCAAGCGTTGTTCCATCTGGAAATAGGCGCGGAGGATGGGGAATATCAGCCGCAAGACGTGTACACGGCGTTGTGCCGTAAGCTTATCGACCGACATCCGCATGTTTTTGGCGAGGTGCAGGCGGCAAACTCCGACGAGTCGCTTTCCGTGTGGGAAAAGCAAAAACAAAAGGAACACAAAATCAACGGCGTTGCGCAAAACGTCACGGACGTACCGCGTATGATGGCGTCGCTAATGCGCAGTCAAAAGGTTCAAAGCAGGGCAGCCAAGGGCGGCTACGACTTTGAAAGTGTTGCGCAAGCGGTGGATAAGGTGCGTGAGGAGCTTGCCGAGCTGCTTGACGCCTCCGACGAGAATAAACAAATGGAAGGCGGCGACCTTCTGTTTGCTGTCGTCAATGTGTTGCGCCTGTGCGGTGTGGATAGCGAAACCGCGCTCATGACTTCTACCGATAAGTTTGTGCGGCGCGTAGTCGAGTGCGAGCGGTTGCTTGCCGAGCGGCGACAAAGCCTTAAACAGTTAACCGCAGAGCAGTTTGACTTATTGTGGGGCGAGGCGAAGAGAAATGTCGGTTGACAAGCTTTTTGAAAATGCTGCCGCGCGCACAGTGCTTGCCCCAATGGCGGGCTACACGGATTTTGCTTTTAGACGAATTTGTCACGATTACGGCGTCGGCTTGACGGTTACGGAAATGGTCAGCAGTAAGGCATTGGTGATGAAAAACACCCTTACAAGGACGTTACTGGTACGTCAAAAGGGCGATAGTCCGTGCTTTTGTCAAATTTTCGGGCACGAACCCGATGTGATGGCGGAAAGCGCGACCTACGATGAGGTGCGTGCTTTTGACGGGTTGGATATTAACATGGGGTGCCCCGTGCGTAAAATTGTGGGCAACGGCGACGGCTCGGCTTTGATGGAAAATCCACGTTTGGCGGCGGAGTGTATTGCCGCCGTGCGCAGGGTGTGGCACAAGCCCCTTTCTGTTAAATTTAGGTTGGGCGTAACGGACGATTCGCTTGCGAGAGATTTTGCCGCAATGTGCAGGGATAGCGGCGCGGACTTTGTGACGGTGCATTTTCGCACTCGAAAGCAAATGTATGCAGGCAACGCGGATTTTTCTCTGCTGCCGCAAATAGTTGCAACGGGTATACCGATTTTTGCCAACGGTGACGTGCAAACGCGTGAGCAGTACGCTCGGCTTATAGAGATGGGGGCATACGGAGTTGCTATCGGGCGCGGCGCGATAGGCAAGCCACAGGTGTTTGCGCAAATTGCCGATTTGCCCTATTCGGTGGATATTTTGGATACTATTCGTCGTCAAACGGCAATGCTAATGGAAGTGTATCCGAACAGGGTTGTGGTAAACGAGATGAAAAAGCACGTCACGTTTTACTTAAAGGGTAAGCGTAACGCTAAACCGACGGTGGTTGCCGTTAACGTGAGCCAATCCGTGGATGAAATGCTTGCGCTTGTGGAGGACTTTTTTGCAACGGAGCCGCAATATAGGTACGAAAAGGGTTGAGCGTTGGCGTTAGCATTTTGACGGTGTGAGCGTTAATGCGACAACGGTAAAAAGAATATAAAAGAGTAAAATTATGATAAATATTGTTTTGGTTGAGCCGGAAATTCCTCAAAATACCGGCAATATAGTGCGTACGGCTGCGGCAACCGGTAGCGTTGTGCATTTGGTGCGTCCGCTTGGCTTTGATACGAGCGACAGAATGTTAAAGCGTGCGGGCTTGGATTATTGGAAGGATTGCACGATTTACTATTGGGATAGCTTTGACCAGCTACGGCAGGCGTATCCCGACGGAGAATTTTATTATTTTTCCACAAAGGCGCAAAAAACGCACGTTGAGCCGAAGTACGGAAAAAATCCGTTTTTGGTGTTTGGCAAGGAAACAAGGGGCTTGCCTGAACGACTGATTTTTGATAACTACGACCACGCCGTTCGTATTCCGATGGTGGCTGATACTCGCTCGCTCAATTTGTCAAATTCCGTTGCGATAGCCGTCTACGAGGTGCTGCGGCAGGATGCGTTTGCGGGCTTTAATACTTGTGGACATCTCACGCAGGAGGAATTTCGCTAAGTTTTATTGTGCAGTTTGGGCGATATTTGCGGCGAATTGGTTTTTGGTGTAAAGCTCGTTGTGAAATTTGCTTTGCCAATTCCCTACATAAACAGGCATAATGATAAACTTGTACGACGTAAACTGTTGAAAAAAAGTTTTTTTTGTGTTATAATATAAAATAATTTGCGTTTGAGCTGTGAGCGTCTGGCTTTGTGCGCAAGGAGATTCCTGCAATGAAGGAAAACTTTTTTGTTGACGTTCCGCCATTTGGTGAGCGACGGAACGTGTACGTTTATTTGCCCGAGTGTTACAAGGAAAAAGGCGAGCCGCTGCCTGTCATTTACTTTTGCGATGGGCAAAATGCGTTTGACGAGGAAACTTCGTCTTTTGGCATGAGTTGGCATGCGGATACAGCCTTGGATAAAATATTTGCTTTGCACGGAAAAACGGCTGTCGTTGTTGGCGTGGAGTGCTCTCCGAGCAAGCGCAACACGGAATACAGTCCGTGGAAAACGGATTTGTACGAGCTTGCTCCGGATTATTTTGGCAGCGACCTTGGCGGTTGCGGCGATGAGTACGCGCGCTTTGTTGCGCAAGATTTAACAAAAATCATTAGCCAACGTTACAATGTTAGCACAGATAGGTGCAAAACGGCGATTGTCGGCAGCAGCATGGGCGGCTTGATATCCTGCTATATAGGCTTGCGGTATCCACACGTTTTTGGATGTATGGGGCTGTTTTCGTCGGCGGTGTGCTTTAATCGCGGCGAGCTTGAAAGTTTTTTAGATGAGGTGGGCGCAAATGCGCTGCCCGAACAAAAAGCTTTTGTGTATTGCGGCGGCAAGGAGGACGTGGACGGTATTCCCGCAAGGGGTATGCTGGACGACTCCGTTTGGTTGTACAATCGTCTTGCGGAGATGGGTGTTACGGCTAAGCTTGTGCTTGATTCCGATAAGTTCCATAACGAGTTGGCTTGGTGCGAACATTTTCCTTCCTTTGCGGAATATTTTTTGGATATTAATCGATAAACGACTTTTTATGTACCATTAACGTGTTTTAATTGCGGTTAGCGTCGCGGTAAATGTGGTTTATTGGCATTTGGTGATAAATATGGATTTAATTCTTGCAAGCGGCTCTCCGCGTAGGCGTGAGTTGCTAACTAAGTTGCGGACAAGCTTTGATGTGATTCCGTCGGCGATTGACGAGATAAGCACGGCGTCGGCTCCTGCGCAAATTGCGTTGGAAAATGCCTGTCAAAAAGCCGTGGATGTGTACAAAATGCACGGCGATAGCTGCGTTATCGGTTGCGATACGGTTGTGGATTTGGATAACGCTGTTTTGGGCAAGCCAAAGGACGAAAGCGAGGCAATATCGATGTTGAGCGCGCTTTCCGGCAGAACGCATTTTGTGCACACGGGATTTTGCGTTGTTAGTCCAAAGGGCGTGCATACGCAGGTCGTGACCACATCGGTAACGTTTAGGGCGCTTGCCGCAGATGAAATCAGCCGTTATGTTGCGGAAAAATCACCGCTGGATAAGGCAGGAGCTTACGGCATACAGGACTCCGATTTTGTTAGCGGTATAGACGGTAGTTACTACAACGTTATGGGTTTTCCGGTGGAGGATATTTCTCCTGTTTTGGACTTGTTGCAGAAGTAATTTTGGATTGAAGTTGATAAAATATACTTAAGAAGGATGGGCAAAAAAAATGGCAAATTACGATTTGATTTTTGATTTAGGCTCGCAATACATTTCCGCCGCCTTAAAAAAGGACGGCTTTTCCGATAAAATTCCCACTGCGGTGGCGTACGGCGGTCAAGACGGACAACAGATTATTGCCGTCGGCGTTGAGGCGGTAAATCTTTATAACGCACAGACGGGCATAAAGCTTTCTCGTCCGATTTTTGAAGGCGCCGTAATTGACGTTGAGGGCGTAAAAGCACTTATTTGCGCACTTTTGGATAGGCTTGTAAATCGCAAGCTTACGGCTTTTTCGCGCTATTGCGTTTATTGCATTGTGCCGTGCGGCATGATTAGCAGCGATAAAAAGGCAATAGAGGGGATTTTCCTTGGTTTGGGCGCGCGCTCGGTCGCATTTACCGAGGCTCCGCTTGCCGATAGCTTGCAGCTGTTTGAGGAGTTTAGGGCACGTCAGGGCGTTGTGGTTGATATCGGTTACGATTGTGCGGATTTTGCCGTCGTTGCGGAAAATAGCATTGTGTCCGGTTGCACGCTGTACTATGCCGGCAAACTGCTTACCGAAGCTATTGCGGAGCGTGTAAAAAACAAGTACTCCATCAAGCTTTCGTTTGAACAGGCAGAGTATCTAAAAATACATTGCGCAAGCCTTTATCCTAATGACACCACGGTTGCTTCTGTTACGGGGCAAAACATCGAGCATGGCATCAAGGAAACTGTCAATATTTCCTCGCGCGAGCTATACGATACCATTGTGGAATTTGTAAAAAGGTATGTTACCGTTATCCGTACGGTTATATCCTCTGCGCCCGACCAAATTGCGCCGATGCTAAAAACCGATGGAGTAATGCTGTGCGGCGGCGGTGCAAGGCTTGCCGGTTTGGATTTGTTCTTGCACACCGAGCTGGGCATTCCCGTGCGTGTTGCCTTCCAACCGGAAGACGTTAGCATTGCCGGCATGATGAAGCTCAACAAGCAGTAAAAATTAGCCGTTTGAACGAGTTGGGGGGCAACTTGTGTTCCGTCAACTGCGCTTTAAGCAAGATTAGTGATACGCTTTAACAAGTTTATCTGTGCACTTTAACAAATTTTGCGTGCATTCTTTAACAATTGCGTAATGTAAGTGGGCGGCGGAATTATTAGATAATAAATTGTGCGCCTAAGCTTAGTCTTGGGCGCATTTTATATACTTGATATGCAAAAAGAGCACGACATTTTGTGTCGCGCTCTTTTATATTGTCAAAATACCATAACGCTGCTTGAATGTATGTTCGGAATTGTAATCGTCGCGTTTTGCAATTTGCACACGTCTTTGCGATGTTGCTCAAACGTCATCTTGTGCCATGCCGAAAAATAAGTTTTTCTTGTAATAGTTTGGTATTCACTTGGTGTTGTCCCGATTAAAAGCGGTTGCAATCCGCGCGAATGAGGTCGTGTGCAACAATCCGATAATTACATCGAAACCAGCGCAAAGCGAGCCACAAACAACGCCGCAATAATGGTAATAACGATATCTTTTTTGGTGTATTTGCCCGTTAATAACGTGATGAGCACATATGCTATCGCGCCAACACCTATGCCGTTGGAAATGGAGTATGTTAGCGGCATCATTATCAGCGCAAGGAAAGCCGGCACGGCGCTCCTAAGGTCGCTCATATCCACGTTGGCAAAGCTTTTTAGCATTAGCACGCCCACATATATAAGGGCAGGTGCGGTGGCAACTGCAGGTACAATGCTTGCTAATGGACTAAGGAATAGGCACAGCGTAAATCCGATTGCCGTCACAAGGCTTGTTAGACCTGTTCTGCCGCCCTCTGCAACGCCGCTTGCCGATTCCACAAAAGTGGTGATGGTGCTTGTGCCAAGGCAGGCTCCCGCAACCGTGCCAATGGAGTCGCACATAAGGCACTCTGCAAGGCGTTCGGGATTGCCGTTTTCGTCCAGCATATTTGCTTGCGAGCAAGTGCCGTACAGCGTGCCAAGTGTATCGAACATATCCACAAGGCAAAAGGTTACCACAAGCATGATAACGGTGAATATGTTGCCGATGGTGTGTCCGTCAAACAGCGTTGCCCAGCTTTCCGCCTTGAATGCGGCAAATCCGTAGGTTGCAAAGTCGGTAAAGGTTTGCCCGATGTTCAAGCCGCTCCAAGTGGGAGTTGTCATTGTGAACAGGTAGTATAAAATGGACGACACCACTATGCCGAGTATTACGCTTGCCTTTTTGAGGAATTTAACCTTGTTTTGTTGAGCAAAAACGGCAATGGCGATAAAGCCTAAAAACGCCGCCAAAACGGGCGCTGCGCCGCCTGCGA
Source organism: uncultured Oscillospiraceae bacterium (assembly GCA_964607155.1). GTDB lineage: Bacteria > Bacillota > Clostridia > Christensenellales > CAG-314 > Fimimonas. The sequence goes on from CAZSIF010000005.1 coordinate 48,511, forward strand.
TTTCGCCGTATTCGTTGCGCACAATCCAGCTTGTGCAATCGGCAAGCTGCACAAATGTGTATTGGTTGGCTTGCACGATGTAGCTGTTTTTGAAGCCGAGCAATGCGATAAACAAACCGATGCCGGCAGGAATTGCCTTTTTTAGGCAGTCGGGCAACGCTGTGGCAATGTACTTTCTAAGCCCCGTAAAGGACAAAATCAAAAAGATAATGCCGGAAATTAAAATTACCACCAGCCCTGCGCCGTAACGCGTTATTGCCTCCTCGCCCGTTGCCGCGCCGATAAATACCACGTTAAAAAAGCTGTTAAGTCCCATTCCTGCCGCTTGCGCAAATGGCTTTTTGGCAAGGAATGCCATCAGTAATGTGCCGATGATGGCGGCAATAAGCCCTCCGACGTAGACGGCGTTCCAAATGCCGCTGAGTTCCGGATTGAACCCCGTTATCTGGTTGGGGTTTACAATTACAATGTAGCACATTGCAAAAAAGGTTGTAAGTCCGGCAAAAATCTCCGTCCTTACAGTTGTGCCGTTTTCGGATAGCTTAAAGGTTTTGTCAAGCCATGCTCCGAATCCTTTCTTTTGCGGTTGCTTTTCCACCGCAGCTTGTTCTGTCATGTTCCTTTCCTCCATGATATTATTTATATTAACCGTCGGTGGCATCTAAGGCTCTTCCGTCGGGTAATATCTAAACAAGTGTTGGCTGTGTGTGCTGTGATATTCAGTTGTGTTTCGTGGCGGTGCCGTTCCAAAAAGAAAAAAACGCGTCAGACGGATTTCTCCGCAAGGCGCGTTAAAGTGCTTTTGGGCGTGCAAAAGTGTCGGTTAAAGCAGGTTTTTTGGCAATTAACGTCCGCAACATAAACGACACCCCCATTTTTTTGTTTTCGATAAGCCTTTGTAAAATCAAGCTGTTGAACAAAAAATATGCTACTATCATACAATTTAATTTGAAATAAGGCAAGCGATTTAATGTTGTTTTTCTTGATTTTTTCTGAAATAATTGTCAATCTTATTGTGTGCAAAATTTCCTTATTTTTGTTGCTAAATACGTTTGACTTATTGCGGCAAGTTTGCTAAAATAAACGAAAAAGTTCTTTAATCGGGTGCAGAGACGCTCGCAAGACAAGCATATCATTCGTAAATATCAATGGTAAGCGTTTCCTCTAAATGGACATGTGGTGTGCGCAAATCATCTGGTAGGTTTTTGTTCGTCTTGCAAAAGCAAGGCGATTTTTTTGTAAAGGGGACATCATGCGAGAAAAAACATTGTTGCTTGACGATATTGCCGTCGAACGTGCCGTCAAGCGTATTTCGCACGAGATAGTTGAAAAAAACAAGGGCGTGGACGATTTGGTTTTGTTGGGTATAGTTACTCGTGGCGTACCGTTCGCAAGAAAGATAGCGGAAAATATATTCGCATTTGAGGGCATTGAGCCGCCGTGCGGAAGTGTGGATATTTCGTTTTATCGCGATGACATAAAAAAGATTGCGCCTGTGCCCATAGTTAACGGCTGCAAGGTGCCTTGCGATATAACGGATAGAAACGTTGTGCTGTGTGATGACGTGCTGTACACGGGCAGAACGGCTCGTGCCGCAATGGAGGCGGTGCTTAGCATTGGCAGACCAAAAACCATTCAGCTTGCCGTGCTTGTCGATAGGGGGCATCGCGAGTTGCCCATTCGTGCCGATTATGTTGGCAAAAACCTTCCCACAACCAAAACGGAGATTGTCAAGGTGAGCTTTGATGCGACAGACGGTTGTCAAAACGTAAAGCTTTTCGATGCGGAGTAGCGAATCAAACGTTGAACCTAACGGCATTTTGCCGAGGTAATATAATTAACTTTATACAGGAGATATAAAGATTATGAACCTTACTTATCAAGTAAAAGACAGACCTCCCGTAATGCGTACGATAGTTTACGCATTCCAACAGCTTTTGGCGATTTTGGCGGCAACCATTGCGGTTCCCACTATAATCGGCAACGGCATGAGCCAATCGGCTGCGCTTTTCGGTGCGGGCGTGGGCACTCTGGTGTATTTGCTGTTCACAAAATTCAAAAGCCCCGTATTCTTGGGCAGCAGCTTCGCTTTTTTGGGCAGCATGTCTGCGGCATTTGCGGGTGCGGCAACCGCCTCGCTGGGGTATTTGGGCTTGCTTATCGGTGCTGTTTTTGCAGGACTGGTATATGTTGTGCTTGCCGTTATCGTAAAACTTGCCGGCGTGGAATGGATAAATAAAATTATGCCGCCCGTGGTAGTTGGACCTACGGTAGCCATCATCGGGCTTTCGCTTGCGGCAAACGCCGTTGGCGATTTGACAAAGGGCAGTGTGTACGTTAGCCAAACGGCTTGGACGCTTGCAGAGGTTAACGGCGTAATGACGGCGGTGGAAACAACGCAATCCGTTGCGGCGGCTTCGCCATATATTGCGCTTTTGTGCGGACTCGTAACGCTGGCTGTAGTGGTGCTTTGCTCTGTGTATGGCAACAAGGGGCTAAAACTTATCCCCTTTGTGGTGGGCATTCTTGCCGGCTATGCCTTGGCAGCGGTGTTTACCGTTATCGGCATTGTGTGCGATGTTACCGCGTTGCAAGTGATAGACTTTGGCAAATTTGCTAACATGGAGTGGATTCCGTCCTTCTCGTTTGTGCAGGCGTTTAGCGGCGATTACGGCGATGCAAACATCGGCGCATATATCGGAACAATCGCCGTGGCATATATCCCCGTTGCGTTTGTTGTGTTTGCGGAACATATTGCCGACCACAAAAACCTGTCCTCCATTATCGGCAGTGATTTGCTTAGCGATCCCGGATTAGACCGCACTTTGCTTGGCGATGGCGTTGGCAGCATTGTGGGCGCATTCTTTGGCGGTTGCCCTAACACGACCTACGGCGAAAGCGTAGCGTGCGTTGCAATAACCGGCAATGCGTCGGTTGTAACAATATTTGTGACGGCAATTTTGTGCATTGTTGCAAGCTTTGTGGGACCGTTTGTGACCTTTTTGGCAACCATTCCGTCTTGCGTGATGGGCGGCGTGTGCATGGCATTGTACGGCTTTATTGCCGTATCCGGACTAAAAATGATACAGCAGGTTGATTTGTCCGATAACAAAAATTTGTTTGTCGTTTCCACGATACTGATTGCCGGTGTGGGCGGACTTGTTGTTAATATCGGCGAGATTACAATTACGTCGGTTGCTTGCGCGCTTATTTTGGGTATTTTGGTTAATCTGCTTTGTTCTGGCAAGCACGACGAAGCAAAAAACTCTGCAGAATAAAGCCGTCATTTTGTCTGTAAGCGACGCTTTCGGGCGTTCGTGTGCGCGCTTCGTGCGGCTGCTATCGGCGTAAAAACGTGCCGATAGCGCAGTGTTGCGTGACGGCTTGTGTGCCTATCTTGGAGCAAATGTGTTCGTGTGGAGCAGCATTGCGCGCGGGATATTAGCCGAACAAATGGATAATGAATAATAATGTTGAAAAACGCTTGCAAATTTTAAAGTATTAATATATAATAGTATCGCTCGAATTTTGGGCACCTTGCTGCGTACCGTCGCAGCCACCAAGACCATAAGGAGGTAAAAAGAAAATGAACAGTTATGAATTGTTGTACATTATCGCAAACGACATTTCCGACGAAGCGAAGGAAGCTGTTATCGCAAAGATTAGCGCAGTCGTTACGGATAATGGCGGAACGATCGACGACGTAGACAAGTGGGGCACAAGAAAGCTTGCATATCCCATCAACTACAAGACCGAAGGCTACTATGTTTTGGTAAACTTCACGTCCCCCGCAACTCTTCCTGACGAGGTGGAACGTGTTATGAGAATTACCGATAGCATCGTTCGCTTTATGATTGTCAAGAAGTAATCAATCGGAGGAACAATGAACAAAGTATTTTTGATTGGTAGACTTACCCAAGACCCGCAGGCATCAACGTTGGATTCCGGTCACTCGTATTGCAGATTTTCCATCGCGGTAAATCGCAATTACTCTCGTGACGGCGAAAACAGAGCAGATTTTATCAACATCATTACTTGGGATGCGCTTGCATCAAACTGCGTTAAGTACCTTGTAAAGGGTAGTCAAGTTGCAGTGGTGGGCAGCATTCAAACAGGCAGCTACGAAAAGGACGGCGTAAAACGTCAAACTTTCGATATCCGCGCTGACCAAGTAGAGTTTTTGTCGCGTGCAAACAGCGGTAGCGGCGCTGCTACGCAAGCACCTTCCGCAACACGTTCGTCCGGTCACGATATCGACGAACTGCGTGAAGTTCAGGCAGACGATAACGACATGCCGTTCTAACGACAGTGCCTTATTTATTTAGGAGAAATAAAAATGGAAAATAAAGAATTCAAAAAGCCTATGAGAAAACCCGCTCGTAGAAAGGTTTGCAATTTCTGTGTAGAAAAGGCAGAGGTTATTGACTACAAGGATATTGCCAAGCTCAAAAAGTACATGGCAGAAAGCGGCAAAATTTTGCCTCGTCGTATGACGGGTGTTTGCGCTCGCCATCAAAGAGAGCTTGCTGTAGCAATCAAACGCGCTCGTCAAATGGCTTTGATTCCCTACGTTGCAGACTAATTATAGCAAATAAAACAAACTTGGGGCTTGCAAAAATGCAAGCTCCTTTTTTATTGCCTGTAGAGCTTTGCGGAAGCTTGCAGGCTTTTTTTGCGCTGTGCCGATTGGGTGCGGTGCGAGGGGGTGTTGCGCGTATCGGATGGGGTTGCGGCACAATGAAATTTGCGAGCATACTCAAAAGCCTGCGTAAAAAGTCTGTGGAGGAGATGGCGGCAACGGACGGTGAAATAGTCTACTCTAAGTGGTGCGACTGTGCGCCTTTTGGCAATATAAGATGAGAAAGCGCATGCGTGGAACGAGGGAAAAATTCTGCGAGAATTAACAAGTAATGGACAAAAATGCGGCGCGGCTGCATTGCAAACGTGTAATACTACAAATTGAGCTGCACAAAAGTCGATTGAGTAAGTGCTAAATAAAAATTGTATTAAATGCGTTAAAACGGTTAATAATCGATGTTGGGGACTGAATTTTAAAAAAAATAAAAAAAAATTTGCAAAAAAAGTGCAAAAACCTCTTGACAAAAAAGAAAAAGGTGGTACAATATTAGCAGATGAACTGAAAGAGTGCTAACACTCAACAAAAAAGATTGCCAAAACGCTGCTGCGGCGGTGAGCTGTGGCGGTTGGAATAGTTGTGAGCAATTTGTTTTGGAGAGCGATGGCACTAAGTCCGTTGAATATTTAGTATAAGGAGCTTTGAATTATGAAAAACTATATCACACGCAGTAATGATTTTGAGGACGCCTTGGATAACTTCTTTCGCCCGTTTTATGTGGAGAGGGAAAGCGCATTGATGAAAACTGACATCAAGGAAACGGACAAGGAGTACGTTTTGGATGTGGAAATGCCCGGCTTTGAAAAGGGAGATATCTCGCTTAAATACGAAAACGGCTATCTTACCGTATCTGCAAAGAAGGACTCCAAAGATGACGCGCACTATATCCGTCGTGAGCGTAGCGTGAGTTGTTCGCGTAGCTACTATATGGGCGATGTTGACCAAACGCTTATCAAAGCCAAGTGCGAAAACGGTATTTTGGTTGTGTCCGTGCCTAAGGAAAAGCCTGAGCAAAGCAATCACGTTATCTCGATTGATTAGTGTTAGTGCATTGCACTTAACTTTTATGCACACAGCAGGAGTTTATAGCGTCACATTAAGGGCAATCTAACGGCGTAAAGTGGTGCACAATTAGAAACTTGCATAAAAAATGAAATAAAGAATACGCCTTGGCTTGATTGTCGAGGCGTATTCTCGTAATAGTAAACTATCAAAGGTGCAACGGTGCAATAAGGAGTTGCGTTTGCTTTGAATGTTGTACGATTTTTCTTTTTGGGCAACGTGTAGTTACCGATTATTTTAGAATATCAATCACTGCGTCGAGATGTTCCGAGGGAACGCCATTGTGTGTCAGGCAGTTGTAAATCTTTTCAGATAAGTCGTTGCCCTCAAAAGTCTTGATGTAATTTACATAGTTGCTTTTTATCGAGCTGATGGCGCGGCTTCCGCCGATGTTGCCGAAGTTGGAAAACAGATAATCACGATAAAGTGTTTCTTCCGGCACGCCAAGCAAGCCGTTTACAAGAAATGCTACCACGCCAGTGCGGTCGGTGCCGATGTTGCAGTGGAATATAATCGGATAATTGTTTGCGTCTGATAGTATTGCAAAAACCACTTGTAATTGTTGTTTGTTGCCAGTAATAAGGTTATCTACTGTGTAGTCCATCGGGCATTGAACGTATTGAACGCTATCGCCCAACGGGCTTGTATCGGTCAATCCGCCCACTTCGTTGTTATTGTTCATTCGTAGGTCAATTTCCGTTTTAACACCAAGCTGTTCAAGCATCGTGTATTTGCCGTTTTCTGTAATTTCGATATTTATTTCCGATTGATTGCTGGTGTTTAGTCTGCCGCAGCGGATTAGCAAGCCCTGCTTTACTGTGCCGCCGTCGGTTGTTTTCCAGCCGCCAAGATCGCGCACGTTGGTTATTCCCTCTATAAGCATATTGCGCGGACCGTTTGCCGAAGTAACAAACGAATTTGTGCTTGACTGGCATATCGAGTTATCTTGAAGTTTTGCAGTTACGCGCCAATAATAAGTGCTTGCAATCATTAAGTTGTACACGTTAACGTTGTTTTCTGTCACGGAATACGTCCACACATTGTCCTTAAACTGCTCGTCGGTACTCAACTGTACTGTGTATCCGATTATCGGACTGGCATTGTCGATAGCGGCAGTTGCTGTCCAGCTTAGGTTGAGTGCGTTTGGCAAGCTTTTTTCAGACGTGCCGCCCACATATTTGCTTATCGAGTTGTAATCGTCCGCAAGATACTTTTTTTGCAGTTCTGTGTGTAAATCCACTTCGTCGATTATTTGCAATAATTGTAGGTCGTAGTCGTATGTCGGCGTATGCCCCGCACATTTTTGCTCGCAGGCTTGCTCCGTGCAACTTGCGTTAAGGCAATGTTCGCATATCTCGCACTTGCTTTGGCATGCGTGCGGTGCAGTGGTTGGCTGGCACGCAACGCTTATAGATAGCAAAAGACACAGCGCAATTATCAGCGACATGATTTTTATGGTTTTCTTCATCATTTTACCCCCTTGTTTTCGGTTAATGTAGCACAAGTTAACGTTAACACTTGCCGTAACAAACGCCCTCGCTACAAAAGGACGTTTCGGTTATATTATAAGGGCAGTTTCGCAATTGTCAATACTCTTTCGCATTTTTTTGCAGATTTTTTTGTGAACGAACGGCAATAATTTTTTTTTATTAAGCGAAAGTATTGACTTTTTAGCGGATAGTGGTATGATTGTTTTGTGAAAATATGTTAACGATAACCGTTGACGACAAAAAGGAAGTTTAACTATGTTAAAACACACGCCGCCGATGGGGTGGAATACTTGGAACACCTTTGGTGAAAAAATCGACGAACAGCTAATAATGCAATCTGCGGATAAGCTGTGCGAGCTGGGTTTTGATAAGCTTGGCTACGACCACATTGTCATTGACGATTGTTGGGCATTGCGCAGTCGCGACCAAAACGGCAGGCTTGTGCCCGACGAAAGCAAGTTTCCACACGGAATGAAATACATTGCCGATTATATTCATTCCAAGGGGCTAAAGCTGGGTATGTATTCCAGCTGCGGCATTATGACCTGTCAGGCATATCCTGCAAGCTGCAACTATGAGTATATCGATGCCGATAGTTTTGCGCAATGGGGCGTGGATTTATTAAAGTACGATTATTGTTACAAACCCAACGGGCTATCCGGCTACGACCTGTACCGTCGTATGGGGCTTGCGTTGGCAAACTGCGGTAGGGATATTGCGTTTTCCGGTTGCAGTTGGGGCGCAGACGATACGCACAAGTGGATTGCGTCCACGGGTGCTACGATGTGGCGTTCCACCGGCGATATATTCGATAGCTGGGATTCGGTAAAATCTCTCATAAAAAAGCAGTACGACATTTTGCCATATGGCGGCTTGGGCTGCTATAACGATATGGATATGCTGGTTGTCGGAATGAACGGCAACGGCAATGTGGGCTTAAAGGGCTGTACCGAAAGTGAATATCAACTGCACTTCGCCGCTTGGTGTATGCTCGGCTCGCCGTTGATGATAGGGTGCGATATACGCAATATGTCGGCAGAGGCGACCAAAATACTTTCCAACGAGTTGCTTATCGGCATTGACCAAGACGCACGTCACAACCAAACGCAGCTTCGCTTGCACGACGGCAACGAGGATATGCCAATTTTCGTGCGCTTGTTGGATAACGGTGATATCGCATTGGGCTTTTTCAATCTAACGGACGGCAAGGCATTCTTTTGGATTCCCACCGACGATATGGGCTTGCCCACCTTTGCGCACAAAACGCTTGTTGGCACGGAGGCATTTAGCGGAGAAAGCATTTCCGTGATAAACGGTTCGTTGCAGTGGACGGTTGAGCCGCATTCCTGCGCTGTATTCCGTTTGCGGGTGGTAAACAAATGACGTGTAGCAAATGCGGCAAGTCGCTTACCTACAACGAAATGGGGCTTAACAAAAAGCTTGTCGCTCGCAATACTAAGGTCTTTTTGTGTAAGGCTTGCCTTGCGGATAAATTGGACGTTTCAATACAAAGGCTTGACGAAAAACAACAGCAGTTTTTGCAATCCGGTTGTTGCCTGTTCGTCAGGGAGGACTAATCGTGTACACCAAAAACGACATTGCCAAAAGCGGCAATTCCGGCATAAATAAAAATCGCGTTACGGTAAAGGACGTTGCCGAGATAGCCAACGTTACCGCTCAAACCGTATCACGCGTGATGCGTAACAGCGGCTATATCGCCGATGAAACGCGTGTAAAGGTGCTCAATGCCGCCCATCAGCTTGGATATATTCCCAGCTATGCGGCAAAGGCGTTGCGTAACGGAATGTCGCAAAGCATTGCTATTGTGTTCGATAGCTTGCGCAACTCGTACTTTTCCGTGATGATAGATTATCTGCGCAAGGCAATAGTGGAGCGTGGCTTTTCGGTGCAACTGTTGTTTTCCAACGATGTGGTTATAACGGAAAGTACCTATCGCAAGGCGATTTCGCACGGGGCGATAGGCATTATCAGCTTTTTGGAGGGCGATAACGGCATCGGTAGAGTGGTGGATAGTTTGGGCGTGCCCTTGATGATTTTTGGTCGCTCCGCCAACGACGAGGCTTTGGATTACATAACCACAAACGACGTGCAGGGCGGACAGCTTGCCGCCGAACGCCTTGTGGCAGATGGCTGCACTCAGTTTTGTTATGTGGTTGAAGGCAGCGGAATGACCTGCGCAATAGACCGCTATAACGGTTTTTGCGAGGTGCTTGCCGTCGGCGGCTACGATAAATCCGCCGTGGGGCTTGTGGATATCACATACGAGCGTGAAAACGGCTACTCTCGTTTGGATTTGGCAAACCCGCAAAGCGGTATCTTTTGCTTTAACGATAACATAGCCTTTGGTATACTAAAACTTATGGGCGGCATTCCCGTAGAGCAACGAGCCAAGCTTATCGGCTACGATAATATTCAATCCGATTTGCCCCTGCCGGTGTGCATTACAAGTGTTGGTATCGATAAGGCTAAGCATGCCGAGTTTGCTGTTGGCAAGCTGTTGGAGCGTATTGCCGATTCAAAACTGCGCATTGCCGAACATCAGCCCGTAAGGTTGTTCCTTGGCGAAACGGCGTAGGCTTTGCACATATAAATTAATGTGTTTTGCGTAAAATAACTTTATATATAACCCGATAAAGCGATAGTTCGGCAGATATAACAAAAATATGACTTTTTAAACGGGGGGGGGCGACCTCCCTCCGTTCACTTTTCCACAATATGTTAACGATAACATATTATAAAAAAGCTATTGCGGAGCAAACAGCCGAAGCGCAAGCAAAGTCTGCGCGTTTGGCGTTGCGGCGCAAATACGGCGTTACGCAAATGCGGCGTGTCGTTGCAATGCTTTTTGACGAGTTGGTCGCAGCTCGAAAAACAGCGACAGACAACGCCGCGGAGCGTGTGCAGTGTTAACAAAAAGTCAGATGCTTTTTGAACGGTGCATATGTAGGGTGGCTTGCGTAATCGGCAGCCGCAGTGGTGGCACTCAAAATTGGCCGTACAGGTTTCTTCGACCTAATAAAACGAAGATAAAAAAATCAGGAGGACTGAAAATGAAAAAGAAAACGGTATTTATCCTTTTGTTAGCGATACTTGTCGTTTGTCTTGGTCTGTGTGCGTGTGACATCGAGTCGAACACGCCGCAGGCAACTTACGAGATCAAGGCAGATAAGACAATCGAGCTTGCAAAGGGAACAAAGCAGACGTTGGAATTTACCGTAACGGCAGATGGTCAAACCGTAACGGATAAGGAAGTAGTCGTTTCGGTTGACGGCTCGTCCGTTACCTATTCGGCAGATACCAACGAAATCACGGCAGTGAGTAACGGTGTATCCACAATAACCGTTGCATTAAAGGATAATGCAGAGGTTAAGGTGGAAATTAAAGTTAACGTGCCTGCCTACACAATCGATTTTGCCCAAAAAACAGCAACAATCTACGTTGGCGAAACGGCGTCGGTTGCGTACACCGTTAAAAAGGACGGCGCGCGCGTAACAGACGCTAAGGTTAAGCTTACGGTTGAGGGTGATGCGATTTCCGTCAACGCTCTTACAAAACAAGTAACTGCGAAAAAAGTTGGTACGGCAACGCTTATCGCAACGCTTGAGTTGGACGAAACGGTAACCGCTTCCAAGACCTACGAGGTCAAAGACGTTTTCTTTAACAGGGACGTTGCAAAGCGCGGCGAAATTGACTTCTCGCAAGAGGATGACGGCATCGTCGTTATGCAAAGCGGTCAAGGCACACTTACCGCAAAGAAAGCCGATACGCAATGGGTATTCAGCGCAACTATCGATATCCTCAGCTCGCTTAGAACGGATACCAGTATCGGCGTAGGCTCCTTCTTCGACGAAGGTAACCACGCTTTGTGGTTCGGTCTTAGAGGTTCGGGCACCGACGGTGTGTACAGCGTGTACATCAAGGACTTCTACGAGGCATGGGACAAGGCTGCTTTTGATAGCACTCACATCGGTAACTACGACGACTACAACCACAGCACCACGATCAACGTTGTAATCGTTCGTGACGGCGACGACTATTGGTACAGCCTTAACGGTCTTAACGGCACCTATCACGATAACAGCGGCAACAACACCAACGCAATAACCTTCCCCGGTATCTACTCGCAAGAGCAACAACTCAAGGTAACCAACTTTGCGGTAGATTACTCCGACGAAGCGGTTGCAACAGCTAAAAATCAACTTTCCGATACTGTTGCAAAGCTTGTTATTACAAACTCCAACCTGACGCTTGTATCCAAGGGCACGCAAGTTACTTATAACGCAGTTGCTTACAGTTCTCAAAAGGACGTAGATGCAATCGTTTGGACTTTGGATAAGACGGAAATGACTGCCGGCGCAGATGGTACGTCCATTGAAAACGGTGTGCTTACCGTTGCTAACGACGCGGCAGGATTTGTTACCGTAAAAGCTTCTTGCGGTGGCAAGGAAGCTTCTGTTCGCGTAGAAATATCCGCTGAGGATTTGAACAAGTCCACGGATAAGGTTGCCGTTAGCGGTGGCGTAGACCTCGATACGGAAACTAACACAATCACTTTCCGTGAGGACAGAAACCACAACAACGAAACGCTTGACCTCAACCAATATGCGGAAATCCCCTACATGGCAAAGATTTTGCAAACCGTAAAGGGCGACTTCTCCATCAGCTTTAAGGTAAAGAACTTTGTCGGCGGCGATAACGGTATGTTGCTTGTAAGCCTTGGCGGCAAGGGCAACAACTTTGCTATCGGCAAGGGCGTAGTTACAGGATATAACTACTTGCTCACAGATTATCAGTATGGCGATTACACTTCGCATCAATGGAACAAAAAGGCAGTTGCAAATGCAAGCAACACAATTGCGAACTTCGACGCGGCAGCAGAGCACACCTACGTTATCTCCGTTGTGAACGGTCGTTACAGTGTATCTGTTGATGGTACGGAGCTTACGTTTGCCAATACGGCAATCCGTAACGTAGAGGATTATCTTGCAGATTGTGGCGTTATGTTTACCACAATCAAGGGAACTTCTTGCGTGGTTTCGGACGTAACCATCACCGCAAATGAAAGCACTCTTGGCGATTGGTACATCTACAACGCCGATAACGCAACGGAATCCGAAGGCGTTTTGACGGCTATAACTCCCGCCCTTGGCAATAACGGTTGGGAAGGCAAAGACTATTGGATTACCAAGTACGCTTATATCGGCGGATTTGTTCCCACCGGCGACTTCTCCTTAAAAGCTAACGTTAAGTTCAGCGCAGCAGCAGGCGATACAAAGGCAGTGTTCTGTATCGGTAACTACGAGTTCCACGTTCTTAACGTAAACGGTGCTGCCGGCGGCGAATACTACAACGGCAACTGGGGCGGCGGCAAGGTTAACGGTCTCGGCAGTGTCGAAAACGTAATCGTGGTTGAAATTCAACGTATCGGCAGCGATGTGTACTTCTATATCAACGGTACGCTTATCAACAAGCACAGCGCAATGACGCAGGATAGTATCTTGTATTTCTACACCTTTAACGGTAACGATGCTGATGCAGAAAAGACCGTTACTGTTTCTGACTTGAAGATTTACAGCAGCTTCCTTTCGCTCGAAGGTCCAACATCTGCTAAGACAGGTCTTACCACATCCTATATTGCAACGGCTTACGGCGATGGCGAAGTTGAATGGGCGCTCGATGTCGAAGGTCTTACCGCAGGCACGGCAAGCCTTGTTGACGGTGTGCTTACCCTTAGCGACGACGCTGCAGGCACGGTTGTTGTAACTGCTACAATAGGCAATTTCAGCAGCTCCATCACAGTTACAGCTTCGGCTCAAGCTGCGGATCAGGATACAATCCTTGCAACATCTAAGGGCGGCGTTCTTCAAGATGAGGAAAACGGAAAACTTATTTTCTCGGAAGATAAAGCTTCGGTAAACGGCGTTCAAAACGAAAATAAATTTGAACTTAGTAGCTACTATGCGCTTATCAATAAAGCGGTTGGCGAGCCTTGGGCTGTTACGGGCGACTTCTCGGTAGAGTTTACGGTTGCTAACTACAAAACAACGGCACAATATCCCAAGCTTATGATAAGCCTTGGCGGCGAAAACGAACAGTTCTACGTTGTATACTTTACCGATGGTTCTGCACAAATTCAAACGTACACTCGCACAATGGATGCAAAAGGCGGTCAGTACGGTGGTCAATGGGTTAACAGCCCCAAATTCGATGACTTTGATATCTCCGTGGCTCATACCTACAAAATCGAGTGTGTAAGCGGTTTGTATCACGTTTATGTTGACGGCACGGAAATTACCGGCTTTAACATGGACGGAAATGAAAGAATTCTTTACAGGGCTGCAGACGACGTGGTTTCTCCGTCTAACATTATGTTTAGTACCAACGGTGGAACATCTTGCGAAGTTTACGCCATTACCGTTACTTGCGAAGGTAACCTGACAAGCTCTTGGGTTACTTATAACAGCAACGTAACCGTTAACGACGACGATAGCATTACTTACAACTTGGCAACAGGCGGTAAAGGTTGGTTGGATCAAGTAGGACATTTGGTTGCATACTCAAAGGCACTTCCCGATAACTTTATTGCTACTTTCGGAGTAGAGTTTAGCAATGCAATGAACGACAACAAGGCAGAAGTTCACCTTGGTTCACAACTTTTGCACATCGAAAACAAACTTAATCATAGCACCGGTAAGATTCAAATTTGTTGTAACGGGTGGGGTTGCGATTGGTCAACAGAGACAAATCAAAAATTCTTTATTAAAATCTCGCGTTATAACGGAACAATCAACGTGTATGTACGTCTTGCAACCGAAATTGAGTGGACACAAATTGATACTCACGGTTTCAACTCCAATGCAAAAGCATTGTCGTTCTGTGCATTTGTTGATGACGAAAACGGTTCGTACACAATTTCCGATATGGAAGTTATCAACTACGAAGTGGCTCGTTCCAACAACAGCAATATGACAACTACCGATACGTCCTTTACGCTTACCTTTACGCATCAGGATTGGCTCAATGCTCAAGACGTCGATTCTACTGCAACGTTCTACAATCGTGAATTGCCCGATGGCGATATCGACATTACTTTTAAGGCAAGCTTCCCCACGGATATGACAGACGCTAAACTCGGCGTTATTATGGGCAGCGATTTTAATATCCGTCACGAATTCGATATTTGCGTAGGTGGAAACACTAAGGCGGAAATCCGTGATATTTGGGGCGGAGCAGGCGCAAGCTGGGACGTAACAGACCTTACAGTCAAGTTGGAAGTTAGAGGTAATCAAGTAAAGATGATTATCAACGGCGACTACGTTGTAGGTACGGTAGAAATCACCGGCGAACGCAATTTGTATTTCTATGCACGCAACAAGAAGGAAGCTGACTACGAAAAGACCGTGACCGTTTCGGACATTGTAGTTACTTCCGTTGTGACGGCAGAGTAATATCGTTTTTACCGACGTCGGCAATTATCGGCGTGGTAAAAGGTGGCATTTTCAAGCAAAGTGCAACTAATAGCACTTTTTCGCAAGGTGTATCAAACGGTGCGCCTTGCACACCCTCCTTTATTTTTGTCGGGGACGTTTTGTCCCCGACGGTAAAGGGGATATCTGCTTTTGCAGGATGTTTCGGTAAGCGTTGTACGCAGTGTTTACCAAAGCACCCAAGCATGCTTTTGTACATTCTATGGGTAATTGGCGCATGCCGATTTCGTTGTGCGAGCCTCAAACGTGTGGATACCTCGCGGGATTATTTGTGTTTTTGTAGAGTGCAATTAACCGTCGGCTATCTAAAAGGCGGCATATTGGTAAGTTTAGTTTGTTTTTTATGTTGCTAAATGCAGCTAGAAATAAAAAAATAAGGAGTAGAGTATGAAAAAGCTTTTAATCATTCTTTTATCGGTACTTTTGGCAGTATCGGCTTTTGCGCTTGTTGCGTGCAATACCGAAGGGCCAGCCCCCGATCCTACGCCGACACCATCCGGCAGCGATATGAAGCTGGTCGTGCATGGCGAAAAGGAGCTTGAGCTCGATGTTGGCGTTATGTACAAGATTACCGTTAGCACCAAGGGCACGACGCAGGGCGTTAGCTACACTTCGTCGGACAACTCGGTTGTTGCGGTGGACGATTACGGCAACCTTGACTTAAAGGCGGTTGGCACGGCAACTATCACCGTTGCGTTAGTGGAGGATCCGTCGATAAAGGAGGTTATCTCCGTTAAGGTGAACAAAACCTTCTTTTACGATTCTCTCGGACTTAAAAACGGCGACTTCGACGTTACCTACGAGGACGACGGTTTGGTGCAAATCAACGGCGGACAAACCCAAATGCTCGTTACGGAGTGTGGTCAGTATTGGTACTTCAAAGTCAATTTGGAGCACACAGGCAAGTACACTAACGACGATGCGCAGGGACGTTTTGGCGTGGGCTCGTTTTACGTTACGGATGCCACTCCCATAGGCGAGGTTATGGCGTGGTTTGGTTTTAAGCCCGACCGTATTTATCAGCGCACCTTTATTCCGTATGTGGGCGGTTGGCGAGTAGCAAGCGGCGGCAACGATCCGGAAATCGATATTACCCCCAAGCCGGCGTCAAAGCGCAATCAAATGGATTGCTCGGACGAAAAAGGCGCAACAATCGAGCTTATTCGTTACGGAACAACCCACTATGTAACGTTTACCGGCAAAGATAGCGTTGCAAAGTACGTTTACGATTGTCCGTCGCTTGAGGGTAAGGATACCTATCCCGGAGTGTATTCGCAACAGCAAATAATCAACGTGTGGGATTTTTCGGTATCCACCGATATGGACGAGATTATGGCAAAGCTTAACGCATTCCAATCTGCGGAAAGCATTTCCATGGACGGTATAGGCGATACGCTTGTTGCAGGACAAGCCTATAACTTAAGCGCAACGGTGCTGCCGAGCATTACTTACGATAAGTCTGTAACGTTTGAGCTCACAAAGGGCGTGGATGGCGTAACGCTTTCAAACGGCGTACTTGCCGTTGCAGATAATGCCACCGGCGAAATTACCGTTAAGGTAACGGCTAACTCCAACACGGATGTGTCTGTCAGCAAGACATATAACATCATTGCAAAGCCGCAATCCTCATCTGAAATTTTTGATAGCGGTGTGATTATCGGCAACGCTCAAATCGATGGTAACAGCTTTACTGCCAACGGCGAAAGCACAACATATGTTCCGTTGCTTGCCAAGGGCGATAAGTGGAGCGTAGCGTTGGACATTCCGTCTGCAAGTGGTACTATCGGCTTGCTTGCGGCAACAAACGGATATTTCGACTACGTTGATTTTGCAATCGATACTGCACATAAGATATCCTACGGCGCATTTGGCAAATCGTCCACAACATTTGCGTACCTTACAGGTAATGCGGCTACAAGCCCAATAAGATTGCAGATAGTTAAGGATGGCGAAGCGTACTACGTTATCGTTAACGATAGACTTGTTAAAAAGGTTACTGTTTCGTCAAGCGAAAGCGCACTGACTCCCGTGCTGTATGCCGATTGTGCAGTTACCGTAGCTAATGTTGCGGTTGTAACAGATGGCACCGCAATCGACAACTTGCTTGCGGGTTATGCTTATACGGCAGGCGCATATGTTGGCGTAAACGGCGAAAGCTATATTATTGCCGCAAAAGACTTTGGTAACGATGGAAACATCAACTGGCCGCCCGTAAACGACTACGATAACGGTATTAAATCTGCAAAATCATTCACAGGCGATTTCACAGTAGAGTTTACCGTTTCCAACATTCAACCCATGCTTTCCGGCTCGGAATACGATAGCAAACTGTTGGTTTATTTGCGTAGCGAGGCAACAACGGCAAGCATTCAGTTTGTATTCAAAGGCACGGCGGCAGCTCCTACGATAGCTTTCTGCCCCAACCTTAATGACGCAACTTGGACGGAATATCCCATCGAGGATATCAACCTGCTGGAAGGTAGCCACACTATTAAGATTGAAAAGAAAGACAACCGTGTTAGAGTATTTATCGACGATGTTCGCGTGTTTAGAGGTAACGACGGTCTAAATAACAACGGCTACTGGACAGAAGAATCGGTGTGCACGCCGGGTATCGGAACCTTCCGCTGCGGCGCAACCATCTCTGACGTGAGTTTTAGTGCGGAGGTATCAGACTAATGAAAAAGCTTTTTAGGGCTCTTTTGTGTGGCGTTATAGCGGCGGTGGTAGTGTTTACTACCGCCTGCACGCCGACTAATACGCCTGCTCCCAATCCGGACGGCAATACGGATAAGGATGCAATCACCTACGAGGAATACATAACTAACACTATCGGATACAACGATAACAGTGACGAAACGTTATCCGATTACAATACCAATTTGTACTATCTTAACCAATGGGAAAATTTTGGCAGTGCAAATAGCATCGGCTTCCCCGATATGGGCGATCCATGTATTGTGTACTACGACGGTGCATATTATGCATCCGGCACGCGCGGCACAACGTCCTTTCATTGTTTCCGCTCGACTGACCTTTCGCACTGGGAAAGAATATCCGATATGTTTGTTCCGCAAAGCGGCAGCTGGGGCACCTATAATATGTGGGCACCCGACGTGCAGTACATCAACGGCAAGTGGTATCTGTATTACACGGCAGCCTTTAACTACGGCGATGAAGAACATTGTCAAATAGGTGTTGCCGTTGCCGATACTCCCTACGGACCGTACACGCAATGGACTGGGACAAATGCCAACGGCGAGGAAATAACACTTGCGGATACGCCGTTCAAGGGGTTGGAACGCCACACGATACTTGACCAAACAGTATTTCAGGATGACGACGGCGAACTGTACATGTACTTTTCCTTTGATACTCGCACCTGCCGCCCCGGCGTGTGTTCTAACTTCGACGCACATCAAGCGGCAATTACGGACAATATGGTTGCGGAAATTTGGGGCGTACGTATGCTTGATCCCGTAACGTGGGATTTATCCACACTTACTCCGCTAATTTGCCCCGGATACAAAAAGCTTTCCGATAGTGCTCCGACTATCGCATGGGAGCGTTGGTCTCCGAGCTTTGACCTTACCATGGAGTGCACCGAAGGACCGTACATGATCAAGCACAACGGCAAGTATTACCTTACTTACTGCGCAAACAGCTTTGTTGACGAAAACTACTCGGTTGCTTACGCAGTATCGGATAGTCCTCTTGGCGAATTTGATAAACCCAACGACGGATATTTGGCAAATATGCTTTTGGGTGTTCCCGCTCAGCACGGAACATATCTTTCAACCAGATACAAGGGCTTTACCAAAGGTACAGGACACGCGGCAATATTCAAAACGGGCAGCGGAGAGCTGATGTTTGCATATCATGCGCACTACAACAGAGAAACGTGGGACGAAAAGGTGAATAAGGGCACATGGAGAGCACTTTCCGTAGATTATCTGTATTTTGACGAAAACGGCACTCCGTACACTAATGGACCGACATATTCGTTGCAACGCACGCCGAGCGATATATCCGGCTACGATAACATTGCAGCAAAAGCAACCGTGCGTGCCGAGGGCGAAAACGTGCAGTATCTGACGGATAACTACACTAACCGCGCCTATAACACCGAAGAGGTTGCAAAGGAAACCACTTTCGAGGCAGGCACTCGCAGTATCGAAATTAAATTCGATAAGCAAGTGACCATCAAGGCATTGAATATATTTAACTCCTATGACCGTACGCTGTCCATTGAACTTATCAAGCAAATAGATTTTGGTAACGGCAACGGAATAGTAAACGCAAACTTTAACCAACGTTATTTCAACCAAAAGTACAGCGACTTCATTTATCCGCATTGCGCGTTTAATATCGAGCTTGACGAGGAACTTACAACCGATCGTATCGTAATAACTATTTCTTGCGAACACGATTTTGCGCTTGGCGAAATTGAGATAATAGGAATTTATTAAGGAGGCAACTTATGAAAAAGCAAATAATAGGACTGCTGTTGTGCCTCGTATTTGTTTTGCAGGTGGTTGTTTTTGCCGCTTGCGGACCGACTAACGAGCCGGACAATGGCGATAATGGCGACGATAAACCTGTGACACCCATTACCGATATCGAATACGACGATTTTGGCAACCCGATTTTCGACAAACAAATTACGCTTAAAGTTTGGTCGGTTATCGGCGATCCGGATAACGCGTACCTCAATATGGTAAACCAACAGTTCAACGAGATGTTCCAAAATAACAACGTTCAGGCGGAAATTTCATCCATAGAAACAAGCCAGTTTTACACTCAGTTTGCAAATGCGTTGAACACCGATCCCGATAATGCTCCCGACGTGGTAATTTTCCACAGCGAGCGTCTTGCCAATCTTGCGGATAATAATATGATTATCCCCATAGAAAGCTGTCTTGCGGCAATCAATATGACTTTGGATAAGGATAACTATCTAAGCAACGTGCTTGCAGAGTGCTATGCCGGCGATACGCTGTATGGTATTCCCTTGGATATCCACAGCGGTTTGTGGTATGTTCGTGATGATATCTTGGAGAAAAACGGATTAACGCGTCCCACGACGCTTGCCGAGTTCGAAGCAGTTTGCCAAGCTCTCAAGGATAAACAAGCTGCAGGTGAGCTTTGGATTAGGTCGTTGGAAAACAAAGAGTGGCGACAAGTTGGTACGGAAACCGACTTCTTCCCGGTGGAAATGAGTGCGTCGGATAATATGGAAGCCGGCTGGCTCCCGCAGACGGCAGTTTTGCAAAACGGCGGCACGCTGTCCAAGGAAAACGGTGAGCCTGCTTGGGGCAACGACGCTGGACTTAAAGCAATTTTGGAAAAATTCCAGACTTGGCAAGGTACTTTTATCGGCGAAAACAGGGACGCCAACACGCTGTGGGCAAATCTCGGTAACGGCAACGCCGTGTTCGGTTTCGAGGGCTCTTGGTGGGCGGAGCAACGTCTAAATCAATACGACAGTATGCTTGGCAAGGGTAGCATCGGTGTGATGGGCTTATCTAAGTTGCTTGCGTTGGATCCCAATGCAGATTGTGCAAGCAAGGTTTACGGCGTAGGTCACTGCTTTGCCGTTTCCAAGTCAGTAACGGACGATAAGGTAAAGGCGGCAGGCGCGCTTTACGCTAAGTTTATGACGGAAAACTCCATCAAGTACATGAAGGGCGGACACCTTCCTGCGTGCAAATCCGTGTTGAACAATTCGGAATACACCTCATCGACTGAGTACGATCGCTACCTCAAGTACATGGGCGATCCCGCCAATTTCGTAACATTGGGCAACACAAAGTACTTCTCGCCGGTGTACGAGGGACTCAAGATGGCTTATATTTATACGCTTAGCAAAAATCTTACGGGCACGGTAGAGTCTTTTATTAAGAGGGCTTACGATAGCTCAATGTCGCAAATCAGGGCAGAAGAGGACTTGTAATGGCTAAGCAATCTCTTACGACAGTAAGCGAATATGCACTTAAGCGAAGCAAACGAATAGACTTTTTTAAGAGGTACGGTATGGCGCTACTGTTTATAGCGCCACACCTTATCTTCTTTTTGGTCTTTTGTATTTATCCGCTGTTTTACGGAATTTACATGTCGTTGTTTAAGTACTCCATAGCCGATCCGTCCAAAAACGAGTGGCGTGGCTTGCAAAACTTCGCTACGATACTGTTCAATTCGGAAAATAAATATCATCAAGACTTTTGGTATGCAATGGGCAATACGGCATTGTTTGTCGTGATAATTGTGCCGTTGTCCATAATTATTCCGCTATTTATTGCCGTTTGCGTTAATGCAAAACCAAAGGGCTACAAGCTGTTCCGCGCGTTGATATATTTGCCGTCCATTTTGCCCTGCTCTGCAAGCGGTATTATTTTTACCGCTCTGTTCGGTTTCTTGTTCGGCTACGTCAACCAGTGGTTCGGCGTATCTATCGATTGGTTAAACAGCAACCCGATGCTTGCGTGGTTTGTAATACTGTTGCTATGCTTGTGGGGCGGCTGGGGAGGCAACTTTATTATATTTAATGCCGGACTAAAAAATGTGGATACAAGCTTGTACGAGGCGGCGGCGGTGGATGGCTGCACCGGTATGCGACGAGCAATGACCGTAACGTTGCCTGCCATCAAGCCGCAACTGATATTGTGCTTGTTCAACACCATTTTGGGCTACTTTAGCTTGTACGGACAGGTATATGTTTTGACTAATGCCGGACCTATTTGGGGCGATGTAGATTACAGCACGATGACTATCATGTGGTATTTGCAAAATCTTATCAACAACGGCAACTTTGCCGTGTATGGCATGGTAAGCGCAATGGGGCTTGTTTTGGGCTGTATTATCGGTATTATAACGGCAATTCAGCTTATCGTTACGCGTGAACGGAAAAGCGGCAATAAGTACCGCTTGGAGTTCGAGTGCTACCTAAAGCAAAAGGGAGGCGCGCATGAATAGCATTGTTCTGTTTTGTTTGGTGCTTTTGTGCATGATTTTTGTCGGTATGATAGCACTGGATGTGGTGGTGCTGTATCGCAAAAAGCACAAGCTTCTTTCGCCGAATAAACTTGGTAGATATTTCCAAAAAAATCTGTTCAAGTTTAACGCATTCGTTTTTTTGGCTATCTTTTGCGTAATTTGGATGATTCCCATGGTTGTGGGAATACTGGGCAGTTTCACTTCCCAATATACTTTTGAGTATCACCCCGGACAGCTTATTCCGGAAGATGGCTTTACGCTGGATAACTATATCAATTTGTTCAACAAAACGGACTATAACGGTAACAAGTATCCCGTTGCACGTTGGATGCTTAACAGCTTTATCGTGGCGACTGTTAGCACTGCGTTGTACTTGGTGTTTGCCGGTTTGTCGGCTTATGCGTTGGTGTTTATGAAGTTTAAGTTCCGCAACGTGCTGTTTACGTTTATGTTGTTTACGATGGTTATCCCAGGTATAGCCACAATGACGCCGCAGCTGGCGAATATTGCCAACTTAAAGCTGAGTAAAACGTTATGGGCGCTTATTTTGCCCGGACTTGGCGGCGTGGGCGGTTTATATTTGATTAGGCAGTTCTTTTTGGGTATCCCCAAGGATTTGATAGAATCTGCACGCATGGACGGCGCAAGCGATTTCCGCATATTCCGTCGTGTGGTTTTGCCTGTGGGCAAATCGGTGTTTTTTGTGCAGGGCTTGTTTTGCTTTATGGGCTCTTGGAACGACCTTATGTGGCCGCAAATTATCCTCGGCACGGCGGATATGAACCTATGGACGTTGCAGGTCGGCGTTGCGTATTTGTCGCAAAGCAAAACTGCAAACTCTATTGGACTTAACCTTGCCAGTGCAATGTTTTCGGCAATCCCCATCATCTTGCTGTACATATTCACTCAAAATCAAATTATCGAGGGGGTAGCTTCGTCGGGCGTAAAGGGTTAAAACTAAACGAACGAGTTGCAGGCATATGATGCGCTTTATGGCATTGAAACGCATAAATTTGCGTGTTGGAATGGTTTTAATGTCGCAAACTTATGCTTGAACGGAGAATATGATTATGAATAAAATAACCGTTAGTGAAGCTAAAAAACAGTTTTTGGCTAATAACAAAAAAGTAATCGACGATAGCGTGGACGGCTTTGTCGTTTTGAGCGACGTCAATAAGGTGTACGGCAATCGCGTGCAAGCGGTGGTCAACTTTAATTTGTCGGTGCAAAAGAACGAGTTTATCGTACTTGTGGGACCGTCGGGCTGCGGCAAATCCACAACATTGCGTATGATTGCCGGCTTGGAGGAAATTACCGACGGCAAGCTGTACATAGATAATGCGCTTGCCAACTACTTGGAAAGTAAGGATAGGGATATCGCAATGGTATTCCAAAGCTATGCGCTGTATCCGAACATGACCGTGTATGATAACATCGGTTTCGGCTTGCAAGTTAGGGGCTTGCCCAAAGAGGTAATTAAGGAAAAAGTGTTCAAGGCGGCGGAGATACTTGACCTTGGACCGTATTTGGATAGACGCCCCAAAGAGCTTTCCGGCGGACAAATGCAACGTGTCGCGCTGGGACGGGCTATCGTTAGGGACGCAAAATTGTTTTTGATGGATGAGCCGCTAAGTAACCTTGATGCAAAGCTTCGCGTGCAAATGCGTAGCGAAATCGTCAAGCTGCATCGCAGCATAAACGCAACCACAATTTACGTTACGCACGACCAAACGGAAGCCATGACAATGGCTGATAGAATAGTAATAATGAATCAGGGCGTTGTGCAACAAATTGGCACGCCCATTGAGGTATACAACAATCCGGCAAACGCCTTTGTTGCAACCTTTATCGGCAATCCTCCGATGAACGTGTTTAAGGCTGATATCGAAAACGGAAGGTTGGTAAAGGATAATCAAAGCATAACTCTACCCGACGGCTTGATTGCACAGTACTATGCATTCATTGCCGAGCGTCGAGCGTTTTTTGCCGAGCTGCAAAAAAAGGCAATGCTTACGGAGGAAAAGCAGATAAAGCAACGTATCACGGCTATCCGTAAATCCGTTCGCAAGGCAGATTCGGCTTTTTTGCGTGGCGAAATTGCAGATGTGTGTGCTCAACTGGAGGCATTAAGTAAGGCAAAGGGGCTTATTCGTTTTTCACAAGAGCAAACCGATGTGTATCTCAATGACGTGGATAACGGCAGCAAGCAAAATGTGCTTGCCGACCTGCTGGAAATGGAAGAGCTTGTCGATTCCTCTGCGCTGGTCATTGCCGGTATACTAAAACAGTCGGATTCATCCGGTGCTTTTACTACAAACAAAAAGGTTACCGTTGTGGATAAAAAGGCAAAGCATAATGCGGAATCGCTCGAGGCTGAAATTCAACGTAAGGTAGCGGAGTACGTCGAGGCATATAATGCTACGGATATCGAAACGCGCGCACTTGTGGGTATTCGTCCGGAGGATATCTATTTTGAGGGCAAGGCGGAAGGTAATTGTACGGAATGTATCGATACCGTTGTGGATTTGGTTGAGCTGCTTGGTAGCGATTACTGCATGCACGTCAATTTGTTCGGCAGTGACGTTATCGTCAAGCGAGGCATTCGCGAGGTTGTGGCGAACGGCGAGCGTGTACGTTTGTGTTTGGATGCGGATAAAATCAAACTGTTCGATCCAATAAGCGGAAAAACAATAAACTTCAAGGAATAGTGCCACTATTTGATTTTTAACTGTCGATAATGGTTTACTAAAAAGCAAAAAGCGCACAGCAGTGCGAATTTTGATGAATATATTGTGAGGTTAGTTATGAAAAACAAAATCAGCCTTGTGTTGTTATTCGTTGTCGCTGCAACGCTTGTTCTATCGGCATGCAATGTGAGCACAGATAATGGCGTTAATGGCAAGCAGGAACTTACAATACAAGATATAACTATTCGTGTGGGCGATGAGCCGATGGAAATACAAACCGTGTTTAGCATTCCGTCCAAGGCGGAGTACGTTGAGTACGAGTACAGCGATGCGCTTATTTCCATTAAAAACAACAAGGTAACGGCAATTAAGGAAGGCACAACGGAGGTAACCGCAAAGACTTTTTCGTGTACTACGAGTTTTACCGTAACGTGCCTTGCCGCCATCGAGTACATTGTGGTTGATGATATCTACGCTTGGTTCAACGAAGATGCTTCATCGCCGATAGTGTACCCTGCAAGCGAAGTTACCGTCTTTTTGGATGAAAGTCTTAAGGACGAGGATGTTATTTTAACTTCCGATAGCGATGCCGTTTCTATTAGTGGTAACATGATAACGGCGTTACGAGAGGATACCGTCGAGGTTACCGCTACAGCAGGCGACAAATCAACCACCTTTCTTGTTCATTGCAAGGGTGTAAATCTAAATAAAGCAATTTTTTCCACCAGCGAGTGGAAGCAAAGCGGCATGGAGGATTCGACTGCATCTCGTTGGAAAAGTAAGGGCACACCAAATTCAACCATTTTCATCGGCGATTCATTTTTTGACCCTTACTTCTTTAATAATTTTAACTCCTTCTACGGCGAATACGATGCAGTTATAATGGGCATCGGCGGCACTCGCTCCTATCAATGGGAGTTGTATTTTGAAACGATTCTTAAAGATGCGCAAGCTAAAAACGTAGTGGTAAATCTTGGCAATAACAACGTTTATAACGACGGATTATACGACGATGCAGATGCAACAATCGAAGCGTTAGAAAGATATTTTACGTTGTTACACGGCAGAATGCCCAATGCGAACGTGTACACCTTATCCATTACCGCACGTTATTATAATGCGGCGTGGAAGCCGGAACTTGTGGTTAAAAAAATCAATACGGCGCTGCAAAGGTGGTGTGAGGGCAAGGATTGGATAACCTTTGTCGATTTGCAAAGCGAAATGACTTACGATAAGCTTATCGATAACATTCACCCAAAGCCTTCCAATTACAGCATTATCGTGGATGCATTGTACGATGCCGGTATTGAAATTGAGGTTAAATAGTCAATTTTCGTTAAAAAATCGCGGCTTTTATGCAAGCTGTAATAAGCAGGGTTTTGTGTGTGAAAGCATGTGTTGCGGCGGTGAAAAATAGAACCGTCATGCAAGTATAACAGCATATCAAAAAAACTTTATCCGTCGTCTTTCGGCGGATAATTTTTTTGTATAGTGTGCAACGGTTACTTGCTGTAAAAAATGTTGTAAATCAATGTTGACTGTTAAACTAAGCTGAAAGGACTTTTTTGCCCAAAAAAATGGGATTCAATATATTTTTAAGTTTATCGGGTTATACTTAACGTGCAAAAGCCAAACGGGGCGCTGCGACTTGTTCTAATTGCGCCGAGCCGTAGAAGTTCGGTTCATGTGTTTGTCAAGTAATTGCTATCTCCCCTTAACGTTAGCGTTCCGTTTGTGCAAAAGCGTTCAATGCCCTTTATAAATATGGTATTGTTTGGAGAAAGTATATGAAAAAACGTAATATATTTTTGAGTCTTTTATTGGTGGCGGTGCTCACGCTTGCATTAACAGGCTGTTCGTTATCCGATATTCCGTTGTTTGGCGGCACGTCGGGCGGAGGCGAGTCGCAGGCGCAAAGCGGCAGCTTTACTCGTATGGACGTTAGTGTGAACTCCTATGACGTGGACGACGACGGCTCCGTTACCGAAAAGGTTGCTTCCGTCGCAATGACGGCAACTTACGAGCTGACTTGCGACATCACCTTTAGCTACAAGGTGCGCACAATGGGCAGTTGGTACGGCCCCAGCAGTTACTACTCAACAACGGGCACATCGTCGGCGCAGGGTACGGGCTTTGTTGTTAGCGAGGACGGCTACATGATAACTAACGCGCACGTCATCAACGTCGAGGATTGGTCGGAACTAAAAGATTTTGCCATCGTATCGCGCACGATATACGCCGCTCGGGCGGAAGTGAATGAAAAGTTGGAGTGTGAGGTTATCGCTTATAACGAAAGCTTGGATTTGGCACTGCTAAAGGTAAAATCGTCCGATGCGGACGTGCGTTTTAATTATTTACCGTTTTTTGATTACGTCGAACGGTCGCAGGCAGATAGCGGTCAGCAAACCCTGCACTACGGCGAAACAGCTATTGCCATCGGCAATGCTAACGGCTACGGCATTTCCGTAACCAAGGGCGTTGTATCCGCACCGTTAAGACAGTTCGATAACGGCGACGGCACCATTACAAGTGCAATTCAAACGGATGCGGCAATCAACCCTGGCAACTCCGGCGGCCCGCTGTGCAATGCTTTTGCTGCGGTTATTGGCGTTAACTCCTTCAAGATTGTTACATCCAGCACCGAAAATATGGGCTACGCTATCCCCGGATACGTTGTAACGGGATTTTTGGATAGCCTTGCAAATGGCACCTACGATAGGTCGGCAACGACCTCGGCTACTCACGGCGTTAGCTTTACCGATACCGTTACCGTTCGTTACGGATTGGTTTCCACCCGCGAGTATCTTTCTGACGGCAGCAATATCGTGATCAAATAACATTGGTTGCGAGTGCGCATTTTTTCTCTTCCTTTGAAAGGGGACCTTCCGCTAAAGCGGAGGTCCCTTTTCAGTTTATCGTATTAATTTTTCGTTTGATAGTAGCAGCCGAATGTGTTAATAACGCTACTTTAATATGGCTTAGTGTTTTATTTAATGACGTGTAGTGGTGTGCAAAAGGGGATTTGACGTTGCGCTTAGCTTACGGATTATTCACGTTTATGTGTCATCCTGAGCGTACGGCGTGGCGGTGCGTTTGACGGTAGCGTGTTGTGTGTAATTATGGCATATTACTTGTATGAATGAGAAAAACGCAAGATAACATGTCATCCTGAGCGAAGTGCGCAGCACGCAGTCGAACCCGAAGGGCGATGCGCCAGCATCGGGATCTACTATATGCTTTTGCTTTAAAATGATTATAAAAAACAGGCTACGCTTCGTAATCCGAAGCGTAGCCTGTTTTGACGTTATAAACACAATACGTTTTTTTATTCTTTTTTAGTTGTAAAAGCACGTCAATATGTCTATTGCTTAGTTGCAAAAACATCAATTAGTGCTTGCAGTTACAAGCAAGTTTGTGATATTGTCGCATAATCGTTTTGTCGCAACAGCTGTTCAAGATTGTTGAATAGCACTGTGCAAAACATCAATTAGTCGTTCGTTACAACTTTTCCGTCACCTGTAAAGTCATATACCCAGCCTGCGGCAACAGCTTGTTCGTAGGTGTTGATGGGGTTGAAGTTTGTTGCGTTCGGATATGCATTATCGGTTCCGTCAAATCCCAAGAAAGCAGTTGTTACACGGTAAGCTTCCTCGTCGCACTTCTTAACAAGTTTGCCGTCCAAGGTTTTGTTCCAACCGTCGGTCGGAGTAGCATCAATAACGTCCGTCGATGTGCACACAACAGAGCAATTAGTAATAAAGTTTATTTCGCCATTTGTACCAAACAAAGATTTATCAATTTTAATATTGTTTGTGTTTTTCGTGCTGTTGCTATTGCTTGTTGAACCAAACAAAATGCCTGCTTCGCCTTCGGAAGAAATTATATGAACGTTATTGAGTTTTACGTCTTTGACCGTTACATTGTCCGAGTCGTAAGCTAATGCGCCAACCAACGCACCGAGCTTATTTTTACCGTAAAGAGTAGAGTTGCTAATAGTAACTTTTTCAAAATTGATGGCGCAATTTTGTCTTACATTTCCTATTAACAATCCAGATGAGCCAACGTCAGATTTACCACCCACGATATTTTCAAAGTTGATGTTTTTGATTGTAACTGTTGCGTTGTTGTCAACATACTTAATAAGTCCGGAGTAGTAGTTTCTTTCCTTACCTTCGCTGTTAAGTGCGGCACTATCGATACCATTATCGAGGTTACTAATATTTTTAACGGTATGTCCGCCGCCGTCAATTACCAAGTTAACGTTTTTAGCTACTGCACCGATTGAAAATGAACCGCCCATCAAATCGATATCAGTTGTTAATGTGATGGTTGTATTTGTATTAATCGAGTTTTTGAATTTGGTCGTGATAGCAGGTGTACCATCTTTTTGTGAGCCTTTTAGTTGAATGTCCTCTGAGCTTTTTTCCAAATCCTGCACTGCTTGGTAAAGTTGTGCGCCGCTGTTTACGGAAATAGTGGTGGTGCCATTATCTGTTTTTACGCTGTCTTTATAGCTACTATCGCCTCTAATCTCGCAGTTGAGAGAGAAAAGCGTACTAAAGGTGCTCAATGCTTTGCCGGCATATTCCGTAGGAGCAACCACTGTGTCGGTTTCGTCAACGTAGATAATGCGGTTATCTGCGGCATTCCAAAAGAAATAGCAATCCTTTGCAAGCGGAGTGTAGTCTTTGGCGTTCATGCCAAGCTCCTCCAATGCATCGTATACCTTGGTGATATCCATCGTGTCGGTAACTTCCTTGATTGCCAAAGCCTTGTTCATTTGTGCAACGGCTTGTTCGTCTGCGGAGCGGTTAGCCTTGTTGATAAGACTACTAACGGTAGGGATGAGCACTGCCGCAAGAATGGCAATAACTACTATGACCACTACCAGCTCAACAATCGTAAAGCCACGCTTGTTTAACTTCTTTGTCATAATTCTTTGTTTTCTCCTTGTTAAATATTTATTTATACACTCACGTTGAACGTGTTTGTACCGTAATTAGGGGCAAAGTGCCCTTTATATAATAGATCCCGATGCTTACGCATCGCCCTAACGGGTTCGACTGCGTGCTATCGCCCTTCGCTCAGGATGACACAAAGCCCAGTGTTTTTGCTTTCTACAAAAGGAATGTTTTATATGTTGATTGCATTTTCACGAATACTTTGCCTTGCCGCTCAGGATGACACATAACAATGTGGATACCTTTAATCCATTTGCACTAATAAGCTCCGCTCCGCCCTAATGTCATTCTGAGCGGAGCGCAAGCGAAGTCGAACTGCGTAGCAGTGCGAGGCGTGAGCCGAAGCAGAATCTATGGGGCGATTATTGATTTTGTTAACAGAACAATCTCTCAGTCAGCATAGCTGCCAGTTGCCTATGGCAACCCGGTCGCAGATGACAGTCCGCCGGACTGTCATTCACCACTGCGACTGCGCTTCGCTTACCCTTTACACAAGGGAGCCTTTTCGGCGTGCGTTGTTGTGTGGGTATATGTTTGATGACAGTACATAGTAGATCCCGATGCGGTCGCATCGCCCTACGGGTTCGACTACGGGCTATCGCCCTCCGCTCAGGATGACACAGAATAAAGTCATTGCCTGTTCAGTATAACGTGTAAGCATAACCCATCTATACAGTTGAACGTCACAAATACCGTTGCGGCTTTCGCTCGGACGGACACTGTATTAGATGTCACGTTTTTTTATCACAAAGTTCAAGAATAACGTATTATATTCTCGTCCCAGCATATTATACCCCCCCCCGTGTTGCAATGTCAAGTGATATTTTGAAAAGATTATCAAAAAAAATAAAAAAACGTCGTAAAACATTCGAAATCAGATAATACTGGCTAAAAAACACTCAAAATCTGTGTGCGATTGGCAGCCGATTTTATAGCAACGGCATATCTGTGCTCGTGCGTATCCATTAACTTGTGGCGGCAGTTCATTGAAATATGGCATTCACAATGCATTGCAATTTTTTTCGTTTATACCGTAAGATGGAAACATAAATGACAATGTTTAATGTGGCATTGCTTTCGTCCTTTTACACAATTATCGGGTTGTAATGAAAAAAGCCGAGCGGAGTGCAATCAGTAGTTGCGTAGCGGCAATTTTTGACGTCATTTTATTGCATAAAAAATAATAATGTGTTATGATATACCATAATGAATAAAGCCTTTGTCAATCGGCAAAAGCCTTGCAAAGCGATAGTTTTGTCGCAAAAAAAAGCATTTTTGCAGTGCAAGCAATCAATGCGTTGCGCTTGCCCGATGCAAGTGGCAAGCGGCTTGTATCGTTATCAATAATCACACAATGTCTTGCTCGGCAAGGGTAGGATAAATTTAGTGCACAGGAGATGCCACATGGAAAAAGTTAGAATTCAAGATGACCTTTACACATTCGTCAATCAAAAGAAATTAGAGGAACTTGTTATCCCCGACGATCGTCCCGCTGCGGGCGGTTTTGCGGAGCTGGATAGCGACGTGGAAAAGTTGATGATGGGCGAGTTTGCGTCCATGGCGGAAAGCAAGCAATATCCCAATGTTTATATGGAAAGGGCATGCACGCTTTATGCCATTGCAAAGGATGCGGAAAGAAAACAGCGTGACGGCATCGAGCCTGCGCTACGCAATCTTGCCGTGCTGGATGGCATTAACTCTATTGCCGATTTAAGTCGTGAGTTCAAAAATCTGATGTTAAACGGCATTCCGCTTCCCATCGATATCGGCGTGGATACGGATATGAAAAACACCAAGCGCAATCTTACTTACATACAAGGCGCAAGCGTGATTTTGCCCGATGCCAGCTATTATAAGCCGGAAATGGCAGCGCAAAAGGCGCAGCTGTTGGCTATGTGGACAGGCGTTACCAAAACCGTTTTGGCAAAAACCAACCTTACGGCGGAGCAGCAGGAGCAGTACGTTAACGATACGCTTGCCTTCGATGAGCTTATCGGCGGACTGGCAAAAACGCGCGAGGAGTGGTCGCGCTATATTGAAATGTACAATCCCACGGCGGCGGACGAAGTTGCAAAAATGCTTGCGCCGTTGGATTTGAACGCTATTCTCACCGACCTGTTTGGGCACGTTCCGCAAATTATCGTGGTTACCGAGCCGAGATATTTTGGCGCATTTAGCACGTTGGTGAACGATGGCACGCTTGAGCTTTACAAGCACTGGGCGTACGTTACGGGGTTGATGAGTTCTTGCCATTTGCTTTCGGAGGAGCTGAGGGAAATCGGCGGTGCATACGGACGTATGCTTACGGGCGTAGCAAAAATGACCTCGATAGAAAAGTTTGCGTACAACCTTGCTTCCGGCACATATTCCGAGCCGACGGGCATTTACTACGGTGAAAAATATTTTGGTGCAGAGGCTAAAAAGGATATTACGGAAATCGTATATCAAATAATAGATACTTACAAAAGGCGTATCGAAACAAACGATATTCTTGGCGAAGAAACAAAGAAAAAGGCTATATTGAAGCTGTCCACAATGGGCGTAAAGATGGGCTATCCCGACGTGGCAAGACCTATCTACGAAAAGCTTGTGTTTAGCCCCGAGGACTCGCTGTTCGATATCAAGCTTGCGCTCAACAAAATCCGTATGCTGGATTCGTTCGACAAGCTGGATAAGCCCACCGAGCCGCAAAACTGGGCAATGCCGGGGCACATGGTAAATGCTTGCTATAACCCGTCCGTCAACGATATCACTTTCCCTGCGGCAATCTTGCAGGCGCCGTTCTATTCCATCAAGCAAACAAGGAGCGAAAACCTTGGCGGTATAGGCGCGGTTATCGGGCACGAAATATCCCACGCATTCGATAGCAACGGTGCCAAGTGCGACGAAAACGGTAACATTAACAACTGGTGGACGGATGACGACTTTAAGCGTTTTGAAGCAAAAATCCAACAGATGGTTGAGCAATTTGACGGCATCGAGCTGCCTTGGGGCAAGGTTAACGGCGCATTTATCGTGAGTGAGAACATTGCCGATAACGGTGGCGTATCCGTCACGCTGGATATCATGTCGCACACGGCGGACGCATCGTATCAAGAGTACTTCTACAACTGGGCGCGCGTGTGGTGCCAAAAGGCAAAAGAGGAGTATCGCAAGCTGTTGCTTTCGGTTGACGTGCACGGTCCGGCAATTCTGCGTGCAAATATCACTCCCAGAAACTTTAACGAATGGTACACAGCCTTTGGCGTTACGGAAAACGACAAAATGTACATTGCGCCGGAAAAGCGCGTTGTTATTTGGTAATAACGCGGCGGTCATTGGTTGACAAGGCTTGCAACTGTCATCGCACGCCAAACCGATTTGGTTGTCTTGCGTGACGTTTGGTTTGCACGTCGATAGCCTTTTGCGGTTGTTGTTCAATGACGATGGCACGGTGCGGCTATTTGATATAATTTTTGCAATAAAAATAAGCCCGATAAGAGCAAGAAAGCTTTTATCGGGCTTATTTTGTGTGTTTTGGGCGAGCTTGTTTGGGTGCATTGTACGAATAAATTTGTCGTTTGTGGTAGTGAACGACTGCATGCATTGTAGAAATATAGGCGAGTTTATTGTGGTAAACGACTGCTGTTGCGGTAAATTGTTGCATTTTGATAATTCATTTTGTTTTTTATATAGCGGCGATAAAAAAGGCAAAGCATAACACACCGTGTGGTTTTATACTTGATAACTGCGTATTGCCCAAGGAATGTATAATAAAGTGAATAGACTGTGTTTCAAATATGTCGACCCATAAACATCCAAAAGCTCAAATCTGACCTTGACATTGCCGTATATCAATAGTATAATTTATATATTCGACAAAATTGTTTGATGGTTTCGCGAAATATACAATGTCTTTTATGGCACGGGTGCGTGCTAATAAAAAGAGAGGTAAAAATATGAAAACATTGATTCGCACAAGAGCCGTATTGAACGATCTTATTCGTAAGATTAACAAAATCGCAAAAAGGATAAACGTAGTCGTTCAGGGTGTGTTTCTCGGATATTTCGGGTATGAAATATACAAGAATATCGGTAACGTTCCGTTTTTGATTTGTTATGGCATACTACTCGCGCTTACATTTGCATCCTTTGTTGCCGATTTATCCAAAAGACCGGGAAAAACCAGGGGCGTAAAAAAATTCAAGAAGGTTCTAAAATTATTCAAGTACCCCACGAGGATAACAATGTTGGGATTTAATGTCTACGACAAAGTTGTCCACGGACATACCGAATTGGAAATAGCGATGCTTATTGTTACCGGAGTATTGATTGCTTTTAATATCTTGGTAGATTTGGTTGGGGCTTTTGTAAACGAGTATGTTCAAATGCTCGAGTACTCCTTTAACAAGGATATTGAGCCACTTACGAACGTGGTGGCAACAATTAGCAATAAATATGCATTGTTAGACCTCATTCCCGAAGCGTTGGCGAGGAGAATAGAAGGCGATATTCTCGAAGAAGAACCGACGGCTGTTGAAATGCATGTGGAAGAAATTGCCGCAACGTTTATCGAAAAAGAAAAAGCCAAAAAGGCAAAGCGAAAAGAAGTACATAAAATACAAAAACAAGCAGCCGAAGAATATGAAAAGAGGCAACTAAAACACCATCTACAGGTAGTTGCAGACTGGCTGCTTGGCAGAAAGAAAAAGAAAGAGGATGACACGACAAATGAGTAGAAAAAAATTAAAAGGAAATATTCAAGAAAAAGATTTGCTCAAGAAACTGAATGTCAATTCTTGGGCTGAACTTCCTGAAAATAAGTACGACGACTTAGCTGCACTGATTCCTCAAACCGACAGAAAGGAAGCGGTGAGAATTTTTAACAAATTGCCGGGTTACGCGCAAGTGAGCGGAGAACTAATCAGTTTGCTTAAAACTGTGTCTGTTGACCTGATTAAGCAAGGCGATGATTCTCACAAGAAAGTGTTAGAGGGATACCAAAAGACGCTGGATACTATTCAAAAGAAATTAGACAAACCAATGTTGTTACCTTGTACAAGAAATAAAATAACAAACCAGATGTTGGATATTTGCGATAAAATGGCTAAAATTAGCGAGGAACACAAAAATTGGATTCTAAAAATGGTTGGAGCCATTGGCTGTACTACTGCCACATGTTTAATAACGATAGTGGGTGTCGTATTAGGATTGCGAACAGGTGGACGTTGAAAATAAAGAAAAGCGTATAAGTTTAAGTTTGTTTTGCAAAAATACATAAAAAAGTCGTTGACATCTTTGTCAATCAGTAAATTTTGATTATTAAAACTTAAAAATGTGTCAAAGATAAGAAAACCCCTAAATTTTGATGTGCACCTCCAAAAGTATCTAACTTTTGGAGTGCATATCAAGGCACCTAATGGTATTCTTACAAGGCTAACTTCTTACATTACAGATATGAAAATAACTTCTTTATGTAAAGAAAAAAGGTCTGACATTTTTCTTATCAAACCTTTGATTGTCTTATGGTGCTGGCGAAGGGAATCGAACCCCCGACCTATTGATTACGAATCAATTGCTCTACCGACTGAGCCACGCCAGCATATTTATTTTTGGGGCTATTGCCCACAGCGTTAAAATTATATCAAATGTTTTATTAAAAGTCAAAGAATATTTGCATTTTTGCCGACTTTTTTTACGCTTTTTTTGCGATGGCATTTTTTGCCCTGCATTTACACCTATTAGGTGTGATTTTTTTATTATTTTTATGGAAAAAATATATATTTTTGTATTGACACGGGGAAATGATTTTTCTATAATACAAGCGAAAAAGCTTGCTTGCAAGGGCTTTTGAGCGAGTTATTACAACGAAACGAGCGTACTGCGATAGCAGGACGCAAAGCAACGGAGTTGCTACAAAATGCAATTTTGTTTCGTGCCAAAGATTATAATACAAGCGAAAAAGCTTGCTTGCAAGGGCTTTTGAGCGAGTTATTACAACGAAACGAGCGTACTGCGATAGCAGAACGCAAAGCAACGTAGTTGCTACATTCCCGCGACGAGCGTTTTTGTCGTGCGGCGATAACCCCAAAGGCAAGTTTTTAGATGGAGATAGCATGATTGAAGTAAAAAATGTAAGTAAAATATTCAAAAAGCCCGTGCGTGGCGATGGGCTGTGGCAGATGATTAAGTCGTTGTTTTCACGCAAGTATACG
Source organism: uncultured Oscillospiraceae bacterium (assembly GCA_964607155.1). Lineage (GTDB taxonomy): Bacteria > Bacillota > Clostridia > Christensenellales > CAG-314 > Fimimonas. The sequence goes on from CAZSIF010000005.1 coordinate 84,042, forward strand.
GAAACGGTCGCCGTTAACAACATAAGTTTTACCATAAACGACGGTGAGGCGGTCGGGTACATCGGCGCAAACGGTGCGGGCAAGTCCACAACAATCAAAATGATGTGCGGCATACTCACGCCCACAAGCGGCACGGTTACAATCGACGGAAAAAGTCCGCACATAGCCAAGCAACGCAATGAGGTTTTGCGCAACATAGGTGTGGTTTTTGGGCAGCGTACGCAACTGTGGTGGGATTTGCCACTTTCCGATACGTTCAACCTATTAAAGGAAATTTATGAAATTCCGCAAGAGGAATTTGACGAGCGTTTTGCGTACTTGCGCAGTGTGTTTGATTTGGACTCGTTTTTGTCCGATCCTGTGCGCACGCTGTCATTAGGGCAACGTATGCGTGCAGACCTTGCTGCGTCGCTGATACATAATCCCAAAGTCTTGTTTTTGGACGAACCTACAATCGGGCTGGACGTGGTTGTCAAAAAGAAACTGATAAAAGCAATACAGGAAACGCGCGCAAAGTACAACACGACGCTAATACTTACCACGCACGATATGGCGGATATCGAAAGTTTGTGCGACCGAGTTATCATTATCGATGAAGGCTCGATTATTTACGACGGCGACTTGGAACATGTTCGTCGCAATTACGGCGATATTCGCAATGTGATATTTTCTACGTCGGACGAGGTTGAACCGCAACTTTTTGCCGATGAACTTGGCGACGCGTTTGTGTCGTTAACGCAAAAAGACGGGCAATATGTGCTTACTGTAGATGCGGAAAAAGTGCATATGGACAAGGTGCTTGGCTTGTGCCTATCGACCTATGCGATAGACGACATCAAACTGCGCGAAACTTCTATTGAACAGGTGGTTGCAAAGATATATGAAGCTAAAAAGGTTGACTAAATATCGCCCGTTTGCGGTGGCTGCATTAAAGGGCACGTTCGCTTACAAGTGGGGAGTGCTCTCTTGGGCGACAGCAAGCATACTGGGCGTGATTATGCGTTGTTTGTTGTGGCGTGCGATTTTTAACTATGGCGGTGTGGAAGTTGTTGGCGGCTACACCTATCCGCAGATGGTGGCGTATGTGTTTGTTGCCTGCGTAACGGGGCAGCTGTGCTATCAAAGCACCTTCGACGAGCTAACCTATACGATAATCAACGGCGAGGTGGGCAGCAAATTGATAAAGCCGATAAGCTTTAGGTTGCAGCTTATTGCGCAAAACGTGGGCAACTTTATCGGCAGCTTGCTTGTTATCGGCGCAGGAATGCTTGCTTTGGCGTTTGGAGTGCTGGGCATATTTTTCGGCTATCCCTTCGGCTTGGATTTGCTTTGGCGTTTGCCCGTGTATTTGCTATCGGCGTTTTTGAGCATGCTTATTATGGAAGCGTTTTGCTTTATTTTCGGACAGGTGGCGTTTGTGTCGCAATCGATTTTCGGTTTATCGCAAATTGCCGAGTGTTTGTGGTCGTTTTTGTCCGGCGCAGTAATACCACTATCGGTTTTTCCGTCTTGGGCGCAAAATGTTTTGAAGTACACACCCTTTCCGTACTACACAAGCCTTCCCGTATCGGTGCTTACGGGTGGCGAGATAGGCGATATTGCCTTCGGCTTGCTGTTGCAGATGTTGTGGCTTGCGGCGTTTTGGCTGCTGGGCAACGTGCTGTTTAGGCGTTCGGTAAAGCGCGTCGTTTCGTTTGGGGGTTAATATGCTTAGATACATAAAACTGTACAAAACCTACCTAAAAATGGCGATAAAGGCAAAGTTGTCGTACAAGATGGATGCAATCGTTAGCATTTTTTCCTTTTTGTTTACAAACGGAATCAACTTTTTGTCGCTGATGCTTATGCTTTACGGCGTTCCGTCGATGGGCGATTGGACGTTTGAACGCATCGTGTTTGTGTACGGCTTGGGACTTATTCCCAAAGGAATAGACCACATTTTTACCGATAGGCTGTGGATAATCGGAATGACGGATATTGTTAAGGGCAACCTTGATATTTACATGACAAAGCCGGTTGGAGTGCTGTTCCAAGCCTGCGGTGAGCGGTTTATGCTTGACGGTTTTGGCGAACTTATCCTTGGAACAGTGTTTATTGCCCTTTATGCTCCGCTTGTGCAAATAACTTTTACCGCTTCGATTATTATTCCGTTGGTGCTGTGCTGTTTGCTTGCGACCGATACGTTTACGGCAATAAAGCTGTTTACTGCCACGCTTGCATTTTGGATGAAACGTTCCATCTCGCTTATGAATTTTGTGTATTCGTTTTCAGAGTACACAATGTATCCGCTAAAATATATTGGCAAAACTATCATGGTAATTTTGTATTTTATCGTTCCGTTTGGGCTGGCAATCTACTATCCTGCGCAAACCTTGTACGATGGCGGAAGTATGTGGTTGGCGTGTTTGGTTGTCGCCGCAACATCGTCTGTGCTCATGACGTTGGCGTATCTGTTTTGGCGTGTGGGACTATCCCATTATGAGAGCGTTGGCTCGTAGTCATGGGTTGTTGATACTCGAGTTGGCGTTGCATAAAAGTCGTTTAATGTGCAAATATGTGCGCTTTAACGTGCGTTTTGGGGACGTAATTAAATAAGTACTAAAAAAGTGCCTTGCGTTAAGCAGGGCACTTTTGGTTTGTGTTGTGTTAAATTGTGATTGTCAAGCGATGGTTTTGAAATAAACACACAGCGAGTTGCATAGGTCTGTGCCTTGCGTGTTGATGTGCTTATTGTTTTGCAGATAGCTGTTCGGCAAGACTAAAACTGCAACCGCAGTAGTGCTGACGGTAAATGCCGTACTGCTCGCAAAGTCGTATGCTTTGACGGTAGCCGTCGCGCTTTTTGAAGTCGGTCGGCAACCATTTTAAGTTTTGTGTTTGCAACTGATTGCCAATTTCATTTAATAGTTGGCTGTTTTTGTAAGGCGAAACAGTCAGCGTAGTTGCAAAATAATCGAAGCCATTTTGTGCGGCAAAATCTGCCGCGTCGCCAAGTCGCAGTTCAAAACACTTGGCGCAACGCAATCCGCCTTCCGATTGGCTTTCAAATCTCTTTGCCGCTTGCAAAAACCGTTGCACGTCGTAGGGGCGTGTTACAAGCTTTACTGGGCGCGTATTTGCTTTGTTTCTGTTGACAATTTCCACCAAACGGTGTAATTCGTCAAGCCTTTTTTGCCATTCCGCCTGCGGCATAATGTTGTCGTTGGAGTAATATAGCGTAACGTCAAAGCAGTCCGTTAGCTGCGTTAGACAATATGTTGCGCACGGGGCACAACAAACATGTAGCAGTAGCGATGGCGTGTTTGTTAGCGACGATTTGATTTTCAAAAACTCTGCGTCGTAATTTGTTTTTTGCATAATGCTATTCTTTAACTCGCACTCTAAGGGGTATGTGCAATTTATCGGCAAGCTTTTGGCACTCTGCAATGTCTTTTTCGCCGATGCTATCCACAACGGAAAACATAACTTTGCCTCCCTTTTGCTTGCACAGCGTAGCAAATTCCAAAAGCGCGTCGAATGCCTTTGTACCAAAAATGCTTTTGCAGTGTTTTTGATATTTTTCTGCAGTGCACTCGTTTAGCGAAACGTTTATCATGTCGCAGCTTGTGGCAATAACGTCGGATACGTCCCTGCCGTGGATAAGGTTGGCTTGTCCGTTGGTGTTAATGCGTGTTTTTGCGTCGATGCAGTGCAGATAGCTGGCAACTTCGTCGAGCGTTTCAAGGTTGTAGGTAGGCTCGCCAAAGCCGCAAAAAACAACTTCCTCGTAGTCGTCTATGCTTGGCGGCAGCTGCTCGATAACGTCTTCTGGGGTGGGTTCGTCGTCGATCCACAAGGTGGTGTCGTTCATGCCCTGCCTTCCGTTGCGTATGCAAAAATCACAATTGTTGCTGCAACGATTTGTTAGGTTGATGTAAAGCTTGTTGCCTATTGAGTAAACGTAATTATTCATTTTGTGCCCTTTTTGTTGGTAAAACCGCCAGTTGTGCGCATTTAATGCGGCGAAGTGTGTTATTATCGCAAAAATTCATATTAATCTTGCATTTTTAGTTTGGTAAACAAAGTAAATGTGTTTGTGTAAATTTTGTTTTCCACAACGTCAACGGATGTGTTGTATATTTCCGCAAGTTTGGCTACAATAAGCGGAATATTGGTTGGCTTATTGATTGTTCCTCGTAACGGCACCGGTGCCATGTACGGGCTGTCCGTTTCCGATAGAATGCGGTCAAGCGGTATTTTTGCAAGCACCTCGTGCTTTTTTGCGTTCTTAAAGGTAATTGCTCCGCCAAAGGCAAAATAGTGTCCCTTTTTGACCATTTGTTCGGCAAACTCTGCACTGCCGGAATAGCAATGCCACAACACTCCGTGGTTGAGATATTTTTTTTGCGCTTGCAATATGTCTGCGGCATCTCCGTAAGCGTCGCGGATGTGCAGCGTTATTGGCACCCCCAATTTGTCGGCAATTTCTATCTGCTTGGCAAACACGTCCCGTTGCGTCGTTCTGTCCGATAGGTCGTAGTAGTAGTCCAGCCCTATCTCGCCGACGGCAACCACTTTGGGGTTGGTGGCAAATTGTTGCATTTCGCAAATAAAATTTTCGTCAAAATCTTTGCTGTCGTGCGGATGCATTCCAACGGTCGCAAAAACGCAATCGTATTTGTTAGCCAGCGCAACACTGTCGCGCATGCTTTGTAGGTTGCAGCTGTTGTTTATTGCAAGCCCAACGCCTACGGTGCGCATGTCGGATAAAATTTGTTCGGTGTCGTTTTTTAACGCGTTGTCATCAAGGTGCAGGTGGCTGTCGATAAACATCAGCGCACTTCCTTGCCGTCGCCGATTTCCTTTTCCGGCGTTACGAACACAACGCTCTTGTCATCGGCGGCGCACAAAATCATTCCGTTGCTTTCAACCCCGCGTATTTTGACGGGTTTAAGGTTTTTGACCAGCACAACGGTTTTGCCTATCATATATTCGGGCGAGTAGTGTTGCGCAATGCCGGATACTACTTGGCGCACTTCGTCGCCTACTTGCAGCTTGAACACAAGCAACTTGTCGCTTTTTGCAACTTTTTCGCAGCTGAGCACTTTGGCAGTGCAAAGCTTAACTTTTGCAAAATCGTCAATGGAAATTGTTTCGTCGGGTTCAACGTCGGTTGTCTTTTGGGATTGTTTTTCCTTTGCGGCTTGCTGCGTTAGCTTATCCAGCTCGGCAAGCTCCTTGGGAATATCGATACGGTTAAACAGGTTTTCGCCTTTGGTAACAGTTGTGCCTGCTGTAATTCCGCCAAAGTTGGCAAGGCTATCGAAGCACGTCGGTGTTTCCACGCCCAGCTTGGCAAAAATTGCGTCCGCCGTGTGATTGATAAACGGTTTAAGCATAGTTGCGGAAAAACGTATGCACTCGCACAAAACGTACATAACCGTTGCAAGGCGTTGCTTATCTCCCTGCTTGTTTAGCGCCCAAGGCATTGTTTCGTCAATGTATTTGTTTGCACGCTGCACGATGCGGAATATGTCCGCCAAGGCGTCCGGTGCGGAAAGGTTATCCATATCCGCGCGAACTCGTGTAAGCGTCCCCTCGCACAGTGCGATAAGCTCCTTGTCCAGTTCGTTGTACTCGTTGGGCGCGGGAATTTTGCCCTCAAAGTACTGCGTTACCATTGCCGTCGTGCGTGAAACAAGGTTGCCAAGGTCGTTAACAAGGTCGCTGTTGGTGCGTGTGAGCAATGCTTCGGTAGAATAGTTTCCGTCGCTACCAAAGGGGATTTCACGCAGCAAAAAGTATCTTATCGGATCTACGCCGTAGCGATTTACAAGGAAAAACGGATCTACGCCGTTGCCAAGCGATTTGCCCATTTTGTTGTCACCCATCAAAAGCCAGCCGTGTCCGTAAACCTTTTTGGGCAGCGGCAAATCCAACGCCATAAGCAATGCCGGCCAAATGATGGTGTGGAAACGTACAATTTCCTTGCCTACCATGTGCAAGTCTGCCGGCCAAAACTTGTCAAAGTTGGCGTGGTCATCTTGCAAATAGCCGAGTGCGGTGATGTAGTTTGTGAGTGCGTCCACCCAAACGTACGCAACGTGTTTGGGATCGAACGGCAACTTGACGCCCCAATCGAAAGTGGTTCTTGATATGCACAAATCTTTCAGTCCGGGCTTGATAACGTTGTTTATCATCTCGTTCATGCGAGATTTTGGGCTGATAAAGTCCGGATTTTGATTGTAAAACTCAATCAGACGGTCTTGATATTTGCTCAGACGGAAAAAGTAGCTTTCTTCCTTTTCTAGCTTAACTTCTCTGCCGCAATCGGGGCATTTTCCGTCAACAAGCTGACTTTCTGTCCAAAAGCTTTCGCAGGGGGTGCAGTACCAACCCTCGTATGACGATTTGTAAATATCTCCGCTGTCCAGTAGTTTTTGGTAAACCTTTTGTACGGTTTGCTCATGATAGTCGTCTGTGGTGCGGATAAATTTATCGTACGAAATGTCCAAGACTTTCCACAGGTCAATAATTTGGTTGTAAAGTTTGTCAACAAATTGCTTTGGCGTTACGCCTGCATCTGCCGCACGTTGTTGCACCTTTTGTCCATGCTCGTCCGTGCCGGTAAGATAAAACACGTCGTAGCCGTCCATGCGCTTAAAGCGTGCAATAGCGTCGCAAATAACGGTTGTGTAGCAGTGTCCGATGTGGAAATTGCCGCTGCTGTAGTAGATTGGCGTGGTGATGTAGAATGTTTTTTTACTCATAATAAATACCTCTCGGCTTTTTGCCTGCGGCTGATGGAACCGCAGCAATATTTTTGTATATCAAATTATAGCAAATAAACGTCGCTTTGTAAAACTTTTGTGCGGCTTTTTTCATACCAAGGTCGGCAAATAAATAAAATACGATATGAATATTGTTTGGACGTTGGCTGTTGTTGCCTCGGTGGCGGCACTTGCGGTAAAAAATCCTGATGCCGTGGCGACATTGTTTATCGATGGCGCAGGGAAGGGCATCAAGTGCGCATTTGAACTTGTTGCGGTGTATTGCCTGTGGTTGGGCGTAATGGAAGTGGCTGAGCGGTGCCGTTTGGTACAGGCTTTGGCAAGATTTTTTGGCGGAGTAAACAGGTTTTTGTACGGAACATTGGACGAGCAGGCAAGCGGATACATATCACTCAACTTTGCCTCTAATCTGCTCGGCGTGGGTAACGCCGCAACGCCATCGGCTATTTCGGCACTAAAAATAACCGAAAACGGCACAACGCTTTCTCGCACGGGGGCGATGTTGTTTGTCGTTAACGCAAGCGGTGTGCAGCTTGTGCCTACCACTGTGATAGGTTTGCGCGCCTCGTTCGGCTCGGCAAGTCCTTCGGATATTTTGCTTCCCACGCTTATATGCACGGCAATAACCTTTGTTGTTGGGGTTGCGGCGGTGTTCGTCGCGTATGGCGCGCCCCAAAGGCAGTGTAAGCGTAATGTGCCAATAAAAAGGGTTAAGAGTAACATCAACACGGTTTAAGACAACTTTATGTCATAATAAAAATAATGTGCAAAGGAGTTGTTGTGAATGAAGTACGTCGTGCCCGTGTTGATTGTCGCCGTGCTAATGACGGGACTGATAAAAAGAATTGACGTCTACGATTGCTTTATCTGCGGAGTTAAAAAAGCTCTGCCGCTTGCCGTGTCGTTGTTGCCGTGCCTTGTGGCAACCTTTGTGATGGTAAACGCATTGCGACAAAGCGGATTAGGTGTGCGCATAATTGCGCTGCTTGCGCCGCCATTCGAGTTGATGGGCATTCCGTCCGAGCTGGTGGAGCTTATGCTTTTGCGCCCGTTTTCCGGCAGCGGAAGTTTGGCAATTTTATCGGAAGTTTACGCCCAGTACGGCGTGGATAGTTATATTGGCAGGGCGGCAAGTGTTATCATGGGCAGTAGTGAAACTGTTTTTTATGTTGCCTCGGTGTACTTTTCCCAAACCAAGGTGACCAAAACGGGCTTTGCCGTGCCCATCGCACTTTTTTGTAATCTAATAGGCGGTGTGTGCGCCTGTTTGCTGTGTAGGGTTTTGTAGCGTTCGCTTTGCGCGGTGGCACTGTCTGTTAACGTCACGCGTTAGTGCAGATGTGCTTGTTGCCTCGGGTGTGGTGGGGCTTGCAATGCAGTCGATATATGTGGCGCGCGTCAGAAGTAATAACGCTTTGGAAAGGTTGTCGTGCGCATTGACTTTATTTTTTCGCTTGCCGCTTTTACGTTGGACGAACGTTGGAGCAAAACGCGTTTGGGCACGTTTGGCGTATGTGTGGGATAGATAAGCGGATTGCGCAGAGAAAAAACAGCAAAAAACAACAAACATTTACAAAGCTTTGCACATTCGGCAACGTAGGGTGGGGTAGTATGGAAAAAACGATGTTAGGAGTTTTTTATGAAGCGAAAGCCCTCGGCGCGAGCCGCGCTGTTTTTTGTAACCTATCTTGCCGCAACGCTCGTTTCCGTCACTGTGTTTGACGGCTTGCTTAGCTTTGGTTTGTTTGTCGGTGCGCTATATGCTACAAATCCTATTTTGGCGTGTGTTGTATATGGCGTGTCATCAATCGTGTGCGGTTGGGGCGGACTTGCGCAAGCATCCGTTCGTCTTGGCGGAGTAATGCTGTTTTGGACGTTGCATAGGCTTCTCGGTAAAAAAATCGGCAAAATTCAATTGTTTTTCTATATGGTTGCCGCCAATGTTTATTATGTCGTAACGGATTTTTCCGACTACGGCGGCTTGGTGATAAAGTTGCTGTACGTTGCTTGCGGAATATTGTTTGCTTACGTTTGCATTTATGTTTTTCGCGCCGTATTTGTGCGTGGCGTCAACTACCGTCCGGCAACCGACGAACGTATTTGTATTGCGGCTTTTGTTGCGGCAATGGCATTTTGCCTATCAAAAAATCGTCTGTGGGGGCTTGATCCGACGTATTTTGTCGCTCCGTTTGCCATTCTATTTTGCGTAAGCACACTCAGTGACAAGCACGCCTTTATTTGTGCTTCTCTTATAGGCATAGGCAGTATGCTTGCCACGGGCGAGTTGGAGTGTTGCGCCTTTTGCGCCTTTGCTGCGGTGGCTGCCACCTCGCTTAGCAAAATCAATCGCTTTGTTGGTGCGCTTGCCGTTGTATCGGTGGATATAATTCTGTCGTATTACTTTAATATTCACGGGCAATTTTCCACCATAGTGTTTGTGCCCACGGCAGTATCCGTGATTGTTTATGTCGTAATTCCGTCGTCAGTGTACTCATATTTGCGCGATTGCTTTTGCGGCGATGCGGATAAATATCTGTCGCAAAGCGTGGCTCGCAAGCTGGGTGTTGCGCTGTCGCGTAGGCTGTATCGTCTTTCGGATATTTTTCTGTCAATGAAAAACGCTTTTTACTCCGTTTCATCCGGTAGGGTTTCCGTCGAGGATGCGGAAAAAGCCATTGTGCGCAGCGTTTCCGATAACGTTTGCAGGGTGTGCCATCTGCGTACGGAGTGTTGGCGCAAGCAATGCGAAACAACCGAGCAAAGTGTGCTTTCATTAGCCAAGTGCGCAGTAAAGCGCAGTAAATGTACCATTTTGGACGTTCCACAGACGTTTACTGCGACATGCGAACGTGTTTCTGCCGTGATTGCGGAAATTAACATGCAAGCAAGGGCGTATGCAGAGTACGTTAATCGAGTGGAGCAGGCAGATAGTAGCAAGCTTTTGCTCGGTGAACAGATGGGTGGCGTTTCGGGGTTGCTGTTACAGCTGGCAAGCGATTGTAAGGATAAGGCTGTTACTGACGATAAGCGTGAAAGCGAGCTTGTAGACGCGTTGGTTTTCCATAACGTGATGTGTGTGGGCGCAACGGTAATGCGGCAGGCGGAAACGCTTTTGGTATTTATCACTGTGCGGCAAAGCGATGTTGCAACGGAGGTTATTGAAAAGGTTACCACGCAGATTATTGGGCAAAAAATGGAGGTGGAGCGCATCGAGGAAACGGAAAGCCCCCATTGGGTAAATGTCTCACTCCGCGCCAAGCCGCAGCTTCAAGTTCAGTTTGGCATATCCGCCGCTCGCAAGCAGGGAAGCGAACTTTCCGGCGATACTCACACCGTGTTAAAAACGGATAACGGCAAATGTATCCTCGCATTGTGTGACGGAATGGGCAGCGGCAGCAAGGCGGAGCAACTAAGCGCAACCTCGATAAGCCTTGTGGAAAGCTTTTATCGGGCGGGCTTTGATAACGACGTGATACTTTCCTGCGTAAATAGGCTGTTAACCGGTTGCGGCAACGAAGTGTTTTGTGCCGTGGATATGGTTGTGTTGGATTTGTACAACGGCTTGGCGGATTTTATCAAGCTGGGCGCACCAAATAGCTTGGTTAAATGTGGCGACGAGGTGGAGCTCGTTTCGGGCGGAAGTTTGCCGCTGGGCGTGCTGGAAGAAATGAAGCCGTCCGTCACAAAAAAGGCACTTTCCAAGGGAGATGGCGTGGTGCTGTTTACCGATGGCGTTTTGGATTGCGTGCAGGATATCGGCGTTATTGCGGAAGCGTTCAAAAAGTGTCAACTATCCAATCCGCAGAGCATAGCGGAGGATATTTTATCTCGTGCGATAAAACAATGCAACGGCAAGCCTGCCGACGACATGACGGTGTTAGTGGCACGGCTGGCATAAAACGAATATAATGTGATGGTGTGGAGCTTTAGTTTGAGTGTAATAGATAAAACGGTGGTTATCGGCAAAGATGTTACGGTGCAGCCCTATTGCGTAATCAAGGGTAATTCCGTGCTTGGTGATGGCTGCGTCGTGCAAAGCTTTTCCTATCTGGAAAATGCCGTCATTGGCAAAAATACGGTGGTAAAAGCGTCGCGGATTTGCGATAGCCGCGTGGGAGAATCTTGTTCGATTGGTCCAAACGCACACCTTAGGGATAATGCCGTTGTGGGCGATAACTGTCGTGTTGGTAATTATGTTGAAATTAAAAACAGCACGCTTGGCAACGGCGTTAAAGCAAGCCACCTTGCATATATCGGCGACGCTTGCGTAGGTGACGAAACCAACGTCGGTTGCGGCGTTATTTTTGTTAACTACGACGGAAAAACAAAGCATCGCTCCGTTGTGGGCAAGAGGTGCTTTATCGGCTGTAACGCTAACCTCGTTGCTCCCGTTACGCTTGGCGACGGTTGTTTTGTCGCTTGCGGCACCACCGTGGATAAAAGTGTTCCGTGCGGCTCCTTTTCCATAGGGCGCAGTTATCTTACCGTCAAGGAAGGGCGCGCGGCTAAGTATATTGACGAAAAATAACTTGATAAACGAACTTTGAGCCATAGTCGTCGTCGCTTGTTTTACTGCAAGCTTCGGCGGTTTTTTTTGTGTAGCTTTTAAGAATAGATTTTGCGTAATTAGGTAATCGATTTGTTAAGCATTTGCCGATAAGCTTGCAAAAAATGACAAAAGCTTGGTCGGCTTTGAGTAAATATGTCTGTCAAAGCGTTATGATACGCATACTATATGTTGTGGTAAAAGCGAAAAAATAACACAAGATATTGTGTTTTGAACCGTTGACAAGCACAATCTGTTGGGATAAAATAAAGAGGCTCGCTGTTGTGGCGGCAATAAATGCGTGGCTTGGAGGCGTAACGATGTATCGAGTTAAAAAGAGAAACGGAGAAGTGGTTGATTTTAATCTTGCAAAGATTTCCGCAGCAATAAATGCGGCGTTCGACGCAAAACATATTCCGTACACAAAGGACGTTATCGATATGTTGTCCCTAAAAGTTACGGCAGATTTTGCAAGCAAAGTTAAGGACGAAATAGTAAGCGTAGAGGATATTCAAGATAGTGTTGAAACGGTGCTTATTCAGGCAGGATATACCGATGTTGCCAAGGCATATATTTTGTACCGCAAAACGCACGAAAACGCACGCAAGGTGTCGGAAACGCTTTTGGATTACAAATCGGTTGTGGATAATTATCTTAAGGTTGCCGATTGGCGCGTTAAGGAAAACTCAACCGTAACCTATTCCGTCGGCGGACTTATTTTGTCTAACAGCGGCGCAATAACGGCAAACTATTGGTTGAGCCAAGTGTACGATGAAGAAATTGCCGAGGCGCACCGTACAGGCGCAATGCACCTGCACGACCTTAGTATGCTAACGGGCTATTGCGCAGGGTGGTCGCTAAAACAGCTGATACAGGAAGGCTTGGGCGGAGTGTCCGGCAAAATCACATCGGCGCCGGCAAAGCATCTTGCAACGTTGTGCAACCAAATGGTCAACTTTTTGGGAATTATGCAAAACGAATGGGCAGGCGCGCAGGCGTTTAGCTCTTTTGATACCTATCTTGCCCCCTTTGTTAAGGCGGATAATCTTAGCTACGAGCAAGTAAAAAAATGCATTGAATCCTTTATTTACGGTGTAAACACACCCAGCCGTTGGGGAACGCAAGCTCCGTTTTCCAACATTACGCTGGATTGGACGGTGCCTGCGGATCTTGCCGATACGCACTGCATCATTGGTGGCAAGGAAGCGGACTTCTGCTACAAAGATTGTAAAAAGGAAATGGACATGGTCAACCGCGCCTTTATCGAAACCATGATAGAGGGCGATTACAACGGCAGAGGGTTCCAATATCCTATTCCGACGTATTCGATCACCAAGGATTTCGACTGGTCGGAAACGGAAAACAACAAGTTGCTGTTTGAAATGACGGCAAAGTACGGCACACCGTATTTTTCCAACTATATCAACAGCGATATGGAACCGAGTGATGTGCGTAGCATGTGCTGTCGTTTGCGTCTTGACTTGCGTGAGTTACGCAAAAAATCGGGCGGATTTTTCGGTAGTGGAGAAAGTACCGGCTCGGTGGGCGTGGTTACGATTAATATTCCGCGCATTGCATATCTTGCGGAAAACGAAGCGGATTTTTACGCGCGTTTGGATAAGATGATGGATATAGCCGCGCGCTCCCTTAAGATTAAGCGCAATACCATAACAAAGCTTATGGAAGCGGGCTTGTATCCGTACACAAAGAGATATCTTGGCACATTCGATAACCACTTTTCGACCATCGGACTTGTTGGCATGAACGAGGCTTGTCTTAACGCCAAATGGTTGCGCTGCGACCTTACGGACGAACGGGCACAGAGCTTTACCAAGGACGTGCTCAATCACATGCGGGAAAGACTTTCGGACTATCAGGAAAAGTATGGCGATTTGTATAACCTTGAGGCAACCCCTGCGGAAAGTACAACATACCGCCTTGCAAAGTTCGATAAAAAGCTGTATCCGGATATGATTTTTGCAAGTAAAAAAGGCGAAACGCCCTACTATACTAACAGCTCGCATCTGCCCGTTAGCTTTACGTCGGATATTTTTGACGCATTGGATATTCAGGACGAACTGCAAACGTTGTATACATCCGGTACGGTGTTCCATGCGTTTTTGGGCGAAAGGTTGCCGTCGTGGCAATCCGCGATGAAGCTAGTTAGAACAATTGCGGAAAACTATCGTTTGCCTTATTATACGTTGTCGCCAACTTACTCGGTGTGCCCGCAGCACGGCTACATTGGCGGTGAGGTTTACGAGTGTCCCAAATGCGGTAAGCGCACAGAGGTTTACTCTCGCATCACCGGTTATTACCGTCCTGTTCAAAACTGGAATGACGGCAAGGCACAGGAGTGGAAGGATAGGCGTGTGTATGATCCTGAGTGCAGCTCGCTTAAACATGGCGGCGTGGGTGCCGTTGCAGAATCGAATGCAAATGCTTGTGCTTGCGATGATGGTGCAATAGAGCAAACGCTGTTGTTTGTTCAGCCTAAATGTCCCAACTGCAAAATGGCGGAAATAATGTTGGATAAGCTGGGTTTTGAGTACAGCAAGGTTGATGCAACCGAACAGCCCGAGCTTGCCAAAAAGCTTGGCGTGCGTATGACGCCCACCCTTGCGGTTACTACAAGCGGCAAGTGCACAATCTATGAGAATGCAGTTAATATTCGCAAGTACGTCGAAACGCGAAAATAAGTTGCACGGAACAGATATGTACCAATAATAATACTTAAACAATAAAAAGAGTTACGCAAAACGTGGGTTTTGCGTAATTTTTGGAAATGGAGTAAATATATGTATGATGTAATCGTGATTGGCGGCGGACCTGCAGGAATGACTGCTGCGCTTTATGCCGCAAGGGCAGGCAAAAGTGTAATGCTTTTGGAGGCAAATGCTTTTGGCGGACAAATAGCAACGTCGCCCCGTGTGGAAAACTTTCCGTCTGTTGCGGATATCGACGGAGCGGAGCTCGCCAATAGAATGTTTGAGCAAGTAACTGCCCACGGAGTGGAGTTCAATATGGGCACTGCCGAGGTGCACGCAAGGGACGGCGTGTTTGATGTGAACACGGAGTTTGATAGCTATACGGCAAGGGCGGTGGTACTTGCTACGGGGGTATCGCACAAAACGCTTGGGTTAGCGGCAGAAGCTCGCCTTGCAGGCAACGGCGTGTGCTATTGTGCCGTTTGCGATGGCGGTTTTCACAAGGATAAGCCCGTAACGGTTGTAGGAGATGGCAATACTGCGGCGCAATATGCACTTTACTTGGCGGATATTTGCTTGGAGGTGACGCTTTTGACGCTCACGGATAGGCTGTTTTGCGATGACGAGCTGGCAGAAAGAATTGTCGCCTCTACAAAAATTGATTGGGTGCGCGGAGTATCTGTTAGGGACATCGTGGGCGATGACAAGGTTCAAGCGGTGGTGTATGCCGATGAGTACGGTGCAGTCACTTATCTGGATACGGATGCTGTGTTTGTTGCTATCGGGCAGGAACCGCACAACGATTCCTTTGCCGAGCTTGTTCGCTTGGACGAGCGCGGATATATCATTGCCGACGAAACTTGCCGCACGAGCACGGACGGCATTTTTGTTGCGGGCGATTGCCGCACTAAGACGGTTCGGCAATGCACAACGGCTGTTGCGGACGGTGCTGTTGCAGGACTTGCGGCTGCAGCTTGGACAGATAAAATAAAACGCTCCGAGCTTTGACGTGACGAAAAAAAGCCTTGATGTTCAATGATACAGTTTGATGTCAATCAAAAAAACGCATCGAAAAAATGCATTCTTTCGCTTGTTTAATGCGCCAAAGTGTGCATTTTAATTATTGTTAATGTGCACCATGTCGTTTTGCGCGTTGAAAACCCGTTTGTGAGCATGGCTCGATTTCTTGGTTTATTAGATTATCAAAACCGTTTTATCGTAAGTTTTTTTTTGTTGCTTGGCCGTGTGGCAACAGAAGGTTGCCTGATCGTGACGTAGTCTTGGTGTTTATCGTCGGATATCATCATATTGTATGAGGTTCTATCGCAAACAAGCTGCCCACGGCAAGCAAATCCGTAAAATATGGGCAATAAAAAACAACGTGATTTTGCAGCTGTTCTTATGGAGATTTTAATTTAAAAATTTATTAAACTCAATTTTTTACAAGTCGAGTTTTCTTTTAGTCATACAAAATTGATTGATAAAAATATAGAATTGTGTTAGACTAATTGTGCTACACAAATAAATAGTTTTTGAGATGGACAAACAAAGGGGAATATTATACCCTTTTTTCTTGTCATACTCCCATTATAGTAATTTGTAAAAATGCAAATTCCAAATGGGAGTGTTTGTTCATTTCTATTTATTTGTGTAGCAACAAGGAGTTTGCGTTTTATGTGCGCAACTCTGGTTGCGCACTTTTTTATATGG